>JBBQHB010000110.1:0-14760 GCA_038323575.1 Bacteroidales bacterium | reverse complement strand
CGGTCTCTCCTGCATTATCGTCGCTACAGCCGGAAATACGCTGGGAGGAATCTCCATCTTCTACCTTGGTTATCTTGGTAAAATTGAATGGATCGAAAAATACGGAAAGGTAAAAATGGAAAAGATCCATGCCATTTTACCCAAACTGCAGAAATACGGTCCGATTTCAGCCCTGCTCTCCTTCGTACCTGTTATCGGGGATGTTTTGATCCTGGGACTCGGGTTTTTCAGGATTTCACCCAAACTCACCATGGTCTATATGTTTATCGGTAAAGCCCTTCGGTATTGGTTATTGGCTGAGGCCATTAAAATGGTGATTTGAAAAATCAGGTGGATGCCGGGAAGAATTTTTGATTTTCGATTTTGGATTTTGGAATAGGGGAAGAGCAACACTGGTAATTTTTATTAAATATTTCGTTGTTGCTTCTACCATTTTTATATTTGTTAAATCACTAATTTTGAATTGTGTGTATCTTCAAATTATCCATTTTGACAAGTATATGAACAGTCGTTTCAATGTAAGAATGATCAGAGTCCCTCAATCGAAAATCGAAAATCGAAAATCGAAAATTTTCTTTTTATGAGGGTCGTCATTCAGCGTGTTTCCAAAGCATCCGTATCCGTTGAAGGGAAATTGATCTCTTCAATCGGAAATGGTCTTCTGGTGCTTGCCGGATTCGAGCATACCGATACCACCGATGATCTCGACTGGATGTGCGCCAAAATTATAAACCTGCGGATTTTTAACGATAATGCAGGCGTCATGAACCTGTCTGTAAAGGAAACAGACGGCGGGATGCTCCTTGTCAGCCAATTTACGCTGCATGCAGCCACCAAAAAGGGTAACCGTCCGTCTTACATCAGGGCGGCACTACCGGAAACCGCAATCCCGCTATACAACCTGTTTATTGAAAAAGCAGCCGGTCAATTGGGGAAAGAGGTCAAGGCCGGCATCTTCGGGGCAGATATGAAAGTTGAGTTGCTCAACGATGGACCCGTAACCATTGTTATAGATTCGAAGAACAGGGAGCTTTGAAAATGAGGGGACGACTTGACGACTGGGAGACTTGGGGACTTGGAGACTTGGGGACTTGGGGACTTATCAAATTGACGACGGAACGACAGGGGGATTCAACTTATGGATTTCGCCACGCAGTGGCAATATAGCCTAGCCCAGGGCAAAGCGACGAAGGAGCGGCACCCTGGGTAAATCGAAAATTGCGACCCACCGTCCGCGGTAGCAGATTGAAAAAGAGGTTAGCTCTATTCGGACGGAAGGCGTAAATATTGAAAATGATTTCGGATTGGAATAATTTGCAATGGACAAAACCCAAAATATAATTTGAATATCAGCATATTATATATAAATTTGATCAGCTTTATTTAGTTACTGCAGATTCCTTAAATAATACAATATGAGCGGATTACTTGAGAATATTGACCGTACATTCCTGACGGAGGAGGTAAAAAACGGACTGGATGCGATCAGGACAAAATCGGGAGGATCTCTTCCCAAAGAGGAGATGAAACTGGCTCTCTCCTGCATCGATTTAACTACCCTCGGTGCTGATGACACCCAGGAGAAGGGACGGTTAATGGCCGAAAAAGTATCCCTGTTTCCGCGTCACTTTATTGAGCTTCCGAATGTGGCGGCTATCTGCGTTTACCCTACCCTGGTAAAGACCGTCAGAGATAACCTGAAAGACCCCAAAGTTTCTTTGGCTGCAGTAGCTGCAGGTTTTCCATCTTCGATGACTTTCCTGAAAGTGAAAGAACTGGAGACGGAGCTGACCGTTGCAGCAGGCGCCGATGAAATCGATATCGTTATCTCCGTTGGAACTTTCCTGGAAGGTAACTATGAAGTTGTGGCCAGCGAAATTTCAGCCATTAAAAAGAGTTGCGGCAAGGCGCACCTGAAAGTTATCCTTGAAACAGGGGCATTGAAAACAGCCGAAAATATCTGGAAAGCCTCCATGTTATCCATGCAGGCCGGCGCCGATTTTATCAAAACCTCCACCGGCAAGACAGATCCGGCCGCAACACCCGAAGCGGCCTGGGTCATGTGCAGCGCTATCAAAGCGTTTTACGGTAGAACCGGAAAGAAGGTGGGATTCAAAGCGGCAGGCGGGATAGTGGAGAGCGCTGATGCACTTTTCTATATCGCCATCGTGAGAGAAATCCTTGGTAAAGAATGGCTCACCCCGAAACTTTTCAGAATCGGTGCAAGCAGGCTTGCAAACAACCTTTTAACCAGCATAACCGAAGAGAAGATTTCGTATTTTTAAATATATTTTCATGGAAACTACCAAGGATCAAATTTGCTGCCCAAAATTCGATCCCATTCCCTGGGAGGACAAGAATTTTGAATGGAACGACAAAATATTTGTAAGGGGTTCCATATACACCTTCTTCTACATACCTTGCAATTACAGCAGTGTGATGAAGAATGGTACACCAACTCAGGGCGCTTCTCTCCCGATAAATCGGGATCGCTCTGCCCTGGGCCAGGTTATGTTGCCACTGCGTGGCGTGACCCCATAGTCGCACTTGCTTAGTCTCCCCACCACCAAGTCCCCAAGTCTCCCTGTCTTTTCCTTTCTCCCTTCTCCTTCCTCCGGTTTCTGGTTCCCCTTTTCCGGACGTCCACACAGGGTCGCCTACGCGCATGCCCTCTGCCCCATGCCGCGTGCCCTGTGCCCTGTGCGTTCTTCTCTTTTCGTTCATTTTTCACTACATTTGCTCACATGATCGACCAGTCCACTATCCAGAGAATCCTTGATACCGCTGAAATCACAGAGGTTGTAGGGGAGTTTGTTACCCTTAAAAGAAGGGGTACCAACATGATCGGATTGTGCCCGTTCCACAACGAAAAGACACCTTCTTTCAATGTATCGCCATCGAAAGGGATTTACAAATGTTTCGGTTGCGGCAAGGGGGGGTCTTCCGTCAATTTCATTATGGAACACGAGCACCTCTCTTTTGTGGAGTCGCTCAGATGGCTGGCCAAAAAATACAACATTGAGGTACAGGAAAAAGAGGAACGCCCGGAGGATATCCAGGAACGCAACGACCACGAGAGTCAGATCATCGTCTCTGAATTTGCACAGAAATATTTCACGAGCCAGCTTTGGGAGAGTGAATACGGCCAGGCTGTCGGGCTCAGTTATTTCCGTGAACGCGGTTTCAGGGATGATGTGATCAAGAAATTCGGTCTTGGTTACTGTCCCGACGGGAAAGAGCCCTTTACCAATACGGCGCTCAAGGAGGGGTACAAGATGGAGTTCCTCGAAAAGACGGGCCTTACCATCAAACGCGACGACTGGGTGCGCGACCGCTTTTCAGGCAGGGTGATGTTTCCTATCCATAGTATCTCCGGCAGGGTGATCGCCTTCGGCGGCAGAACCCTTTCGCAGGAGAAGAGTATCGCCAAGTACCTCAACTCTCCTGAATCTGATATCTACCACAAAAGCCGGGTCGTTTACGGTATTTACCAGGCCAAACCCGGCATTATAAAAGAAGATAAATGTTACCTGGTGGAAGGTTATACCGATGTGATCGCAATGCATCAATCCGGGATTGTGAATGTGGTTGCCTCATCGGGCACTTCGCTCACAGTCGACCAGATCAGGCTGATCCGCCGCTTCACCAAAAATATCACCATCATCTACGATGGCGACCAGGCCGGAATCAAAGCCTCCCTGCGGGGTATCGACCTCGTTCTGGAAGAGGGGATCAACGTGAAAGTGCTGCCTCTGCCCGAGGGCGAGGATCCGGACTCTTTTTCCAAATCGATGAGCTCATCTGCCCTCATCCAGTACATCAGAGAAAACGAAACCGATTTCATCAAATTCAAGACCCGGATACTGCTTTCAGGCATCGAAAACGATCCTCTGGCCCGGGCGAAACTGATTACAGATGTTGTTTATTCCATTTCCGTAATCCCTGAAGAGATCGTCCGGACGGAATACCTCAAAGAGTGCAGCCGCCTGCTGGAGGTGCGCGAAGACGTGCTTTACAACGAGATCCGAAAACTGAAACAGAAGAAAAACGAAGCACCGGCGCCAAGGGATCTTCCTCCATCTCCCAACCAGCGAAATGCACCTGAGCAACCGGGACCGCAAACATTTGCCCCGGTTGAGAATCCATATGAGCTCGAGGAGAAGGAGATTCTCAGGGTGCTGCTCAAATGCGGACCGCTTAAAATCTATGATTACGAGCACGAGGTGAGCGGCGAATGGATCTCGGAGTCTGTTGCTACCTATATATTAACGGAACTGGAATTGGACAACATGGTATCTGTCGATCCGCAGGTAAATACCATCCTCAATGACTACCGTCAGAACCTGGATGATGATGGATTTGATGCAGTACGCTTTTTTACACTTCACCCGGATCCCCGGATAAGCCTTCTCGCCTCTGACATCATATCCGAAAGACATCCGCTCAGCACCTTTTGGGAACGGGGCGGCAGTCACATCGAGAGGGAGGAAGACCTGCTTCAGGTGGTAGTGCCGAAACTTGTCCGTGAATACAAACTGAGGGTAGTCTCCGGCATGATGACGCTGATCGAAAACAGGATGAAAATAGCTGACGCATCTAAAGATTTCGATCTTTCTATGGAGCTGATGGCTTCGTACCAGAAAATGACTGAAATCAAAAAAATTCTCAGCAAACAGCTCGACCGTACCGTCAACCCAAAAAAATAAGGAACCCATGATATTTCTAACCGGAGGCACCGGCATGTTGGGCACACATCTGCTGCTCGATCTGACAAGAAGCGGAGTCAATGTGCGCGCACTGAAGCGGAAAGATTCAGATCTGCCTGCCGTGAAGAAGATTTTCTCGTGGTATACGGAAGATGCCGACCTGCTTTATAGTCAGATTGAATGGTTCGAAGGCGACCTGCTTGACAAGTCCTCCCTGCGGGAAGGAATGGAAGGAGCCGATGCAGTTGTTCATGCTGCAGCCAAAGTTTCTTTCGATCCCCGCGACCGCGCCACCATGTTGTACGAAAATGCAGAAGGAACAGCGTGTATGGTCGATTTGGCCATGGAACTGAACATTCCGCGCTTTTGTCACGTTAGCTCCGTTGCCGCCCTGGGGTCACAGGATTGGGGCTTGCCGGTGGACGAATCATTTTCCTGGAAAAACGACAGGCAGCGTTCGGCCTACTCCGAAAGCAAGTTTCTCTCCGAGATGGAGGTTTGGAGGAGTGTTCAGGAAGGGCTGGAGTGTATCATCGTCAATCCCTCCGTTATCCTAGGACCCGGGAACTGGAGCAGTGGTTCTCCCCGCTTTTTCCAAACCATCGGTAAAGGGATGAAGTTTTATCCGCCCGGCGGCACAGGTTTCGTGGATGTCAGGGATGTCTCGCGGGCAATTATCGCTTTGCTGCAGTCAAAAGATTGGGATACCGTCAAAAACCAGCGTTATATTTTGTCGGCCGCAAACCGCCCCTACCGGGAAATCTTCGGGATGATTGCCGAAGCGCTGGATCGGCCAAAACCAACCATCAGGGCCAACCGGCTGCTATTGCAACTGGGATGGAGAGCTTCCCGGCTAGTTTCCCTCCTGACCGGCAGCCGGCCGGCGCTTACCAGAGATACTGCACGGAGTTCGGCGAAAACATCCGCTTATGACGGTTCAAAAATTACAGGCATTATTGGCTTTAATTACACCCCGATCGAAACCACAATCAGGGATATCGGGAAGATCTATTTGAGTATTCACGCGTGACCGGATGCCTGTAAGTTAATAAGATAGCTTCAAAATCTCTTTGCTGAACCATAAACCATAAACAGGGTCAAGAAAAGAAACAGTGCTTCCTGAAACGTCAATCAATTCCTTCTTTACCAGCATTTTTTTAAGTTTATTCACATTTGCCGAACTTCCCAGATTGTAATTGTCTATGATTGACTTAGTTGAAAACCCTGTATGACCTCCATTGGCCAAGGCCTTCATGAAATTCATCTGATATGCGCTAAGCCCATCGGTTTCTTTCTGGTATAAAAGTACGCCCTGATCAAGAAGGTCTTTCAGTCCATTTAAAAGTTCAACCTCTCCAACCTCCTGCTCAGTCCTTAGCCACACTAGCCAGGACAGTTGCTGGACATAAAAAGATTGATTTTCCACCCTGTCACATATCTGTCCGGCGAATTCTTCAGAAATCGTTTTTCCGGAAGACTCAAACCGCTCCCGGATAAAAGGCACCCAATCCAATTTTGAGATTTTTTGCAAGTACAGTACATCCCCAAATCTATAAAATGGAAGGCTCTGTTTATCAAATAGTTCGCTCATTAAGTGCTTTTTACTTCCGTAGAGACAGTAAGAAACATGTTGTTGTAGTTGCCACACACTCCGTAATTGTTTCTGAAAGCTTTTGGAATCTCCTATATCGGCAACTTGCTGAAATTCATCAATGCAAACCACAATGTGCATGTTTTTGGCTTTGGCAATTTTTTCCGGAAGTTGAAGAATATCTGCTCCTGCAGGATCATTGGCCTTCAGTTCGAAAGAGAGCGAAAAGTCGTTAACTGGATCCGCTCCTAAAACTATTTTTGGAACGATACGGGATAGAAACATTTTGGCATTTTCCACCCAATCTTCCTACCTTGAAGAGGTTTGTCTCACGACTTCCGTAGCATATACTTCATAAAAATCATTTACCGTACGGCAGGAAAAAACATCAAGATATACAACACAAACATTTTGCAGCTGGGCCATTTCTCCGGCTTTTTTAACCAGGGATGTTTTCCCCCAACGACGAGGTGATATGACTACCATATTCACTCCATGTAAGAAGTTAGCCAGCAATCTTTCCGTCTCGCTTTTCCGATCAGTGAAGGATTCACCGGTGGCTGCAATGCCAAAAATAAAGGGTCTGTTCATCGGGTTTCGGTTTCTTATTGACACAAACACAAGTAAAATAATTGATGTAACCAAATGGTTACTAACCTACCGGTTACTAACCTGTCGGAAACCTGAATTTACTTGAAATTCGAGTCGTGCGTTTTTTCTCAAAGTGACCTGTTGACTGCATAATAAACTCTCCCTATGGTTCAAAGCCTCGAGTTACCCGGTCACTTGGTAAAAAAAACTTCGGTGATTGTAGCGTTTCTCTATGCTGATTGCGTATTGACTGCAAAACAAATCCAGTCAGAGAAAGATGAAGACCATCTTCAGAATAATAACATTATCGGCATTGATATTTATAACAGCTTCCTGCAAAAAAGAATCGTCTGAAACGCTTCAGGATTCCGCAAAAGCTAATTTCAACTTCTTAAAGAGCGCCCAGGCATCTAACGAGGCGGATCAATTACGCTCATCCACCTATTCCGCTTCATTCGAAATCACCAAAGTTGAGAGAATAAAGGATATGCTATACGTCAAGGTGACATTTCAGGGTAACTGCGCTGAGAATCAATTTGAGGTAATATGGAATGGATTGGTCTTAGAGTCGTATCCGGAAATCATTATTCTCTATTTGAAAAGAACATCAACCAATTGCAGCGATGCTACAGTTTATTATTCAACATCACGGGTTTTGACATTGGATATGACCCAAAGTCTGGGTGATGCCGCGTTGGCACAAAGAGCAACTATCATACTTTGCAATGCGTCAAAAAAGGCGAAAACAGAGAATTCGGATATCACGGTTTCAAATAATTGAGTAATTTAATCGCAATATTGTACCAACGCACTGCATTTTGGAACGTTACAAAGAGGAGACCTTAGCTGATATCATTCAGGGATGCATCAGGAAGACTGAAAAATCCCGGGAACTCCTGTATAAAAAATTCTTCGGTTATGCGTTGAGCGTTGCGCTGATATATAATCATCAACGCAGTGATGCGCTTGAGGTTGTGAACGATAGTTTTATGAAAGTATTTTCTAAAATCGGGAAATATGACACAACCAAACCTTTTTTGGGGTGGTTACGGAAAATTGTGATCAACACCTCCATCGACTATTTGAGACGAAACAACAGAAATCACCTTTTCGTCGAAGCAGAGAAAGTTGTCATTCAGGACGAAACGCCCATTGCAACAAGCCACCTTGCAGCTCAGGATATTATTGAGATGCTGAATCTGTTGCCGCATTACCACAGAACTGTTTTCTGTCTTTACGAAATTGAGGGATACAGTCATGAGGAGATTGCTGAACAACTCAGCATACCGGTAAGTTCATCAAGAGTCTATTTAACAAGAGCCAAAAAACAGTTAAGGGAATTGTTTCCGGTTAATTTTAACACAGATGATGAAAGATAATAAAAGGGAAAACGAAATCTTTGACCAGATCAGGCAATCCCTGGATAGTTACGAAGAAGCGTATATCCCGGGGGCATGGGAGAATTTCCTGGATATACAAAAGAAAAGAAAAAGAATTCTCCTTTACCGGATTGCTTCCGGCATAGCCGCCTGCCTGATCATTGGATTTTTAGGGTTCAATTTCCTTCCTTCCGAAAAGAATGCCGAATTGAAAGGAACTACTGCAACTACTGACAATTTCGTCAAAATTACGCCTGAGTCAGGAAAAGATTCACTTCAATTATCACCCCAAAAAAGTGTGGCCAACCCATCCGTACTAAAACCGTTCAAATCTACCGTAATGGCTTCTTCCGCCAAACCTGCTTTAAAGAAAATCCTAATTGCCGAAGCGGAAAACAAGCCTTCCGATCTGCGACCTGTTACCAATTTGGCGAAGGACACCGTTCAAGGCAAGGCTGCCGTTTCGGCAAATACCGGACCTCTGGCGCTAACAAATTTAAAGGATACGATTCGGGACATTCCGGATACGGTCAGAAGCAAAGCATCAAATATTTTACCGGGAATTCAGCTGGCTGTAGTGAACCAAAACAGTGCTTCCGAAATTCGACGGAAAGTACGGTTCGGCATCAACTTCTCGCCAGGCGTTAACTCCACGCAATCGACAAATTCATTTAATTATACAGGGGGAATCAGCGCCGACATTCCACTCTCCTCCAATTTCCAGTTATCCACAGGCCTCCAGATCGAAAACCAAACGGTTGTAAATAAATTTCCGGGAATTGTTGCCTCTTCCGCCCTCCCGTCAAACCAGAAAGAAACAAAGCTGATTAATCTGGATATACCTGTCAACATTACCTGGAAGTTTATAGCTGAAAAATCACATGCTTATTATGTTTCGACCGGTTTGTCATCTTTGGTTTACCTGAAACAGAAAGATAAGAATACGACTTATTCACAGGAGCTCGTTCAGGTATCATCCATTGTAGCCGGTGACGAGAAAAACGCTTACAGCCTTATGAATAATGTGTCAGTTACCCAAAATACAGTTGCACCTATTCAAACATTCGATTTCGCTGGTCAGTTCAATGTAATTCTGGGTGTAGAAAGAAAGCTATCAAACAGGATATATATCCATCTCGAGCCATTTGCAAAGATTCCTGTTGCCGGTCTGGCTGCAGAAAATTTAAAACATACAACGAGCGGTATCAATTTTAAGATTTCATTTTAGAAGTTGAAGATTGAGCAATTGGGACAGGAATAGGGTTTTTAATGGTACAGCGGGGACGGTGGGGACATTTGTGCAGATAAATTTAAATTTTTTGATTTGTAGCGTTTCACTGTTTCAACTTCGTATAGATTTTAAAAAAGCAGATTCATGAAAAACTTAATTTTTTTAGCAGTTTTATTTATTTTTCTGACGGGATGCTTCCAAATGGAAGATTTAGGATCAAAGAATTTCAATAAGTCAGGGGATGTCAGTACCCTGATCTTTCAGTCAGAATATACGAACTATGCCTGGGGTTATAACCACAATGGATGGATCATGGACAACTCTGGGAAAGTGAATAGGTTTCAGAAAAAAGGAGCATGGGTTTTCCCCGATTCACTTGGTTATATTTCAGCAACAGATATGCAGAAAAACTTTGGCGCCTGCGATTCAGCCATTGCACAAATTTCCGTCAAAGATTTCTCCTTTTACGCCGAAAAGGCTTTAACCTGTGCCGATGGTCCAATGACAAAACCAAAGAACACAATGGCTGATGCCGGAGAAAACATCCTCTGCTTTTATGTCTTTGAAGTCGACAAAAAAAGATACAAAAGGATCATTCTGAGTATGATCGGTGATTGGTCGCAGGAGAATCTGGCTCCGAATGCCAAAGAGGTTGTCGATTGGATGGGGAAGATAAAATGATGAGTCGATGAGTTGATTCGCTGATGTGCTGATTGGGTTTTGTGATTACAGAATCATTTCCTCAATAATAATAAAAAATAAATATTGATTAAATAAATGAATGACAAATAATTACCACACTTTCGTATCTGCTAATCAGCACATCTGCTAATCAGCTAATCAGCTAATCTGCTAATCTGCTAATCAGCACATCTGCTAATCGTCACATCTGCTAATCAGCGCTTTTGGTCCGTTTTTGCAACTTCTAATCTTGTTTTACCATCTTTATTAAGTTACCTAACAATAAATATTATGCATAAAAAATATCTTTTGTTCTTTATCTTGAGTACCCTCTTCACGGTAGGTTGTACCAAGAATACGGAGCCTTTACCGGTAGGGGAGAAGATCATCCTGAACGATAAGTCACTGAAACTGGTTAAGGCCGGTAATGATTTTAGTTTGGCACTGCTAAGCAAGGCACTGGACGGAACCATCGAAAACAGAATGATTTCGCCGCTGAGTGTTTCTACTGCTCTTTCGATGACCCTCAACGGTGCATCAGGAACGACCCTCTCAGCCATTCAGAAAACCTTAGGGCTGGATGCTCTGACCAAAGAGGAGATCAATGCCATTTACCTTGATCTGACCACAGCACTGATGAAAGCCGATCCGAATGTAACCATGAACATCGCCAACTCCATTTGGATCCGGAAAGATTTTACGGTGCTGGATCCCTTTATTGCCGCCAACCAGACTTATTACAGCGCGCAGGTATCCAGACTCGATTTCAATCCTGCGGCTGTAACAACCATCAACAAATGGGTGAGCGACAAAACCAACGGGAAAATACCAACCATTCTGGAGAGTATTTCTTCAAATGAAGTGATGTTTCTGATTAACGCCATCTATTTCAACGGCAAATGGAAATACCAGTTTGAATCCTCCAAAACGGTGAACGAACAGTTTACCTGCACCGACAAAAAAGTCGTTTCCGTTCCCGTGATGAAAATGGAAAATAGTTTCGGCTATTCGGTTCAGCCTGGATTCAAGGCGCTGAAAATGCCTTACGGAGCTGACAAATTTCAAATGGTATTGCTGCTGCCGGATGCAGGCACGACTCCGGACAAATTAGCCGAATCGTTGAATTCAGCAAAATGGGGAACCCTGACAACCGCCCTTCAAAGCAAGACCAAGGTTCCGGTATGGATTCCCAAATGGAAATTTTCCTGGGAAAAGACTCTGAACGATATGCTCTCTTCCCTTGGAATGGGCGTTGCCTTTGATCCGAATAAGGCAAATTTTTCAGCCATTAATGCGGATCAGCAACTCTATATCACCAAAGTTATCCATAAAACATACATCGACGTTTCTGAATCCGGAACGGAAGCTGCAGCGGTAACCTCTATTGGCTACGGAATTACCTCTATGCCAGTTGATCCGCCTTCCTTCTACCTGACACGCCCCTTCCTCTTTTTTATCACGGAAGAAGATACCGGAGTTATACTGTTTGCCGGGAAAATTGAAAATCCATTACAAACCAATTAACCATGAGAATAACACTCTTGTTTCTGGCGATGTTGGCCGGAATGACGCTCTTTGCACAAAAAAACCGTGACGTGGTCTACCTGAAAAACGGAAGCATCGTGCATGGGACCATTGTGATCCAGGATCCGGGAAAGCTGATCAAGCTAAAGACAACAGACAACAACCTGTGGGTTTTTAATATGGATCAGATCGATAGCATCAAACGGCCCACACCCATAAATATTATTCCCGGAACCGGTTATTTCAACCTCACCGAAGTTGGTTTTTTACTGGGCAATTACTCAAATGCAACCAGGGCGCCTTTCACGTTGACCAATGTAAATGGCTGGTATTTCTCCAATGGATTTTCGGCCGGTTTGGGAATTGGGGTTGAATTGTCAAAGGAGTCGTATATGCCCGTCTTTGCTGACTTCAGGTATTTTTTCAAGGATTTGCGTCCTATACCATTTATTTCAATTCAGGCTGGGTATTCAATCCCGCTGGGAGGTTCTTATGCTCAGACCATGTATGCCATTGACGACCGGAGGATGAGTCCGTTAATTTATCCGGGTCCCGGACCGTACCCTAACTACACGAATGATCCGGTTACGGCCAGCGGAGGCTTTCTGATTAACCCGGCAGTCGGCCTGCAAACTCCTTTGACAGAAAATCTTGTGTTTAATTTCAGCCTCGGTTATGCCCGGATGCGACATAGTTACGATACCAAAGACAATTACAGGCTTGACGTAGATTACAACCGTTTGTCACTTAAGATTGGATTACTCTTTAAATGAAGAAAAAAATGAAAAATATTGTAGTTTTAATTCTCTTATCAGGATTCGTTTTGTCTGGATGTAAAGACATTTACACCGAACAATACCTTTCATTGGAGCCGGTTTACTTAAGCTATGAAGATTTCAGGGCTTCAGTGAAAGTTGTCAGTCAGCAGGATCTTGTACAGCCAGGTAAAATATACACCATCGCAAACTACATTTTCATTAATGAAGTGAGCAAAGGCGTGCATGTTTATAACAATGTCAACCCGGCCTCTCCCCAATATGTCGGGTTCATCAATATTCCCGGAAATGTCGACATGGTTGTGAAAAACAACATCATGTATGCGGATAGTTACACCGACCTGGTGGCCATAGATATCACTGATCCGGCTAAGGCAAAAGAAGTTGGCAGGGCGCAAAAAGCATTTCAGTATTCGGTACCGGCTTATCCGGAGACAAAATATCGCATTGGTCAGGTGGATCAAACCAAGGGTGTTGTTGTAAGCTGGGAAGTAAGAAAGATCCGGAAAGAGATCAACACCATTGACTACCCGGTTTTCCCGATCTATTTCGGAGCCAAGGCCTCAATGGATTATGCAGCCTTATCGACCAACTCTGCCGGTTCATCAACGGGTGCCTCTACCGCGGGTGTAGGCGGTTCTATGGCAAGGTTTGGATTGACTGGCAATGCACTCGTCGCTGTTGATACCTATACCTATTATAATTTTGATTTGACGGAACCGAATAATCCGAAACTGGCTTCAAAGTCATGGGTTAACTCTGGTGTCGAAACCATGTTTCTCTATGGAAAATACATGTTTCTGGGTACCAGGAACGGCATGTTGGTTTACGACCTGTCGGATGTGAACAAACCTGTTTACATCTCGCAATTTTGGCACGCTACCGGCTGTGATCCAGTTGTCGTTCAGGGCAACCGGGCCTATGTCACCATTCGCGGAGGAAATATGTGCAACAGCAGCATTAACCGGCTCGATGTCCTGGATGTGACCAATATTCTGAAGCCTACACTTCTGCGTTCATACAACATGGACAATCCTTATGGTTTGGGCATCAGCGATGATATTCTTTTTGTCTGCGACGGAACCTCCGGTCTGAAAGTTTACAATGCCGCCGATCCTTTGTTGATTGCAGAGCACCAGTTGGCCGGTTTCCCGGGTATACAGGCTTACGATGTCATCCCGCTTGGCAAATCGCTGCTGATGATCGGAAACGACGGGTTTTATCAATACGACTATTCGGATGTGACGAAAATTAAGCAGATTAGCGTTATAAAGGTTAAGAAGTAGGAAGTGAACTAAAGTGAACTAAAGTGAGCTAAAGTGAACTAAAGTGACTAAAGTACTTACGCCGCATTGAGAATTCGTTGGGAGTTCCTAACTTTAGTCACTTTAGTTCACTTTAGCTCACTTTAGTCACTTACTTACAGCAAATGCACACTCCCGACCCGAAGATTATAGCCTTCCTCACAAAGCACCACGTCCTTACCCTGGCAACTGTATCCGGCAATCAGCCCTGGGTTGCCAACTGTTTTTACGCCTTTCAGGAGGAGCAGATGAGTTTTATTTTTACTTCCGGGTACGAAACGCGGCACATACAGGAGGTCATTAAAAACAAAAAGGTTGCAGGAAATGTAGTGCTCGAAACAAGTATTATCGGCAAAATCCAGGGAATTCAATTTTCCGGAACGCTGGAACTAGCCGAAGGTGAAGCGCTCGAAAAAGCAAGCTCTGCCTACCTGAAAAGATTCCCTTTTGCTGCGCTGATGGATACCACACTCTGGATTTTAACCATCGATTACCTGAAGATGACGGACAACAGGCTGGGATTCGGGAAGAAGCTGGTGTGGGAACGGGAAAAAAAGGATAAAGGATAAAGGACAAAGGATAAAGTGGCATTTGAGTCAGCGGAATATATGTTCCTGAATAACACGCTTTAAATGAGCACTTCCAAAAAATTAAGGTATCGATTAAAACACTAATCTTCGGAGTCCATTACTTTATCCTTTATCCTTTATCCTTTATTTTGGTCATCAAATCCTCCACCTCTTTGGCTTTCAGCGCCAAATTTTGCTAAGCCCGGTCGCCTTCATTCACTAAGGTTGTACTGTCCTGAGTCCCAAACTTTAGGCACTTTAGTTCACTTTACAGCGATTCAGCTCAAAAATAATATTGTTGAAAACTAAATAGTTGCAATATGTTGGAAAAATAATTTTTCCGGCTAATTTTGTAGGGCGGGAGCCGAAGGGGCTGAGCCCCAAGTTACTGGTTTTCAGTATAGTGTT
>JBBQHB010000109.1:0-14844 GCA_038323575.1 Bacteroidales bacterium | reverse complement strand
GTGCGATTGCACTGAACCCAAGCAAGCCCTCACGCATTAACCGCAATGTTGGTCTTTTGAATACGGAGTTACCTGTTGAATTCTGGATAGAATTAAAAAAGCAGGGTGTCATTCACGAGCAATTCAGATACCTGCCATGATTATCGATTCGCACAATCATTTCTGGAATTACGATCCAATTGAATACGATTGGATTAACGATTCAATGAATGTTATTCGCCAGGATTTCCTTCCTGAAAATCTGAAAATAACGATTCAGGAAGCCGGAGTTGATGGTGTAATTTCAGTTCAGGCACGTCAATCGGTTGAAGAGACAGACTGGTTAATTGGCATGGCACATCAAAGCGATTTTATAAAAGGAATTGTGGGCTGGTTGCCATTAATTCAGGATGATATGGAGGTTTATCTCGAAAGATATACCGGCGAAACAATATTAAAGGGTCTACGCCATGTGATTCAGGGAGAACCCGATCCTGAATTTATTCTTCGTAAAGACTTTAACCGAGGTATTTCATTACTCATGAAATATTCGCTTGTATATGATATTCTGATTGTTGAGCGACAGTTGCCCAATACCATTAGGTTTGTTGATCAGCATCCCAATCAGGTTTTTGTACTCGATCATATTGCAAAACCGTTAATTGGCAAAAAGGAATTGTCTCCATGGAAAGAGAATATAATGGAACTTGCAAAACGTGAAAATGTGAATTGCAAAATTTCGGGAATGGTTACCGAAGCTGATTATCAAAAATGGACACCTTCGCAACTACTTCCTTATTTTGAGGTGATATTGGAAGCTTTTGGCCCGGACAGGCTGCTGTTTGGTTCCGACTGGCCGGTTTGCCTCGTTGCAACATCGTACAAAAACTGGATAGAACTGGTGCGAAAAAGCATATCTCAACTATCTGAATCAGAACAAGCAAAGATATTGGGTGGAAATGCCATACGATTATACCAATTATGAATTATGAATTTTAAATTACGAATTACGAAAGATTTGCCAGTTGCCGGAAGCAAGTTTCCAGTTGCTGCTAAATAAGAATGTAAACACAAAAAGAGACAACATGAAAGCAATTCAAATTATTACGCCTGAAAATATACAGATTGTCGATCGCCCGGCTCCAGTTGCAGGGAAAGGGGAAGTGCTATTGAAAATTAACTATGTCGGTTTTTGTGGATCAGATCTGAGCACTTTTCTTGGTAAAAACCCTATGGTTGAATACCCGCGTGTTCCCGGTCATGAAATTTCGGCTGTCATTGATTCAATTGGCGAGGAAGTGCCTGAAAATTTTATAGCAGGACAAGGCGTTACCGTTGTTCCTTATACCAATTGTGGGCAATGTTCTTCATGCCGGAAAGGGCGTTTTAATGCATGTCGTTACAATCAGACACTGGGCGTTCAAAGAGATGGTGCGATGCAGGAATTTATAACTGTTCCGTGGCAGAAACTGATTACCGATGATCAGCTTTCAGCAAAAGAACTTGCGATGGTCGAACCGCTGACTGTCGGTTTTCATGCTGTTGATCGTGGACGTGTAACCGACATTGATACTGTAATGATATTTGGTTGCGGAATGATTGGTTCAGGTGCAATTATTCGTGCTGCCTTGCGTGGCGCTACAGTCATTGCTGTTGATATTGATGATCAGAAACTCGAACTTGCACGAAAGATTGGGGCAACCCATGTAATAAATTCGAAAACCAACAATTTGCACGAAGCTTTATTGAAGATCACGGATGGACATGGACCGGATGTCATCATTGAAGCTGCCGGCAATCCAATTACTTACCAATCAGCTTTGGAAGAGGCTGCTTTTGCCGCCCGTGTAGTTTGTATCGGATATGCGAAAAACGATGTCAGTTTCGCAACCAAACTCTGGGTGCAGAAAGAGATCGACATTCTGGGGTCGCGAAATGCAACGCCATCCGATTTTGAAGCAGTCATCAATTACTTGAAAAAGCGGACTTTCCCGATTGACGAAATGATCACCCGGGTTATCAACCCTGAGGATGCTGCTGATGCAGTTGCTTCATGGGCTGCCAATTCCGGACAAGTGATGAAGATATTGGTAAGGTTTTGAGAAAGGCCATTGGCTGCTTGCAATTGGCAACTGGTAGTTTTGTCTGGAAATAGGTTGCCGTAATCAAAAAATAGAAATCCAATCAATCTTTAAATATGAATAAAATAGGAATGAAATTTTTGATGCTAATGCGATCCGGATTGAAGCAGTATCTGGAAGCCAGTAACCAACAGCCAATAGCCCATTTACCAAATGAGCCATTAAAACTAAATATTCAAAAATGAAACGCAGAACCCTTTTAAAATCAGCAGCCACAATTGCAGCAACCTCTCTATTTGCATATGAAGCAAATGCCAATCATTTTGCAGAGGAAAGCTTACCTTCATCCGGTCAGAATAGCAGGGGAAATAGCATCCCGCACTTTGGAGATGGTCGCGACTGGTTCTTTGAGGCGCGTTATGGAATGTTTGTACATTGGGGCCTGTATTCCATTCCGGGATGGCACGAACAACACCAATGGCGCGCAAGAGTTCCAAGAGCTGAGTATGTGAAGCTGGCTGAACAATGGAACCCAAAGAAATTCAATCCTGAAGAATGGCTCGATTTGATGGAAGAATCGGGTATGAAATACATCACGCTAACCACAAAACATCACGACGGATTTTGTTTGTGGGATACGAAACAAACAACTTTCAATACAATGAATACTCCTTTTAAGAAGGACATTATCGGAATGTTATCGGATGCCTGTCATAAACGGAAGATACCACTTTGTCTCTACTATTCAATAGCAGACTGGAATCAACCCAATTATCCCAATTTAGGACGCCACCATGAACTTCCACCTCAAAACAATGATACACCCGATTGGGACAAATACATGAATTTTCTGAAAGAACAGGTTCGTGAACTTTGTACAAACTATGGCGAAATCAATGGATTCTGGTGGGATATGAATGTTCCGGTTTACAAAGATCCTTCAGTAAATGCGTTGATCAGGAAGCTGCAGCCCAAAGCTGTGATTAACAACCGTGGTTTTGACGATGGTGATTTTGGAACTCCCGAACGTGATTATGACAGTGGGGCCGCCGAAGCGAAAGGATTCGACAAACTTGTCGAGGCCTGCCAATCGGTTGGAATGGAAAGCTGGGGATTTAAAAAAGATGAAGACTATTACACCGACCGGCACCTGATCAGCAGTATCGATCGCTACCTCGGACGCGATGCGAATTATTTACTCAATGTTGGACCAACAGGCGAAGGTGTTATACCAACTGAAGCAGCAAAAATTCTTCAACGGATTGGTAAATGGAAAGCCTCTGTTGATGAGTCGTTCCAAAAGGTTCAACCCGATTCTGAACTTGTCAACGCTCCGGGCGTTCTGGTTACCAAACGTGAAAGTACAATTTACATTCATATGAATAAACAACCGGTTGGCAATGGACTGAAATTAAAACCGATCAATGTTTTGCCTTCAAAAGCAACCTTGTTGAATACCGGCAAACCTATTGATTGTTTGGTCAATTTATGTCCCAGCGACCATGCCTCGCAGCAGCCGTATCTTCGCTTGCGGAATCTTCCGGCGAATGAAATGGCCAATACAGTACTGGTTGCAAAGCTTGAATTCGATCGGCCATTGGAGCAAATCATTCAGGCCAAAAACCCAGATACAAATATTGAATTAACGAAATAAAATCAACGATTAAAAACCAATAAAACATCCTTTAACATGAAGAGAATTACCAGTAAATTAATTTGTCTGACGCTTTTGGTATTTGTAATCAGCGTCCTTCCGGAAAGCCGGTTATTTGCACAGACATTCAAGCCAACCGACGAGTCATTTAAACAGTACCAATATCCCGAATGGTTTCGCGATGCGAAGTTTGGAATATGGGCGCATTGGGGGCCGCAAGCCGTTCCACGTCAGGGTGACTGGTATGCAAAAAAGATGTACGAAGAAGGCAGTTCCGATTACAAATACCATGTGGCAACCTACGGCCATCCTTCGAAATTCGGTTATAAGGATATTATCCCTTTGTGGAAAGCCGAACGGTGGAATCCGGAGCAGCTAATGGCACTTTATAAAAAGGTTGGTGCCAAATATTTTGTAAGTATGGCGACCCATCACGATAATTTTTTCCTTTGGAACTCCAAAATTCATTCATGGAATTCGGTAAACATGGGTCCGAAGAAAGATGTGGTGGGGCTTTGGCAGAAAGCTGCTAAAAAAGAAGGATTACGTTTTGGGGTTTCGGAACATCTTGGAGCAAGTTACACCTGGTTTCAGACAAGCCGTGGTGCCGATAAATCCGGTCCAATGGCAGGTGTTCCTTACGATGGAACGAATCCTGCGTTTGAAGAACTTTATCACCCGAAAACTTCTCCTGACGATAAAGCCTGGCTCACAACTAACCCGGAAAATCAAAAGAACTGGTTGGCTTGCATTACCGAATTGATCGATACATATCAACCCGATCTTCTTTATTCGGATAGCGAACTTCCTTTCGGAGAAGTTGGCAGAAACATGCTGGCTTATTATTACAACCAGAACAAAACGAAAAACGGTGTAAAGCTTGAGCCTGTTTATACCTGCAAACATGCATCAGATGGCCGTTGGGTGCAGGATGTCGAGCGTGGAGCACTTGATTCAATCTCTCCTTATCCCTGGCAGACCGACACCTCAATTGGTGACTGGTATTATCGCACGGGTCAGAAATATATGACTGGAAATCAGGTAATACAGATGTTGATTGACATCGTGAGTAAAAACGGCAATCTCTTGTTAAACGTCGTTCAGACCCCCGAAGGAGATCTTGAACCCGATGTTCTCAATATCTTGGATGAAATTGGCAAATGGACACCCGCAAACGGAGAAGGTATTTATGGAACACGTCCCTGGAAAATTTATGGTGAAGGACCTTCAACACAAAAGAACCAGGCCAAAGGGCAATTTGGAGGAGTTAAAGATGTGAGACCATATGAAGCATCCGATATCCGTTTTACAACCAAAGGCGAAACATTGTATGCTTTTTGCATGAATGCGCCAACAGGCTATATCAAAATTACTTCGCTGGGTAAAACATCCAAACTAAACGATAAAGCGATCGCTTCGATTCAAATATTGGGCAGCAAAGAAAAGTTGAACTGGAAACAGGAAGACGATGCGTTGGTAATCGCCAAACCTTCAAAATTACCAGAATGGCAGGTAGTTACTTTTAAAATAGCCTTTAAAAAGTAGACAACTATTTTTTTGGAATAAAGGAGCCTTGATCTTTTCAAATTTTAGAAAGATCAAGGCTCCTGCTATTATATTGAAAATTATAAAAATATTCACAAAACATTTAAAAAATTGTAACTTTGATTAACTGATCCCGTTACCTCATAAGCAGTTCTGAATAGATTAAAAATAGTTGGAGATATTCTACAAAATAAAATTCAAGATGAAAAAACTTATTTTATTGTTCCTATTTTATTTTTTATCATTTGAAATATATTCAGCCAATAAAGCAGATACTATTTTTCAGACTAAAGTGGATAGTGTCAGTTTTTATTCTTTGCAAAAGACAAAAACAGAAGTATTAAAACTTAAAGAAGAGATTAATTCACTCAGAAAGAATAACAGTCGCAATTTTTTAAAATATTTATCCGAAAATAGTAGCGCATTAACAGTTTTGGTTGCCTTGGCAGGCGCCATATTTACATTCCTGAAATTTAGCAAAGAACAAAAGGATCAAAAGCAAACAGAATCCAAACAGCAGGAAAGGGACCTGGAACTGAAGATCAAGGAGAAAAACATTCGTCTTGAAGAGAATTTCAGTTCGATAGTAAAAAATCTAGGTTCCAATAATCCGTCGTTAAAGGCAAGTGCTGCGATTTCATTAATCAGCTACTGTAAAGATGATCGTAAAGCCTTTCATGAACAGGTCTTGTTAATCTGCATTGCAAATCTTAAACTCGACCTGGATGAAACGACAAACAGACTACTTGTCAATAGTTTAGAAAACGCTATTAAAGCTAATTTGAAAGAGAAGTCACTAAAACAGCTAAATGTTAAGCTGACCAGACTTAAACTTGACACGATTGATCTGTCGGGATTAAATCTTGAAGACATTGATCTTGCGTTTTCAAGCTTGAAATTCGCAAATTTAAGCAACACAAAACTGAAAAGAATGAGGGGCTATAAAACCAATTTCTTCGGCGCCAATTTAACAGGCGCCAATTTGCAGGAGGCAAGATTACAGAAAGCAATTTTTGAAAAATCGAAAATGCATGAAACAAACCTGATCTCGGCAGATTTAAAATATTCAAATTTAAAGTATTGCAAATTCCATGCTGCTCAAATGCAATCAGCTCATTTTCAGTCGGCTGAATTAATCGGGGCGGAATTTAATAAAGCGGATATTGCGGATGCCTATTTTTTGAATCTGACTTCCGATGTAAAAACCAAAATTCAAAAAGCAAAAAGGTGGGAAAAGGCTAATTACGGATAAAAAAAGAAGTTCCCTTAAGAATGGGATCTCCCCCCGGAACCTTACGGTTGCGCGACGGTAAACCACACTGTACATTAGAAACAACTTGCATTGCTCCTTAGGCACTCCTTTCGCAGGGAACTCCAGATGATAGCTTTTAGCAAAGCTACAAAAAAATAATTGAAAAAAAATAATTAAAAATAATCTTCCTGCCGATTAAAGCGAGATGAATACAATCGATTGAAAATAAGAAGACCTGTTATTTTTAATGCCGGTCGGGTCATTTTATATGTCCAGTATTCGGTTGAATAGCAGGATGCGTTGTAACATTTCAATATAATTGACGTAAGGATTAAAAGCCATTAATTAACAATCTGTTGAAAGACTGATTCGGTTATTTTTCTGGCAAATTAACAAGCATTCTTATCCACTTAAAAAACAATTTTTATGGCAGAGTTCACCAAAGCTTTTCAGTTGGTTATAGCCCATGAAGGTGGCTATGGCAATGATCCGGACGATCCGGGAGGCGAAACCTATAAAGGTGTTGCGCGTAAGATTTTCAGCAAATGGGATGGCTGGATAGAAATAGACATCAAGAAGCGGCTGACAGGTTTTCCTGCTAACCTCGACAAAGATGTTGATCTTCAACAAAATATTGTCGACTTCTACCGTGTTAATTTCTGGGATAAAATGAATGGGGATAGTATTTCGAATCAACAGGTTGCCGAATCGATCTTCGATTTTGGCGTCAATGCCGGAGTTGGTACAAGTGTATCATTGGCACAGATGGTAATTCAGGCAGAAGCAGATGGCGTTATTGGGCCACAATCAATTGAGGCGATTAACAAGTTCGATCCGGAGCATTTTATAGCTGCATTTACAGTAGCTAAGATTGCGCGCTACATTAGCATTGTTAAGAAAAGGCCGACCAGCCAGAAATATTTCTACGGTTGGGTGCGTCGGGCATTGGGTGAAAACTAAAATACTAGCAGCTATGTCATTTATAACAGATCTTTTTTCCGGCGGGGCCGGTTCAATTGTCGATTCAGTAGGAAAAGTGCTCGACAACGTCATTACTACAAAAGAAGAAAAAATGCAGCTTGAAAATGAAATCCGCAAGTCGGAAATTCAATTCCAGCTGGATATGAAAAAGTTCACCAACGAAGAGCAGAAGATGTTCCTGGACGATATTAGTAACGCCCGGCAACGTGAAACGCAGATTCAAACCAGCGATAGTGCGACCAAACTGGGCAAAAACGTCGCATCGTTTCTTTCCTTGGGGACAGTAGCGCTAACTTTAATTCTTTTTTCTGCGCTGATTTTTATTCCCAATTCAGACCTTGAGGATAAAAAAGAGATTATTCTCTACATCCTGGGTGTATTAAGTGCAACACTTACTCAAATCTACAGCTACTACTTCGGTTCATCAGCCGGAAGTGCAGCAAAATCGAAAACAATTGCCGAAATACAAGACAAGGCAACGAATTAACATGCAGATTAAAGCCCGTTTCTAAATCAGGAACGGGCTTTTTTTATAGAATCATTCAATTTAATAGTCTTGTATTAACCGGGCATAAACAACCGGAGGTTGCCTTAATTCATCAATTTTCGTTTCGACGATATCCGAATAATTATGGATGAATTTTGATAATTTACCATATTTAACACCTTTTAAGCGAAGGTCAACACCAACTTCAGCAAGGTTAGCCCATCCATCTGTTTTAGCACAATCATTTATGGCTTCGATTAAAATTTCTTTATCTGTTGTTTCCATAATTTTTTAAAAATAAGTTTGGTAATTATTAACAACAATATAAACCACGCAGCTTAAAACCGTTGCGCTAATATACGCTAAATTTTTATTCAAACTGTTGAAAACATTGCTTTTTCGGAATTAATTTCAATAATTTAATCACTCGAAGGTAAATTCACCTTTGGTTTAGGCGAAATCAAAATTAATTATTCATTAGGAACCCCCTCTGCTCGTTTTGTGGAGAAACTCCCTGTGAGCGGTGAGGTTTCTTATCTGTTTATGAAATTATTTTCTTAACTTTACATTGCTTTTCCATGAATCAATAGCCTTTATTTAATTTAAAATAATGAAATACAATGTCTGACGCAAATGAAGGCGATAAATTTAAACCGGATGTGATTTCCGAATTAAATGATGGCGCAAATTATCCACCTCCTGATCTTACCTATCTGAAGGAGATGGCGGATGGTGATGAATCCTTTTTTAACGAGATAATAACTTATTTTGTTGAATCCTGTCCTGATTCGCTTCGTTCAATGAGAGAGTTTGCGTTATCCGGCGATCATGAAAAATTAGGGTTTTTAGCACATACGATTCTTCCTCAACTTACATTTGTTGGCATTTTGGCTGCTATTCCTTTTTTTGAAAAAATTGAAAGAGATAGTAAACTTAACGATGATCTTTTTGTTGAATTGGAAAGAGCCATTATAATAATAAATTATGGTATCGACGATTTGAAAAAGATGATTTGAACGCTATGTATTTTTCAAATTAATATCAATATAATATTATGAAAATACTTGTCTGCGAAGATGACTTTATGATGATAAAAGCTATTGAGCATAAGCTTAAGAGTGAAGGTTACGAGGTTGATGTGGCCGTGGATGGGAATAAGGCTGTTGATAAAATTAATCAGCCTGACTATGATCTTGTCATGACTGATCTATTGATGCCGTTTGTAGGAGGACTCGAAATCATCAATAAAATCAGAAATGAAATGCATCTAAAGGTTCCAATAATTGTTCTTTCGACGCTTGGCAATGAGGATACAATTATTGAGGCATTTAAATTGGGAGCCGATGATTATATCACTAAGCCATTCAGCCCTAATGAATTATCGATTCGTGTAAAAAGGTTGCTAATCAGAAGATAATATGCAAACAGCCAGAAATTTACTATTAAAAGTTGTAGTTATTTTTCTTCTTGTCCTTTTGGTCTTCTCAAAAGTAACGGTTTTGGCGCAAATAACTTCTCCGGGAGATAATGTGTCATTAGACTCACTGCTAGTTCAAGCCCGCCAATATGCTTATAATGATGGTAAAGTAGCAGCACGGAAAATTTGTCGACAGATTTTAATGCGCGACAGTACATACTGGGATGCTGCGGTTTTAATGGGAAGAACCTATGCCTGGGATTCGAAATACGATTCTGCCCGGATTGTTCTGAATAAAGTTCTCGGGCAGAGAGCCGGATATTATGACGCAGTTGATGCACTGATTGATGTTGAGTTCTTTAGTGATAATTATTTGAAAGCCATTGACTACGCAGATATCGGACTGTCCTTTCATCCAAATGATGATACTTTCCTTTATAAGAAAGCCAAAGCATTAAACAAATCAGGAAATTCCAAGAAGGCCGTAGAGATACTCAATAAAATATATGATAGAGATCCATCAAATAAAACTGCTGCTGATTTGCTTTTAAGCATCCAACGGGGGAAAATGATCAATAAACTCACCCTCAATTATTGGATTTACACCTATAGTGATATCGATCCCTGGAATTTTGCTTCTGCCTCTATAGGACGAAAAACGTCGATGTTCGGGAGCGTTGTCTTACGTTATAATTATGCCAGAAGGTTTGGTAACAACGGGCATCAGCTTGAGATTGATGCTTATCCGACAATTGCGAAAGGCATTTATATGTATTTCAATGCAGGAATATCAGACAAAGTGAATTTCCCATTTTCCCGCCTTTCGGTCGAACCTTATTTTAAATTGCCAGCAAGTTTTGAAATGTCTGTCGGCATGCGGTATTTAAATTTCGACAGCAAACGTTTTGTCGCCCTCGATTCAAATAAGGTGGTCATTTTCACAGGAACAATTGGCAAATATTTGGGTAACTATTGGTTTTCTGTTCGGCCATATTTCACGCCCGGTAAAGATGCCTGGTCGGAGTCTGTGAGTTTGACAGTCAGGCGTTATTTTGGTGATGCAGATAGTTATTTGTCTTTCATTATAGGCACAGGTATGTCGCCTGACGAACAACAATATGCATATAATCCAACAACACTTTACTATCTGAAATCCAATAAAATAAATCTTGAATATCAGCAAAAAATTGCTTACCGGTTTTTTCTGAGCTGCGGTACAGGATTTGCCCGTGAGCAGATAAGGGAAGGGACAACACGTGACCGTTACTCCTTTGATATTGGGGTCAGTTACTTGTTCTAAATTATTTACGTGTCTGAAAGATTGTATTCTGAAATTACAGAATAATAATCTATGTCTTGATTCAGTGATTTTCTAACGCAAACGCTTCAACTGGAATTGCATGAGGTTTTCTGTTATAACAATACTCTTTATTAGTCTGTTTGTGGTGGATCACTTCTCCGCTTACGGGCAGCAATCGCTCGATACTGCTGATCATATTGTTGTGGGAAATGAAACTGTTTACCAGATTTCGCTGCAGCATCATTTGAATATCGACTCGGTTCAGAAATGGAACAATCTCGATAAAAACTATTCTATAGTTGAAGGGCAGCGACTTATTCTGTCCGATAGTAAGATCAAAGCGGCTTTTGAGAAGATAATATCTCAAGTTTCGGATACTTCGCAAAAATTTGTAAATCAATCACCAACGGGCTTATTCGTTGACACTGTAAAGCCAAATTTTTTACCCCTTTTTTCTGATCCGATAAATAGTATTACCAGTTCATCATCTTATGAGAAACTTCAGCGATTCTACAATAAATCGAATTATCTTATCCGAATCATTCTTTTCCTGAATTTGTTTTTTTTGATAATTGCTATTGTTTTGTCAATTATATTATTATTCAGACGTATAAGGGAAGGATTCATCGAGACAAAGAGAATTAGATGTCGGGATAGGTACAGGGATTTCATAACCGACCGGATTTACAGTGATCATTCAAATCTTATTCCTGAACCCGTAATGAAGGAATTAAAGGATTGGGTGAACCGGGATGTTTTCACTTCCGAATTGCTATCGCTGCACTTAAATCTACTTGGCGAAAGTGCAAACAAATTGACGGAGTTGTTTTATTTAGCGGGTTTGCCTGAATATTCTATCCGGAAGGTAAAAAGCCGGTATTGGCATCTTAAAGCAAAGGGATTTCGGGAAATGGCTCAAATGAAAATAGTTGAAGGGAATCAGCTGGTACCTAAATATTTGAATTCGAAAAATACGGTCCTTCGAATTGAGGCGCAACTGGCATGGATTCAACTCAATCCAAACGATCCGCTCAGGTTTTGCGACAATCCTAAAATCCAATTGACTGAATGGGAGCAGCTTAATATCCTCGATTCGCTAAAGAAAATTGAAAACATGCCCGATTTTGGTCGGTGGTTGAAAAGTCCCAATAAAAGCGTACTGCTTTTTGCGATCAAGATGTCTGGAATCTTCAAACAATTCGACAATATTGATTTGATAACGCAGCATCTCAACAACGCAGACTTTGAGATCAGGTATGAAGCAATTTGCGCGTTAGGGAAAATGGCTGTGCCTTCGCCTGTTATTCAACTTCAGCAACTATTTCCAAGCGAGGAACTCGATAATAGAACGGAAATAATACGATCGCTGGTCATGATGGCTGACGTTGCGAATATTCCTTTTTTCGAAAAGGTGATTCTTAATGAGACAGCTATAAATCTTCGCATTTTATCCGCTAAAGGGTTGATTTTGTTGGGCACTTCTGGCAAAGAAAGACTGGAATCACTATCTTTATATGCTGATCCGGTGTTGGAAAAGATTATTATTCATGCAAAAGACGATAGAATCTGATGTACGATATTATTAGAATACTGGTTTACCTGATCGAAAATGGCATCTTTATTTATGCCATTGCAATCTTCACGTCCTATATTGTGATGGCAATCATATCAGGTTTTGAAACGACAAGGTATATGCGGAAGAATAGTTTTGTCGACTATTCAGTAATTATTCCATCTCCATATTCCCCGTCGATTACAATACTTGCCCCGGCTTATAACGAAGGAAATACAATTATTGAGAATATTAGGTCTTTATTGTCAATCCATTATTCGGATTTTGAGGTTGTCATTATCAATGATGGTAGTAAAGATGACTCGCTCGAAAAGATAATAAAGCATTATCAGCTCGAAAAGGTGGATTTTATGCTGAACTATGTGATTCCGACGAAACCGGTTCGCGGTGTTTATAAATCAACCAATAAAGCTTATAAAAAGCTAATTGTTATCGATAAGGAGAATGGGGGCAAGGCTGATTCTCTGAATGCAGGAATTAATCTCAGTAATAAAAAATATTTTGCGGCTATTGACGTTGATTGCATTCTCGAAGAGGACTCCATATTAAAAATGATCAAGCCCTTTCTCGAAAATAGCACTTATCGTGTTATTGCAACGGGAGGAGTTGTGCGTGTCGCCAATTCATGCCAGGTGAGGGATGGGAAAATTGTTAAGGTTAATTTACCAACCAATATTATTGCGCGTTTCCAGGTTCTTGAATATACTAGGGCATTTTTAATGGGGCGCATGGCATGGAGTCGTCTGAACGGGCTGCTCATTATTTCCGGAGCTTTTGGCATTTTCGATCGTGAGATCGTCGTTAAATCAGGTGGATACGACCCCAAAACGGTGGGAGAAGACATGGAGCTAATCGTGCGGATGAGGCGCTATATGATTGAAAATGAACTTAAGTATCGGATTGTTTATATCCCTGATCCTTTGTGTTGGACGGAAGTCCCTCAGAAAATAAGCGTTCTTGGTCGTCAGCGAAACAGATGGATGCGAGGCACCATGGAAACGCTGTTTAAACATAAGACATTGTTCTTTAATCCCAGATATGGAAATCTTGGAATGCTGGGGCATCCCTATTGGTCCTTTTTTGAATGGCTTGGGCCACTTATCGAGTTTTTTGGTATTTTTTATTTCATTCTCGTTATTGGAATGGGCAATCCAGATTGGCCATTCTATGCTCTTCTCTTAGGATTTACCTACCTTTTTTCGGTGTTTTACTCTTCGTGGGCCGTTGTTTTTGAGGAGTTTACATTTGCCAGCTACCGACGGAAAAGAGATATTGCACGGTTGATCGTTATCGCCCTTATTGAACCCATTTTCTTTCACCCTTTAACGGTTTGGTTTGCACTCAGAGGTAATTTTAATTATCTGATTGGAAATATTTCATGGGGCAAAATGGAGAAAAAAGGGTTTGCGGATAAAAAGAAGGTCAAAAATCACATTACTAGCTGATCAAAGAAAATGAAGATTATTAGCCGTAGAGAAATATTGAAGAACAGACTGATTCAAGGTCTAAAAAGATACCTGACCTTGAATCTGGTATTCTTAATCCTATTGATTTTTGTCAGGATATACGAATACTTTTATTTGAAACATACCATCACTTTTCCTGCTGGAAGCCTAAGACTTGAATTGCTGGGGGGTGGATACGACGCTTTGATGCTTCTTAATCTTGCGGCCTATTTTATTCTCCCGTTTTTAATACTCTACCTTATTTCGCGTCACCTGGCGAATTCACTGTTTGGATTAATAATTATCCTCTTTACCTTAACGGAGATAGCTTTGATACAATACCTTGGGACTACATCATTAATGTTGGGAGCCGATATATTTGGGTATTCTTATAGCGAGATCATCGACATTGTTTCAGCTGGCGGAGCTTTATCTTTTGCAACGTTATTTCCTGTATGTATTGTTGTTGTGTTGATGGTTTTAATGATTATCTATTCGAAATTTGTAAAGCCTGTTCTTGTTTTAGCATTACTATTTGCTGTTTTAAGCATTGTTTCGCTGACATTCAGAGATTCTGCAACGCCAAAAGCTGGCAAGTTTAAATCTGAGATGGCATTTAATCTGGTATCCAATAAAGCATATCATATCTTTTTAGCCTCATATAAGACCATCTACCCGGATGAAAACACCGAAGAATCACTTTTTTCCTATTTTTATACTGGAGTGTCCTCTGCCGGTATGTCATTCAATTATATCAACAGCGAATATCCTTTTCTCCGGAAGGATGAAACTCCCGATATTTTAGGCAAGTATTTCAATATTGGGAAGGAGAAACCTAATCTTGTATTCATTATTGTCGAAAGTTTGGGGAGGGCCTATAGCGGCGAAGGGGCTTACCTGAAAAGCTTTACTCCATTTCTTGATTCGCTCGAAAATCAAAGCCTTTACTGGGAGAATGTTTTAAGCACAGCTGGCCGCACTTTTGAGGTCTTGCCATCTGTATTCGGCTCAATGCCTTATGGCAAAAGTGGCTTTGCTGATTTGGGCAACGCAATGCCTGATGGAATGTCTTTGATCAGCCTTTTAAAAGAGCGTGGCTACGAATCAAGGTTCTTTTACGGTGGTGATGC
>JBBQHB010000108.1:0-15245 GCA_038323575.1 Bacteroidales bacterium | reverse complement strand
GTTGGACGGCGGCGAAGCCGCCGACCAACCCCATCCAAAAACATAAATGACTGATTGTCATGTCGAACGAAGTGAGACATCTCAGCAATAAACAGAACGAAAAAGATTAACCTGACAACAATGAATTGTATTTATAAGACTTGTGAAAAAACAAAATTGTTATAGATATATTTAAAATATTTGTAACAAACCTGAAAATGATAAAATCAAAAATAGTCCTGCTGCTCGCTCTTATTGGATTGCTATTCAGCCTTAAACTGAATGCCCAATCATTTTTTATTTCCCCAACAGGGAAAGACAATAATCCGGGAACCAAAGAAAAACCGGTCCTGACTTTCGAAAAAGCACAGGAGTTGGTCCGGAAATTACCGTCCAATTCAACCGTTTATGTAGTCTTTGCCGACGGAACCTGGTACCTTCCCCAAACCATCCGGTTTACAGCTGATGACAGCAAAATATCTGTCACGTACAAAGCGGCAAATGAGGGGAAAGCTGTCCTGAGCGGCGGGAGTCTGCTTCAACTCAAATGGAAAGCCTTCAAAAACGGCATCTTTGTCGCGCATGTTCCCGAAAATTTAGTGATTGACCAATTGTATATCAATGGCGTACGACAGCGGATGGCCCGCTTCCCCAATGCCGTCGCCGGAAAAAATGTATTCGACACCTGGGAACTCAGTCACAAAGCCAAGGCTGATCCTGAAAATGATCCGTTGAAGCCGGGAAGGATTGCCAGCTGGAAGAATCCTGAAGGCGGCTTCATCCATGCAATGCATTCCGCTTTATGGGGTGACATGCACTGGATCATCAAAGGAAAGAATCCGGACGGAACATTGAATTATGAAGGCGGCTGGCAAAACAACCGTCCCTCGGCGATGCACCTGGTTTACCGTATGGTCGAGCATATTTTTGAGGAACTGGATGCTCCCGGAGAGTGGTATTGCAATGAAAAAGAGGGAAAGCTCTACTATTTTCCGGAACCGGCAATTGACCTCAAAACTGCCAAAGTTGAAATTGTCAGGCTAAGACACTTGGTTGAGTTTAACGGTACCAAAGAAAAACCAGTCAAATCGGTTCAATTGAAGGGTTTTGTCTTTAGACATACCGCACGCACTTTTATGGATAATAAAGAACCGCTGCTGCGTTCCGACTGGACGGTTTACCGGGGTGGGGCAGTGGTTTTCAATGGCGCGGAAGATTGTGCAATATCAGATTGCGAATTTGACCAGGTTGGTGGAAATACCATTTTTGTCAACAATTACAACAGAAGGATTACCATCCGGGGATGCTACATACACAACAGCGGTGCCAACGGGATTGCTTTTGTCGGTGACCCGGCAACTGTGCGTAGTCCGATTTTCAGGTATGGCAACCAGGATTACCAGAATATGGACCGGACGCCCGGACCTAAAGGCGACAATTATCCTGAAGAGTGCCTGGTGGAGGATTGCCTGATCGCCCTGACAGGCCGGGATGAGAAGCAGACAGCGCCGGTGCATATCTCCATGTCGCACAAAATAAGGATCAGCCATTGCTCCATTTACGATGTTCCGAGGGCCGGCATCAACATCAACGAAGGTACTTTCGGCGGCCATATCATCGAAAACTGTGATGTATTTAACACTGTTCTCGAAACCGGCGATCACGGTAGTTTTAACTCCTGGGGCCGCGACAGGTACTGGACCCCCGATATCCGGGCGACAAGCGCTGAAGTGGCCAAAGCGCGTGACCTGCCTTACCTGGATATGCCCGACCCTAATATCATCCGCAACAACCGGTGGCGGTGCGACCATGGCTGGGACATCGACCTGGATGACGGGTCAACGCAATACAGGATTTACAACAACCTTCTTCTAAACGGCGGACTCAAATTGCGTGAAGGTTACGACAGGATTGCCACCAACAACATCATCATCAACAACGGATTGCATCCGCATGCCTGGTTTCCGGACAGCCGCGATATATTTAAAAACAACATTGTTTTCAAGGCATACCAGCCGGCAGTTATGGACAGGGCCATTCCGAAAAACGGGAAGTGGGGCAAGGAGCTGGATTTCAATTTCTATGCGGCGAATAATGAGGTGAGGGAGAAGTTTGCTGCCAACGGTTGCGACAGAAATTCAGTCAACGGTGATCCGCTTTTCATCGATCCAAGCATGGGTGATTTCAGGGTAATAGATGGTTCACCGGCACTGAAAACCGGTTTTGTCAATTTCGAGATGGATCAGTTCGGCGTAACTAAACCATCGCTCAAAGCCATTGCCAAAACACCTGTGATGCCGGATATACAAATTGATTTGGCAAAAGTGGATGCCCAGGCCGTGAAAACAACATTCACCTGGTTAGAAGTTGTTTGGAAAGAGCCGGTTGGTGCAGATATGTCGGCTTACGGGGTAGGCTTCGATACCGGAGGAGTGGCTGCAACCGAAGTTCCGGAAAATTCACAAGCATCAATAATTGGGTTTAAAAATGGTGACCTGATTCAGGAAATCAACGGTACAGCCATCAAAAAAATTCATAATTTAAATGAATACATTGCTTCAAAAGGTGCAGAAAACACACACATCTTTTCAATAATCAGGAATCAGATAAGAGTGAAAATTACAGTGAACCAGATACTTAACGATATTGCATTATAACCTGATGAAAAATTCCAGGGCACTACTCCATTCGCTGCTTGTGCTATGTTTGCCATTTGCAGTTTTTGCTCAGACCAACTCATTTTACACAGTTGAAAATGGAGCAATGCGTTCAAAGATCCGCAAAATGTCTTCGAAGAAGTCAGAATTGAAAAGGGCATACTTTCGGCAAAAATGGTCGGCCACAAAGGCTTTCACAACGCACTTGCTGAGGTATTGGCAGGGAAAGCGCCCCGATGGAGGGTTTTTCGCGTCAGGGTGAATGATCCGGTTGGGGATGCCCAGGAGAAGGCACGGACGGTAGAGCCAGTTCCCACAAATGCTACCTGGCAAAATGTTGATATCACATCACAACTGAAAGCAGATGTTACTGCTATCTACCGGCAGAAATACCTTTCACCGCTCCTCTCCCGAATATGCCATCCGGGGGCCTCAGACCGGGAATTTGCAATTCCCGTTTTCAAAATCCTTTCATTTAATTCCACGAATAAACTCCCTGAAAGAAAGGATGCGTTCACTATTTTTTCTGTAGAATAACAGGTGTTCAAAATCTTTCTTTTTTATATCCATGTCAACCGTATTCAGCATTTCTGCTGTGGCAGATTTTAATTCATCGAGGTTGTGAATTCCCTGCCTGTCAGCAAGATATGTGTAGTCTGGGTTTGTCTGTGCAAGCAGAAACATTGCATCGTAAAAATCACGCCCTTTTTGACGGGAAAGCATGGCCGAAAGTTTCATTGAACACAAAAAAAAAAAATCCACGCTGGTACAGATTTTCCTATTGCTATTTAAATCAAATCTGAAAAAGTTATGCATATCAGATGATGATGCCGGGCACAATCTGCCCGGTGATAGATTTCCCATCACCGATTATGCTTTCTCTCAGGGAGTGACTATTAGAGATGACAGCATTTTAGTGGATCAAATATTGTATCCGTTTTATAATTAATTGTCTATCTTTGAATATGGATTAAAAAATACATATATTTGCAACATGAAATGTATTTATATCAGGATAAAACAACATTAAGGTGTAGGTAGGTAAGAATTTCATACAATTAATCTAATGTATTTACGAAGATTATCGCTTGAGGATGAGAATAATGACAGTGTTTTTTTGTGGGGGGCACGTCAGACAGGAAAAACAACTTTGCTTGAGCAACTTTACCCAAAGGCAAAATACTTTGATTTGTTGCTGGCAGGTGAGTTTGAAAGGCTTTTAAGAGAGCCATCGTTACTAAGTCAGGAGCTTGCTTATTTGAAAGAAGGCGACCTGGTAATTATTGATGAGGTGCAGAAAGTGCCACATTTACTGGATGAAGTACATTCACTGATTCACCGGAAAAATTTAAGGTTTATTTTAAGTGGTTCAAGTCCGCGTAAGCTAAAGAGAAGTGGGGCTAATTTACTGGGAGGTAGAGCTTTGAAAAAAATCATGTTTCCACTGGTAAGTGCCGAAATACCTGATTTTGATTTGATTAAAGCCATAAATAACGGTATGATCCCAAGGCATTATATGGTAAATAATCCATGGGAACGTTTTCGGGCCTACATAGGAGTATATCTGAATGAAGAAATAAGAGAAGAAGCATTATCCAGAAATCTGAGAACATTTTCACGTTTTCTGGAGGTTGCCGCGATAAGTAACGGGGAAATGATAGTTTATAAAAACATTGCGCAGGATTGTGGAATTGATTACCGAACTGTAAAAGACTATTTTGAAATACTGGTTGATACATTGACAGGCTATTTTATTCAAGGATTTACTTCTACAGTAAAACGTCGTGCAATTCAAACGCCAAAATTTTATTTTTTCGATGTTGGTATCGTAAACTATTTGCTGAATAAAAAGAATTTACTTCCTGGTTCTGAATCATTTGGCCATTCATTTGAACATTTCATTATACAGGAGTTAATTGCATATCTGGGTTATACCCAATCCTCAGAAAATCTGACTTACTGGCGGACAAGTTCAGGATATGAGGTGGATGCCATCATTGGAGAGGGTCGGATTGCCATTGAAATAAAATCAACTGATGAAGTCAAGTCCCGTCATTTAAGAGGGTTGAAAGCATTTCTGGAAGATTTTCCACAAGCAAAAGCCATAGTGGTTTCGCTCGACAAATACCCCAGAATCCTGAATGGAGTTGAAATCATCCCGGCAGTGCAATTTTTAAAAGCGCTATGGAATGCTGAGATTGTTTGATTGCTCTGCATTGATTGAATTAACGCAGCAGGCTGATTTGGGTTTTCATCTCATTTGTTTTGCAATAAAAAACTCAATACCCATTTCCCCTGTCAGGTTTAGCCAGAGGCTGTCCCAAAAATGAAATGGTCTTTCGTATTTTTAGCTTTTCAACAAATCCAAATAATTCATCAACCATTTGTTTCTATTTTGCATCAAATATGATGCATTTTAGAAACAAAAAAAATTCCACGCTGGTACAGATTTTCCTATTGCTATTTAAATCAAATCTGAAAATTAACGGGTTGACCCTTTGCCTTAAGTAAACGTAATTTCTTAATCCCTGATCTTATCCATCGCTGTTTGAACAGTATTCCTTGTTTCTCCGGCAATCATGGTACTGTGAAATCCAAAGCCGGAATACGAGAAGGTCAGGTTGTAGGCCGGGGCAAACTGCCATTCTCCTTGGCATTCATCAAAAATGACAAAAATAGCTAATATATTATCTTTATTTACACCGATGTTTGTTTTTAACACAACCCGTAGCGCTACTGTACAAATAAGCTTCTGCCTTGAAAACCTGGAAAATTGAACTTCCGGACAGGTTGCAGAATTCCGAAACAGTGGCCTTGAGAATAGCTCAGTTGCCTGGTTTCTATGGCGGTGCGGCCATTCCTGAACCAATTGTCTTCGAATACGGCAAAGGTAAAATCCAATTGGGTAATCTGGCAGATATTGAATCGCTGAGAATTTATTCGGGCGGTATGTGGTAGCGCAAAACCATTACCATGAATGCCGTACAGGCAAATTCTAAGCAGGTTATACTGAATCTCGGGAAAGTTGTGGCCTCAGCTGAAGTTCTGGTAAACGGGAGATCTGTTGGTTCAAAAACTTGTTCTCCCTGGACGTTTGACCATACCGAAAAGCTAAAAGCGGGAGAGAACCTGGTGGAAGCTTTGGTATACAATACATTGGGTAAACATTACATGACTACTCCGTCGCAGTACATAGGCAGAATTAATTCAGGTCTGATCGGACCTGTACAGATAGAAATTCAATAAACTGGCGTTAATCTGGATGGTGAATTGCTAATCCAGGTGGAAAACCTCCTCCATGTTGGCCCACCATTCACCTGCTGAGCGGGTGGAGACCGGTCTTTGCATCGGCTCCATAATGGCCCACCACTCCTGCGTTTTCGGATGCGCCGCCATCTTTGCCATGTCGGCAGAAAAATTGGTACCGGTATATTCCATATAGGCAAAGAGCTGATTGTCTTTGTGGTAGATGGAATAATTCGAAATATTGCATGCTTTGATCATTTCCAATATTTCCGGCCATACAGCCGCATGGTATTCCTTGTATTTTTCAAATTGCTGGGGGTCAACCCCGATGATTTGTCCGAATCGTTTCATAATCAGATTGTTGAAGTTTGTTTCGTTTTTTCAAAAAGTGAATTAAAGTGACTAAAGTGAACTAAAGTGAACTAAAGTGACTAAAGTGAACTAAAGTACTTCCGCTTCAATTTTCAGTCTGACCCGTCGTCCTGACCCGTCGTCCCGTCCCGTCGTCCCGTCGTCCTGACCCGTCGTCCCTTCGTCCAGTCGTCCCGTCCAGTCGTCCCTTCGTCCAGTCGTCCCGTCTTCCAGTCCCTCCGTCATTCCTTTCTCCGTTTACAACAGCACCAGTTCATAAATCCCCGGTACCCCGGAAAAATCTGTCAGCACCAGCCTAACCCTTTGGGCTGTGAATTTGGGCAGGCTGATCTCGGCTTTGCTTCCGATGGTGGTTCCCTTGTAGGCAGTTTTCCAGTTATCGCCTTTCCGGTACTGGATCTCAAATGCTTTGACAGCTTTTCCGCTTTCGTAAATAATAGCTTTTGAGATCATTTCCTGCTTACCCAGGTCAATTTCAGCCCATGGCGTCTTGTCGTCCTTTGCCGGGGTCCAGTATTGACCAACCCAGTCGCCGTTGTTGATAGCGTTGATCCCTCTCCAGCGCGGATCCGGATTGCTGGATGCGGATGCTTTTTTATTGTAGGACAGCGATTGTGAGCTGATTTCCAAAGTTTTAATTTCCATTACGCTCCCGGAAGTCTCAATTTCGACAATGGCATCGATAGGTTGCAAGGATCCTCCCGCAAATTCGAGAATGGTTTGACCCGCTGATTTGGTCATTTTTAGTTTTCCTCCGTCGGCTAAATGGCAACTTTCTATTTCCAGGCCGAAATCGGGCAAAACAAGCTTCACAGCATTTCCGTTCCATCTCAGGATGTGCAGATAAATGGTATTTCCCTTACGGGTACTTACTCCCCAGTCGGTTGGTTTGAAAGGTCCTCCCCTGGTTTCGTAAATGGTATAGCCGTATTTCTGCATCCATTGTCCCATTTCTTTCAGCCGTTCAACCTGCAGCGGTTCGATGGTGCCATCCGGCATGGGGCCTACATTGAACAACAGGTTGCCATCACCGCCCGCTGTTCGTATCAGACTATGCAGGCACTGTTCGAGCGTCTTCACTTCGTCGTTGGGCTTCCAGGCCCACTGGTTGGCAATCGTCATGCAGCTTTCCCAGGGCCGGTTGTTCTGGAATCCACCCACACGCTGTTCGGGAGTATCAAAATCACCTTTCGCACCGGTACGGTTGTTGATGATGATATCGGGCTGCAGGGAATGGGCGAAATTGATCACTCCCTGTCCGCGGATGGAATCAAATTTTTGCGGAACATCAAACCAAAGCACAAACAGCGGACCATAATTGACCAACAGTTCAGCAACCTGACGTTTGAGGTAGGTAGTGTAGGCATCCAGGTTACTGACAGCTCTTTCCGTTTTGCCTCCGGGGCTTGTCAGCGGAAAATCGGGATGATGCCAGTCGGTGGTGGAATAATAGGTTCCGAATGCAATGCCCTGTTTTTTGCATGCCTCTGCCAGCTCTTTTACTACGTCGCGATGGAGGGGGGAATTCATGATGTTGAAATCGGTTTGCCGGGTATTCCACAAACAAAAGCCGTCGTGGTGCTTGGTGGTCAGGATGATGTATTTCATCCCGGCTGCCTTGGCGACACTTACCCAATTATCCGGATCGAAATTGGCCGGATTGAACTGTTTGTAAAGGTTGTCGTATTCTTCGACTGGTATTTCCCGGCCCCTCGACCAGCCGATTTCTGTCCCTTTGAGGGATACCGGACCCCAGTGGATAAACATGCCGAACCGGGCATCTTTCCATTCTTCAATCTTCTGCTCATTGCCTTTAATATTACCCTTCTGGTTGGCAGATTGCGAAAATGTTTTCCCACAGGCACCTAGCATTAACGCAAGAATCAAAGTGAATTGAATCAAATTTGGCTTCATTGTTTGATATTTATGATAGTTTTTCATTTTTCATTTTTCATTTTTCATTTTTCATTTTTCATTTTTTTGGTTGAACTCCTTTACTGCTTCAAACATAGCAACAATATTTTCAGGAGGAACATCCGGAAGAATATTGTGCACTGTGTTGAATACAAATCCGCCGCCTTTCGACAATATTTCCAGCCGATCGAAAATCTGATCCCTGATCTGCGCAGGTGTACCGTTGTTCAAAGTCCCGACGGTTTCAATGCCGCCACCCCAAAAGGTACATTGCTGACCGAAGGCTGACTTTAAATAATCAGGTTCCATCTTGTAGGCATTGGTCTGAACCGGATTGAAAACTTCGATGCCTGCCTCAATCATATCCGGCATAAAAAGTGATATTGAACCGCAGGAATGGATAAAAGTATGCATTTTGCTGTGCAATTTTACATAATCGCACAACATTTTGTGCCTGGGTTTGAAAAGGCTTTGGTAAGTTTCCAGATCCATAAAGGGGCCGGAACTCATGCCAAGGTCGTCGCCAAAGCGGATGATATCGACGATATCACCAACAGCTTTACATACCTTTTCGAGTGTTGCCATATGCCGGATCACCAGTTGGTCAAGCAATTTTTCAACGTTTTCCGGATCGCAAATCAGATCCATCAGGAAGTTGTCCATCCTACGTAAAAAAGTTCCCCACTCAAAGAGGTTGCAGCCGCAAACCACCAGCAGTGCTTTGTTTGTGCTTTGCCTTAATCTGAGTGTTCTCTCCCGGAGCTGCTTCCAGAAATCATCTTCGCCTGCATGGTCCCAGGGGCTGTGCGCATCCCTTGCCCACATGATCCGGTTCATTTCGGCATCCAGGCCTTCATAGGTGTCCGGGTATCCGTCGGCATAAGGAAAATAGGTCTGATCGAAAAAAGTTGCGCCAACCGGCATCCGGGATAGAATCCGTTTTCCGTCATCGTCGTAGGTCACAAAAGAACCATCATCCAGTTTTGTCGGTTTGAACCATTTGGGGTAGAATGCCGGTGCGCCGTTGGCCAAAGTGGTTGGAATCCAGTCGGATGGCTGGTCGTTGAAGGTTCGTCCGATATCCAGTACATCAACGCCGAACTGATCAAGTATCGATATATCCGGTTGAGCCAACTGCTGAACTACGTCGTAAATCAGTACAGGCAGTTCGGTCCTGCCAAGGTGTTTGAGCAGGTTGCTGTAGGCGATTGCCGATATTCCGGAACTTGGTGTTGCGCCAAGATCAATGGGCACCCTGTCGGGTTGTTGGTGATTGATGGCAGCTAAAATACGGTCGCGTGAGGTTGTCATAGGGTTCTATTGTTACTGGGTTGTTACAGTTGGTAACCAAAATGTTAAACCTTTTTCATTATTTTTTCCTTTCCGTCCGAAGATGGAAGAATCTAGTTTTTCATCATTTCTCCGCGGACGGTTGTCCATGGGTTTTTGTTAACCCGGGGCTTCGCTCCGCTACACCCCGGGCTACCGATATTTCGCTCCTACAGAGCTGAATACCATTATGTTGCTTCATTCCAGAATCGATCCATTCCAAAACTTATGGGACTGGAAGGTGAGAAAAGTAGCATTGTACTTCGACTCTTTGACTCCGCTATGGGAGCTTGGTTTCATGAATTGTATTCGAAAATCGACCCCTCGGCTTCGCCCGGGGACCGAATCAAAAAATCTTGATTCATGTCAATTGTCCGATCCAGGCGCACTTTATCCTTTATCCTTTATCCTTTATCCTTTATCCTTTATCCTTTATCCTTGTTTACACCGAGCCGCTGATGCCAATTAAAAATGACGAGGCAATAATTATCAGCAGGGAAAGGATCATCAGTACATAGATCTTAGCCGGTGCGCCTTTCCATTCATTGCGCATAAGCCCCCAAACGGTCGCGCAAACAATGGTCAGCGCCATCAGGATACCCCAGGAAGTGAAAGTATAAGGTCCCATTTTGCTTTTCCCCATTCCGTAAACAATCAGCTGGCTGAACCACAAAAGCCCTGCGAGCAAACCATACAGGTAATTCATGGTCAGGATATTGGAGGATGAGGCATGCAGGTAATCTTTCAGCGAGCCGTTTTTGGTTCCCAGGTATAAACACCAGCCTATGGTCGTGACAAATGTGCCGGCAAAAAGTACCACAAACAACGGCATCATGGTAAACAATGGATCTACGCCCTGCTTGGCGGCTATATCAGAGAGGGAGTTCCCCTGTTCGAAACCGAGCGACATAGCAGATCCGGTAAACCCGACCAGAACGGCTGCCATTGCACCTTTCACGAGGTCGAATTCGCCGATGCTCTCTTTCTTTTTCGCATCAGATATAATTTTGTCTTTCAGGATACCGGACCAGGCTGAAAGCGCGATGCCGAAGCAGGCAATCACGATCCCCAGGATCAGCAGTGTCCCTCCTCTTCCCAGCATCATCACCTGCAAACGTCCGTCGATGGCAGGCGGGATCAGGGTACCGATGGCCAGCATCAAGCCCAGCGACAGCGCGTAACCCAGCGATAATCCCAGGTACCGGAGGGCCAAACCGAAGGAGAGGTTACCTACGCCGTAGAGCGCCCCGAGCAGAAAAACGGTCAAAAGGGTACCCGATGGGGTTGTTTGAATGATGTTGATAAATCTCGGGGCAAAAATCAAACAGGCAAGAAGTGGAAAAAGAATATAAGCCCCCAGACTGAATACCATCCAGTAGGTTTCCCAACTCCATCCTTTGATCTTCCCGAAAGGGACTGCAAAGCTGCCTGAAGCAAAAGCACCAAGTGCTATCAGCAGAATTCCAAATATAATACCTGCGTCCATCGTTTAGTTAATTGTTTTTAGTCCGTTTTCTGCACCATTCTAAAACAGGCTCTAATGTAAAGATAAAACTAACATAATGAAGGATATAAATTACTCATTTAAAATGGTATGTATTTAAAATAAATAGGAGAATACCTGACATTTCACCTGCAGAATGTTGCATTTTAGGCTTCGACAGCGATTGTGATTACGAAGACATCATCATCCTAATGTGTACCAGTCCAAACCGTGGATGAATAAAAAAATTGATTATCTCACTGCCGCCCGGCACCTGGAAACCATCGGGAATTTGAAACAGCTTTTTTCACGTTTCTTGGAACCCGGACAAAATTATCCGGTTGCCGGCATGCTGAAATACAACATCCAGCCAATCCTGCTTTACATACGCAACCATCTGCGGCAAAACATCAGCGTTGAAGAACTTGCGGGTATCGCCTGTTTTTCCAAAGACCATTTTTCAAGGGTTTTCAAAACAATTACCGGCATGGCGCCCTGCGATTACATCATCAGGCAGCGGATTGAGCGGTCCCAGTTTCTGTTACTGACTACCGATCTTTCACAAAACCAGATTATTGATCAAACAGGATTCAGGAGCGCTTCCTATTTTTCGCGGATATTCAAAAAGCATACTTCTTATTCTCCGGCACAGTACAGGCAGCAGAGGGGGTGATTATCAGAGTGAATGCATGACTCAATTCATTAAAATCAGCGGAATTATGAAAAGCCAGTTGAAGTTGATTTTGATTTTGTTGATCGTAATAAATGGATTCTCGGGCGGTAAAAAAGATAGTACCCCTGAATCGGCTCCACCGGATACGACCAAACCAGTTATTAGTTTGACAGATCCAATTAGCAATAAGAATTTTATACTTGGTTCAACACTACATCTGCTGATGGATATTAGCGACAATGTCGAATTAAAATCATACAAGGTGGATATTCACAAGAGTTTAAAAGGTGTCGTGACATCGGATTGGGTCTATTTGATTACCTGGGTTATACCAACCGGCAAGAAAACCTACAAAATCGATCACAATGAGATCGTCATTCCAGCAACGATTACCGGAAAGCCGGTAACAATCGGGAACTATGTAATGGTCGTGTCGTGTATGGATTTGGCCGGGAATGAAATTTCCACCAACATTACTATTACATTAAGCAATTAGCAATACCACAGACCCAAATTTTAACCAGTTATCCAGCAGAAGTCCAAAGCATTACATTAGTCAATTTATTTTTGATATTTTACCGCTATGGCAGTAAAAGTGAGTATCTCATACATTTTATACTTTAATCAAGAGATAAATTACTGTCTTAACAGTAATATTATATAATTAGATTTGGTTTTTGTAAATAGAAAGTCTATTTTTACTGCTATAGCAATAAAAAAGATGATTGAACCGCAAAAATTGGCAGAAATAATAAGTAAACATCGAAAATTGGCTGGTTTAAGCCAGCTTCAACTGGCTGAATTGGCCGGTATCGGAAAAACTGTGGTATATGACATCGAGAAAGGAAAAGAAACCATTCAACTGGATACACTGCGCAAGATATTGATTGTACTTAATATAAAAGTGCAGTTAATCAGTCCGTTGTTAAACAATTAGATAGATGATAAGAAAAGCTAAAGTCTTTGTTGGAAATATTGAAGCAGGTATCCTGGCGGAGTTGGAGCTTGGCAGACAATATAGCTTCGACTACAGCAATGGCTATTTTGGATTACCCGTCTCACTTACCATGGCTGATTCATGCAAACAATATAAATATGACAATTTTCCACCTTTTTTCGATGGGTTACTTCCTGAAGGATATCAGTTGGAAGGTCTTTTGAAATTCGGCAAAATGGACCGAAATGATCTTTTTTCACAACTGATAGCAGTTGGTAATGATTTAGTTGGAAATATAACTGTCAAAGAAGTTATAGAATGAACCGCTGTCCAATTACATATGATTTTTGTGGAGAATCCCGATACAGTAGGAAAGGTTTAAAGTTATTGTCTCCTAAGTTGAACCAGCTAGCTCAACTTGATTTTTCTGCGGAGGAATTACGATCAGAGGCGTTTGTCCGGGCGTCAGGTATGTCTGTACAAGGCGTACAACCCAAGCTTAGTGCAGTTTTAAATGTCAAAGAGGGTCGTTTCGAAATAGTCAGCAAAGATGGGAGGTTTATATTAAAGCCTCAGCATCATCTATTTCCGGAATTACCCCAAAACGAGGATCTTACCATGCATATGGCAGCAGCCACCGGCATTCAGACCCCTATGCATGGTTTAGTATATTCCAAGGATGATTCACTCACATATTTTATCAAACGGTTCGACAGGGTTGGGAAAAAGGACAAATTGCCCGTTGAGGATTTTGCCCAATTGGCTGGTTTGAATCGTGAGACCAAGTATAATTATTCCATGGAAAGGTTAGTTAAACTAATTGATGATTATTGTACTTTTCCTGTTCTGCAAAAAGCAGAATTATTCCGCCGGGTACTATTCAATTTTTTGATAGGTAATGAGGATATGCACCTGAAGAATTATTCAGTAATCATATTTGAGGGAAAAGTTGAACTGACGCCTGCCTATGATCTGCTCAATTCCAGCATAGTCTTAAAAGGAAGTATTGAGGAGATAGCCTTGCCTATAAAGGGTAAGAAAAAAGATCTTACCCAAAATATGCTATTCAATTATTTTGGAAAAGAACGCTGCTCTTTGAATGAAAAAACCATTCAAAAAATAGTGGAGTGTATTGATCATGCAATACCTGCTTGGTTTGAATTGATTGAGAAAAGCTTCCTGTCAACCTGGATGAAAGAGAAGTATATAGCTTTGCTAAATCAACGAATGAAAGTATTAGGATTAGTCTGACTTGTACCACACTATTAACTATTACGAAATGCCTTTTTGAACTGGAGGCACAGGTAAACGCTAAAAAAAAACTCCCGCAATGATCTGGCGACCAAATGCGGGAGTGAGTAAAAAACCGAAAAAATGTGTAAAAAATAATAATTGAATCTTCCCTTATCTTTTGTAGTAAATGTCGTAACCAATCCAGTCAACTACATAGGCTGCGAAATAAACCTGGTGAAGTGAAGTGAACAGGGTGGTAATGTCGGCAATTGATTTACCTACCAGGTCAGACACAGTGGAAGTCGTTCCGTCTTCGAAAGTAATCTGAAGATCACGTTTTTTACAGATGGAATGTTCAGTGTCTTCCTTCTCTTCATTGTCAATAACTTTAACAACTGCTTTTGGTTGAAGTACACCATTGACGTATACTTCGACTGCAGAAGCTGATTTCCGGACCATCTTCACATTGCCGATGGTAAGAATATATTGGTGTTCACGGCCAAATCTGGCGGTATCATTTTTGATTGTAAGGAGCTTCTCTTCATACAAAACACTTGCAGCTTTCAGGATGGAAAAACCTGAAACGATCGTGTCGCCTGAGGAGTACTGGTATTTGGCTGTGTAATCATTGCTGAAAGCGAATTGTGAAGCATATTTCGTACCGAGGGTCGGACTGACAACAGACTTGATATTCAGGCTTCCGGCAGCGGCATTGTCGATTGTTATAGCAGCTACATTGACGTAGTCGTAATCACGGTAACTGTTGTAATTGTTGTGATAATCGCTGACGGAAATTGAGAAGTTATTGGTGAGCGTTGAGTCGGATTTAAGGTATTCCCTTAAAACATGCGGATTTTTCATTTTGGCTAACGGCATGTTTACAACCATTCTGGCCGGATCAGCGCTTTTGGTAAAGAATCTGATCAGCGGAGAGTATTTGCTTTCGCTTGTTTTTAAAGCTTTGTAGTCATATACTCCTTTTACAAGATCCAAAGGTATATTTGCGCTGTAAACAGTCCCGGACTTCATCATATCACCACTGCTGCTGCTGACACTCAGTAGTTGGAAAGCCTGGGAAGTGGCAATATCGGTCATGGCATTGTTCAGATTCTGGCTACTGACCGTGATGGCTTCTTTGAATGCTGTAGGAGTGGAACCTGTATCGGTTTTTGAACAACTCCAAACCAGAATGCCCATAAGGAAAAATCCGGTTAATTTAAATGCTGTTGTTTTCATCTTTGTATTGTTTGTGAATAAAGTGATTTTCGAATATTGTTGCTGATTGCAAAATCTGGATCAAAACGGACACCCATTCCGGGCGAAGGCGGACAATGATTCCGTTTTAAAGCGGACACTCATTCCGGACGAAGGCGGACAGTGATTCCGGAGCAAGCCGGACACTTTTCTCGTGGTACATTTGGC
>JBBQHB010000107.1:0-15342 GCA_038323575.1 Bacteroidales bacterium | reverse complement strand
TCCTTTATTACCATATTCATCGGCTTCTTTTAATTCTTTTGTTGTTGGGTGGGCGGCGGCCCCCCCCCCCCCCCCCCCCCCCCCCCCCCCCAACCCCTTCCTCCGGGAATTCGATATAACGACCTGTCATTCTGAGCGTAGCGAAGAATCTGAATATTTTAACCGGACAACAATGAATTTTTATCAAAAGAAACAAATTTTTGTTGGGCATACAATGTGACTTAGCACAAATGCCGGCAGATGGAGATTTGGGGTGGAACAACCCTTAACTGTTGCCAATTTCCACGGAATATCGGCCATGCCGATGGCATTTTGGTTGATTTGCTGATTCATTTCCCACGGAATAAATTCCGAGGCTACAAGATGAAAGGTGCCGATGGCACACGTGATGGATCATGCCAACGGCATTCTTATTAAACCTGAAACAGGTAGATTGCATTCCAAAATACAGGATAATCCGACCTTTAAATCCCGCATGTGCGGGATGGCCGATTTTGTAGCCTCGGAATTTATTCCGTGGAAACCGATGTGTGAAAAAGAATCAAAATGCCATCGGCATGGCCGATATTAATGCCTTCACATTTATTCCCCGCACCATGATGAAGTAAAAAAAACATTGAACTTTTCCGCAGATTGACAATAAGCTTTAAAGCCCACAAAAGTCATTGATTGTTCCCTAAAATTAAATTAGCTTCGCTCTTTCAAAAAACAATACCGAAACAAAAATATGATGAAAACTCAGGATTATATCGACAGGGAAGATTTATACGGAGCCCACAACTACCACCCGCTTCCGGTAGTGCTGGAAAGAGGAGAAGGAGTGTTTGTCTGGGACGTGGAAGGGAAGCGATACTTTGACTTCCTGGCCTCTTATTCTGCTGTTAACCAGGGCCATTGCCATCCTAAAATTGTGAAAGCGCTGACCGATCAGGCCGGCAAACTCGCATTGACCTCCCGTGCTTTTTACAACAATGTGTTGGGCGAATGGGAAGAGTACATGACCAAACTTTTCGGATATGACAAAATCCTGCCTATGAATTCGGGTGCGGAAGCCGATGAAACCGCCCTTAAACTGATCCGGAAATGGGCCTACAAAGTGAAGGGAATACCTAACGACCGGGCGCGGATCGTAGTGTGTGACGGAAATTTTCACGGGCGAACCATCACCATCATCTCCATGTCATCCGATCCGGACTCTTATGCCGACTATGGTCCTTTTACACCCGGATTTGTAAAAATACCCTACAACGACCTGAAAGCACTGGAGAATGCGTTGAGTCACCCGCACACTGCCGGTTTTCTGGTGGAGCCGATTCAGGCCGAAGCAGGAGTGTATGTTCCGGAAGATAACTACCTGAAAAAAGCCGCACTTCTTTGCAAAGAATACAACGTACTGCTCGCTGCCGATGAGGTACAGACCGGTTTGTGCAGGACAGGCAAAATGCTGGCCTGCGACCATGAAGGGGTTCGTCCGGATCTGCTTATTCTGGGCAAAGCCGCATCGGGAGGGATGTATCCTGTCTCCTGTGTGCTGGCAGATGATGAAATCATGCTCACAATAAAACCCGGCGAGCACGGCTCCACCTATGGAGGTAATCCTTTGGCTGCCAAGGTTTCGATTGCAGCCATGAATGTTTTGCTGGAGGAAAAACTTTCGGAGAATGCAACTGAAATGGGGAAGATCTTCCGCGACAAAATGAGCGCATTCGAATCCCCTCTTGTGGAACAGGTAAGAGGAAAAGGATTGCTCAACGCCATCCAGATTCGCCCGGTTAACGGGAAACAGGCATGGGATCTTTGCCTTGTCATGAAAGAGAATGGGATCCTTGCAAAGCCAACCCACGAACACACCATCCGTTTTACTCCGCCTCTGGTTATTACCGAAGCACAGATGCTCGAAGCCATCGGGTTAATTCAGAAATCGATGCGGGAATTTGTTTAATTTGGTTGAAGTGTTTGAAAAGTTTGAATTGTTAGAAATGTTAAGAACCCTTCAAACTTTTCAAACTTTCTTAGGCTTTTTGCTGTCTCCCGAAAATTTTGCTTTTGCTTTTTCTATCACTTCATCCACATCACTCGCAAGCGTTGAGCCGTAAGCTTTCGCCTGTTCAATAATGGTTTCAGTTTGGTTTTCTGCCTTATCCCAAAATTTCTCTACCTTTTCGGGGATGTCACTCTCCTTTAATTTTTCAATTTTCTGTTCCACATAATCACCTACCTGATCCATCGCATTGGTAATTTTTGCATAGGTATCGCTTGTTTTGACTTTTTCAAAAGCCTCTCCGATTTTAGCCTCAGCCTTGTCTGCCATCTCTTTGGTTTTGTCAAAAAATTCATCGGCGTTTTTCATGGCGCATTTTTGTTGCAAGTTAAAAAAAATGCTGCAAGCTTTTTCAGCTTGCAGCATTTTTATCAGAGACTGTCGCCGAAATCCTGACGGAATTTAGCTACCAGTTTATCTACCCAGTCGCCGATCGGTTTCAGTTTACCTACAAAGAAACGGAGGACAGGCGGTTCTTCTGTCCATTCCAGTCCTCCGATCAGATGGCGGTTTTCGTAAAGCCATTTGATCCGGTCTTCGGCATATTTGATTTGTGACAAGGTAAATACCCGTCTCGGAAATGCCAGACGGAGAAGTTCGACATCAGCCAGGATATCTTTCCCATCAGCATCACGCACACTGGAGATGGTTCCTCGTTCCATTCCCCTGATCCCTGAGGCAACATAGAGTGCGGCCGCCAAGGCTCCTGCAGGATACTGTTCCTGTGGAAGGTGACTCAGGAAGGCTCCTGCATCCAGGTGACATCCCAGGCCGCCGGCCGGCGTAATTACAGGAATTCCGCAGCTGTCAAGTTCGTCAACGAGGTATTTGATGAATTGCGGAGAATGACAGATCACATCAAAATCGAGTGTTTCGTATAATCCGACTGCCATGGCCTCAATTTCCCTGACACTCATACCTCCATAGGTAAGGAATCCTTCAAAAAGCGGCACCCAGTCACGCATCTGCATGTAGATGTCGTGGTTGTTTGTGCAGATTCCTCCACCGCGGGTACAACTTACCTTACGGCCGGAGAAATAAGAGAAGTCGGTATAGCTAAGCATTTCGTGCATAATGTCTTTCAGCGAAACATCCTGGTAACCCTCTTCCTTAATTTTAATGAAATAGAGGTTTTCGTTGATCAGACTTGTATCCATCAAAAGTTTGATGTTGTTTTTTCTGGCAATGGCAGATACCTCGCGCAGATTCTTCATCGAGAAGGGCTGACCGCCAATCAGGTTGGTGCCCGCTTCAAAGCGGATAAAAGCTACATTTTCTGCACCCCATTTCTCAATGACCTTGTTGAGTTTGCCGATATCCATGTTCCCTTTGAAAGGGAAATTACTTTTGGTCTTCAAAGCTTCTTCCGTATAAATCTCTTCTACAACTCCGCCGCACATTTCAATGTGCGCCTTGGTGGTCGTAAAGTGGTAGTTCATCGGAATAACCATCCCCGGTTTGACAAATGTCTTGGAAATGATGTGTTCTGCTGCACGACCCTGGTGAACAGGCAAATAATATTTCTGGTTGAAAACATCCAGTATTGCCTTTTCCAGCTTGGTATAACTTGCCGATCCTGCGTAGGAATCATCAGCAACGCTCATTGCAGCTATCTGATTGTCACTCATTGCGTTTGTTCCGGAATCTGTCAGCATGTCCAGGAAAACGTCTTTGTTCATAAGCAGAAAAGTATTGAATCCGGCACCAAAAATGCACTCCTTCCGCTCTTCTACCGGCAAAAGGTTAAGTTTCTGAACAACACGCACTTTGTGCATTTCCATAGGGATTACATCTCCGCTGTAAAATTTCACGGTTTTCAGTTTTTCCAAATTTCCCATTGTAAATTAATTTGTGTTAATAATTTCTGATCATAAGTAAAAAGCCCTAAAAAAACCGAAAATGAAACCCGTACAGCGGCCATTCGGTTAGTTTTTTATTCTTGCGAGTTTACAAATTATAATTTCCTCCATCAACTATTTTTATTATTTATGAATAGCCTTGCAGTTATTTATATTGTATAAAAACAATTTTCTCCCATAAAATGGAGGTGAAAGGTAAAATTTCGACCTCCTTGCTTCATGGTATCAAACATATGAATCCGGGTTCTTGCAGGAATAGTTATCTTTGCCAATATTTAGCCTTTTATGATTCAATTCGATAAAATAAAATTAAGAAACGGACTCACCGTCATTGTTCACAACGACCACAGCACCCCTTTTGTTGCCGTGAATGTTTGTTACAATGTGGGATCCAAACATGAAAACCCAAAACAGACAGGATTTGCCCATCTTTTCGAACACCTCACTTTCGAAGGATCTGTTCATGTCCCGGATTTCGACATGGCGGTTCAAAGAGCCGGCGGATCCAACAATGCATTTACTTCCAACGACCTTACCAATTATTATATAACACTTCCCTCCAACAACATAGAAACTGCACTATGGCTTGAATCTGACAGGATGCTTGGTCCGAAATTTTCTAAGAAAAAGCTGGATATTCAGAAAAAAGTGGTAATTGAAGAGTTCCGGCAACGCAATCTGAACAAGCCTTACGGAGATGTCTGGCATATTCTCCGCGATTTGGCCTATAAGGTTCACCCGTACCGCTGGCCCACCATCGGTCTTACACCGGAACATATCGAATCTGCAACACTTGAGGATGTCAAAGATTTTTTCTTCCATCATTATGCCCCCAACAATGCAGTATTGGTAATAAGCGGCAACATAACTTCTCCGGAAGCATTTAAACTGGCTGAAAAATGGTTTGCCGACATCCCGTTTCGGGAGATTGCACCCTATTCGGCACAACCGGAACCGCCTCAGGAAACAGACCGGGAACTTACTGTCAGCAGGGATGTTCCGATCGATACTTTTTATGTTGCCTGGCACATGGGCGCCCGTAATGACAAAGATTTTTACATCCTTGACCTCTTGTCAGATATCCTGTCAAACGGCAGCTCTTCCAGGTTCGAGGTCAAGCTGGTAAAAGAGCAGAAACTTTTCACTGAAGCCGATGCTTACCTTTCAGGCGAGAATGAATCCGGGCTCTTTATTGCCACGGGAAAAGCCTCCCACGGTATCGATATACATCTGGCTCGCGAAAAGATGCTGGAAGAGATCATGATGACCGTTGAAACTCCGATCACTGCTTACGAACTTGAAAAAGTAAAAAACAGGGTGGAAGCCGACTTGCTGCTCAACGAAATCGGGTATCTGGAAAAGGCAATTCAACTGGCAGCGTTCGAGATAATGGGTGATGCCTCCGAAATTAACTGTCAGGCTGAAAAATACCGGGATATTACTGCTGATGATCTTTTAACAACAGCCGGTCTTCTCTTCCGCAAAGGAAACTGCAACACCCTGAATTATCTTTCCCTGCAAAACCCAAACAAATGAGTCCATTCAGAAAAATAGCCCCGCCAGTCCGGTTGGTTGATAAAATAGATTTTATTGAGCCGCATCATCAGCTCTTGCCCGGCGGTACCTCGTTTTTTACTATGCATGGCGGTACGCAGGAAGTTGTAAAGCTGGATATCAGTTTCAAAGCCGGATCATGGTACGAAAGCGCAAAACTGGAAAGTATGATGACTTCTTCCATGATCTCGGAAGGCACATCCGGTAAAACAGCCCATGAAATTGCCGACCGGATCGATTTTTACGGTGCTCAGCTCAGTTCTATCGCTTATTACGACAACAGCTACGTTACCCTGCTTTCTTTAAAAAAGCACCTACCGAATCTGCTCCCTTTGCTGGCTGAAATCATTCAGGATGCTTCATTTCCAGAACACGAGTTTGAAATCTCACGACAAAAACGCAAACAGCGGGCGCTTGTAGATGCTGAAAAAGTGGGACTTGTAGCCCAACGCATTTTTTTGCGTTCGTTGATGGGCGAAGGTCATCCATATGCACCGATTGCCTCACCGGAAGGCTACGACCTGGTCACACTTGATGGTGCCAAAAGCCACTACCGGAAAAACTATTACTCGGCAAATGCAACAATCTTTGCCTCCGGAGATGTGGATGAAGCGGTGCAAAAAATGATTATTCAGAATTTTGGAAGCAGCTGGGGTACTCCGCACCCTTTCGAGAAGGAGCAACCCCGGATCCAAAGTTCGCCTGAAAAAAACATCTTCATTAAACGGGAAAGTGCCAACCAAAACGCTGTAACCATTGGCAAAAGAGTGCCGACGCAACACCACCCCGACGCTGCAGGCTTAAAACTACTGTCAACTATTTTTGGGGGATACTTCGGCTCAAGGCTGATGAGCAACCTGCGTGAGGAGAAAGGACTTACCTATGGAATCCATGCCTCGGTCGTATCTTTTGTGCGCGATGCCATCTTCATGATTCATGCAGAGGTAACCGCAGAAAAGACTGATGAGGCCATCAAAGAAATTTTTTATGAGATGCAGCGTCTCCGGGAAGAACTTGTTCCTGAATCAGAGCTCGAACCGTTGCGCAGTTTCCTGCTGGGGAGAATGCTGGAAGATTTTGACGGCCCTTTTGCCCGTTCCCAGAGTTTCTCTTCCCTTTACGAAGCCGGACTTGATGTCGGTTATTTAGACAAGGTCATCCACACCATCAAAACCACTACACCTGAACAAATCAGGGAGCTGGCACGCACCTATTTTGATCCGGAAACAATGTACACTGTCGCTGCAGGGAAGAAATAAAACAACCTACAATTCAAGCGGATTCTTAACTACCGGAAGTTTGGCCATATTGGGTTTACTGACTTTATTAACCTCAATATCTTTAAAGAGGAAGGCATCCGGGGTGATAAATGTTGCCGGAGACCCGCTCAGGTACTCGAATTTATGTTGCAAATCCTCGCCCGCTGTGGTATTCAAAACAATTTTCTGATTCCCGGCTCCAACGATTTTCCTCAGGTCATTCAAAGTAAGTCCATTAAAACCTGCGGACCGGATAAGCTGCTCAGCCCCCGTGTTGACATCTACTTTATAGACCTTCTTTAATTCTGACATATTTGGCGTCATTTCCCTTACGATCAATGCATATCCCAATCCGTCAGCCTTAGCCATTTCCATCAGTTTTTTCTTTAAATCTTCTTTTGAAACACTATTGGTAAAATCCACTTCAATAACACTTGGAACAATTATTGGATTTGGCATCATAAACGGCACACGAAGATGCCCGTTTGAAGCTTTCATTTTTGCTGTAGGGATTCTACCGCAAAGCAAGTTTTTTAACACTCCGTTTTCGATTAAAGTAGTTTCCTGAGCCGGTATAATCCCATCCATATCAATCGGATACGCCCCAACCAACTGAATGCCGTTAAACTCATACATCGTTGGTTTTGCTTTCACATTTAATCCCTCCACTGCTATTTTTTTATCAATGCGATCGTCTGTCGAAACCTTGTTCTGTTGCACCTGGGTCTGTTGTTGCTGATTCTGGACGGGACCGCCAACAATCGGTTTTCTTGCAGAAAAAAGATTTTCGTTCTTTGCATAAAACATGGTTTTACGTACTGCCTCGCTTGCTGCCTGACCTTCAAAGAGTACCGGACCATTGTAAACATCATCAAAGAACGGAGCCATAATGGATTTGGCAAGTGTCTCAGCAATTGTCTGAACATCTTTAACAACCTGATCTTTTGCCGGTAAATCAGTCTCACCGAGTGAATGGTATGTCTGATAAAGTTCGAACACCTCTCCGTTTGACGCCTGAATTTCTGCATTTATAACCAGACGGATGACGGAAGTGGGATAAGCAGCCTTTGATCCATCACTGTTGGCATAATATATATTTCCCTTTTGACCAACAACCCTAACCCATGAATTGGATAAATATCTATATGGTTTAAAAGCAAGCGAAATCTCGTTTGCATACTGAACGAGCTTCTCGTTGTTAAATTTCAGAGAGATTTCCGGCTTATCGATCAAAACCTTTTCTCCGGCAGTATAATCAGCCAAGCCGGCAATGTCATCACTTTGTGTTCTGCTTTTGATGGCTGATTGCTTGGACTCATAAGTTTCAGCCGATAGTTTATATGCTTTGTCGAACAAAAGCCATAATCTTCTTTGAATATCAGGAACGGAGTTATCGGAAGAAATCACTCCGGAAGTACGGAAGAAATATCCTCCTGACTTCGGATCGCTAAAATTAAGATTGTTGTCCTTGTAATCACCTACCAATATCTGGTTGTTAAGAACAATCCGATAGGGACTTTCAGTTGATTTAATCAATGCCCCCAACGATGATTGTATCGACAAAACATGGAAATCGACTATATCCAAACCGATATAGAATGGATCTTTCATCCCTTCTAGATGAAGGTTTTTTAAGTTCCTTGTAATCTCCAGTTCCAAGGCCTGCTGAAGCGCCTTTTTTGGTTCCTGGGCAAGCAGGGCAGAACTGATCGTAACCAGAACCAAAACGATATATAATTTTAGATTTTTCATAGCACTAAAGTGGTTGAATTAAAGATTTGAATTAGAATGGCCTTTCAAGAATGGGTTTCGTGTTGGTTGATTTCTGTTTCTTCTGAATCTCAATTTTCCTGACAAACATCATCGGACAAACAGAAGAAACAGGCACTCCGCCCGATTCGGCTCCGCATGTACCGTTAAATAATCCAAATTCACCTCCGACAGCTTCAATTTCTGAAAACATGGCCAACGGCGTACCAACCAAATTAATTCCACGTACGAGTTCATCCGGCTTTCCGTCGGCGTAAACCTTGTAAACCTCAAGTGGCGTAACATTAAATGCATTTGGCTGTATACGCCCGGTCATAGTAAATCCACCAGATACTTCTTTAAAATAGTATCCGAAACTCAGGTTCTGTTTCTTTAATTCTTCCACGAAAAGTTTCTTCAAATCTGATTCAGAAAGAAGTTGATCAGATTCGACAAACAGGTTCGATTGTCTGGAAACCGGATTTAAACCAACCTGGGCCCTTCCATGCCCGTTCGATTTCAAAAATCCGTCGATCGGCGTCCTGCTGGTCAGAAAATCATTCAGAACCCCTTTGTTAACGACGGTCACTTTCAGGCCCTTTACTCCCTCATCATCAAATTTATAAAAACCGTTAAGCTTAAAACCCTTGTATGTATTCACAGTAGGATCAAAAATTACAGAGAGATTCTTATTCAGAACCTGTTGTCCGACTTTGCTTTTAAACGTCTGCGCATCATTTTCACTTTTCATTCTTGAGGCTTCCACCCTGTGCCCGAATATTTCGTGGAAAAAGACTCCGGTTGCAGCACCGGATAACAAAGCCGGACCGCTGTATGGATCAACAACAGGAGCATTTCGTAGCGCCTCCAACTTTTTAACCAGTTCATTAACATCAGCTATCACAGTTTCATCTTTTGGCAAATCTTTTAGATCGGTGGCAAAATATGTTTTGTACAGCGGCATTTCCATGCCATCATCGGCAAGGGTCACACCCACGATCGACAGGTTAATCTGAGGATGATTTTCAGCAATCTTTGAACCTTCAGATGAGACGAAATAGTCCCTTTCGAAATTAATACGCAGTACCACCTGAGAGTTGGAAATGTTTTTACTGCCGTTGAAGATTTTTGAGTATTGTTTTACTTTGTTTACAAGCTTTTCTTCTGTTCCTTTATCAACGATGGTTTTAATTGTCGGCTCGAAATATTGAACAACAAGCGCCTCTGAAAAATCGGGTGATTTATCTGCCTGTGCGACATTTACAGCTTGATTCCCTTTGACTTGAGTAAGTTTTTGAACTGCCTGGAAATAATTTTCATTGGTTGTTTGCCAAATGATCTGACGAACCGCATCCTCATTATTATCGATCGGCAATTGAGGCTTAACTGATTGTATCATTGGACTTGCCCCTTTTATTTCATGAAAGTTATCCAATTCGGGGGAACCAACACGCAACATAGTAGTAAGTTGTCGGTTGTTGGAGCGCATAACCCTGTCAAGGCAACCGAATGAACCAAATATGTCAACCATAGATTGGTCAATTACCCGGTAACTCAAAAAATAGGGCGGAATTTCCTGTTTCTTTAGTTCGGAATATTCCCGGTTAAGTTCTTTGCCAAGAATTTCCAACAGCGGATCTTGTGCTGAAGCACTTACGAAGCTAAAAATAAGAATAGCAACAAAGGAAAGGTAGATTTTTGGTATCATAAGGCAGGTTTATTTTTATATAAACCTAAAGATAAAAAGGGAAATATGCAAATATAAAAAGGTATTTTTTTGCTGTTTCCTATTTTACACTCTGATACCTTGCCATGTTTTTCGCTCAGCGAGCAATTTCTCCACTTTGGCCACAAACTCGTAGTTTTTCATTCTCCAGTTCGGTGCAATTACCATTCCGGCAGGAGCCGAACTCACAAACCGCTGGACAATGATATCCGGCGAGAGGTACTCCAGAAACCTTACTACCAGATCGGCGTACCCTTCTACCTCAAAAAGGCTGAATCCCGAAGGATTTTCGCGGTATTCTACAGCCATTCGCGTCCCTTTGTGTATCTGGAGCTGGTGAAGTTTGATGCTTTGAACCGGCAATTCCGAGATGGTGGCAGCATGCCGCATAAAGTCGGCATCTTCCTCACCCGGTAGTCCCAGTATAAGATGGACACAATTATCAATCCCTTTTTCTGCAATCCTGCGGATAGCAGTTACAGACTCCGAGACCGTATGGCCGCGGTTGATCCGCAGCAGGGTCTCATCCCTGAAACTTTCGATCCCAAGTTCTATGGAGAGATAACATTTTTTTGAAAATTCCTCCAACAGACTGAGCACCTCATCGCTCAGGCAATCCGGCCTTGTTGCAATCACCAGGCCAATCACTTCAGGATGCCGCAGGGCCTCTTCGTATGACCGGCGCAGGACATCGACAGGAGCATAAGTATTGCTGAATGCCTGGAAATAGGCCAGGTAGCGCATGGATGGGTATTTGGCGGAGAAAAACTCAATTCCCTTGAGGATCTGCCGGGAAATATCCTCCTCGGTACGGCAGTAATCCGGATTAAAACTCTTGTTGTTGCAATAGGTACATCCGCCTACACCTCGCGAACCATCCCTGTTCGGGCAGGTAAACCCGGCATCAAGGGAAATTTTCTGCACACGGCCTTCGAATTTCTTCCTGAACCAGGACGAATAATCGTTGTATCTTTTGTCAGTTCCCCATGAAAATTCGCTCTGTATCATCTACTTTTATTTGAGGACAAAATTAACAGAACATTCATATTTTAATTAACAACCGAATGTGCATAAAAACAGGATGAATATATACCTAAATATTTTTGTAATGCTATTCATTTCTTTAATTTCAGCCTGAAGAAAACCAGATACGATGTTTACAGCCAAAGACCACGAGCAGATCACAGAAAAAGGCGGGAGTCTCCCGGAAATCCTTAAGCAGATCACCCATTTTCAAAAAGGATTTCCTTTCCTGAAGATCGTTGATGCCGCCGGTATTGGAAATGGAATTATACGGCTTACAGAAAAAGAATCAGCCCGACTGGTTGCATTTTACGAGGCTCAACTCGAAACCGGAACTGTCCCGGTTAAGTTTGTGCCTGCCTCAGGCGCTGCCAGCAGGATGTTTCAATCCCTTTTTTCATTTCAGGAGGAAGCTTTAACCAATGATGAGGCAGAACTACTGCTTGGTAAGGAGCAGCACAACAGTGTCAGGAAATTTTATGACCAATTGACCGAATTTGCTTTTTATCCACTGGTTCTGGAAAAGCTGGATTCTCTTTATGATGCAGCAGGAAAGATGAAGTATGTGGAGATTCTACAGGCGGTGCTTTCCCCGGAAGGGCTAAACTACGGTTTCCAGCCAAAAGGATTGCTCGATTTTCATCAGTATTCAGGTATGAGCCGCACGCCGGCCGAAGAACATCTGGTGGAAGGAGCGCTTTACGGGACCGATGCACAGGGTTTGGTCCGCATCCATTTTACGGTTTCGCCCGAGCATCTTGCCCTTTTCAAAAAGAAATGCGAAGCAGCTGCAGCAGTGTTCGAAGAAAGATATGAAGTGAAGTATGACATCTCCTTTTCAGAACAGAAGCCCTCGACTGATACCATCGCGGTTGATGAAAACAATCAACCGTTCCGTACCACCGAGGAAAAATTATTTTTTCGTCCGGGCGGCCACGGAGCGCTTCTTGAAAACCTGAACGACCTTCAGACCGACCTGATCTTCGTCAAAAACATCGACAATGTCATTCCCGACAGGCTGAAGGACGAAACCGTCCTTTACAAAAAAGCGTTGGCCGGTCTTTTACTGGAGGGCCAGAGACAAATCTTCGGATATCTTCAGCTTCTGGAGCGTCCCGAAGAATTGTCTGACGGTAAAATTGAGGAAATGCTGCAGTATCTTGAACACCGGCTTTCTACTTTACCTACCGGGAAAGTTCATTTAACAGACCGGTCTTCAAAAATCAGATACCTGACGACCAAGCTAAACAGGCCCATCCGGGTTTGCGGAATGGTGAAAAACGAAGGGGAACCAGGCGGAGGACCGTTTTGGGCAATCCAGGCGGACGGCACCACCACCCTCCAGGTTGTTGAAAGCAGTCAGATTGACCTGAAGAATCCAGACCAGGCAGCAATTGCGGCCCGGGCCACACACTTTAATCCGGTGGATCTGGTCTGCGGCGTCCGCAATTACAAAGGGGAAAAATTCAACCTGCCCGATTTCAGCGATCCGGAAACCGGTTTTATCTCGTCCAAGTCGAAAGACGGCAAACCACTTAAGGCACAAGAACTTCCGGGACTTTGGAATGGCGCCATGTCAGACTGGATTACATTTTTCGCGGAGGTTCCGCCAGTAACATTTAATCCGGTTAAGACAGTAAATGACCTTTTAAGGGCAGAACACCAGCCTCTTTAAGCCAAATTAATTACATTTGTACCGATTTAAAGTCGTATGATATGATGTGGGAAGAGTCCAGGGACAATTGGGAAAGCAAAGAATTTGCCGGTGTTTTGAAGCGTTACAAACAGATGCTGACAGAACAGCGTACGGAGTTTTTTGACGTCGCCGATTTTGAATTCATTGCCGATCAATACATCGATAAAAGTCAGTTCTCCAATGCTTTACAAGCATGCGAAATTGCACTGAGGCAGCACCCCAACTCCATCATTGTCAAGATTAAAAAGGCGCAAATTTACCTTTCGCAACTAAAGCTGCAGAAGGCCATCCATCTGCTGAAGCAGCTCGAAGAGATCGAGAATACCAATCCGGATGTGATGATGATGCTTGGCACCTGTCACAACATGAAAGGCGAATACCACCAGGCAACCGGATATTTCAAGAAAGCCGAATTATTTGCATTTGAAGACCGGGACGAGCTTTTATACAACATAGGCATCTCCTTCATTCAAACGGGTGCTTTTGAGGAAGCGCTTACCTACCTCAAAAAAGCGCTCGACGAAAATGCCGATCACGAGCCTGTATTGTATGATATCGCCTTTTGTTACGAAAAGGTTGGAAATGATCCGAAGTCCATTGAATACTACAACAAATACCTCGATATTGATCCCTACTCAGAATCAGCATGGTATAACCTGGGAATTATTTACAACCGCCTGGAAGATTATGGGAAGGCTATCGATTCGTACGATTTTGCCCTGGCAATTGATCCCGGTTACTCGGCTGCCATTTTTAACAAGGCCAATGCGCTGTCTGCCATCGAACGATTCCAGGAATCTATCGTTGCCTACCAGGATTACCTGAGGATAGACCCGGATTCTGTGGATGCGCACCTTTACCTTGCTGATTGCTATTTTCAGATCGACGATTACGAAAATGCCGGGTTGTTCTACGATAAAACCCTGAGTATTGAACCGAACTGCTCTGATGGCTGGTTTGGGGCAGGGTTGGTTAAACTGATCAACGACCTGGCTTCGGAAGCGGTTCCGCTGCTTAAAAAATCACTTGATATCAATCCTGACTGCGCAGAATGTTGGAACGCCCTGGGTAAAGCTTTTGCCGCACTCAACAATTTCAAGGAAGCCAAGTCTGCCTACCTGAAAGCGCTTGAACTTGACAACGAAATAGCAGAATACTGGCTCTCGTATGCCGATCTGATGTTCAACAACAACCTGTTTGAGGCAGCGGTTAAAATCCTGGAAGATGCCGAAAATTCCGAGGCATACTGTGCCGCTATTTTGTACAGGCAAGCAGGGTTCCACATCTTCCTGGACAACCTTGATCTGGCCAGGGAAAAACTCGGCAATGCCCTGGAAGAGGATTTCAGTGCCCACATAGATTTTCTTGAAAACTTCCCTACCTTCCTTCTGATGGACTGGGTTACTGAATTAATCCAGACATACAAACCTATTGACAAGGAAGACCTTCCATTTTAAACTATGCGAACATTCGGACTGATCGGTTTCCCTCTTTCCCATTCCTTTTCAAAACGTTTTTTCACAACTTATTTTGAAAAAGAATCCATTGATGCGCAATACCTCAATTTCGAAATCAGCGATCTGTCTTCACTTTCAGTTGTTCTGAAGGAACATCCGGATCTGGTCGGGTTCAATGTCACCATACCACACAAAGAGGCGATCATTTCCTACCTGGATAGCTGTGACCCGAAAGCAGCCGCCATCAAAGCCGTGAATACCGTGAAAATTGCCAGATCAGGCGGGAACATCCAACTCAGGGGATACAATACCGACCTGACCGGGTTTCGCAATTCCATCATTCCCTTGCTGAAACCACACCACCTGAATGCCCTGGTTTTAGGAACAGGCGGCGCATCCAAAGCCATTATGGCAGCATTGGCCGATTTGTCCATCCATGGGCAGCTGGTATCCAGGGAAGCAAAACCCGGAATTTCAATCTCATACGACCAGCTTACCCGGACGATGATGGAAGAATATTCCATTGTAGTCAACACCACACCGCTCGGAACCTTCCCGGAAACAGAAGGGTATCCTGAAATTCCCTATGAATACCTGACCTACAAACACTTGTTATACGATCTGGTCTACAATCCTCCGGTTACCAAATTTCTTCTCAAAGGAAAGGAAAGAGGATCCACTATTAAAAATGGATTAGAGATGCTTGAACTGCAGGCCATGGCTGCCTGGGAAATCTGGCAGGGATGAGGGGATGAGGGGACGACTTGACGACGGGACGACTTGACGACGGGAGGACGGGACGATGGGATGATTGCGAGTCATAAATTGTTCATTGAATCAGCGATTCAGCTCAAAAATAATATTGTTGAAAACTAAATAGTTGCAATATGTTGGAAAAATAATTTTTCCGGCTAATTTTGTAGGGCGGGAGCCGAAGGGGCTGAGCCCCAAGTTACTGGTTTTCAGTATAGTGTTCTC
>JBBQHB010000106.1:0-15919 GCA_038323575.1 Bacteroidales bacterium | reverse complement strand
AAAGAGTCTTAGTTTCCTGGTAAAGCAGTTTATTTTGTTGCTCAACTGATGGTGCCGGCGTATTATACGTCGACACCTGACGTTTTTTACGGAGCGATCGGAGTTACCGGCATGTCATTTAACACTTTAAGCATGACGCACAGCACTATTAACGAAACATATGCTGTAACCGGCAATACAAGTAGCACTTTTAACACAACACACGGCGCTTTTAACATTACATACGCCGTAACCGGCAATACAATTAACACTTTTAACACAACACACGGCGCTTTTAACATTACATACGCCGTAACCGGCAATACAATTAATACTTTTAACACAACACAAGACACTTTTAACACCCATGCCGGTGCGGATATGTTATCCGCGCCCTCCAAACTGCAGATTTGCGTTACAAATTAAAAGTTTATTTCTAATTTGGAGCGCCCAATTATTGTCAAAAAAAAAAGTAAAAAATAAAGATGATGATGGGTATTTTACATTTTTTATGCGCGCGAAGCGCAAGACAAAAAATTCTTTTAAGCATAACATAGGATGACAGCGAGCAGATTGAACCCTGAAGTTGACCAGTTTTTAAGCAAAGCCAAAAAATGGCAGGAAGAAATGGAGAAGTTGAGAATGATTATTCTCGACTGTCAGCTGACCGAAGAATTGAAATGGGGTAAACCATGCTACACGTTTCAGGAAAGCAACATCGTTTTAATTCATGGATTTAAGGAATACTGTGCGCTTCTCTTTTTCAAGGGTGCTTTGTTGCAGGATGCCGCTGGCATTCTCGTCGCACAATCTGAGCATGTACAGGCAGGGCGACAGGTTCGGTTCACCAATATCAGGGAGATAGTGCAGATGGAACTCATGCTGAAAGCCTTAATCTATGAAGCTGTTGAAGTGGAAAGAGCCGGTTTGAAAGTTAATTTCATCAAGCATACGGCACTCGTTTACCCCGAAGAATTTCAAAATAAGCTGGACGAAATTCCTGCCCTGAAAACTGCCTTTGAGGCATTGACACCGGGACGTCAAAGAGCATACAACCTTTATTTCTCTGCACCCAAACAAGCCAAAACGCGGGAATCCAGGGTTGAAAAATGCATGCTGCAAATTCTCAACGGAAAAGGATTAAATGATTAACAACGCATACCAAACTTCAAAAAATGATAAATAAATTAGACATATTCTCGGATACCATCTCAGACAGCAGGGGAATCGGGGCTGCCAGCAGGTGGGTCAGGCGCCGGCTGGATAGTATTTCCGCACAACGCAAGGGCGGTCTGGAGGTATTTTACCAGCGGAACTTGGTTCAAAAAGGGTTGAATAAGCGCATTCCCCGCGATGTGTGGGTGACCAATATCATTGCGGTACAACGCGGCAAGATACATCCCGACAATTACATCATCGTGTCGGGCGATATCGATTCCCGGGCTACCGACGTAAACAATGCCGAAATTGATGCCCCGGGAGCCAATGATAACGCCTCCGCTGTTGCCGGTGTGCTTGAGGCTGCACGTATTTTATCCAAACAGGATTTTAACAACAGCATCATCTATTCAGGATTGAAAACGGGATCAGCTACGGGGATGTAGTTGCCGGTGTAAACTTTGATTATGCGGCCAAAATTACGGCGGTAAATGCCATTTCCGTGGCTGGCCTTGCCCTGGCGCCGCCAACGCCTGCCCATCTGAAAATTGGCGGAGCGGTGGCACCCTCCACCACCCTTGCCTGGGACCGTACGGATGATCCGAATTGCATCGGATATAAAATATACTGGCGGGATACAACTGCCCCGCAGTGGCAGTATTCGCGGTTCGTCGGGAAAGTGAACACCTTCCTGCTTGAGGATGTCATCATCGACAATTATTTCTTCGGCGTTGCTGCAGTAGGAAAAGACGGCAACGAAAGCATGGTTGTTTTTCCAAATGAGATGATCAGGTAGGTTGTACGGACAATACCTGCAGACTGCGGATTTGCTATCCTCCTTTGGCCGGTTCAGACTGGCCAACCAAAGCGATTCACCGGAAGGAGCAAGGGTGTATTTTTTTGGTATTGGTCATAAAATAGTTGATGCAATTGTTGTAATTTGCTGTATTGCATTGCCGATTGGTTGCAAAAGTGAGAGAAAAAATTAATAGAGGGAATACATCATCCCGGGCCTATGTGTGAATTATATAAATCTTTCAAAGAATTATGCAACACTGATTTTCTCCCTGATACTACTTTTAATTGATTAAAAGTTCCTCCGGAATAAAAAGGCAAGTAAATACATTCTAAAATAATTTAAATGAAAACAAATAGAATAATTATTGGATCTTCATTATTACTGGTTCTGTTTCTTGTTACTTCTTGTGCTCCTGTTGGCATGTCCCGGCAGGAATATGGTTTACTTTATGGTGTTGTACACGGGTTCATTTCTCCTTTCGTATTTATTGCAAAACTATTTGGGGCGCATGTAGGATTGTATGCTGAAAATAATACTGGTTTGTTATATTGGTTGGGATTTATTTTGGGTATTATTCTTCTTCTTGGCGGTGGCGGTGGTGGTTATTCACGAAGAAGAAGATGGTATGATTAAATCAGTAATGAGGGGTGGAGGATCAAATCATGGTTGATAACGCCATACAGAAATATGGAATATTGATGATGGGGAAAAGATAACACTTCGTCTAATAGTTTTTATAAAACAATTAGTCTGAAATCAAAACTCTTTTACCTGCGTCCTGATTTTTCGGTTGAAGAAGTTTTGGTATTGCTGCTTCTTTCAGCGGATGAGTGGCTGCTGTTGCCTGATCTTCCTGAACTTACTGCTGATCTTGATTGGCTGCCGGAACTTCCTGAACTTACTGCCGGTTTTGTTTGGCTCTGGCCGGAAGTACTTCTTGAACTAACGGATCGGGGAGCTTCCTGAGTCCTGGAAACGTTACTACCTGATACAGTCGCTGATGATCTTTGGGCATTACCGTTTTTCTGCACGGCAGAAGAACTGTTAACAACCCGGTTATTTGTACCCTCAACAGATATACGCGAACCATAGGTTCCCCGATCTGTTGAGTACCTTGTAGCAACCCTGTCAGACGCATTTGTTGCATCTCTGCGTGAAATATCAGATACCTTTCCGGCAGAATTGTTTTCGAAATTCCTGTTGTTTGCAACTGTGGCAGACTTGCGGGAGTTCTCAGTTCCCGGGTTTGCTGTGGAACCTGGAACTGTCCTTCTTGTTACATTAGTCGCCGGAGATCTTTCAACACCTGAGCGGTTACTATCAAAGGACCTGCTTTTAGTGGATTGCGAATTATTTATTCTACTTTCTCCTATTGAAGCGTTATCCCGTGTTCTTGTATTGTGTCCTGAATTCGTCCTTGCATAAAGTGCTTCCCCATCTTTCCTCAGATCGGGGCGCGAATAGGTGTTTTTATAATTACCGTCATTAATTCTTGCACTCACCCTCGGAGAATAAGTCCGGATTCTGCTATAATAAAAGTTGTTATAATTGTTGCTGCGATGATGGTTCCATGTGCGGTAATGACCGTAATAATAACTGTGCATGTTATAATGATATCCGTAGTAGGTATGCCAGTAAAACGGACGCCAGGGATTCCAGTTAACGGGATAGTAGTCCCAATGCCACGAAGAATGCCAGGTAAGATAGCCGGGGAGATAGATATATCTGATTACCGGCCAGGCAGCAATCTCATAAGTTGTGGTCCTGACAACTGCAACATTTCTGTTGTTCCCTGTATAACCCGGATTTAGTGTTTCCAATTGGTTATCGGCATAGATTGGTTCAACTATATAGTTTCGGCCATATAAAGCTTCATCACCGACCAACTGAATCTGTACCGACCCATTGTTGAGACGCTGAACAGTAAACACCGCCACATCCTGAGTTTCATCTCTGTTCAGTGAGGCCCGCAGTACTATGGAATGAACATCTCCGTCAGCATAGTCAATCACCATTAAATAATCAACCTGATTGTCGCCGTTCAGATCAAGGTTGTTAATTCTTGAGTTTTCATCATTCAGGCCTTTTTCAAAACTTTCAAGGGTTTCTGATTCCTGAAACAGTTTCATCGTGGCATAAAGGTTGAGGTTATCACCCGGCAAACCCAAATATTCAGCCGGATAATTCTGTGCTCCCAACATGCTCCAGGCTGAAGTTAAAATCGCGAGGATTGATGTGATTATTAACTTTTTCATGATTCAAGTTTTAGAAGAATTGTCTCTTCGATGTAATTAGTGCAATATCCATGCCACAAAATTCCAAATTACTAACTTTTCTCTTATTTCACAGGTTAGCTGCACGTTACAAAATTGTGGTAAATTTGGGTTAATCCCCCGCAGGTGCGACTTTGCAATCCTCCAAACCGGACAATCCAAGCTAAATTGCCCCAACTGCTGCAATTAATCTATCACCTTCGGTATTTTCGGTCGCCCGGCCTCGATCCACGCCGACCGGATCAGCTCTGCCAGTGATTTGGAGGAATCCCCGATCATTTTTGCGGTAAATCCTTTGGTTTTGTTCCACAGGATCTGGTAGTACAGGTCGTTGTAGACGTGCCCTGCAGCTTCAATGGCAATTTTGTCGGCATTCAGCAGCGAGTCCTTGTACTGGTAATTGTTGTAGATGTAAGCGAAAATATAGTGGTTTATGTCCTTTACCTTGTGGAGATGTGATTTTTTGACGGATAAGGAATCGATGTACTTGTTGATCATTTTCGACTCATATCTGCTATGTATACCTGTCTGTCCGGTAGTTTTCCCGTCGTAATTAACCGTCAGGTGCAGCGGCATATGGCCGTCGCCGACATAGTGGCCAAGGTCAGCCGCAGTCAGTATCACCTGGTGCCATTGCCCGGCCCTGTATTGGTCGACGAGCGCATGGTAAGTTGAATCGGTCACCCATGGCAGCGTTCCGTTTTTTTTGATGTATTCAATCCCGTATTTGCTGACCGCTTCCTGCTCTCCTTCAACAATTTTACCTGTTTCGTTGAAATCCTTGTAATCATCAATATCAATGTAATGTTTGATTCCTTCGGTGGGATCAGACCGTTTGCGGCTGTCGGCATCCGGCCCGTGTAAGGCAAGTTTTTCGGACCACCCTTTGTACCTCTTCAGCCTTGCAGGTAAATACTGCGCGGCATTGCTGTTAATCCTCTGATGACCTTTCTCTCCCCATGAGCAGAGAAGAAGCATTAAAGCAATCATGGTAATGTACCTGAAAATTTTCATTTTGTAACGTGGCTTGTTGTTTGTACCCGGATCGGTCCGATCTTCCAAAACTACAACTTTTCGATCTTCTTTCACGAATTCTTTCAGCGATTCAGTTGGTACATTATTGGCAATCTGTGCTGGCCATAATCGCTGGTTCAACAAAACATGACAACAGAGAATTCTTGTTTCTCAAAAAAACGCCGTAAATTTAAGATAGCTGATTGTCTGTGATCTATACCTTATTATTTATCCTGCCTTTTGTACAACTGCTAACCATTTTGAAAAATTAGTGCAAGGTTAGTTTTTATTAAATTAAATATTATTCAATGATGTTTCCTTTAGTGAAACTTTTTTTTGTAATTTTGCTTACCAGGGAATGAAGATTCATTTGATAAAAAAGCAGGCAATTGAAGATTATATCCTGAATAATGCCCGCAGTAAAGTGTCTTTCGGAAATCACAAGATTCACTTGTTTGTTAAGTGGATCGGAACACATTCGGAATATACCAGGCTTTGCAACGAAGGAAAGCAGTATTCTATTAACATATATTGATTGCAAAACAATAAAATGAAGACTAAGGAAGTTCTGAAATTCACCATCATAAAAAGCAAAGAGCAATATGATAAGTATAGCGATATGCTTGAAAACATGGTCTCTCATGAAGATAAGAGCACTCAGGATGAAATTGAGCTGTTGACCTGGTTGATTGAAAAATGGGATAACGAACACAATTCGTTGAAAGAATTAAACCCGGTCGAATTATTGAAAGTATTGATGAATGAGCAGAATTTGAAACCAGTGGATTTGATTGGTATCCTGGATTTATCCAAGGGGACGATTTCCAAAGTTCTGAACTACCACAAAGGAATATCGAAAGAGGCAATAAGAAAACTAGCTGTTTATTTTAAAGTTTCACAAGAGGCATTTAACAGGCCCTACAGACTGATGAATGAAGCAAACGATCAGATTTATCCGGCAGTCTCAGGAATACCGGATAATCATTCCTGGCTGATCTGCCAGTGATATTACAAAATATAAAACCCTGTAACAGAAATTATTTCTATTGCAGGGTTTTGTTTATGCTCCCTGACATATCTGTCAGTATATAATAACCAGGATCAAATGCTTTTTACAACAGCCAATGCGGCTTCATAATCAGGTTCGTGGGTTACTTCAGGAACATATTCAACATACTTTACCACGCCGGTTTTGTCGATCACGACGGTACCGCGTGCAAGCAGGCGGAGTTCTTTGATCCAGAACCCGTATTTCTGGCCGAAATCAAGGTCTTTGTGGTCGGAAATGGTCTTGATGTTGTCAAGTCCTTCGGCGGCACAGAAGCGGGATTGCGCGAACGGAAGGTCGCAGGAGATGGAGAGTACGACCACATCCTTCATGTTGTTGGCTTCGGCATTGAATCTCCTGTTCTGTGAAGCGCAAACGCCCGTGTCGATGGAGGGATAGACGGCAACGACCACGGTTTTACCGGCTACATCCGAGAGTTTAAAAGGAGCCAATCCGGCGCCTACAGCCACAAAGTCAGGCGCTTTGTCACCTACTTTAATTTCGTTACCCAATAAGGTTAAAGGGTTTCCGGCAAATGTAATTTTAACTGAACTTTCTTTCATATTGATTTTTTTAAATTATTTAATGACATTAACAAATGAATCACAAGATATTTTCTATAGATGATTCTACGAAAAATGTTTCAATTGGATTCGTTTTATTGCGCTGCTTCTTTGTTTATTTGAACCATTCCGTCCGAAAAATGAGAATTTAGATTTGTTCTAAATGCGCTCGAGGACGGTGTTCCTTTTGATTCATTTTTGCTACAAAGAGGTCACCGCTACGCGGCTGTATTTGTGGTAATTACAGATTTCCACATTGTCTAAATGCCATCTCAATCGTTGTATTATTCGTACAATGCCAGTCTGTTATTGATCAAATCAAGCCGATACCGCACTTTATCCTTTATCCTTTATCCTTTATCCTTTATCCTTTATCCTTTATCCTTTTGCTCAGAACTCTTCCATCGCAGAAAAGAAGAATGATCCTTCCGCAAGTGCATTTTCATCGCTGTCTGAACCATGTACTGCATTCGCGGTGAAAGATTCAGCATAAAGCGCACGAATGGTTCCCGGAGCAGCATTGGCCGGATTTGTCGCGCCGATCAGTTCGCGGTAATCCGCTACGGCATTATCTTTTTCAAGGATTGCAGCTACTATCGGACCTGATGACATGAAAGTGACCAGACCTTCATAAAAAGGTTTTCCGGCGTGGATGCCGTAAAAAGCTTCAGCGTTTGCGCGGGTCATCCTGGTAAGTTTCATCGCTTTGATCCTAAAGCCCCGTTCTGAGATCATTTTCAGGATTGAACCTATGTGTTGGCTGCGCACCGCGCAGGGTTTGATCATGGTGAAAGTAAGATTCTGTGCCATATTGTCGAATTAATCGGTTTGTAAATAAAGGTAGCAAAAGTAGGAATTTATTGGATGGGGGCAAGGGGCAGGGGGCATGGAGGACGGAGACTGGACAACTGAGGTCTGAAGACTGTTGATTGTTCAAATAGACAAAAGAGGGTGTTTCCAAAGAATAGACTATTTTTGTGGTTTAGATAAAATGAATTTGTTATGACCAATATCAATACTGAAACTTGCCAATCCCTTTTGGTTAGGATGAAAGATAAAGTAAAAAAGACTGTCATCCTCACACACGCCAATCCCGACGGCGATGCACTCGGATCATCACTCGGACTAAACTGCGTTTTGCTGAATGCCGGATACGACTCCATGATTGTTTTTCCTACCGATTTTCCACCGATAGTGCCGGATTTGAATAAATACTCAAACTGGATGATATTCGGACAGAATGAAAAAGTGGCGAACCGGCTGATGATGGATGCCGATCTGATTTTCCTGCTTGATTTCAATGACATCAAAAGGGTGGGGAAAGTCAGCAAAAACCTGGGAAAGCTGAAGGATAAATTTGTTTTGATTGACCACCATCCGGATCCCCTGATTGCAACCTCGTTTTTGTTCTCGGATATCACCGTCAGTTCTACTGCCGAGTTGGTCTGTGATTTTGTGGTCAAAATGGGGTGGGGCGGACACATTGATGCCTTGGGAGCAGGAGCATTGCTAACGGGTATCATTGCCGATACAGCATCTTTCAACCACAATGCCAGGCGATCTGAACTTTACAGTACGGTGGCTTACCTTATCAGCCTTGGAGCCGAGACGGACAAAATCCATGAAGCGCTGTTCAACACCAACACCGAAGAGCGGTTGAGGCTTTTGGGATACGCTTTGGCCGAAAAAATGGAATTATTTCCGCAGTACCATACCGCTATTATCACGCTGACCCGCGAAGAACTGAAAAAATACAATTTCAAAATTGGTGATACAGAGGGATTTGTTAATTATCCGCTTTCCGTTACAGGAATTATTTTCTCAGTTTTCTTTCTCGAAAATGAGGATAAAGTTAAGATCTCTTTCCGTTCCAAAAATAGTTTTGCCGTCAATGAATTTTCGGCGCGTCATTTCAGCGGCGGAGGCCACCGCAACGCTGCCGGCGGGGAATCCAAGCTATCGCTGAAAGATGCCGTTCATAAATTTATATCGCTGCTTCCGGAGTATGCTGAAATACTTGAGACTGAAAGCAACGGCAAGGATTGATTTTTTTTTGCAGAGGCTTGGCACAGGGTTAAATTTGGTTAATTTTGCGGCGATTAACTCAAATGGACATCCAAAAGTTGAGTAGGTCGTTAACATTTTGTATCCTTGTACCCGGGTTGGAAGAATTACCCCAAAAACAAAAAATACTGTACTGATGAAGTTGGTTAAATATCTGTATCCTGTATTCGTTCTCCTTATTGTTTTAGTCACTGCATCGTGTAAAAAAACAACTCTTCAGACTCAGATTGAGGATGAAAAAACGTTGCTGGCAAAATACATTGAAAAATTCCACAAGGGTGCCACTCCCACAGCTTCCGGATTGTTCTATTTTGAAACAAAACCGGGAACGGGCGCTGCCATTGTTCCGGGTAATTTCGCAAAGGTTTTTTACCGCGGTTACCTGATTGAAAACAATGATACCCTGGGAATTAAGGACGGATATGAATTTGATGCTTCCGGTAACTACGAATCATTCGGATTCACGGTAGGAAGCAGTTCAGTGATTACCGGTTGGGACGAAGCCATCCAGCTCATGAAGGCAGGTGGTGAAGCAAAATGGGTTATTCCTTCCAAAATCGGTTATTCAGGTCAGAATCAGGGCTCGATTCCGCCGTACTCGTCCCTTGTATTTTATGTTACCGTCCAAAAGGTATACAGGTCCACCGATTCATTCCCAACGATACAAAAGGTTCCGAAGTATATATTAAACTGAACCCGCCCCTGTGATCAAGAAACTGATACCAGGATTGATTCCCCTGCTTGTTTTTATACTTGCTGATGAGATTTGGGGGATGAAGGTCGGTCTTGCCGTTGCAGTGGCGATCGGATTGATCCAAATGCTCATAACCTGGATCCGGGAGAAAAAACTGGATCGGTTTGTCCTCTTCGACACCCTTCTGCTGGTTTTTCTCTCTTCCCTTTCCTATCTTTTTGAAAACGAAATTTTTTTCAAGGTTAAGCCGGCCATGATCGACCTGGTGCTGGTTGCCCTGATTGCCCTTTCGCTCTTTTCGCGGATTGATCCCCTTGGCTCCATGTCCCAAAAGTACCTGAGCGGGGTGAAAATGAACGACAACCAGAAAGAGCTTTTCCGAAAAAATTTGTGGGTGATGTTCTGGTTGGTGCTGGTCCATACACTGTTGGTATTATGGGCTGCTTTTTTTATGAGCAAGGAAATATGGGCTTTCATCAGCAGTTTTCTCCTTTTTATCATGATGGGCGGGTACCTTGGATTTGAACTGATCAGGCAAAGGTGGATGGTCAAAAAAATGCCTGCTTACCAGGATGCAGAAGAGTGGCTTCCGATGGTGGATGAACAGGGCCGGATACTCGGCAAAGCCCTGCGGTCCTACTGCCACAACGGATCGAAAGTACTTCATCCTGTGGTGCACCTGCACCTTTTGGACAAAGAGCGCTCGCTTTTCCTGCAGAAAAGGGCAGCCAACAAGCTGGTTCAGCCCGGCAAATGGGATACAGCCGTCGGCGGACATCTGGCATACGGCGAAAATATTGAAGATTCCTTGAAACGGGAGGCCATGGAAGAGATCGGTCTGAAGGATTTTGAGGCAATACCTGCATTGAACTACCGCTGGGATTCCGAAATAGAATCAGAACTGGTTTATTGTTTTGTCACCTACGGCGGAAAGCCGGGAAACCTCGGTTCTGATGAAATTACCGACGGCAGATTCTGGAAGATCGCCGAAATTGAACGCAACCTCGGAAAGGGAATCTTCACACCCAACTTCGAACACGAATTCCGGCTAATCAAGAAGGCAGAAATACTTAATCCAAGACATTAAAGAAGAATTTTCGATTTTCAATTTTGGAATAAGGATCTCCGAACATTCCATTCCTGAATTTAACAGTTTTGACCATTAAAAAAACGTATGTTCAGGTTCCGTTAATCGAAAATCCAAAATCGAAAATCGAAAATTGTAGTTATTTGATCAAATTCATTTCATCCAGCAAATATCCCGCTCCGGCAAATTTATCGATCACAAACAGGGCATACCTGATATCAAGTGCGATATTCCTGCAGCGGTCGGGATCGAACAGCACATCGCTCATGGTACCTTCCCAGCACCTGTCGAAGTTAACGCCGATCAGTTCCCCGCTTGCATTGATGACCGGACTTCCTGAATTTCCCCCGGTAGTGTGGTTGGAGGCACAAAAAGCGACCGGTACCTCACCGGCTGAATTGGTGTAATTTCCGTAGTCCTTTTGCGCATAAAGCGACCTGAGTTTTTCAGGGACAACATAATCCGCCACATCGGTTTTTCCTTTCTCCAGGATGCCTTTCAGGGTAGTATAGTATTGATAATAAACTCCGTCCATGGGTTCAAAACCTTCCACTTTCCCGTAGGTAACCCGCAGGGTCAGGTTGGCATCTGCCATCAAACGCTGTTCTTTTTTCATCTCCAGGATGGCAGCCATGTAGGCTTTTTGGGTTTTCAGGATCGACAGGCTGATTTTTAGGTAAGCAGGCTCTACATTTTTGGTGTAAGGGCCCGAAATGGTGGTGTAAAGTGAATAGAGTTTGTCTTTTCGGAGCTTATTAAATGTTTTCGGATTAAAATTGATCAGCAACGATTTGATCTTCGTACTGTCGGAGAAGAGTGATTTCCTGTAAACCAACTGAACCCACTCCTTGCTGATCAGTTCTTTTTTCATATCAATCACCTGCTGAGGCAGGTACTTGGGATCGACCCTTTCGACGTATATTTTAATCAAGGCCGGAAGGATCTGCTCGTCGGTGGCTGCATCATAATCTTTCAGGTAGCCCGGGAGAAATTCTGCCAGCGCTTTTTTTTGTTTGTTGTATTTGGCGGTATCATTCATTGCCTGTGCCATCAGGTCAATCCGGGAGATCAGGCCGAAAATATCTGATCCCCTTAAAACGGATTCGTTGTAAAGATCGTAGGGTATCTGATAATCTGACATTTCGGCGTAAAGCTTTGAAAAATCTTCCAGCAGATGTCCGTATTTTTTTTCTCTCTCCGTATCCTGGTGAACCCATTTGGCAAACAATTGCTCTTCCTGTTGCTTTATTTCAACCGCATGGAGCCGGATCAGACCTTTCGTTTCGCCCTGCCATTTTTTCCAGGAATTGGAAACACCCGCATATTTGGAAGCATACTGGATTCTGACTTTCGGGTCACCCGCCATCTGTTTTTCGAGGATATTCAGTTTGGCGGTGCGGACATCCACCTTATTGGGATTGCTCTTCTCAATCAGCAGTTGAACGGCCTGCGAGGGCAGGTATTCCTGGGTCGTCCCGGGGAAACCGAAAACCATGGTGAAATCACCCTCTTTGATCCCTTTCAGGTTGATGGGGAAAAACTTTTTGGGATGATACGGAACATTGTCAGGGGAAAATGCCGCAGGTTTGTTGTCTTTGCCGGCATAGATCCTGAAAAGAGAGAAATCACCGGTATGACGCGGCCATACCCAATTATCGGTGTCACCGCCGAATTTTCCGATGGTAACCGGAGGAGCACCTACCAGCCTCACATCTTTGAATACTTCATAAACATAGGCAAAGTACTGGTTTCCGTAGAAAAGCGGTTTAACATCTACCAGGTAGTTGGTTTTGCCGGCATATGATTTTTTGACTGCCTCTATGTTGGATGCGACTGTCTTTTTAACCGTTTCATCATCCATTTCTGCTTTAATACCTTTCATCACCTCGCCGGATACCTCTTCCATTTTGACCAAAAACTGTACGGAGAGACCCGGATTTGCCAACTCCTCTGCCCTGTTTTTGGCCCAGAATCCGTCCGAAAGGTAATCGTGAGAAAGGGTGCTGTGCTTTTGAATCTGGCCGAACCCGCAGTGGTGGTTGGTGATCAGCAGGCCATCTCCCGAAATAACTTCTCCCGTGCATCCGGAACCGAAAAGTACCACCGCATCCTTCAGACTGGCGTGGTTGATGTCATAAATGTCTTCTGCGGTTAGTTTGAATCCCATTTTCTGCATCTCTTCGATGTTGTATTTTTTCAGCAGGGTAGGAATCCACATACCTTCTACAGCAAACAGGGCTTGCATGGCAAGACAAAAAAACAGAGTGAAAAATACTTTTTTCATTTTTATCTTTTAATAAACAATCAAAATTTCAGCAACTCTTCATATAATCTTTGTATCGGGAGTCCCATCACATTGAAATAGGATCCTTCAATTTTTTCTATGGCTACATAGCCGATCCACTCCTGCACGCCGTATGATCCGGCTTTGTCGTAGGGGTGATAATGGGTCAGGTAATAGTCAATTTCATCGTCCGTCAATGATTTGAACCAGACATCGGTATGGCCAGAGAAAGTGATTTGCTTGTTGGCAGAGGTAATGCAGACACCTGTAATGACCACATGTTTTCTGCCGGAAAGCTGCTGAAGCATTACAAATGCATGCGGATAATCAAACGGTTTCCCAAGCAGCTGACCGTCAACCAGTACAATAGTATCTGCCGTAATCAGTAGTCGATCCGCTAAAAAATCTTCTTTAAACGGTACTGTCTTTAAGACTGCAAGATATTCGGGCACTTCAACAGGATTCATTTCCGGCGGAAACTGTTCATCAACCTCCCTTACTTCAACGGAAAACGGGAGGTTCAGCCCGGCAAACAACTCCTTTCTTCTTGGAGACTGGGATCCAAGAAGGATGGAATATCCGGAAAGATGATTGGCCAGCCTGCTGTCTGTCATTGGATGATAGTTTGCTTCAATGTCATTTTTTTAGGAGTCATCGCTATAGCTTAAAATGTATGTTCTTTTTTAGCATATCTGCTGCCATGTAAGCAATAATCTCGGGAAAATCCCTTTGGGTAACGGTCCGCCCCACACGATCCGGAAAAATTTTGTTTACAGGCAGGTGGTGATTCAGTTTAAAACTCAGCGTATAAAACTCAGAAAGAGGAATTCCGTCGAGCGTGAATTCAGCAATGGTTAACCTAAGCGGTAAATTACCTTTACTTTCCCAACCGGGAACTATCCAGGGAGTTATGGAAGGATAAACACCCAACTGTCTTTGCAGGGTTATTTTGTTGTTGGGCAGGGGTTTGTTCCTGGTCCACCAAAGGTCTCTTACCGCCTCAAATGCCTGGATCGTCTCTTCTTCAGATGAGACTGCTTCCAGATCGGATAAAGTCTGCCTGAGTATTTCTGTCACAGCCTCTCCATAGGGAAGTTCACTTTTTATGGCCATGGCCGCTATTTTGGTACCAAGAAGGTTTGAATAAGCATCTTCAACAGAAAAGCTGGAGAATTTTTCCGAAACAAGCGGAACAGCAGATGCCCCGAACCATGATGTTATTTCGTGCCAGATGGAGAGATCATAAGCGATTCTTCCGGCCAGATTTAACAGGTCCTCCTCTTTTTCTGACGCAGGGACTTTGATTACAAGTGCTTTTTCGCCGGCTTCGAATGCAAGATGAATGAGGATCTCGCCATCCAGCTGACTTTTCTTTATCTGGTTGTAGAGGTAAGCGGTCCAGTCGACATAATCGCGCAGATGTCCAATATCCAGGAACCCGCCCCTTCGGGAGTAAATAATACCGTTTTTTTCCTCCCTGCTTCCAAGATAATGATGGTTTCCAATCAACTCAGTGCTCGTAAGGTGGTTGAGCTTTGCCCCTGGGATGACCGAAAGCCGGAGATCGGTACCAAAAGCGCAGCAGGTGCGTATAATTCGCGGCGGATGGTTGAGGTAATCTTTTTCTGTAAAAGCAGGAGCTTTGGCTAACAATAAGTTAGATGAGGCGGTAAGTATGACTAATGAGAAAAACCTTAAAAGATGCATGCGTGCGAATTCGTTAAAGCCAACAAAGATAAAAAGTTTTGCCGTTTAAGAATCCTGAATAAAATCAGACAGCGATTGATTGTTATCCGTTAATTTAATTTTTATGTAAATTCATGTCCTCTTATAGACAAAAAATCCATTCAAATGAAGACACTGCTTACATTTTTATTTTCTTTCTCTATTTTCTGCCTGTCCGGCCAGACAACGCTGCCGTCCCGGCTGGACCGGGCACACAGTTATTTTGGCCTCCATTTTGATTTTCATGCCGGACCCGACTGCAAGGAAGTAGGGAAGAATGTCGATGCCGCCATGGTTAACAATTTAATTGACAAGGTCAGGCCGGATTTCATACAGGTCGACTGCAAAGGGCATCCCGGCTACTCCAGTTATCCGACGAAAGTTGGCAATCCTGTTCCCGGTTTTGTCAAGGATCAGCTCCGGATTTGGCGGGATGTGACTGCCTCAAGGGGTGTTTCTCTCTACCTGCACTATTCAGGTGTATGGGATTCGCGCTCCGTTGAGCTGCATCCGCAGTGGGCAGCCATTGGTGCAGACGGGGTTCCTTCCAAAAACAATACTTCGGTTTTTGGCAATTATGCAGACTCTTTATTGATTCCTCAGTTAAAAGAGTTGTCGTCTGTTTACGGGGTTGACGGGGTTTGGGTGGATGGCGACTGCTGGGCACACCAGTTGGATTATGCTCCAAAAACACTGGAATTGTTTACCAAAAAAACAGGTTTCACTGAAATTCCGCGCAAACCAGGCGATCCCAACTGGAAAGCGTTCCAGCAGTTCAGCAGAGATGGTTTCAAGGCTTATGTGACAAAATATACCAATGCAATGCACAGTTTCAATCCGAAGTTCCAGGTAGCCAGCAACTGGGCGTTTTCGACCCTGATGCCTGAGCAGGTTTCCATACCTGTGGATTTTATCTCGGGAGATTTTTCCGCACTCAACAGCATGAACAGCGCCAGGAGTGAGGCCCGGTTTATCCGCAACCAGGGCAAACCGTGGGATTTGATGGCCTGGGGTTTTTCGTGGATTGGGAATGAAGAAGGTACACAGAGTGTAAAAACCCCACCCCAGATTGAGCGGGAGCTGGCAACGGTCAGCGATTCAGCTCAAAAATAATATTGTTGAAAACTAAATAGTTGCAATATGTTGGAAAAATAATTTTTCCGGCTAATTTTGTAGGGCGGGAGCCGAAGGGGCTGAGCCCCAAGTTACTGGTTTTCAGTATAGTGTTCTC
>JBBQHB010000105.1:0-16518 GCA_038323575.1 Bacteroidales bacterium | reverse complement strand
TTTTTACAGTCATCAAAACATCTCTCTACCCAATACCTGCTACATTGAAAATATGCCCATTCTTTATTGGTATATTCTTCTTTGTCTGCATTGCTGAATGAAAATTTCGTTTTCTCTGATATGGTAATCACCAATGTTCTTTTACATGCTTTTTCTTCTTTTCCGTCCCAGTGCCAAACCGTTACAGTATGAACTTTTGCCACCTTCCAACCTTTGGCTGTCTGGCGTACATTCTCGGTTGTAAAATCTTTATCTGTTAGGGTTTTGATATAGTTCTGTAACTGTATCGGCTGAATGTCCGGTTGTATATTCGTGGGCATTCTGCCTTTTGTTCCTTTGCGTTCAGGAATTGAAAACGTGGGTTCCGACAGAAAAACTGTTTCGTCTTTATGCACATCTAACACATAAAACCTATCCAAATCATCCAAAGCCCTTGTCAGTTCTGCATTATGTCCATACAGTCCATCGCCTCCGATAAAATCAAATTCTGTTCCAGCCTGAATAATTTGTTTTATTAACTTCAACGCCAGCTCGGGTTTGGTTTGGAATTTTTGATCCGACGCTGGTATGCCTGCCGCTTCACATCGCTGTTTGTCATTTGTCCATCCTTCAGGCAGAAAAAGTTCTGTGCCAACTAAAGTGCAAAATTTGCCATTGGCCAATGAGGCATGTACGGCAACCTGACAATTATCCACCTTACCTGCTACTCCGGCATATTGACGGGCGACTCCTACTGATTTTGAGCCCTTTTTTAAGTGCGAAGTTTCGTCAAGAACAAGACCTGTCGGAAGGCTACTTTTCTTCTTTTGTCCTCTCAACAATCGGTCCGTCTCTTTCAATGTCGCGTTGTTTACCGCAGATGCGCTCCAATTGCTGACAGACAAAAAATGTATGTATCGCTTATAATCTGAATCTTCTACTTCTTCTACCATTCGTTCCATATTACCATGACCTTTTTCGCACTGTAACAGCCCCGCTAAATACTCCATGGCGGTATGCGTACTACTCATCTTGTATACCCTAAATAATCCAGCATAAACGCTGTTTATCAGCGAGTTGATGCTTCCTAAATCCAATCTGTTAAACAGAACTCCAGAAATCAAATTTTTTTTCTCTACTCGTTTTGGCTTCATTGTCAAAATGATCAGAGATGATTAATAATGACTTAAATATACTAATAATCAATCATATAGACGAATATTAAAGCACTTTCTATTGTAGTAAAGTAGAATTAAAGAGATCTAACAATTGTAACAAAAAAAATGGTGTGAAAACAGGATGTTTGTATTGTTCTATATGAAAATAGCGATTGCTTATTCTGAAAGTATGAACCTATATAAAAACAAAAAGGTAGAACCTCTGTCCTACCTTTTCTCTCTTAAACTAACTAACCTAACTAAACCTAAACTTATGAAAAAAAATGTACTGCAAATATATGTTGGGCACTTCTGAAATTTTGAAAATTATTGTGAAATAATCTTAAAGTAATTGTTTCTGTCAAGCGAATATTGAATTATCTTCGCATCATCTGTTCGGGGAAATGTGTCAAACCATTTTACCCGATTTTTTATGTCCGAAAAATTTGTTGTTACCATTCCTGTTAAGCCTTACGTTAAGCGTTTCCTTTCCATCAATTATGGCGAGCCGGTGGATTTTACTTCTGATCCCGAGGTAAACCGGTTTTTTCAAAACCTGCTACGAAAACCCAGTACCTATCGCGACAAGCAATACCCCGATCAATTCTGTACTTACACAGAAAAAGCGGAAGTATTAATATCGCAGCATGATTTTTACCGGTATGGCTGGGAGTTAACCCGCACAGATATGGTTGCCTTCGGAAAACAGTTTGAAGACCGGGCCAAATGCCTGATGCGCTCTTTCGTTGGAGTTTATGTTGCCTTGGGTTTACCACCTTTTCGAAGCATCGCCAAGTTTCAGGAAAGGTTCCGGTTTGACGAAAACTCCTGGCAGTATGAAACCATCAAAAAGGACTTCTATCGCAATGGGATGAAGGATCCGCTGGATTTTGACAACGAGATTTTCAACAAAATTGAAAAAATAGTTTTGCACAACCTGTATGAATTAGGGACAATCAGCAAAAAAGCCAAAGTAGAGTATGAAACATCTGAATAAGCCATCCGACAACCTTGGAGGACTTTTAAGAATTTGGGCAGTCCCTCCTACTGATATTACTATCAGTTTAAATTCAATCAGCTTTTCGGCCACTCAAAATATCGTTGAAATCTATTGCACTCCTGGGAGCATGTCGTTTACCGAAAAGGAGTCACAGGAAAAACACGGAACTGCCTATAAAAATGAACTCAAAGCTTTTATCCCCAAAGACTCTCCGGATGCGCTTACAATCATCATTCAAATGAGCGGTCGTAAATGGGTGGTGGTGATGATGGACCAGAATGGATATTTTAAAGTAGTCGGTACTCCCGAAATTCCACTTCGGGTTTCTTTCGACCTTGACTCCGGAGCGGATACAGCAGATCGTAACGGTCATTCCATTTCCATTTACGGAACTCAAAGTTCAAAAGCTAAATTCATTGATGATCCGTTTTAAAATGCCCCTCCCCAGCCCTCCCCGCAGGGGAGGGAGCAAGAAAGCTCTGATTCAGCATAATGCTAAATCGGAGCTTTTTTTTTAAGTCCTCCCCCTCGGGGAGGGTTTGGGTGGGGCTGTTTTTCTGCTTTTAAAGGTGGTCTATGTCCTTTAGACCGCCTTTTTTATGTCGTAAACTTGCTGAAAATAACAAGCTTATGACACAGAAAATTATCAATATTGACGGGCCGATCGGAAATTACGGATATTCCAAGCAGTTTATCAGGAACGAACTAACCGGAAATACCAAAAATCCGGTACTGGTTAAAATTTCCAGTCTGGGTGGCGCGGTGGATGATGCGCTCAATATTTTCGACCAATTCGTTGGACATGGGAATGTGACCGTTGAACTTTCGGCTTTTGTTGCCAGCGCAGCAACACTCATTTCCCTGGGCGCGAAAACCGTCCGGATGAACGAAAACGCATTTTACCTTATTCATAAAGCCCTGAACTGGGTGGATGAATGGGGAAATATGAATGAGGATGAAATCCAGGCTCTTATTGCCAAACTGGAAACCCAAAAACAACAACTTTCAAAGATCACACTGCAGTTGGCTAAAATGTATGTCAAAAAATCAGGCAAAACCCTCGATGAAATCATTCAACTGATGAAACAGCAAATCTGGCTCACCGCCGAGGAAGCCCTGATTTGGGGATTCGTGGATGAAATTTACACTCCAGAGGTCGCTGTAAATTACATCGAAAACCTGCAAATGGTTGCCATGATCACCGCCAGCGGTTATCCGGTGCCAACCAGAAAAACACCAGATATTCTTCATCCACCTGCCGCCGCCGTCGATGAAGAATCCATTTTCAACCGGATCTGGAACCGGATTACCAACAAACAAAAGGAAGAAAAAAAGGAAGTTACACCAAATTCTAAAATAGTCGAAATGAAAACACAATTTTTAAATGTCAACAAAGTGTTGACCGTGGAAAAACTGGAATCAACCGATGAAGGTATTTTCCTGAATGAGCAGCAGCTCGAAGCAATTGAAAACAGGCTTGCCATGGACCAGCAAATCATTGCCGAACGTGATGCGGCAAATACTACCCGTGATGCAGCCATTACCGAACGCGATTTGGCTGTTGCCAATCTTGTAAGTGCCATTGATCCGTTCAATGCCATTGATGCCAGCATTGCCAGTGCAGAAACACCGGGAGCAAAGGTTCTGGCTATTCGTGCCCTACTCTCTAAAAAACCTTCTGTTCAGCCTGCCGGAAATATGGGAAAAAGTGATCCTGTTTCTGATGGTGTTGAGTGGGATGTGATTAATAATCTCGAACACAACAAACATGTTGACCAAAACTCTTAATTTATAAAAGCCATGTCAATTACTACAACAGCCATCATTGCCGAGTATGGCGCTTTTTACCAGGATGCCGGGCAAAACAAAAAACGCATCCTAACCATGCTTTCTCAGGGCCGCCAGATTACATCCCTGGCAACCCCTATTAAAACGGACGATTCAATCTTCCGTTTAGCCAATGCCACTTTCAGAACCCTGGTGCAACCCTTTCAAAAGGCTTTCACCCAAAAGGGTGGAGTTGAAATCGTTCCAAACGAAATCCGTCAGTTCCGTTTCAAGATTGACGATGAATTTATGCCTGATGAGCTTTACGCCACCTGGCTGGGTTTCTTAACCGCTAAACAGGTGGATCGTAAGGAATGGCCTTTTGTGAAATGGCTGATCGAGGTTTATTACAATCGCCAAATTGATCAGGACATGGAGCTGAACGAATACTACAAAGGCGTTTATGCTGCTCCTGCTGCCGGAGTGGCCGGAGCCGATGGCACCGGAATGAACGGACTGAAAAAACTCCTTCAGGCTGGTGTGGATGCCGAAACGATCAACACGATCAATATTGGTGCTTTGAATAAAGACACCATCTTTGACCAGGTGGAAGAATTCACAGACAAGATTGCCGAAGTTTATCAGGGCATCCCGATGGATATTTGCATGAGCCAATACTGGTGCAAGAAATACCTTCAGGATAAACGTGCCCAGGGCTATTATCAGAACAAATCGGATCAGGATATCAATACAGGCATTGATTTCACACCGCTAAAAATTAAAGGTCTGGCTTCGATGGTTGAAACCAATGATATTTTCTGCACGCCATCTGAAAACTTCCTGCATGTATCTCCTGCCACTATTACCAAGAACACCTTCAAGCTGGAAGAATCCAAACGATCGGTAGCTGTTCTGGGTGATTGGAGTGAAGGTTTGGGATTTGGTATCAATCAGGCTGTCTGGACCAATATCCCCAAAACTATTTAATTCTGAAAAGTCAAATCCATCAGCTCGATAAAAGCTGATGGATTTCATTTACCATCTAAAAAAAGGATTCTCAAAATGTTAGAATTTACAGACATCAATAAAAGTCTGCCCAACGGTCAAAACATGGGCGGATTAACGCAGGAAATCTACTTCGGCTTTCATGCCGATGTTCTGACCTGGCCAATTGCTCCGGTAACCCCGGCTACCTTGGCTGCTAATGCTGTTCTCACTGGAGAACTCGTCATGAAACCGGGCAAAAAACTGTTCAAAATGTACATCACCGATGATACCGGTGAATTCCTGATCGAACCGGTGGGTGAACTGGACGGAAAATCATTCGTGACACATCTGACTGTTTTTCATCCCGGATTGAAGGATACCTTATTTGGCTTCATTAATGCAGCCAAAAATGACAATCTTGTATTTGTGGTGCAGGATAGTGATGGTCAAAAATATCTCATGGGTGATAAACTCCGGCCAGCGGTTTACGCAGGTTCTCCGGATGGATTTGGCACCGGAAAAGAAACAGCAGCCAGAAAAGGTATTTCGATGGAATTCACTTACAAGACTCCAAACTTGTATATCTATCCTGGAAGTATTCCTCTTACTGAAGCTTTACCAGTCTAATAAAAATGTGGACTGAATACTTCAACTTTATAAAACTTCGCCGCGGACGGGTAATTGTACCCCCTCCACGGCGAAATTGATTTCAGCCGGGATGATATCCCTCTGGAAATCTGCAAAGAACTTTTTGGTAAAGGATTTCCGTATTTGGAATTGACGGAGTTGGGGAAACAGGAATTGTATCCGAAGTTACTTGATATTGGAAATAATATTGTTCAGAATCCATCCAATTCTGTTCTCAATTTTTCAAAAAAAATCGTCTCAAAAATAGGATATGAACAAGATTATAAGAAAAAAGAATAACTGCAGGGACAAAAAGTAGATACTGGTCATATGGTGAATATCTATGTGACAGATGAAATTGATGGTTTTTAAAAGCACCTCGAAAGTTCAGTTCTTTTTTTATGTGCAATTAATTTCTAACTTTGTTCATATAAAATTTTTGAATGTATATCGATACAGCTAACAATTTCAACGAAATATACAGTGCATATTACAAAAAATCATTTTTGTATGTAAAGTCTTATATACATGATGATATGGCTGCTGAAGATATTGTAAGTGATTCATTGATTAAATTGTGGGAACGGATGAAAAAATGCAAAGTAGACCCAATCCCACCATATCTTTTTTCGATTTTAAAAAATCGTTCACTTGATTATCTTAAACATCAGACAATAAGGCAAAATGTCCATGATTCGATAACAGAGGCTTTGAAACGAGAGCTTGAAATAAGAACCACCTCCCTTGAGGCGAGTAATCCACATGATGTTTTTTCAATTGAGATACAGCAAATTATTGAGACCACGATTAACTCGCTATCAGAACGAACCAGGGAAATATTTATTCAGAGCCGTTTTGGGAATAGACCTCACAAAGAAATTGCTGACTTGTTACAAATATCAATCAAAGGTGTAGATTATCATATCAATCAAGCGGTTAAAGAGTTACGGAATGCTTTGAAAGATTATTTGCATTTGATCGGATTATTTTCTTTTCTACGATTATAAAAAAAAAGTTTAAAAGTTGACTAGTGATTTGCTGACTTCAATCGTTCTATTAATTGAAGGGGAGAAATAAATAAATTCTACCTGCTTGACGAACATGAAGATGGAAATGAAAGAACTTCTCATAAGATACATTGAAGGAAATTGCACTGACCATGAAAAAGTCGAAGTAACCAAATGGTTAGATTCCGACCCTGGAAACATGAAAGAATATCTTGCAATGCGGAAATTGCATGATATTCTTATCTGGCAAACAAACCAGAAAATTAATCTTAAGCAAAAATCAAAGATAAAGACATTCGGTTGGAGGAACCCAATATATTCAGAATTCCTCAAGATAGCTGCTGTATTTATAATAGCAATAATACTATCCCATTATCTGCTTCCCAAACACCAAACCGAAAGCCCCGTTGCAATTCAAACGTTACATGTTCCTGCTGGACAAAGGGCCGAGATTACTCTTGAAGACGGGACAAAAGTCTGGTTAAATGCAAAAACCACATTGAAATTTCCAAACAAATTCTCCACCCAAACCCGTGAGGTTAAACTTGATGGTGAAGGATACTTTGAAGTAGCCCATAACAAGTCAAGACCATTTATTGTGAGTACCGATAAATATAATGTTAAAGTTCTTGGTACTAAATTCAATTTGATGGCATACTCGGACAAAGGAAATTTCGAAACCTCTTTACTGGAAGGTTCTGTTGAAATTTTGAAACCGGGAATTGACAAAGGAGTTTTAATACATCCAAATGAAAAGATTCATCTGGAAGAAAACCGTCTGGTTATTTCACCAATTGGAAACTTGAACCACTTTCTTTGGAAGGATGGAATAGTAAGTTTCGACAATGAAACTTTTCCCGAAATGGTCAAAAAGCTGGAACTCTATTTTGACCTGAAGATTTTTGTTAAAAACGATAAGATTGTGAACTACCGATGTACGGGTAAATTTCGAACCAAAGATGGCGTGGAACATATACTTAAAGTACTTAAGTTGAAAAATGAATTTATATATGAGATTGATTATAAACGAAACATAATCACAATTGAATAACTAACATTAATCTATCTTAAAAATAAATAGCCAATGAATTAAAAAAATTAAAAAGCCGGAAAGTGCGCTAACACTTACCGGCTAAAGGGTCGATACCTGACCTGCTCGCGAAAACAAATTCAAGTATTAACAACCAAAAAACAAATGTATGAAAAATTATTTGTCAGAGGATTTCTTTGACTCAACTAATCAACTTATCAGAAAAATGAGAACAACTTTTTTAATGTTCATTGTGTTTGCATCATCACTGTTTGCAACCGATGTTAACTCTCAGGTTGCTAAAGTGAGTCTGACTATTAAGAATGCCCCCATTATACAGGTAATAAGGGCAATCGAAGATCAAACCGATTATTTGTTTGTATATGATAAAAATGAGATTGACCTTACCAGACAGGTAGATATTTCTGCTCTTAACAAGTCTGTTGCAGATGTGCTTTCTGGAATACTCAGCAATACCAATGTAATTTATGCGGTGGAAGGCAGTAACATCATGCTGATGAAAAAGGGTGATGAAATGCCACCACAGCAGCAAAAAACGATAGTTGGCAAAATTACCGACTCTTCTGGTATGCCCTTGCCTGGCGTATCAGTAATAATTAAAGGCACAACCAATGGAAATATTACCGATAATGAAGGAAAATATTCTTTATCCAATATTCCTGAAAATGCAACCCTGCAATTTTCGTTTGTGGGAATGAAAACTCAGGAAGTTGCAGTGGGCAGCAAATCTACCATTAATGTTACAATGGTTGAAGAAACAGTTGGGATTGAAGAAGTTGTGGCAATTGGCTATGGTTCTGTAAAGAAAAGCGACTTAACAGGGGCCGTCGGCGCAATAAAAAGCGACGATTTCAATCCCGGTGCAAATACGAACATACAACAACTTTTTCAAGGGAAAATAGCAGGAACCAGAGTAACACAGAACAGCGGAGAGCCCGGCGGTGGTATATCAATGACTATTCGCGGAGCAAGTTCAATTAATGCAGGAACAAATCCGCTCTATGTAATTGACGGAATCCCTATGGACAATTCAGCGGTTGTGTCGGGAGGAGGAACCCTGTTCTCGGGCAGTTTCACACCGCGTTCGCCCCTGGGCACCTTGAACCCAAACGACATTGAATCAATTGAAATATTGAAAGATGCATCGGCTTCAGCAATTTATGGGGCAAGAGCAGCAAACGGGGTTGTGCTTATTACAACCAAAACAGGAAAAAAAGGCAAACTTTCAATTGATTACGATGCATATCTGGGAATTCAAAATCCTTCGTACAAATACGATTTGCTCAGTCCTGAGGAATATATGATGACGGTAAATGAGATTATTGATGCAGGTGGAGCTTCTGAAGCAGAAAGAGTGGCATCAATTAGCGGCAAAGGAACTGATTGGCAGGAAGAAATATTCAACCGGAATTCAGTGGTTACCAATCACAATTTATCTATTTCCGGAGGGAACGAAAATACCAGGTACCTAACTTCACTTTCTTTTTTATCGCAACCCGGTGTTATTATTAACAATGACTTTAAACGTTATACTGCTAGGGTAAACATCGACCACAATATCAAAGACATTTTGAAATTAGGGATTCGGCTTAGCAACGCCTATACTGACGAAAAATTTATTCCGTACGGAACAGGTTATAATGAATGGGCCGGGGTAATAAACTCTGCGTTGAATTACGACCCTACTTTGCCTTTGAAAGATGAAAATGGTAAGTATTCATTATCCAACTGGATTGCTATTGACAACCCTCTTGCCATAGCCAACGGAATTCATTCAAAATCGAACAGGTATAACACTGTTGCCAATTTCTTTGCTGAGTATTTTATTATTCCTTCTTTGTCATTGAAAATCAACGCCGGTGTTGAAAATACCTCAGAGTTTAGAAACACCTATTTAAGTCGTTTGTCACTACTTGGCGCAGGGACAGGAGGAACAGCTAGTTTATTAACCGGAAATCGTTCAAGCTACCTGCTCGAAGGGTATTTGAATTATAAAAAGGATTTTAAAAATAATTCAATATCTGCATTACTGGGATCAACAACTCAGAAATTTACTGCTTTAAATTCTTTCGGTTCAATTGCCAATTTCCCGTCAGATGCGACCGGAGCTAACAACCTCGGACTTGGAGATCCTCTTTTTGCAATCGTAAACAGCAACAAATCAGGGTATGCCCTTAATTCATATTTTAGCCGAGTCAATTACTCGTTGAACGATCGGTATCTGCTTACCGGAACCGTGCGAATGGATGGTTCATCAAGGTTTGGTGAAAACAATAAGTTCGGAGTATTCCCTTCGGTTGCTTTTGCTTGGAAAATCAGCAATGAAAATTTTATGAAAAATATTGATTTTTTGAATTCATTGAAATTAAGAACCAGTTGGGGGCAGACCGGGAATCAAAACATTGGTAATTACCAGTCGCTGAGCACCTTTCAAGAAGGACCTAAGGTGGTTTTTGATGGAAATCTTACATCGACAACAGCTTCTTCAAGAATACCGAATCCGGATCTAAAATGGGAAAAGACTGCAAAAACTGATATCGGGATTGACTTTTCGTTGTTTGGGAACAGGATAAATGGAACTATTGACTATTTCGACCAAAAAACATCTGATATGCTTATAAATTTGCCAGTCCCAAAAGAGACCGGATATGCAAATATTTTGCAAAATGTCGGCAGCATGCGAAATACAGGATGGGAATTCAGCATTACATCGCGTAACATTACAGGTTCAGCATTCCAATGGGATACTGATTTTAATTTGACAACACTCAAAAACGAGGTTCTTGACATTGGAAACATTAAAAATATTATTTCCGGCAACAACATTATCCGCGAAGGAGAAACATTACGATCATTTTACGGATACGAAGTAATCGGCACCTGGCAAACGGACGATGATTTCTCGACCACTCTCGATAATATGGCCCCCGGAGATTATAAATTCAGAGATGTTAACGGAGACAAAATTATTACTGCTGACGATCGCGTAATTCTCGGCAACTCGTTCCCAAAATTCACCGTTGGAATTACGAATACATTCAGTTATAAAAACTTCCACCTGAATTTTCTATTTGAAGGAATTGCAGGAGTGAAGAAATACAACGCAAACGTTGCAGAGACATTTAATCCTACGAATTTCAGGAGGAATAAAATTGCAGAACCATTTCTAAACCGTTGGACTCCCGACAATCCTACAAATAAATATCCATCGTTTGTTAGGCCAAAAGTTTTAGGAGATAAAGCAGGAGCAAGTTCATATACTATTATGGATGCTTCCTACATCAAAATGTCGAGTTTTCAAATTGCTTATGATATCATGAAAAGAGGACGAATAATTAATACTGCAACAATTTACCTGACAGGACAAAACATTTTTCTTATCTCCAAATTTATCGGAGATCCTTCAATCGATACCAGTTCAGATAATAGTGTTGCAGTGAGTAATAATGCTTATCCTCTCCCCCAGTTGTTCATGGTAGGCATCAAGTTAAATATGTAAAAATCCAGCGTTATGAAAAAAATACAACTCATATCAATTTTTTTGACAATCCTTTCACTTTTTACCATAATAGGCTGTGAAAGCAATCTGATTGAAAAGCCCGAATCTGAATTAGCAACCAACACATTTTTGCCTTATAAAGAAGGAATTGAAAGTGTGCTGTTTGCATCGTATGCCCAGTCGGCAAACCTGTTTGATTACGACGATAACAACCGTTATGCCATTCAGGAAATGTGCACAGACATATTGTGGCAATCGGGAGGCGGAGAAAACGGACGAGCTATCCAAATCATTCAATTTACCTGGGATGCAAGTCATGGTTATTTACCCCGTTTTTACGACATCCCGTATAAAGCAATTAACCACGCTAATATTGTGATCGAGAACATTGAGAATGTTGATGCAGACGATACCTATAAAGCAGAAATCAGTGCAGAAGCAAGGTTCCTGAGAGCAATTAATTACTACTATTTGTGGGATTTTTTCGGACCCGTTCCTTTGAGAAAAAATACACTTGACCCGGTCAAATTGCCTCGTGCATCAGAGAATGAACTCCTCAGTTTTATTGAAAGTGAATTAACTGATGTTGCTAAAACCTTGCCACCTCGGGGAAGCGAATCGGCTTACGGAAGGGCAACCAAAGGAGCAGCACTCGCATTTTTATGTAAATATTATTTAAACACCAAACAATGGCAAAAATGTGTAAATGCCGCAAATGATGTTATTGCATTAAATTACTACCAATTGTTCCCTTCCTATAAAGACATGTTTAAAGTAGAGAGTGAGGGAAACAAAGAAATGATATGGGTTCGTCCGGCCAGTTCTCAAAGTACAGACACAGGAAACCGGTTTATAGCCGTTTCAACACCGCCCAATTTTAAGAAAGACCCAGTGTCAGGAATTGAATGGCAATCCAACTGGCAGAATTTTGCCTCCGACTACCGCCTTTACGACAGTTTTGTAAATTCCTTCGAGGCTGGGGATGCCCGCAGGTCACTTATTTTAACAAGCTACATAAATACTGCAGGCAAAACAATTCAAATGCTTGGAAACAATTATTCCATGTCGTGGAAATACTGGCCAGACCCGAATGCCAACGGAAGCGATCACGGCAACGACCGCGTGGTAATCCGCTATGCCGATATTTTACTTTCAAAAGCAGAAGCATTAAATGAACTAAACGGTCCCTCAAAGGAGTCGATTGATTTAATCAATTTAGTTCGAAACAGAGCTGGACTGGCAAATCTTTCTTTATCGGGCTTTGCTTCAAAACAATCTCTAAAAGACCACATCTTAAAAGAAAGAGGATGGGAATTTTATTCTGAGGAACAACGACGCAGAGATTTGATCAGGCACGGAAAATTTGTTGAATTTGCCCAGCAACGGGGCTATACCAATGTACAGGCCTATCGACAGCTATACCCCATCCCTCAGTTTGTCATGGACTCGAACCCTCTCTTAATACAAAACGAGGGCTACTAGAAAAAACTTTTAAAGGCGACAGGTATTTCCTGTCGCCATCAATTTTTAAATCATAATATTTTTGACGATGAATAAATCTCTAATAATACCTTTCTTTGGTTTGCTCTCTTTGTCGTCCTGCGTGAATAAAACGGACAAGAATAAACCCAACATTTTGCTGATTCTGGCCGACGATATGGGCTATTCTGATTTAGCCTGTTACGGCGGAGAAATTAACACCCCTAATCTTGATCAGCTTGCGGCAGAAGGTATTCGTTTTACCCAGTTCTATAATGCTGCCAGATGCTGCCCAACCAGGGCCAGCCTTATGACCGGTTTATATCCTCACGAAGCAGGCGTAGGACACATGACTGGAGCTAGCATGGGCCCCGGCTATTTAGGCCACCTAAACGATTCTTGTGTTACCATTGCTGAAGTTCTTGGTAACGCGGGATATTATACCGGCATGGTTGGGAAATGGCATGCCGGAAATGTCAGAAACAGCTGGCCGGAAAACAGGGGATTCCAGTATTTCTGGGGAATCCACAATTATATCGATAGTTATTTCAAGGTATTAAATGACTGCGAGGTATTTGAGAACGGGAAAATTGTAATCAATGAAAATACTTATCCCACTTTAGGTGCCTCTGCTGATAATGAATGGTACACTACTGATGTTTTTACCAACAAAGCAATGGAATCGATCGACCGGGCAGTTACCGAAGGAAAGCCTTTTTTCCAGTACCTGGCCTTCAATTCACCACACTGGCCTCTCGAAGCGCATGATGATGTAATCGATAAATATCTTGAAAGCTACAAAGCAGGCTACGAATCATTGCGTAAACAAAAATATGAACGGATGCAGCAAATGGGACTTGTGTCAAAAGACTGGAAATTACCTGAACGCACAATGCCCGACTGGGATTCACTGAGTGATTCAACAAAACTTGATACTGAATTCCGGAGGGCAATTTATGCTGCACAGGTCGAAATTATGGATAAAAACATCGGCCGTTTGGTAGAACACTTAAAAGGGAAAGGTATTCTGGATAACACAGTTATTATATTTTTGTCAGATAATGGTTGTTCGGCCGAACCTGAAGATCAGATTTTTGGCTACCAATGGGGAACAAACACCCGATGGAATTACAGCGAGTGGAGAAGAAATTCTGCACGTCAGGGAGCAAGTCAGGGAATGGTTTGGGCTGTTTCAAGTAATAGTCCCTATAAATGGTATAAGAAATTTACCCATGAAGGCGGAATATCAACACCTCTAATCGTTCACTGGCCCGAAGGAATAAAAACCCCGGGATCAATTGATAATAAGACCGGTCATATTGTCGACATAATGGCAACCTGTATTGAACTTTCGGGAGCAGAATATCCTGTAAAACGGAATAATGTTCCGGTAAGAAAATACCGTGGGATTAGCCTTGTGAAGAATTTAAAAGGAGAGAAAAGTCCGGAACACGAAACCATATTTTGGGAGCACGAAGGGCACGGTGCTTTGCGAATGGGCAAATGGAAACTGGTTTCTGTTGATCCTCGGGAAGAAGGAGAATGGGAATTGTACGACATGGAAAACGACCGGACGGAAACGAATGATTTATCAACAACTTATCCTGAAATGTGTAAAGAAATGATCGAAAAATGGACTGAAATGGCATATGAAACAAAAGCCCTTCCTTGGCCTGACAGCAAAAATGTCCAACGGATTTCTATTGATAAATAAACTTTTATTACAAAAATAATCATGGTCAGATCAGTTACTCCAACCAGTATTGCTTACTTATTTGTTTTTACATTTCCGCTGCTTTCATCGCTCTACGGAAAAGCGGAGGAAAAACCCAATATTCTTTTTCTCTTTGCTGATGATTGGGGTAAATATGCCAGTTGTTATAAAAGCATTGATGGCGAAAATTCGATTAATGCAATCATCACTACCCCGCATATCGATATGATTGCCAAACAGGGAATTTTGTTCACGAATGCCCATGCACCTGCTCCATCGTGTACTCCTTGCCGGAGTTCAATCCTTTCCGGGCAATATTTCTACAAAACCGGAATGGGAGCTATTTTACATGGTGCCATATGGGATGAAAAAATTCCCTCATACCCCCTGATTCTGAAAGAGAACGGCTACCATATTGGCTACGCTTTTAAAGTGTGGAGTCCGGGGAATCCGGTAAATGCCCCATACGGAGGCGAAAAATACCGGTATGAACCCGCTGGAAATCAATTCAATCAGTTCTCGCAATACGTGAGCAAACAGGAAGATAAAGAAAAAGCAAAAGCAGAATTGCTCGATGAAGCAAGACAAAATTTTCTCGCCTTTTTAAAGGACAAAAAGGATGGGCAACCTTTTTGCTACTGGTTTGGCCCTACGAATACCCACCGTGCATGGGTTAAAGGTTCCGGCAAAGAATTATGGGGCTTAAATCCTGATAAATTAAAAGGAAGAATGCCCGACTTTCTGCCCGATGTTCCTGAAATACGCGAAGATTTTAACGATTACCTTGGAGAAGTGCTGGCCTGGGATGCCGGAGTTGGCGCTATTTATCAGGCATTAGAGGAAACGGGTGAACTGGAAAATACCTTGATTGTTATCAGTGGCGACCACGGCATTCCCGGATTTCCGCGGGCAAAAACCAATTTATATGACCTAGGGACCCATGTGGCATTAATCATTTCCTATCCTGATAAATTTAAGGGAGGAAGGGTGATTGAAGATTTTGTCAATCTGATGGACTTGGCACCCACATTTCTCGAAGCGGCCGGAGTTGCTGTTCCACAAACAATGGACGGCAAAAGTTTAGTCCCGGTGCTCAAATCAGGAAAAAGTGGTTGGACCGGGGAACAAAATCCGTATGTTTTTGTCGGAAGAGAGAGGCATGTAGGTACCGCTCGTGAAGGGAACCTACCCTATCCGCAACGGGCCATCAAAAACAAAAATTTCCTCTACATCCGTAATTTTAAGCCCGACCGGCAACCTATTGGCACCGTGGAAATGGGTCTTCGCGATATTGATGAAGGTCCAACAAAAAACTGGTTTATTTTAAACCGCGAAAAACCGCAATATAAAAATGAATGGGAACTTGCTTTCGGATTGCGCCCTTACGAGGAACTGTACGATTTAAGTAAGGATCCGTACGAAATGAATAACCTTGCAAAATTGCAGAAATACGCCCCGGTCAGGGAAAATCTTTCCGGAATGATGGATTCAATAATGAACGCAACCAAAGACCCTCGTGTCGATAACGATAACTGCATTTTTGATGCTGCTCCATTCACAAACATAAACAAAAGTATTTTGGAACAACAGCAAAAAATTCAGCGAGAAATACAACTATTGATAAATCAGTAACTTAAACCCATGAAAAAAAAATGATTATTTATTACTTTTCTGTTTTTCTACTCGATTTGTTTAAATGCGAAAGAAAACCGCAACTCCTATTACATACCAACCAGGCTCCCTTAATTGCCCAGCCTTATACCGCTTTGCCGTTAGGAGCAATTAAGCCCAAGGGCATGTTACAGAAGATGCTTGAACCACAACGTGACGGGCTGACACTCTCGCACACAATCTATCCAAAATCAGGGCCTAAAAATCGAGGAAACACTGTTTTTTGTTCAATAAATGACAATAGACGCCAGAGAATCTCATATCCTCGATTCGTCAATACCAACTCACCTGAACGATCTAAGTTTTGCTGATCAAAAAACAAAAAAGTTGACAAAAAGAAAGACCTTCCCAATTTTGTTTTGAGACGGCCTCATTCTTTAATCACAGATTGTAGATTTCAAGACTTCAGAAAACAAGCGCTTGCTTATTAAAAAAAATAGTAATTGTTTACCTGGTTTTAATCGGTAATGAAATTGTGCCCCTCAAAGGTATTGCATAATTCTGTCAGTATGCACCGTTTATTCTTTCTCGCCGTTGAAATAAAGCCTTCAACTCTGGCATATATTTCAGCCCCCTTGAA
>JBBQHB010000104.1:0-16748 GCA_038323575.1 Bacteroidales bacterium | reverse complement strand
TCATGTCTGGCTTGGTAAATCTAAGGCCCGGCTTGTTGCAGAAGCTTTTGGACGGATGCAGTTCGGTAAAAGTTAAACGCTTATTTTTATACATGGCGAAAAAAGCGAATCATCAATGGTTCCAATTTCTTGATTTATCATCGATCAATCTTGGAGAGGGTGACCGCAATATTATCAGTAATGGTGCGTATGATTCTGAATTTCGTATTACAATATCCAAAGAATTAGCTCAATTATGATCGATCCAAAATATAAGGCACAGGTTGATTTATTGCTGCAAACCATTCCGTATGTTGCAAAAGAAGAAATATTTGCCCTCAAAGGCGGGACTGCCATTAATCTGTTTGTCCGGAGTATGCCCAGGCTATCAGTCGATATTGATTTAACTTATCTTCCTATTGATAACCGGGAAACGGCATTGAAAAATATTTCAGATGGACTGGCACGAATCAAATTCGACTTGGAACAATCTATCCCGAGAATCAGCTTAACAACAGCTTCACACGAAGGGCAGGATGTTAAAATTAATTGCCAGTTACCTGGCGCTCAAATTAAAATTGAGGTAAACACTACAACCCGTGGAAGTATTCATCCAACAAGGTTTATGCGGGTGCATGATTCTGTTGAATCTGCATTCGGCAGATTTGCTGCCATTCATGTTGTTTCAATGGCTGAACTTTATGGAGGAAAGATTTGCGCGGCATTAGACCGGCAGCATCCCCGCGATTTATTTGATGTCAGGCTTCTTTTAGATAATGAGGGTTTAACGGATGATATTAAAGACGGTTTTCTTGTTGCGCTTATTTCCCACATGCGACCAATTAGCGAGGTAATCAATCCGATGTTTATTGATCAGCGACAAGCTTTTGAAACTCAATTTTCAGGTATGGCAAATATACCATTTAGCTATGACGATTATGAACGAACCCGAATACAGTTAGTTGGGCAAGTTCAATCAAAACTAACAAACAGCGATCGAAAATTTTTAATGAGTTTCAAAGAGGGAACCCCAGGTTGGGAAAAATTATCCATTAAAAATGCGCGAGAATTACCCGCCATTCAATGGAAGTTGCAGAATATTGAAAGATTAAAACTTGATAATCCCAAGAAGCACAAGGAGATGGTCTCTGTTTTAGAGAGCGTATTATTTGGCTGATTTTAAATTACCTAACATCATAATCTGGTGCAAATTTCATTATAATCTAAGCGGCAAGGATATTTCCCAAAAGTTTCAAATCTTCCAATAAATGGTTCGAGTTTTGTACCATAGGGGTCACCTTTGCCACTGTAAACAATTGATTTACAGTGGTATTTTTTTTGAAAAAAACAGTTCAACGTACCTGATGCAAAATTCTTAAGTGACCTTCTCTCAATAAATTACAGGACGTTTTCTACAGACAAGATCTGGCAGTTCGATTAAAACATCAAACTTACATTGTTCATCCTGATCGTTTGATGCACACTTTCCGGCTGATAAAGAGTTAGTTCGCAACTGTTCAGTCCTGAAAACTGACGCGGAGTAAGTTTTTGTTTGTATAGAACCTGGCTGATATCCTTGTTGATACCGTATTCCATCTGCCAGCCGTACCTGTTGTAGAATTTGATCAGCAATTGATTCTTGCCGGGTTTCAGCGGCAGCAACACGATCTCTTTGTTCATCCTGCTTCCGCGTGGATTGTTGTGCAAGACCAGGTTTTCACCGTTTAACCATACCTGGATGGCATCCCCGCTGCTTATTTCTACCAATTGATTTTGTGCTTTACCGGAAGTTATTTCCTGCAGCATAAACATCGACTGATAAGGTTTGGAAACCAATGATTCTGCTTTAGCGCTTTCCTGGTAAGAAACCTGTCTCCATTTCATTTCGCTTCTTGAAGACCATAAATTTGAACTGTTAATTTCAGATGAAACGGGTCCGGGAATATTCTTGAAATCCGAATCAACAGGACCATAGAAGTATCGCTTTTCCCAAGTGATGGTGCTTTGCATTTCGTTCGCAGCGGTTTGTTCTCCGCCATTCAAGGTAACTACCTCCTGCGACCCGTTCCATTTCAGTTCGACTGCTTTACCAATTTCCCCTGCCGTATAAAATAGTACAGGGTTTGCTTCTTTTTGATTCTTGCTGAAGTTCCATGACTGTTTGACGATGCTTCGGTGGTTGTTGTAGTAGTCGATGCACGAATAACTGTAATGTTTGGTTGTGTTTTGAAAGTTGAGGACGATCGTTTTGCCTGCAAGAATATTTTCAGGTTTAATTTGATATTTTCCTTCATATTCAACTTTTATTACCTGAATGTCAGGATTTTGGTACAGGGTTTCAGGAATCGGAATGGTCAGTTTCCCCTTTTCTGCTTTCGATTTTAAAGTCGTCTGAATATCAGTCAACAATGAGATTTTTTTTATTTTCCCTGAAATATTTGGCAGGCTGATATTACCTGTAGATTTTCCTGATAAGATCAAATAAAGGTTGTTTTCATTCGTTGTAATTTCGCCCCAGGGGAAAGATTCGGAAAATGGATTTGCACTGGTACTATAAATTGCCACCCCGTTTTTTGAGAGCCATTTGCCTATGCCGGTAAGCACTTCTGCTTCGTAGGGTACCACTGAACCATCGCCTTTTGGACCGATGTTCAGCAGGTAATTGCCACCTCGGCTCACCACTTTGATGAGACTCAGTAACTTCTGATGAATTTTGGCTGATGCATTCTCCCTTTTTTGCCAGGAGCGGTAGCCCCAGGTCTCGTTAAAAATGGAGGCAGGAGTTTGCCAGGGTGCATCAATTTTGTATTCCGGGTATTCATTGTCGCCCATTACACAGAAATCGTAGGCATCGTTTCCGAGTCTTCCGCTGACCATGCAGTTGGGTTGCAGTTTGTGCACCAGGTCATATATTTCCCGGCTTTGCTGTGCCGTTAACGAGCCCATGTCGAACCAGAGTTCAGAAACCGGCCCGAAGTTGGTTAATAATTCTGTGACCTGTTTCTTGTTGTATTCGTGGTGGGCCGGGGTAACCGGGTTGGCATTGTGATCGGTAAAAGGGTGCAGGGTATAGTCGATCAGCGAAAAATAGAATCCTAGATTGACGCCCTGTTTTTTGCATGCTGCTGAGAGTTCTTTCAGTACATCCCGCCTAAAAGGTGATGCATCCACGATGTTAAACCGGGTGGTGGCCGTTTTGAACATGCAAAAGCCGTCGTGGTGCTTGGAGGTAATCACAATGGAGCGCATTCCGGCTTTTTTAGCCAGTGAAACGACCGTATCCGCATTCCAGTTAACCGGATTAAAGCGGGATGGTATACCCTCGTATACATCTGAATAAATTCCGGCGTGCGCCTGAATCTGCTCACTGTATCCTCTTTCTACCGGTTTCCCCTCCCATACACCGCCCAACTCAGAATATACCCCAAAATGCATAAACATGGAGTATTTGTTGTTGTGCCAGGTTTTAAGGGCCGCAGTATCAGGCTGTGCCTTTAAAGAACCTACCAAAATGAGTGCGGGAAGTGCATACAGGCATATGAATCTTTTCATAACTTATTTGATCGGTGTAATAATTATGTTGCGGTAATCTATCGGTCCGTGGTCGCCCTGAAGTAAGATGGGTCCCGGTTCACCTTCTTTGCTGTCGATCGCACCACCGGTAATTCCCGGTATCGTCTGGTTGCATATGATGAGTTTGTTGTTGGCGATAATGGTTACCATTCTGCCTCTCAGTGTAATATCATAGGATTGCCATATGCCCGGATCTTTGGCAACCATCTCGCTCGGTGTCAGAAATCCGTAAATGGCTCCCAGGTGACCCACCCAGGGATCCATCCCTTTACTGTCGTCAATCTGCACTTCATAGCGTCCTCTGAGGTAGACGCCGCTGTTGCTTTCTTTCTGGTAACGGAATTCAATGTGGAGCTGAAAGTCTGTGAATGTCATGTCTGATACCAGGTTTGATCCGGATTGCTTGCTGCTTAAAGTACCATCTTCAACTACCCACTGGTTCTTTCCCGTCGCGTGCCATCCTTTTAAGTCCCGTCCATTGAACAGGTTAACAGGTTCACCCCAAACAGGTCCGCCTTCTCTTTTCAGCGATGGCGCCTGAACAGCAGTCCAGTTATATTTTTTCCCGTCTGTGAACACCATTGTGCCTGAAAGTCCCTTGTCGCTGAAGGCCCCTTCAAATTCCAGGTCCCGTGTTTCGGTTTCCCATTGGGGAGGAATCGTAAAACTGAATTTTTGACCGTCAAAGTTGACTTTGGAAACCGGACGGGCGCTACCGTTGGCGAAGACGAATCTTCCGACAAGTGTATGAAAACCTGAGTGTTCAACTTCAAGCCAGGAAGGAAGCTCTTTTCCGTCCATCACAAGGGTCATGTCCCATCTGCCTTCCAAAACCGAAACTTTCTTTACTGTCGAGTATTGGCCTTTGGAAACAAATGCTGAACAAAACAAGATCACAAGCATTGCCAGGTATCTGGTTGCAGGCATTCCTGAATTTGATGATTTTTTCATGTGCTGTTTATTATTATGATGTTACCTACTTAAATTCTTCGAGGAGTCGAATTTAACAACTATTGCCTGATTAATAAAAAAAATCATAATTTTCATCCGGATATGTTTTTTTTTAATAGCCGGAGGGTACCTGCATAAATTATTTTAATTTTTATTTGTGAATTTCTGTTCAAGTTCGTTTCGCATCAATTAACTCCTACTGTCATGAGAAAAATACTACTTCTATCACTTCTGTTTTTTGCATTTTCATTTTGTGCCTCCGCACAGTATACATCGCTGAATGCTCATTCCCACAATGATTATGAACAAAAGACCCCGTTTTACCTGGCTTACGATGCACATTTCGGATCCATCGAAGCTGACATCCGGGCGGTAGAAGGGGAACTGTTTGTAGCGCACAATAGAACTGAATTAACCGCCGCGAAAACGTTGGACCAGCTTTACCTGCAGCCGATCGTGGCATTATTCAAAAAAAACAGTGGGAAGGCATGGAGTGACTCACCTGAATCGTTTCAGCTGCTGGTAGATTTGAAGACGCAAGTGGAGCCAACGCTCTCACTTCTTGTGGATAAACTGAAAAAATATCCCGAAGTCTTTGATCCTGCAGTCAATAAAAATGCTGTTCGTGCTACCGTAACCGGAAATCGGCCTGATCCGTCGAAATCTGAAAACTACCCTGCATTCATCTTCTTCGATGGGAATATAAATCTGAAGGTGGATTACATCAATACGGACCATATCCGGGAACTTGCATCTTTTTTGGGAACTGCTTTTTAAAAGTGAAGCGGTCGAAGCGGAGATACTGCGTGTTAAGAAGTTCTATGCATGAGGCATTCCAACAGTACGATCCCAAAAACTTCACCCGCAAGTGGTTTGCATGGGCCAGGTGCAAATTAATATTTCGGAATGGTAAAGTAAAACCGGCTTCCAACCCCGGGCTCACTTTCTGCCCAAATTTTGCCTTTGTGCTTGTCGATAAACTCTTTACACAAAACCAAACCCAAACCCGTCCCTTTTTCGTTTTGTGTGCCGGGAAGCGAGAAGCTTTCATCAATCCTGAATAGTTTTGCCAGCGATTGTTGTTCAATTCCTACCCCGCTGTCAGTGATCATAACTTTTATCTCATGTTCCAATTGTTCTGTTATGATCATGATTTTACCTCCGGGATGGGTAAATTTGATTGCATTAGAGAGCAGGTTTCTTATCACACTACTGATCATGTCTTTATCCAGATAGACAAGGATGTTGCGTTGGATTTCCCGGGTAATAGTTATGGATTTTTGTCGTGCTGAGACATTGGATAATTCACAAACTTCGTTGATAAGTGTTCCGATTTCATTAAACTCGGGATTAAAATCCATTCTTCCTGATTGAGAACGTGACCATTCAATCAGGTTGGTCAACAGATTCATGGCTTTTTGGGATGACTGCCTGATAATATCGGCGTATTCTACCACACTGTCGTATTCCTTTTTTCTGATCTGATCAGCCAGTATATTGGTAAACCCTATTATGCTGTTGAACGGGCTCTTAAGATCATGTGCGATGATGGAAAAAAATTTGTCTTTCGTAGCGTTGAGTTCACTTAGCCGGGCTTCGCTCTCATAAAGTGACTGGATGGTCTTTCTGCGTTCTGAGATATCACGGAAACTCCATACACGTCCTACACTTTTCCCTTTAAATAACTGAGACTGAGAATAGCGTTCGAATGTGCGACCATCCTTGAATTCGAGAATGTCCAATGAAATTTCTTCATCCTTGTGATACAACTCTTCCACTTTATTAATAAAGGATATAGGATCGACCAACTGATCTAAAACCAACGTCAATAATTTTTCATCCTCTCTGGTTGCGGCGACAGACTCCGGGATTTTCCATAATTCAATAAATTTTTTGTTGAAATTGGTTATTTTCCCATTCTTACCAACAACCAGAATGCCGTCGGCGGTTGATTCGAGCGCTGCAGCAATCAGGGAAAAGGACTTTTCCAGTTCATTTTCTGCCCGCTTTCGTTCGATGACATAGGCAACCTGGCTGCCGATTGAGTCCAGAAATTTCAGGTGACGTTTATTGTAAATATTTTCCTTTTCATAATGCTGAAGGACCAAAACACCTATTACCCTGGAAGAAGTTTGTAATGGAACTCCGATCCAGGATGGACTTGGAGATCCTACAAGTTCGATCTCTTTCTGTTCTTCCAATTGTTTAAACACTTCAGGAGTAATCAAAACGGATTTACCGGTGCGGAAAACATACTGTGTACAACTTTTAGACAGGGCCGTTGGTTGTGGCGCTGAATCATACTTGTCAACAAAATAAGGAAATTCAAATAATCCTGTATTTTCGTTATATAGGGCGAAGAAGCAATTTTCTGCATAGAGCGCTTTTTTTATCGACTGATGTATCAGTTTTAGTAAATCATACAGGTCCTCCGTATGCAATACACCTTCCACAATCTCAGAGAGAATTTTCAGTTCAATCTCCATCTGTTTGCGGACAGAAATATCAACGAAAGTAATGATGATCCGAAGCAATTGTTGCTGGTCGTCGAACTCCGGCATGGCATTTACCAGGACCCAATAATTATCTCCTAAATCCGGTCTGTATATTCCAATTGTATAGTATTCAACAGATTGTTTGGAGGATATTGCCTTATTTACGGGATATTCTTCCATGGGGAGTGGTGTTCCGTCTTTCCGTAAAAAGCTCCAGGCAGGATCGATTGCCGTTTTTCCCTGCATCTGTTCAATTGACAACCCAAGCAAACGTGAGGCTTCTTCGTTGGCAAGAATAATACTGGTATCGGCAGCATGGACAACGACTCCCGCATGCAGGTGTTCGATAAACGATTGCAGTTTGATCCCGTTTTTGCTTTCCATATGAGATTCGTTGTTCATCGGATTGTAAGTTAACTGTATTTCAGGATCAAATCCATTATTGCATCCTTGTTGATTGGTTTGGAAATGAAATCATCAAATCCGGCCAATTTTGCTTTCTCCTTGTCTTCGGCTGACGTATAGGCTGTTTGGGCAATTACAGGCATCAGCGGGAATTCTTGTTTGAGTATCCTGGTAGCTTCGTAACCATCCATTTCAGGCATTTTCAGGTCCATAAGGATGATGTCATATTTGTCTTTGCGAATCATTTCAACAGCTACTTTACCGTTGATGGCATGATCCATCCTCATTACACTATTTTTCATCAAAATTTCAAGATAAAGGAAGTTGACTTCTTCGTCATCTGCAACGAGCAGAATCAGTTCTTTCATTGGTTTGTGCGGTTTGGCGAAACCGGATTCCGAATATTTGCCGTCGGGTGATTGAACGTACGGTATGGTAAAACTAAAACAGGATCCTTTTCCCGGCTCTGATTCTAAATTAAGCCGCCCATTTAATGCTCTTACCAATTCTTTTACTATACTCAGTCCAAGACCCGTACCCCCGATGACCAGGGATAACGCCTGATCGCCGCGATAGAACGATTCGAATATATGCTGTTGTTCCTTAACCGGAATACCAATCCCGGTGTCTTTTACATAAAAAGTAATTTCTTCCGGAAAGACTTCAAATCCCAGTTCAATAGATCCTTCGAAGGTGTATTTGATGGCATTTGAAACCAGATTGGTCAAAATATGTTTAATTTTCTCATTGTCTGAATAGACGGTCAGGTAAGGTTGCCCGGATGGAATCCGGATGTTCAGGGGGACAGTACTTCCTGTATTTCCGGAGTTAAACATACTGATTGTATTGGTAATCAGCATCTCAGGGCTGAATTCGCGCACACTGATTGCCGTTTTTTCACTTTGAAGCCTGGATAACAATATCACATCTTCTATCAGCGTAAGCAGCTGATTGGAACTGTTGAGGATAATCTCGGCATAGGCGTCTTTCTCCGATCCTTGCGCTTCAGTCATTATACTTGCAAATCCCATAATGTGGTTCATCGGTGTACGGATCTCATGACTCATGTTATTAAGGAAGGCCGTTTTCAGCCGGTTGCCCTCTTCTGCCTGCTCTTTGGCCCGGATCAATTCTTCTCTTGCCTGCCTCATCTCACTGATATCTAAAGCTACGCCTATCAGCGCGATCTGAGCATCATTGTCGTCTTTAATGATTGATGTTGAAAGTAGTATTGGAAAAAGTGTTCCGTCTTTCTTCTTGTTCATTATCTCCCCTCTCCAGCCTCCTTCAATGGTTTGCTGAAGGATATCCCGCACATTTTCAGTGGCAATCTTACCAGGCCGCAGCATACAGGTGTGTTGGCCGATAACTTCACCTTTATTATATCCGTAAGTATGTAAAAATGACTTATTTACATACACAATTAAATCATCGCTGTCAGTTATGGAGACACACTCGCTGATACTTTCCAGTGAATGGGCTAACAGTCTCACCTTTTTTTCAATCTCTTTTTTTTCCGTAATATCCTGGAATATCTCTAGCATAGCCTTTTTCCCCTGGTACATCATACCGGTATGGCTGATCTGAAACGTTTTTCCTCCCAGGACTCCATAAGATTCATAGAGATCCGTTTCTCCGACTTTAATTCCTTTGACCAAAGGGCAGGTGGCACATTGTGTTCGGTCGTCCCTGTAGAGTTCCCAGCATTTTTTTCCAAGGTGATCGGTTTGAAGGTGCTTTTTCAAGTTGTCGCTGATGAAGAGAAGATTTCCGAATTCATCCACGATATCCATTCCAAACGGTATGGTTTGAAGCAGTGATCTGTTGAGTTGATTGCTTTGATGCAGTTCATTTTCAGCCTGTTTGCGTTCGGTAATGTCCTGGATGGTCCCGATCATGGATACAATGTTTCCCTGATCGTCGAAAGTAAGTTTGCCCAGTCCCAGGACCCATCTTACTTCATCATCTGATTTTCGGATGATACGGTACTCCCTGTTAAAGGTTTTTCGTTGTGCGACAATTTCTTCGTTGAAGTAACTTTCCATCGTCGTTCTGTCCTCAGGGTGAACAATTCCCAACCATCCCTGCATCGTTTTGTCGTAATTCCCCTCAATTCCAAAAATCTCATTCAGTACTTCTGAAGATGTCCAGTAATTGCTGATAAGGTTGAAATTATAAGAGCCAATAAAAGCTGCATGCTGTGATTCTTTGAAAAAATACTCACTCTCCCGCAGGGATTCCTCCATGCGTTTTCTTTCGTTCAGTTCTGTTTCAAGTGCAGCAGTGCGCTCCGCCACCAATTTTTCCAACCGCAGTTTTTCATCGAGCTTTTGTTCCTGTGCAGCCTTGATTTTAACCATTGCCCGGATCTGGGCAGTCAGTTCAGCCTCATCGATGGGTTTGGAGAGAAAAGCATCGGCTCCAACCTCCAAAGCTCTGATCCTGCTTCGCTTCTCTCCGCCGAGGGCTGTAAGAAAAACCACCGGGATATTCGAAACCCGCTCATCGGATTTTAGTCTCTGACAGACTTCAAAGCCATCCATTACCGGCATAATTATATCCAGCAAAATCACATCCGGATTATTTTCAATGGCAAGTTTAATTCCTTCCGGACCGTTCTGCGCGGTGAAAATGGTTGAAGCGGGGAAAGAATCATGGATAATTGCTTTCAGGCTGATTAGGTTGTCAGGATTGTCGTCAATCGCAAGTATTGTTGTCATTATTTTTGCTTTTAAAGCTGTTGGCTTTGCTTATTATAAAATAGTTTTAAATAGGGTTGTCAGTTTAATTTATGCGTCCATTTTTTGATAACCTGCTTAAATATTTCATTGTCAATAGGTTTTGAGATATAATCATTGAAACCGCTTGCAAGAAATTGTTCCCTGTCGCCCTTCATGGCATTCGCTGATACAGCAATGACCGGTATTGGCATCAGAGAAGGTTCATTTCGAATTGCCTGCAACGTATCAGTGCCGTTCATTCCGGGTAACGTATAATCCATCAGAATAAGATTTGGTATATATTTAAGTGCCAGTGCGATCGCGTTCATGCCTTCGGATGCCTCAATCGTCTCACAGGAGTCTTGAAGTAGTGCCTTTAATGTTAGCATGTTATCCGGATTATCTTCGACAATCAATATGATGGGCTTTTCTGAAGCGGGTTGTAAAATCTCCGCAGAAATTTGCTTCTCGTCAGGCAGATTTACTGCCTTTTTTTCATGAAAAACCATTGCGGAAATTGTATTCAGCAATTGATTCTTGTTGATATCACCTTTTTGAATCAATTGGTGGACACTGTTGGTTTTCAGGAAGGCCAGTTCTTCTTTTGTGATATATTTTGCAGTCAGGATAAGGACCGGAAGATGAGCAGTCTCCTCTTTTTCACGAATACTCTTTAAAACCTCAAAGCCATCGACCTCGGGCATCATAAGGTCCAGAATCATTGCGTCGGGTTTTTGAACGGCTATCTGACTGAGCGCTTCCTTCCCGTTATGTGCTACCATCAGGTTATATCCCTGTGATATAAGAATATCTTTCAATTGAACGATAATTGCCTCTGTATCTTCTACAACCAAAATTGTTTGTTCACCCCTGACAATCTTATCAGCGTGCAAAGGGATTTTCACCTGGTCACTTCTGTATAGAGTCTCCTCTGTCATTGCGTTCATGTGCTTAGCATTCGCATGAAGGGGAAGTGTTAGGGTAAACTTTGAACCAATGCCGTACTCACTCTCTGCAAAAATGTCTCCCTCCAATAACCTTGCATATTTTCTTGCAATGGATAATCCAAGTCCGGTACCCCCGTATTTTCTGGCATTGCTGCCGTCTACCTGTCTGAACTCATCAAATATCTGCGGAAGAAATTCATTGTCGATACCTATTCCTGTATCTTTTACCTCTATCAGTATGATATTATTATCTGCTTTTGCCATGATTTTCACTTCCCCGTTGTCCGTGAATTTTATGGCGTTAGCCACGAGGTTCTGGAGTATGTGCCTGCATTTTTCAAAATCACTTGTAATTTCAGGCACCTCGCCAATGACAGAATAAGAGAGTGCTATGCTTTTTTGTTTTGCCTGCGGACCAATCAGATCCACCACTTCGCGAATCAGGCTGTCTGCTTTGAAAGTAACCGGATTTAGTTCTTCATATCCGGCTTCGATACGCGACAGGTCAAGGATATCGTTGATTAAGCCGAGTAACTGTTTGCCGTTCCGTTCAATTACATTCAGATAGCTGTATTCTTCTTCCGGAATATGATTCTGAAGGCGACGGTTCAAAACTCCCGAGAGGGCAATAACCGAATTAAGCGGAGTCCGCAACTCATGGCTCATGTTGGAAAGGAAGCTTGATTTCAGTTGGTTGCTCTCTGAAAGTTGTTTTTTCTGCATTTCCAGTTCAACGTTTTGTTCAACAAGTTCACCTGCCTGGGCTGATAGTTCCCTCTTTTGAGCCTCTAGTTCTATGTTCTGGGTTTTCAGACTGTCACTCATCTTATTAATTTTCATGTTGGCAATCATGGCATTCATCCAGGCTGTGATAGTCCCCTGCATTTCATGGATAAGCCTGAGCGCAACAGCATCATATTCATGCAGCGTGGCGATGGAAATCATCGCTATCACCTTTTTGTTGTCGGTAAGCGGTATGGTGATGATCTCTTTTGGCCTTATAATCCCGCTGACAGCAGCAAAAGAGAGGTCTGTTTCAGAAGGGATGTCTTTGATATGGGAGATTTTCCCTGTAGCCATTGCAATTCCGAACTCACCTTCGAATTCCCTGACGGAATATGATTTGCGGAAGTTGGATGAAAGGCCGATGGATTCAAAATAATCAAAATGGGTCTTCTGGTCGTTGAGCAGGTAAATCGCGCCCACCTGAGAACCGGTCAATTGCATCAATGGCTCAAGTACCTGGCTGAGAACGGATTGCGATTCAAGACCTTTCAGTAAAAATCCGTTGAACTTGGCAGAACGATCCTTGAATACAAATTCTTCCTGTATTGTGTTCGCCAGACTATTGAATGACTTGGACAATGCTCCGAACTCATTGGAAGAATTGTAGGAGCTGCGTGTATCATATTTCCCCTTTGCATATAACCTGGTTACCCTGGTCAGTTCCGCTACAGGGATATTGATGTATTTCATCAGCATAATAATGATCAGAAAAGATGCGGCCAAAATTGTAGCTATAAGAAAAGCCAATTGCAGCGCCATGGCTCGTTTCAGTTCCACAGCATTGGAAAAAAACAGTTCTGCTTTGCCGGTAGCGTAAGCATCAATATTGTTGATTGTTTGCAGCATTAATTCTCTTTCCTTTGACATATCTTGATTGACATCCAGAAGGCCAATGGCTTCAGTGGTTCTTCCTTCTGTTACGAGTTCCATTCCGGTTTCCATTAACAAATGCCATTTTAAGAATGCCGTTTTTGCTTCGTTGATATCTGATTTTGGGCCCAAATAGAGATCTGATAAAATCTGAAAATTATTCTCAGCATCCGCTTTGTGAATAGCCGAATTGGAAAGGGAATTGTGTTTGGTTTCCTCGTCTTTGGCAATTAGAAGATTTCTGTACTCCAACCGGATGGTAAGAATGTCGATTTTTAATTCATCTAGCGCATTTCTCACTTTCATCGGGTGATCATGCAAATCCTCTGTTTGTTTGGCCAGTTCATTCGACTGAAACCAGGATACGGCGCCAAGAATCAGGATAAGAAACAAGATGATTCCAAAGCCAATTTTTAGCTGGGTTCCGATTTTAAGATCTGTTATGTTCATTTTTTTTGTCTCGTTTATTCTCTTTGAAATATTTTATTTGCCTGCAATCCGCTGGTCTTTTGTTAATTTGCAGTTCACAGGGAATTATATGCTCTTTTTTTAAAGATTGCCGAATTTTCAAATACTTCCAGGTAATTATTTTTAAGCAGAATATCCCTTTCTGTTTCGCCAGTGATCAGGAAGCCACCCGGAGCCAGTGTATTTCCGATTTTTTCTATTATACGCTGACGAAATTCCGGCTTGTAATAGAAAAGTAAGTTACTGCACATGACCAGGTCGAAATTTCCGTAAATACTTGGTGTAGGACAGGACCTCTGGTCTGAAATCAAATCAAACCAGGAGAAATCAAGGTGCATTTTAAGTGAGGGAGATATTGCAAAGGTGTCACCGGTTTGCCGGAAATAGGTTTGTATCCTTTTAAACCCGACTTTATTCACTGAACTTAAGCTGTATTTACCTTCTTGTGCATTAGCCAGTTCATCAGGATTGTTGTCGGTTGCAAAAATGCGGAAGTCAAATTTCTCTGAGAGATGGTCCTTCATTTCATCGAAAAGAATAGCTAAACTGTAAGCCTCCTGACCTGACGCACATGCTGCTGACCAGATTCTGATTTCATTTCCCTGCTCTTTTTTCTTGTTTGACCATATCATGGGTAAAACCAATTGTTCCAGAAAAGCAAAGGTGATCGGATTCCGGAAAAATTCACTGTAGGTATTACGAAGTGAATCAGTAAAATGTGCTGCTTCACTCCTGTTCACTTTCAGAAAATTGTAATAGTCACCAAGAGACAGGTTCCCGTTTAGAACTTGTCTGTTCCGGATGGATTTCTCCAAAAAGGAATCATCATACTCTGAAATGTTAATCCCTTGATAATCTGATGCTAACCTGATAATGTCAACGATTTTTTTTTCCATTCTTTTCCATAAGCCACTTTGGAGGAAACACGAATTTGTTGTCTGAAATGAACTGATTGCTTTTCATTTAGGCATACCTTAAAAATGTTATAACAATGCAATAATAAGGATTGTTCCGAACAAATGTGCATTTTATCTCCTGCGGTAAAGGTAATTAAATATCAATAATGTGAAGAGCTGGATATGAGAGTGCAAACATTTAAAAATCAAGGTTTTCGCTGGATTTGGTCATTCAAATGCACGTACCATTAAAAAAGGTATCTTTGCCCCTTCAAAAAAACAGGCTTTTATGATTTCAGTAGACGGACTTACGGTAGAATTTGGCGGATCAACCCTTTTTTCGGATATCTCCTTTGTGGTGAACGACAAAGACCGGATTGCACTGATGGGAAAGAACGGAGCCGGGAAGTCTACGCTGTTAAAAATTATTGCCGGTGTGAAATCTGCCGGCAAGGGCCGGATTTCGGCGCCAAAGGAGGCCGTTATCGCCTATTTGCCGCAACACCTGCTAACGAATGATGAACGGACTGTGTTCGGTGAGGCAGCGCAGGCATTTGCCCGTATCCACGAAATGGAAAGCGAAATTGCTGCCCTGAATGAGGAGCTTGCTACACGTACTGACTACGAATCAGAAAGTTACAGCAACATTATTGAAAGGGTTTCCACCCTGAGCGAAATGTATTATTCGATCGAAGAGATCAATTTTGATGCAGAGGTGGAGAAGATATTGCTTGGCCTTGGATTTATACGCGAAGATTTTAGCCGGCCAACAAGCGAATTCAGCGGAGGCTGGCGCATGCGGATCGAACTGGCAAAGATCCTGCTTCAAAAGCCGGATCTTATCCTGCTCGATGAGCCCACCAACCACATGGATATCGAATCTGTACAATGGCTTGAAGAATTCCTTATCAACAGCGCCAAAGCGGTGATGGTCATTTCGCACGACCGGGCATTTATCGATAACATAACCACCCGTACCATCGAGGTCACCATGGGCCGCATATACGATTACAAGGTAAACTACTCCAAATACCTTGAACTGCGGAAAGAGCGCCGCGAACAACAGCAGAAGGCCTATGACGAACAGCAGAAGATGATTGCGGAAACCACCGAATTTATCGAACGTTTCAAGGGTACCTATTCCAAAACGCTTCAGGTACAATCCAGAGTGAAAATGCTCGACAAACTTGAGATGGTTGAGGTGGACGAAGTTGACAGCTCAGCGCTCAGGCTGAAATTTCCGCCATCGCCGCGTTCAGGGAACTACCCGGTCATCGTGGAGGAACTGACCAAAAGTTACGGCGACCACCTTGTCTTTGCCAATGCTTCCTTAACCCTCGAAAGGGGAGAAAAAATCGCTTTTGTGGGGAAAAACGGGGAAGGTAAGTCTACCCTGGTAAAGGCGATCATGAACGAGATTGAATACCAGGGCAAACTGACGCTCGGACACAATACCATGATCGGCTATTTTGCCCAAAACCAGGCTTCCCTGCTCGAAGAAGAGCTCACGGTTTTTCAAACCATCGATGATGTGGCTGTTGGCGACATCCGCACCAAAATCAAAGATTTGCTCGGTGCATTTATGTTCAGCGGCGACGATATCTTCAAAAAGGTGAAAATACTTTCAGGGGGAGAACGCACCCGGCTGGCCATGGTTAAATTGTTGCTTGAGCCCGTTAACCTGCTGATTTTGGATGAGCCCACCAACCACCTGGATATGCGCACCAAAGATATCCTTAAAACTGCACTCAAAGATTTTGACGGTACCCTGATCCTGGTCTCCCACGACCGTGACTTCCTCGACGGACTGATTTCCAAAGTATATGAATTCGGGAACAAACAGGTAAAAGAGCACCTCGGCGACATTTACAGCTTCCTGCAAATGAAAAAAATGGACAACCTTAAAGAGATCGAGCGGAGAGGCGTAAGTAAATAATTTTGTATTTTGGATTTTCACCAAGATTGAGAAGTTACACAGAGGGACAGTAGAGTAGAGCGGGAAGAATAGAAAACCCTTCCCGCTCTACTCTACTGCTTCTCCTTCCTCCTCTGTGAAATATTTTAAGTAGCTCAACTTTAATTCCTTTGTGGTTTGAATAGTCAACAACTAATGGACTATTCAGAATATAGAACAAAGAAAGAAATCAAAACCTAAATAAAATTTGATTAGATTTAGCTCAGCTTAGCAACTAATTAACAAGTTCTGCAATGAGAAAACTTATCTCCTTCATTTTGATTCCTATGCTGTTTGCAACAACAAATTTAATTGCGCAAACCGGCGGAAAAATTTCCGACAACCTTTCAATACCAAGTAAAATCCTGAAGATGGATCGCAAATATGCCATTTATCTGCCTGCCGACTATGAAACCTCCCAGCGCAGCTATCCGGTACTGTATCTGTTGCATGGCTCCGGCGACGATCAGTCCGGCTGGGTACAGTTTGGTGAAGTAAAAAATATTGCCGACAAAGCCATCCAGGAAGGTAAATGCACCGCCATGATCATCGTTATGCCCGACGGCAACACCGGACAGCGTGGCTATTTCAACAGTCCGAAGGGTGACTGGAATTACGAGGACTTTTTCTTTCAGGAGTTTATGCCTACCATTGAAAAGACATACAGGATCAGGACCGATAAAAGATACCGCGCAATATCAGGC
>JBBQHB010000103.1:0-16854 GCA_038323575.1 Bacteroidales bacterium | reverse complement strand
AACAATCAGAAAACAGGGCTATAATACACTCGAAGCTTTACAAATGGCCATCGATGGGAATCCTATCTTATTCAATCAAGGATAAATGAACTATAGTCAGAAATTTCCCTGTTATATAATTTTACACCTGAACAGTAACTATAATTGAAGGAATAGTCTCGATGGCCCTGGGTTATGAAGATGAAACACTTAGCCTGTTCGGTTTTGGCGCAGACAGTTTCATTGAAGTACTTTCCGGAATCGGCATTGCCTATATGATCCTGCGCATCAAACAAAATCCGGGTAGTTCTAAAAGCGGATTTGAAAAAACTGCCCTGAAAATTACAGGGACATCCTTCTATATACTCTCCATAGGATTGTTTGCCGGTATTGTGCAAAATATTATTCATCACCACAAACCGGAAACTACTTTCTGGGGAATCGTCATATCACTAATTTCAATTCTTGTAATGTTCTGGCTAATGAAAGCGAAAATCAGCATTGGCAGTAAGTTGCACTCTGAGCCAATACTTTCTGATGCCAACTGTACGAAGGTTTGTATCTATATGTCACTGGTATTGCTGGCATCCAGCCTTGTATACGAACTCGCAGGTTTCGCCTACGCTGATACCATTGGCGCTGCCGGTCTGCTCTATTTTTCAATCAATGAAGGGAAAGAAGCCTTCGAAAAAGCAAAGGGAAAGGAATGCGGCTGCGGGGATCATTGCGAAACCAAATAGAAGGCTGAATTGGATTTACCTGCAATTAGCAGGAATAAAAAGAGGCTGCCTTTTGAGACAGCCCTTTTATTTTTAGGCGAACATTTTTCTGGCCTTACTCCAGTATATTTCTCATGTACTCAATACACTTGGTGACCTCTTTAATTGGATCCGAATCCTTGGGTATTTCATATTCCAGTTCAAGGTCAACATTGATGGGCCACTTCTCTTTTTTAAGCAGCAACAGGACATCCGCGATTGGTGTCTCTCCTTTACCAAATTGCCTGTTGGCATTTGGATCGGCGTTATTTGGCCCCGTTTTATCCTTCACATGAATGTCTGTGATGATATGGTGATACTTCTCAATGATATTGTTGGGATGCAGGCCTGTTGATCCCCAATAGTGTCCGATGTCGAGGTTAAGCCTGTTGGCTTTTGAATAGCCCAGATACTTGTCGATGTCGAAACCCGGCTTGCCAAACTGACCGTGTGTATGGTAAATGGCAAGGCTATTGTGCTTTTCTGCAAATTTGCCAAGGCGTTGTGCTGCTTCGTCTGTGAATTCATCCGTTATGCCATAAGCTCCAAGTGTCTTGGCAGCATTATAAGCATAATCTATTTCTTCATCCGACCACCCGGAAGGTACGAACTTGGCAATATGGATGTCTACGCCGGCATCATTGTACATTTTTCGGATATCGGCATACTTCTGCATGGGTAAACCCAGTCGCCATTTCCGTTGTGCCTCCTTGAGCCCGGATGAAATTTTGGCACGTTCGGCTTTTTCTGCATCAGACAATACAGTTCCCGGGGCAAGACGCGGAGGACCCTGCGGAATTCCAAGGCCTTCTTCCAGGACACTCCTCATCTCGAGTGTGCTGACTCCGGATGCAAGTACATATTGCAGTACTTCTTCCAGACTGTGAGAAATGCTGCGGTAACAGTAAGTGGTAAGCCCCAACTGTACACCGTTGACTTTGGAGTTGGGTTTTTTGGTTGATTTCCCGATTGCAAAAGAATGATTAAATGGGATCATTGCCAATGCTGCCGCGCTTGCAGTTGTTCCCAGGAACTTGCGCCTCGAAAATGTTGAGTTTTCCATACAAATTGCTTTAAGAGATTATATTTAGAGTTTCTTTTATCCTGAATGTGTTGAAGAATTAGCCATAAAGGAACAATTTTTTATCTTGCCATCAAATAGCTGTCCCCGAATTTGTTCTGATGTTCTGCTGTCTGCCGGACCAATGCCACCATCGAATGAATTTGAAGATGGTACTCCATCTTTCTCCCATGGGATACAGGACAGCAACTGCCCCGGTCTGAGCTTATTCTTTCCAAAAAGAAGGGGTAAGAATCACCAGTACCGTGAACAATTCAAGTCGCCCGATCATCATCAGAAAAGCCAGGAACCATTTTCCCACATCAGGAACGTGCGAATAAGTAAATACAGGCCCCACGGTTCCCAATCCGGGGCCGATGTTTCCAAGGCAGGATGCAACAGCGCCCATGGAGGTTACCATATCGGGTACAAAAGTCATAAAAATTATGCTGCTGAAAAAGAAAATGCACACATAAAACATAAAAAAGGCCAGTATGTTATTTACAATTTTCTGATCAATAGAATGCTTGTTGAAACGGACAGGGATTACCGCGTGGGGGTGAATCATTCGACGCAATTCGTAGTAACTGTTCTTTAAAAGGATTACTATCCGCATAATTTTTATGCCTCCTCCTGTTGACCCGGTAGAACCGCCAAAAAAGAATAGGGCAAAAACGAGCATGGTTAATACGGGCGCCCATAGCAAATAATCTGCCGTAACGAATCCTGTGGTGGTTATTATGGAAGCTACAGTAAAAAGTGAATTTCTGAATGTTTCTTCAACGCCTTTATCGGTTGAAAACAGGAGACCAACCGAGATTATGACAGTAAATCCAATGATGAAGAGGATGTAATACCTAAATTCCTCATCCCTTAAGAGCTTCAATGGTTTTCCTGTGGCTGCAAGAAAGGTAAGTGAAAAATTTGTTCCTGCTATGATCATGAACAGGGCAATAACATATTGAATGTAAGGTGACGGCCAAAATCCTATGCTCGCCTGTTTGGTAGAGAATCCGCCGGTAGCCATTGTGGCAAATGAATGGCAGATGCTGTCGAACCATGGCATCCCTCCGAACATCAGGAGAATTATCTCCAGCGCGGTAAATAAAACATACACGAGCCAGATTCTCCGTGCTGTCTGATGAAGACGCGGGCTTACCTTGTCGACGGCTAGCCCTGGCGACTCCGCATTGTATAGCTGCATACCACCAATGCCAAAAGCAGGCAGGAAGGAGAGTGCAAGAACGATTATACCCATTCCCCCGAGCCAGTGCGTCATCGCCCTCCAGAAAAGCAACCCTCTGGGAAAAGATTCAATGTTGTTAACAATACTTGCCCCGGTAGTTGTAAAACCTGACATCGTTTCAAAGAAAGCATCGGTCAACCCTGGAATATAGCCACTTAATACATAAGGCAATGAACCAAAAAAGGAGATGGTCAGCCATCCAAAGGTTACGGCAAAGAATCCTTCGCGCCGCGATAAATTGCTGTTATGCTTTGCAGTAAAAAAATAAGAAATCAAACCGGGCAAAATGCAGATAAATGATGAAACAGCAAATGCCTCCACGTCATCGCCTTCGCCTTCGCTGAATGCCGACAAAAGCATAGCTACCAGCATGCCAATCCCTTCCACCAGAAGTAAAGTGCCGATCAACCTTATTATTAATTTGTAATTCATTACAAAATGGTCTGGTCAGATTTTATTTGAAAAATTTTTCGAGGTTTTTTATTCCGCTTGGAAGTGCAAATACCACCACCTTATCTCCCTCAAGGATCTGCATGTTCCCTTGGGCAACATGGCCGGATTCACCACGGATAATACCTCCTATTTTTGCATCAGATGGAAAATCAAGATCTTTCAAAGGTTTCAGCGTGATCCTCGCACCTGGTTTGGCAATAAATTCAAATACTTCGGCATCAGTGGAAGTAAGACACTTAACATTTGATATTTCGGCGTCGAGCGTAAAACGGTAAATGTAACTTGCTGCAATCAATTTTTTATTGATGATCGAACCAATATTCATACCTTCAGCCGTATTCATCAAAGCGAAATTTTCAATTTCGGCAACCGTTCTTCTTACACCCATCATTTTTGCAAGATGGCAGGAGAGCATGTTTATTTCCGAACTTCCGGTAGTGGCAATAATGGCATCCATTTTCCCCAACCCCTCCTCTTTCAGCAGATCCAGATTACGTACGTCACCGTTAATAATCAGAGCATTATCAAACTTTCCAGCTAGCATATTGCATCGTTCAGGATCCTCTTCGATTACTTTAATATTGTAATTGCCCCCTAATTTTTCCATTGTTTTCTGGGCAATACGGCTGCCGCCGAGGAACATTATGCTTCTGATTTCATACAGTTCCTTGCCTGTCAGGTTAAAAACCTGTTTTTGTGTGGCATGGTTCGTTACAAAATAAACGATATCGCCATTCCCGATCTGGTCCCGGCCATCAGGAATAATGGTTTCATCTCCACGTGTAATTGCCACCGCAACAATGTTTTGCATCTTCGGGGCAAGCTCTTCAAGCGTATGGTTTACTATGGGGGCATTGTCCCTGATTTTAATACCCATCAGGATCAGTTTTCCACCCGAAAATTCAAAAAACTGCCTGGTTCCGGTAAGTTTAACTGATGAAACGATTTCTTTAGCCGCAAGGCTTTCGGGATATATGAGTTCATGAATTCCCAGATCCCTGAGTTTCACCCTGTAACGGTCCTGCAGATATTCGGCATTGTTGATCCTGGCAATGGTGCGACCTGCACCCAGATAGTTTGCCATTGTGCAGGCCAGAACATTTCTTTCTTCCGACGTTGTAACGGCAATGAAGAGATCTGTTTTGTTTAATCCGGTTTCTTTCAGATCCACAAAGGAGTGAGCCGAGCCTTCAATCGTCATTAAATCAACACTATGTCCTACTATACGAAGTTTTTCGGGATCGTCGTCCAGTAATATGATATCATGATCCTGACCGCTAAGCATCCTGGCCAGATGGGTACCCACTTCTCCTGCACCTGCAATGACTATCTTCATTTACAATTCCATTTTTTTTATGATTACACGAAACATACTGCAAAAATACTGCAATGTTTTGTGGAAACCAACATTAATTAATTGATGCGATCGGCAAATGACAGCCAGTTATACCGGCATTTACGACATAAAAAGGAAATGCCGGTCAACCAAAATCAACCTTTCAATTTGTACGCTCTTTTTTGCGCGGTCAAAGCCAATTCTGTTGCAAGGAAGCAATGATCCTGGGTCATGGCTGTTTGGGTACGGTTGACCACATCGTTTACGAATTGTTCGCCAAAAGGCATATAAACTTTAGTACAATCAAAATACTTTGTTTCCTTCTGGTTGACCAGAAACAGATGATTATCCCCCTTCCGGCCTGCAATATCAATGTACTTCCGCATTTCAATGTACCCTTCGGTTCCCAGAATGAACGTCCGTCCGTCTCCCCAGGTGGCAAGGCCTGCCGGCGTAAACCAGTCGATTCGGATGTAGCCTGTAGCGTGCTGGCTGCGCAGACTCATATCACCAAAATCCTGGTATTCGGGATAGGCACCAGTATTGAAATTTCCGATTTGCGAAAAATTAACTTCAGCTTGTTTGGAGTTGGTGTAAAAGAGGAACTGGTCGCATTGATGTGAGCCTATATCACATAATACCCCTCCGGCCTTTTTGGGGTCAAAAAACCAATCAGGACGTGAAGCAGGATTCATTCTGTGCGGCCCGAGTCCAATCGTTTGAACCACCTTGCCGATTGCCCCTTCAAGGATCAGTTCTCCTGCTTTGACTGAGGCGGGATTTCTTAACCTTTCGCTGTAAAGGATTGAATAAATTCGTTTTGTTTCGTTCTGCACTTTTTTTACTTCCTTAAACTGGCTGAAAGTCAGAATACCGGGTTTGTCGGTCAAATAATCCTTACCTGATTTCATCACCCGTATGCCAAGAGGCGCCCTGTCGACAGGAATGGCAGCGCTGGCTATCACCTGAATGGAACTATCCTCAAGTATTTCTTCTTCACTTCCGGCAACTTTAACATTGGGGTAGCGTTTGGTGAAATCAGGCAACAATTCGGGCTCTTTGCAATATACCGCAACCATCACTCCGCCACCCTCAATCAATGCATCTATGATACCGTAAATATGACCATGATTGAGACCTATTACAGAGAACCTGATTGATTCTTTGGGCTTTGCACGATTTTCAGGTTTTAAAATTATTTCATCAGGCATTGATGTAGCATGAAGGCCGCCGCCAAATACATCGGCTGACAATATAGTAGTAGCTGCCATTCCTGCAGCCGTAGAAAAGGATTGCCTCAGGAAATTACGTCTGTTAAATTCCATATGGGGAGTTTTTATTTTTAAAAATTATAAAAGTCTAATATACGGATAAATTCGAAGTATCTGTAAATGTTGTTGTCAACTATATAATTGACAAGAATCAATTTTTGTAGTCATTTCACCTACGACATTATTGCCAAGTTTGAAAGCCCATTTGAGGTTATCATTACTCCCGGCACGTAAATCAGGTAGTAACTTTGTTTTACAAATCGATCATGAAGTTACATTAACAAATAAACCAGATCATGGAACATTTACCACATTCCAAACTGAAGACAGCATTGAATATGCTCCCTAAGGAAGAGATTAACCAATCTCCTGAAAGTGCGTTGCTGGATATTTCCATCCTGGTCGTAGAGGATGAGCGCATCAATTACCGTTTACTCGAATGCATGCTGAAAGAGATGGTCGCCAGCGTTGAACATGCCGGCAATGGTCAAATTGCGATTGACCTTGTTTTAAACAATCATTACGACCTTGTTTTTATGGACATGCATATGCCCGTAATGGGTGGTCTGGAGGCAACAAAAATTTTAAAATCCCTCTATCCTAAACTCCCGATAATAGCCCTTTCGGCATCCACATTAACTGAAGATATTAACAGCACTTTGGAGGCCGGATGTGATGGTTTCATGTTCAAGCCAACAAAAAGAGATATGATAATAGAAGTGATCAACAAATACGCAGTATGTTGAAAGAAATTGACTGACTGAAGATTTCAGAATGATTTGAAAAAAATGCCCCCAAGGCATGGAATGGTTTTTTGTTTCTGATAACAGATGAGAACTTGGTTACTCTTCCTGTTATTCCCATGTACATTTCTGATACCAATTGTAGACCTCAAATGGTATTATTTCAATTAAATTAATTAACATTGTTCTGAAAGTGATCATCGCCAGTTAATTATCAATTGAGGTGATAGACGGAAACGGATAAGTCATTAGTCGTAGGCATCACAAACCGCTTATTCGTTCAATTGTCGGGTGGGATTTCAAAAAAGAACAGCCACTTTATTAAAGATCAGCGTTCTGGAAACATCACATCGAAAATAAAGAATCACTACTGGAAATAAATTTTTTTCAGAACCTAAAGGAATTGGCAAAGGATTATTTAGTTCTTAGAAGAAATCAATAAAAGAATGATTGATAAAAATAAATCAAAGGAACACCTGATCGAAGAATTAGCGGAACTCCAAAAGTCTGTTAATACATTAAAAGACAGGGCAGAAAAGACTGAATCTCTTTTGAAACACATGGAGGAGCAAAAAAACAAAAATGAAGAGATGTTTAATTTAGCTCTTGCCATAAGCCCAAATGCTGTAAACATCAACAGACTTTCTGATGGAACCTACATTTCTATCAATAATGGATTTACCAAAATAATGGGTTATACCTGGGAAGATGTTGCCGGAAAATCCTCGATTGAATTGAATATATGGGACGACCCTGAAACACGAACTCATTTCATAAAGGAGATCACCGAAAATAGGAAAGTTGAAAATTTTGAGGCAATTTTCATGCAGAAAAATGGAAATACTGTACCGGGGTTAATGTCAGCCTCGTTGATTGAACTTGATGGAATCCCTTGCATTCTTAGCGTAACCAAAGAAATCACCCAGCGTAAAAAAATCGAGGAAGAACTAAAAAAGGAGCAATTTCTTGTTAATGCCCTGATGGACAACCTGGATGATCATATTTATTTCAAAGACAGGGAAAGCCGTTTTATCAGAATAAACAAATCTCATGCGCTTTCGTTCGGATTGAATGACCCGGCTGAGGCTATTGGTAAAACAGACTTTGATTTTTTCCCTGAGGGAAATGCCAGGCAGGCATTTGAAAATGAACAGGAAATAATTCGAACCGGAAAACCTCTTGTTAAAGAAGAGAAATTGATCCGGATTGATCAGCCCGAGAGGCGGTCTTTATCTACAAAGTTGCCACTTACTGATTCTGATGGTAATGTAATCGGAACCTTTGGCATATCGAGGGACATAACCAGCCAGAAGATGGCTGAACAACAGATCCTTATGCATGCTAATGCGCTTAGAAGCATTAGGGAGGCTGTGAGTATTACCGATATGGATGATAATATTCTGTATGTCAATGATGCATTTTATAAGACATATGGATTCTCCAAAGGCGATCTTCAAAACAAATCAATCAGTCTGATGAGGTCGCCAAACAACCCGCCGGAGGTCGTAAATGCAATACTTCCCGCAACACTGAAAGGAGGATGGAGCGGAGAATTGCTTAACCGGAAAAAGGATGGCAGCGAATTCATGATTTCCCTCTCAACCTCAGTTGTCAGGGATGATAAGAATGAGCCAATTTGCCTGATTGGAGTTGCAAGCGATATTACTGCAAGAAAGAGAATGCTGCTTGAAAATGAAGTGATCTACGAAATAACCAGGGGAATCACTTTAACAGAAAATCTCACTGAGTTTCTTAAGCTTGTACATCAGTCATTGTTGAAAATTGTGTATGCTGAAAATTTTTTCGTGGCACTTTATTACAAGAAAAAACAACACTTTACGTTCCCCTATTTTGTTGATAAATACGATTCTGAGCCTTCACCAACCGACATGAAGAAGAGTTGTTCTGCCTATGTCTTCAAAACTGCAAAGCCCTTTCTCCTGACCAGGGAAAACTTTGAGCTGTTAAAACAGAAGAATGAAGTAGAACTTGTTGGTTCTCCGGCTCCGTCCTGGATTGGAATTCCTTTGCAAACACCCTCAGAAGTAATCGGTGTATTTGTCCTCCAGCATTATGAAGACGAAAATGTCTATACCGAAAAAGATGTCAGGTTTCTTTTATCTGTAGGCAGCCAGATCGCGATTGCAATCGATCGCCGCCAGTCGGATGAGATGATTAAACTCAAAAACGAATTGCTACTGACAATAAATGCAGAGAAAGACAAGTTTTTTTCTATCATTGCACATGATCTGAGGAACCCGTTCAATGCAATTATAGGATTCAGTAATCTTCTTACGGAAAAAATAAAGAATAAAGATTATGAAGCAATTGAGGAGTTTGCCGGAATCATCCAAAATTCCTCCGAGCACGCTATGGCTTTACTGATGAACCTGCTGGAATGGTCACGTTCACAGACAGGCAGGATAAAATTTTCACCTGAATCTCACGAAGTATCTTCGTTGATCACTGAAGTAACAGATTTATTAAGAGGTTCTGCCCAGCAAAAATCAATTACCATTTTTACAAAATTCCCTGAAAACATATATGCGCTTGTCGATAAATCCATGATTACCACTATCCTCAGGAACCTGGTTTCTAATGCAATTAAATACACGCATCCCGGTGGTGAAATCCTGATTTCGGCTGATATAACACAAGAGGGCCTGACGGTTGCAATTAGGGATAACGGTATCGGTATAAATAAAGATCTCCTCGGAAAATTGTTCCGGATTGACGAAAACCATTCAACACCGGGCACGGAAAACGAGAAAGGAACGGGACTTGGATTGATCCTTTGTAAAGAATTTACCGAAAAGCATGGAGGGAAAATATGGGTCGAAAGTGAAGTCGGAAAAGGAAGCACCTTTATATTTACGATTCCTAACCTGCAAATCCCGGAATAATTTATTCGGCAAAAGCTTAATTTAACTTACAGGGCTTTATTTAATTGTATAGGAAAATCCCTTGAAACATTTTTGCGCTTAACCGTTCAATAAGCAAACAATCCATTCAAACATTTAAAAGCAACTTTCACTCAATTCTTCATTGCAGTATTTCAGATACTGGTACTTTCGTTGCCGGTTATTGATAAGTAGAATATTTTTAGACTTTAGCGTTAAATTTTTAATCACAACCTGACCACAAAGAACTTAGTAGAGCTGAGGTATTTACCTGGGCTCTCTAAGTCTCTTCTTTCCTTTAATGGGAATTATATTCTGAGCTATGAAAAAGATTTTTGACATTTTGGTTGATCTCATTCTTGTTCTGGTCTTTGCCTTTCTTAGCAGCGACTACTCTTCCGACATAATATATCCCTTGAGGAAATGAACGACAGTCGGTAAATCCCATTTATTTGAATACTGAACTTACCTGGTCCAGTCTCAGCATATCCTCATCGGAAAGTCTGAATGACATTGCGCCTGTATTTTCCTTTGCATGGTTTTCTCTGGTTGCACCCGGGATTGCGATGACAGTATCTCCATGGTAATGAATCATCCAATTGAGCGCAACCTGCGAAGGTGTTACACTGTACTTATTGGCAAGTTCCTTAACCAGGCGGATCACCGGCAGGCTTTTCTCAAGGCCTTTGGGTTTGAATTGAGAACTGTACTTTCTGAATCCTAAATTTTTAAGCAATTCCGGCTGGTCGTGAAACTTACCTGTAACCAGACCCTGAGCCAGCGGAGAATAGGCAATAATGGAAATACCCAGTTTCTTTGCCATTTCCATCACTCCGTTTGATTCAATCCTGCGGTCGAGCAGGTTGTACAATACCTGATTTGATGCCAGCGGGATTCCCTGCTTATCGAGGGTTTCCCATGCATTTTTCATCTTTAGGGCGTTGAAATTACTAACGCCAATGTTTTTTATCAGCTTTCTGTCCAAAAGATTAGCCATTTCGGTCATTTCGGATTTTTCACCGGAGAATCCCCAGGGCTGATGAACCTGGTAAAGGTCAATGGGATAGGGCAACAAAGCATTTAAGCGAGCTTCAATGGTTTTAGGGATATTCGAGGCAAAACGGAACATTGGCCACCATTTGGTGGCGATTAAAACTTCACCCGGCTTTTTCCCGGCTGCTTCGAGCGCTTTAGACAAAGCCCTTTCAGAAGCACCGTTTCCATATACTTCGGCTGTATCAAACCAGTTGATCCCTCCTTCCAGCGAAAGGGACACAACCTTGTTAATGGTCTCATCTTCAAGAACAGGCCAGAATTTTCCGGCAAGGTTTTTTTGCTTGCTGAACTGCCAGCAACCAAGTCCTATGGGAGTCACCATTAAGTCAGTACGACCAAGGTGCCGCAGCGAATTTTCATTTTCCATTTTTATTACTGGTTTTTAATTAAATATGCTTTTTATAGTAATGTCAAATTTATCAATATTTTTGCTTATTAAAACGTATAAGCATTGCTATATGTACCTGTCCTTCCCCTTGACCATCCCCGGTCGGCCTGAATATACTCATGAAGGCAGGACATGTGTTTCTGTAAAATAAACCTATTATTACCCGCAATGCATTACAGACAAAATCCAATCTTTGCCTTGTTCTATTTTGAAGATTCAAATTGTTCAATATCTTTATAGGTTTACAAATCCAAACCGGAGAAATGTATCAGGAGTCTGTGAATAGTTTCAATGAAGTTTATACTGCATTTTACAGGAAATCTTACCTTTTTGTTAAGTCATATGTGCACGATGACATGGCTGCTGAAGATATAGCTTCCGACGCATTGATCAAATTGTGGGAGCGGATGAAAAAGGGGCCAATATATCCAGTTGCCCCGTTTCTTTTCATTGTTTTAAAAAATAGTGCACTCGACTATTTAAAACACAAGGTCATCAGGAAAGGTGTCCATGAAGCTATCGCCGCCACACTGGTCCGCGAAAAAGAAATCAGGACAGCAACGCTCGAAGCCAGTGATCCTGATGTTATTTTCTCAACCGAAATACAACAGATCATTGAGAATACGCTAAATGCACTTCCTGAAAGAACAAGGAAAATTTTTATCATGAGCCGCTTTGGCAATAAGCCCAACAAAGAAATTGCCGAATTGTTTCAAATTTCCGTCAAGGGTGTGGATTATCACATTCTTCAATCTGTCAAAGAGTTAAGGTTTGCCCTCAAAGATTATTTGCCATTGCTGGGAACTTTAACTCTTCTGCATTAAAAAATCCAAAATCTACTAGGGATTTGTTCATCTGAATCGTTCTGTTATCAGAAAGGAAAATTAGCCTTTCCTCATGATAACAATTTGAACTTTGAAGAAAATGAACACCGATCTACTTATAAAATATATTGAAGGGAATGCAACCGATCAGGAGAAAGTCGTCATTACAGAATGGCTGGATGCTGATCATGAAAATATGAGGGAATATCTTGCATTACGCAAACTACAGGATATCACGATATGGAATCAGCCTTCCGTCCCAATTGTCTCACAAAGTCTCAAAGAAAAGCGCATCACCTTATCCTGGAAAAAGGTAACTGTTGAAGCGCTCAAAATTGCAGCTGTTCTGCTGGTTTCATTTCTTGGAATACGGTATTTTACTCCGGAACCTGCAAATATCGGGCCCGTTGTGATGCAAACCCTGTATGTACCAGCCGGACAGCGCGCTGAACTTACTTTGACTGACGGAACAAAGGTGTGGCTCAATGCAAAGACAACACTTACCTTTCCTAACCATTTTTCTGATCAGAACCGTCTTGTAAGACTCGATGGTGAAGGATATTTCAAAGTTGCTTCCGACAAAGCTAAACCGTTTGTTGTGAAAACTGAAAAATATGATGTCCGTGTTTGGGGAACGGAATTTAACCTGCTGGCCTATCCGGACAAAGGGATCTTTGAGACTTCACTTTTGGAAGGCTCAGTCGAGGTTTTAATTCCGGGAAGTTCAAAGGGAACTTTTATCCGTCCTGATGAACGGATCTTTGAGGAGAACAACCAGCTGGTAATCGCTCCCATCACCCATATGAACCACTTTCTGTGGAAAGACGGGATCATCAGTTTCGACAATGAATCATTCCCTGAAATGGTAAGAAAACTGGAGCTCTATTTTGACCTGAGTATTGAAGTGAAAAACAACAGATTCAAAGAATACAGGTGTACCGGAAAATTTCGGACCAAGGATGGGGTTGAACATATCCTGAAAGTACTGAAACTAAGCAATAAATTCAATTTTAAAATTGACGAGAAGCTCAACAATATTGTGATCAATTAACTTAATGGAGTGCTTATGAGATAAGAAACAAGGAAATAAAAAGCCGGAGAGTGCGCTAACACTTCCCGGCTCGTGGTCAAAACCAGACCAGCCCGCTAAAGACATGAATCTAGTATCAACCATCAAACAACAAATTTATGAAAATTTATTTGTCAAAGAAACGCTTTGACTCAACCAACCAACTATTTCGAAAGATGCGATTAACTTTTCTATTGATTGTGGTGTTTGCCTCATCCCTCTTCGCCGTCAATGCCGATTCGCAGGTTGCAAAAGTGACCATTGACCTGAAGGATGTAAACATTACCACAGTAATCGATGCGATTGAAAGCCAGACAGATTACCTTTTTGTTTACGACAAAAATGTAATTGACCTTGACCGTAACGTATCTGTTGAGGCAGATAAAAAATCTGTAGCCGAGGTGCTTGCCGTCCTATTTGAAAATACCAATGTCGTTTATGGTATGGTGGGGACTAATATCATACTGATGCAAAAGAGTGAAACTGTGCAGCAGGGGAAAAAAGTCTCCGGTAAAGTCACTGACACCTCAGGTGCCACACTTCCAGGTGTTTCTGTCATTGTTAAAGGAACAACTATAGGCGTAATTACAGATAACGAAGGAAATTACAACCTTCAAAACATACCTGAAAATAGCACACTGGTATTTTCATTTGTAGGAATGAAGAGTCAGGAGGTTGTTGTAGGAAGCAATGCAACCGTCAATATTAAACTCCAGGAGGAGACTGTAGGCATTGAAGAAGTCGTGGCCATCGGTTATGGTACGATGAAAAAAAGAGATTTAACCGGTTCTGTCTCAAGTGTGTCATCTGCAGACATTCAGAAAAAGGGAACAACCAGCGTACTGGCTGCCATGCAGGGCCAGGTCGCCGGTGTTAATATTACCAATAAATCAGGTAGGGCTGGTTCCGAGTTTAATATACAAATCCGAGGTTTGAATACGCTTTCGGGCAGTTCTGAACCACTCTATGTGGTTGACGGTGTGGTGACAGAAATTAGTTTTTTGAACCCTTCCGATATTTCAAGAATTGATATTTTGAAGGATGCATCTTCCACTGCTATTTATGGTTCCCGTGGATCGAACGGTGTTGTAATCATCACTACTAAAACGAGTTCGGAGGTAAAAAGGGATGTAGTTCAGGTATCTTATGATGGATATTATGGTATTCGCGCAACAGCCCGGACCCCAAAATTTATGAGTGGTGATGAGTGGCTTGATTGGAGAACAGATGCTTGGATGGTCTATAATGGCACGGATGTCAACAATCAGCCGGTCTATAATTACGGTTCTTTTGGTCAGGATCCGACTCCAAATGTATTTTGTCAAAGCCCGTTGCTATTGGAGCGATTTAAAACTAAAAATTATACCGATTGGCTTAATGAAACAACGAAAAACGGATCTCAACAGAACCATTATGTCAATATTGAAGGAATTTCAAAGACTCTGAAGTATTCTTTGGGTCTTGGATACCAGGAAGAAGAAGGTATTGTTCCAGGCGATGATTATAATAAATACAACTTAAAGTTAAGCCTTGAAAACCAGATTTCCAGAAGTATAAATGTTGGTACCAACGTAAGTTTTGCTATATCTGAAAGGAATTTAGGCAGCAGCGCTTCGATGTCTTCCTTGTTTTCTCCTCTGACAAGTCCATACGATCAAAATGGCGACCTTCAACCACAACCCGGATCAATTGCAGGAATTGGGTCTACAACCACTCTCAGCTTTACTAACAACTTCAATCCTGTAATTGATCAAAAAAATGTGACTAATAATGAGGTAACCAAATTTATTATGGCTAATCTATTCATTAATATTCAGATAATGAATGGATTATCATTTAAATCAACACTTTCTCCAACCTATTTTGATTCAAGAAAGGGCATTTACCAGGGTATTATGAGCAGTGCCCAGTTCACCAAGAAAATTGATATGGCGACGCTTAGCACATCAAGAGGAATGAATTATACTTGGGATAATATTCTAAACTTTAAAAAGGAAATAGGGGATCATCGTATAGATCTGATGGGAATGCAAAACTTCTACCGTGGAAGTAGTGAATCAAGTTCACTTTCTGCAGAGGATTTTCCGTATAACTCATCTTTTTATAACATGAATAATGCCAAGACTAAGCTCACCATTGGCAGCGGTTACTCCGAACAAACCTTACTTTCTTTTGCCGGAAGGGCGAATTATGTTTATAAGGATAAGTATTATGCGACTGCAACAATTCGATGGGACGGTAGCTCGAAGTTGGCAAATAAATGGGCAAGTTTTCCCTCTTTTGCCGTAGCATGGAAGTTGTCTGAGGAGAACTTTATGAAACTTGATGCTTTATCCAATTTAAAACTGAGGCTTAGCTACGGTTATACCGGAAACAACAACATCAACCCTTATGGAACCGTTGCATTAGCTAATACAAAAACCTATTATGACTACGGTGGTTTAGTAGCTAATGGGTTTGCACCAAATGGGGTAATCAACCAGAGTCTTACCTGGGAAAGGACAAAGGAAATGGATATCGCCGTTGACTTCGGTTTTCTTAAGAACAGAATCAATGGTTCTATTGATGTGTACAATAAAACTTCAAGCGGACTCTTGATGAACAGGAAATTGCCTGTAGAAACAGGATGGATCAGCATGAGCGATAATATTGGTTCTGTTAACAATAAAGGTGTTGAAATAGCATTAAATACGATCAATATAAATTCCAAATCTTTACGTTGGGAGACCTCTTTTACGTTCGCTAAAAACAATAACAAAATTGTTGAACTATATGGTAGCACAACAGCTGATGATATACAAAACAGGTGGTTTATCGGTCAGCCTGTTAATGTGGTTTACGGCTATGTTTTTGACGGTATTTGGACACGTGAAGAAAAGGATCTTGCGTCAAAATATGGGCAGCGTGAAGGAATGGCGAAGGTGAAAGACTTTGATGCATCTGAGACAAAGCATTCCATCGATCTTTCTGACAGGAGGATTTTAGGATCTCCAATGCCAACATGGACAGGAGGTTTCACAACCAACTTGTCTTATAAAAATTTAGACTTTTCCATCAGCCTTTATTCGAGACAAGGGGTATTTGTTTATAGTCCGTCAATATCAAAATACATGGATTATTCTGATCGTGGAGGGCAAAAATTATCTGTTGACTTTTTTAGACCAGCAGGTACGCCAACGCTACAATCCGATGGTACATTTAAGCCAGGTTTGGGAAATCCATCTCAGGAAGCTCCTATGGCATATACTAATAATGCGGGAAATTGGTGGCATACAAGCAAGAATGACTCAAATAATGAAAAGCCAGGCGCCTTTGCCGATGCTTCTTTTACAAAGGTTCAAAATATTACTTTGGGTTATACCCTGGATAAACGATGGATCGAAAAAGCTAAAATGAAATCACTTCGTGTATATGTAAATGTGCGTGATCCTTTTGTTTTTACTAGTTATAAAGGATTTGATCCGGAATGGGCTGAGGCAAGTATGACAGGTGATGATGCTGGTAGCTATGGTTCGATTACATGGCAGATTGGAGTCAATGTTAAATTTTAGTTACCGGATCGAATGTTAAATTTTAAAATAAACACTACCATGAAAAAAATATACCTTGTTGCACTTTTTGCAATACTCCTATCCGGTTGCTCTGATGTCCTTACAGAAGATAACAGGTCCAACGGAGCTGGAACTACCGACAAATATTATTCAACAGCTGCCGGATATAAGTCACTTGTCAATGCAAGCTATTCATCGTTGAGAGCCATTTGGGGAAATG
>JBBQHB010000102.1:0-16936 GCA_038323575.1 Bacteroidales bacterium | reverse complement strand
GCAGGTTGCCCTATTTGTCCAGTGCAAATTGATATGGTAACTGAAGTGTTGGAGAGAAGTTCAATAGTTAAAGATATAACAGTACGATAGTGCTTTGCCTTCCGGTAAAGCACTATTGTCGTTATAAGCGGGTTACATTGTGTGGGGATAAGGTCACTGATACCTGGTTGTTTCAGGTTTCCTTCCCAGGAAATCATCAAATCTTGATTTTGTAACTCCCTGGAGATTAGCCCCGAAATGGCTCATTGCCTCGGGAGGTATAACGGGAAACAAGCTGAAACGAATATCAATAATTTTAAAGATAAGTGATTCGTTGTAGATTCTCAATCCGGCTCCGATACCTGCATAAAAATCTTGCTTTAATATAGTTTTGATCTTGTCAGATAAGAAGGCAAAATCAGCAAAGAAGTAATTGGTAAATTTGAAACCGTAAAAGTTCCATTTTAAATACCTCACGGTTTCAAAATTGAATTTCAACTTGCATTTCCCCTTCAGATCAGTGGTATGAAAATCCCTTATTCCAAAACGGCCGTCCATGGTAAGGTATTCTTCGTTGAACCGGTTGATGCCACTGAGCAGTTCAACCTTGATAAATTCCCGGAAAGGATCTCCAAAGGCGTAAAGTTTACGTGAAAAGAAATCTCCGCTGAGAAGAAAAGTTCCTTGTTTAATTGAACCATTATCAATAAAACCATCCACCGCAAATTTTCCCCTGTAATAACTGCCTTCGTTCCCAATGAAGGCATTGCTTAGCGATATGCCCAGGTACGGCCAGAGACCAAACTGCGATTTATCCAATCCTGCCTTTATTTCGTAATAGTGTCCGTACGGAATGTCTTCTGTAACTCCATATCCGTATACAAGGTTGTTTTTATAAAGCTTCCTTTTTGAGAACCCCACACCTGTTAAAAGAAAATCATGATTTCTCAGAAATTTGCTGTCACCGAATAAATCGTCTGGTTGGCGGTTATAAACTTGTTTGTAATACCTGAAAGAGAGCACGGTTTTGTTAAGAAGGTATTTCGTACCCGGGAATGCGTGTGCAAACCAGAGATCGCTTGTCACATAAGCAACAGTGGTATCCAATTTTATCGGATGATCTTCAGCTATAAAATTAAACCTGGAAACATGATCAAATGAAAATCCGCCAACATTCTCCTCTTTGGAGGTCAAAAATAGTTTCTCGACGGAGAAATTCCAGTCTTTTTTGATGTATGTATCAGAAAACCCTATTGTGGAATTAATGAAAGTTCCTAAGATATTATCAACATGGTAGGAGGAATAGACCCCAACTTCCGGCAGGAATGCATTTTTTTGGGCCAAACCTAAGGTCAGACGGTGACCCAATCCAAACATGTTTTCATTGACAACCTGCACGTCACTGTTGTTTGCATCTATGCCCAGGCTTGCTCCATATTCAAATTTATCTTTACTTATAATGATAACATTCACTTCATTGGAATTGTTCTCTGCCGGTTCCAGACGAAACGAGACATCAGCAACGTAATTCAGATCACGCATCACTTTTTCATTTTCAGCCAGTAGCACAGGATCAACAGTTTCACCAGGCTGAAACAGCAATTGCATACGAAGCCTACTTTTTACCGTATTCATATGAAGCCTGTTGCCGGCTTTTTCTATCCATCTTGTTGCAACGAGTGTGGTATCCTGAATGGATGTACCGAACGGATGGAGTCTGATAAACCGGATCGACGCAATTTTTTTTCCGCTGAATAATGAAAAATAGGAAACGCTATTAACTCCTGACGGACTGATGGTTGTGCCTTGAGGAGTCAGGAAGTAACCCATTACATTTTTTGCAAAACCATTTTTGATAACCAGTTCATTCAGGTTATTCTTATAAGACAGCGAACTGACAGGTATCAATCTTGTCGTATCACTATGCTGAATAATAACTTTAGGGACTTTAGATACAAGGCTGACGGGAGAAAACCGGGTGTAAACAGAAGAGGAGTCTTCAGGCCTATGCTTGTCATATGGACCAGAAACTAAAAGATCATAGGCTGATGCCGGTCCGTTTTGATACAAGGAGCCTCCTGCACCATCATCCTCAAAATAGGACCGGGAATCTTTCGAAGATAAGGTGTTAACAGACAAAAGCCAAAAAACAGTTAGAATCAGGAGCTTCAATTTCCGGTATTTAAAACTTATGCCAAAGGTGATGGATTATCTTGAAATTTGCAAGAAGAACCGTAAAGTTTTGGTTCTGCTCTATTTACATATGTTTTAGGCTTTAAAACTACAATGCGGACAGGTTGGCAGGATGATAATTTCAACTTTTTCTGCCTGAACCGGGCACTTTATTTAATGCATTGTTACTTTACCAGCACGATATTGGCTACGGGGCGTTCGCCTTCTTTGTCGCTCGGCTTGTTCAGGATTCTTTTTACTTTGCCGTCATTGACCCACAGGGTAGTAGAGCCGCCTCCGTCCAGGTTGACGGCATTTCGGCAGTTAAATCTTTGTAGCAGCTGCTGAACCTCTTTCAGATTCATCCCGGAGGCCGCATTACTCCGTCCGTCGATGGCGATGAAGAGGATACTCTTCCCTTCGGTTTCACAAAGGCAGCTTCTCGGATGCCTTTTTTTGACAAAATCGGAATTCTCCAGCGGCAACTTTTGTCCATCGGAAAGCAGCGCAGGACCAGAGACCAATACCGTTTTTTCCTTGTCTGATTGTTCATAGAAGGATTCAGGTTTTGCCACTTCTATTTTAAGATTTCCATTGTAATCTATGACAATAGCTCCATTAAGCAATGAATCAGTTTTTGCCCATTTCTCTTTTGAATTTCTGTTTCTTGCAAGAACTTTTCCTTCCGATTCAAGGTAAGCTACTGATCCGCCCTTTTCAACGTTGAAAAAGCTACCGTTCAAAGCAACCACGGCATCGTTATCCTCCCCGAACCTACTGGTTTGTATTAGCGCTGAATCTGAATAAGCTACTGCCAGACTGTATTTTGATAAAGCATCTTTTTTAATTTCGGCAATGATTACATTCTGTTTTTCAGAAAACAAACTATCATTGTTTAGCCTGTAAAGAGATATATTCACTGCATTGAAGGGTAACTGATATTTTGAGAGGTCAATGACCTGGCAATTCCCTGTTAAGTAAGAAGATAAGAGTATTATCAGCAGGCAAAATGAATTTTTGGCAGAGATTTGCATTCGGGTAATTATTTTATCTTAGCGCAATATTACAAAACCTTTGCAAACCTTTTCGGGAAGCGATAAAATTGTTGAGAAAATCTTCTTATTTTGTTGGGTTCGAAAAGAAAGTCGTACTTTTTCCTGAATTTTGAGAATTAACCAATGACAAACCAAAATAAAGCATTCATCTGTTTCCTTCTGTTCATTTTTGTTGTTTCATGCCGTAAGCAAAACGAAATTATTCCTGATAATTCTGGTTCTGACGGGCAATATAACCCAACAAAGGATCAAATCCTGGTAGCAAAAAAAGAGATCAGGGCAGCGTGGATCGCGACGGTATACAACCTGGATTGGCCAGATACGAAAAATAACCCGACAGCACAGAAAAGTGAGCTCATTACGCTGCTGGACCGGTTCCAGTCACTTAATTTTAATGCTGTCATACTTCAAATCAGACCAACAGCAGATGCATTTTATCCTTCGGATCTGGAACCGTGGTCTGTATTCCTGACGGGAACACAGGGAGTTAATCCAGGATACGATCCCCTCCGGACTGCTGTAGAGGAAGCACACAAGCGCGGAATGGAATTCCATGCCTGGCTTAATCCTTACAGGATCGGACCTGTTACAACAAAGTTGTCAGCCAGTCACATAGCGCTCAGCCATCCGGAGTGGGTCATCAACTTTAACGATGCAATGTACTTTAATCCGGGCATTCCTGAGGTTCAAAACCATTTGATTTCGGTGGTTAAGGATATTGTAACGCGGTATGAAGTTGATGCCATCCATTTTGACGACTATTTTTATCCGTCAGGTGCAAAATCGACCACCAATCCATTCGGATTCAATGATAAAGATGCGTTTGTTAAATATGGGAACGGATTGGATATTCATTCCTGGAGGAGTGCAAATATCAATGCAATGGTTGAAAAAGTAGGACAAGCCATTCGTCAGACTAAACCGGGAGTACTCTTTGGAATTTCTCCTGCCGGAAAGAGAGAGAACAGTCTTGATCTCTATGCAGACCCTCTGGTATGGCTGCAGAACAAATGGGTAGATTACCTGGCGCCTCAAATATATTGGGAATATGGTCATCCTACTGCGGATTTTGGTCAACTTGCTGCGTACTGGAACAGCAATGCCGGCGGAGTCCCGGTAGTAATTGGTTTAGCTGCCTACAAATTTAAGGATCCTGCATTTCCGGCTTTTGGCAATGTCATTCAATTTGACCAACAGATCGAAGCGGTAAGAAAGAGTCCTAATCTGTCAGGTTGTTTTTTTTACCGTGCAAAAAACCTGTTCAACACAGAGTTATATTCATTCTTAAGTTCCAAATATAATTTCAAATCTGTTTTGCCGTTTATGGGCATCGCCACGAAGCCTAATCCGGCAAGTCCGGTGATCGGTAAAAATGGAAATCTTATCCAGTGGATAGCTCAGGGGGAAGGTGTCAGGTTTGCCGTTTATGAACTTGAAAAAGAGCAGTCAATTGCCAATACTTTTTCGGCAAGGGCTCTTTCAATCAGCGCCAATACAAATTTTCAGGGGATAACCGGCAAGAGTTATTTTGTGACAGCAGTGAATGAGGACAATGCTGAAAGTGTAAGATCCGAAGTGTTGAATTTAAAATAACCAACCTAGGAATCAAAATTTCACCAATCTTCGTCCGTGGTATTCCCCGGAAGGGATTTTAACCCGTATCTCATCAAAATTTTCATGGGTTACCTTCCCGGCTACGATGACGGTCAGGTGAGGGGAAGCAAGTTCTATCATCTGATTCAGCGTTTTCAGCCCCTCCAGGGCAGTTTTTTTTCCACCGGATGAGAGTATCCGGTCCACGCCTAATTCTTTAAGCAAGGCTACGCAATCCATTATATTCACAGCCTCATCAATTGCTTTGTGAAAGGTAACCTGCATTGGTCTTGAAAGACCGACAAGCTGCCTGGTCCGCTCTTCATCAATTTTGCCGTATGCATCGAGCAGTCCGAAGACGACGCCATCGGCTTTTAACGCTTTGCACTGGTGGATATCATCCTTCATAATTTGAAATTCATCCGTCGTATAGACAAAGTTGCCGCCTCTGGGCCTGATCATTACCATTACAGGAACCTCCAGTTTCAGCATACATTTTTTGATGGTTCCGTAGGATGGTGTTGTTCCGCCCCTCGCGAGATTTTCGCAAAGCTCTATGCGGGTCGCACCAGCTTCGACGGCTTTCAAAGCTTCTTCAAACGATTCTACACAAACCTCTTTTACCGGGTTCATCTCTCTTTAGGGTGTTTTAGTGCATAAGAAAGTGCTAAAATAATTGTTTTTTGACGGATCGACTCAAGTCGTTACATTTGTCAAAAAAAAACAAGGTATGTTTAGACGCACTTCTTTGCTTTTCCTCAATTTCATTTTCCCATTATTTCTCTTTGCCCAGGGGCATACTACTGTTTCATCCGCGGCGCCAAGGTTAATTGTTGGCTTAGTCGTTGAAAATATGCATCCCGATTACATTGAACGCTACTGGGATAAATTTGGGGAGAGCGGTTTCAGGCGACTCTATTCAGGGGGATTTATCTGCGCCAACAATCATGTAAACAATTTGATTCAGCGTCCTACGGTAGGAATGGCAACCCTGTTTACAGGCACTACGCCATCACACCACGGAATAGTCAATGACAACTGGATTGATCGTTTAACAAACAAAGAGACGGACTGTACCTTCGATCCTTTATTTACAACAATCGGTTCTGATTCAAAATCGGGCGCACGGTCTGCCATCAGACTGATGACCCCGACACTAGGAGACCGTTTAAAACTTGTCACCAAAGGGAGATCCCGTGTTTTCAGCATTGCGATGAACGACTATGCTGCCATATTTTCTGCCGGACACGCAGCGGACGGGGCCTTTTGGCTGGATGAAAAATCCGGGAAGATGATCTCCAGTTCCTATTATATGGACAAATATCCGGTATGGGCCTCGGAATTCAACAATTTCAACCTGGCCGATAAATATCTGGGATATACCTGGCAAACACTGACTGATCAGATCGCCTATACTGAAAGTATCGAAAGCGCATCACTCCATGAAAGTGGTTTTCTTGGCAAATACAATAACTTCCCATACGATCTGAACAAATTGAAAAAGGAAACCGGAGGAACCTATGCAATACTGAAAAGTACACCGTTTGCCAATACTTACCTGAAGGATTTTGCGTTGCAGCTGATCCCCAAAGAGCAGCTTGGATACGATTTTATACCTGATCTGCTGACAATTGTTTTCTCCTCTATGGATAAAGAAGGCGGTAATTTTGGTCCTTTTTCGGTCGAAATGGAGGATACTTATCTCCGGTTGGACAAGGAGATAGCTGAACTGTTGAAATACATCGAAAATGGTTACGGAACTGAAAATGTTTTAATCTTCCTCACCTCAACTTCCAGTGTTTCCTATCATGCTGATTATCTCAAGGAAAAATACAGGATGAATACCGGGATTTTTGATCCGGAGAGCTCCGTTGCCCTATTGAAGTCTTTTTTAAATATCAAATACGGAGAGGGTGCATGGATTGAGAAATTCGGCAATCAGCAGCTCTATTTGAACCATGAACTTGTGGCGAAGAAGAAAATCAACCTTCGGGAGATGCAGGCAGAAACTGCCAGATTCCTAAACCAGTTTGAGGGAATAGCCTATGCAAAAGCTGCTGCGGAAATAGAGTCCGATAATTTTTTAGGCGGTCCGCTTGCCGCCTTTCAGAACAATTTTTACATCAAACGTTCGGGGGATGTGATGATCCGCTATGAAGAAGGCTGGCTTCCCAAGGATAAATACAAGGCAGTCGATTATACCGACAACAACCAGGTACCGTTGGTATGGTACGGAGCAGGGATTAAAAAGGGGACTTCCTTAAAAAGGACAGATGCAGCCGATGTTGTTCCTACGGTATGTGCATTGCTGGGCATTGTTCCGCCGAGCGGCGCCACAGGGAGTGTCATTGAGGATGTTTTACCGAAGAATGGTAAATGAACAGTAGTTTTTCAAATAAAGAATACAAACATACCGCCTACTGCAAGAAAGGCACCGATCACCTCTTTCCAGTTTAATTTTTCACCTAAAAATAAGACTGAAGGCAGCAGGATAAAAACCGGAACTGTTGCAATCAGTGTCGAAGCAACACCTACCTTAGTATGTTGAAAGGCCAGCAAACTGAGTGAAACACCCAGGAACGGGCCGAAGAATGAGCCGACGAGAAGCGGCTTGAGGGCTTTTTGGTGCAAAATAGATGTTTTTACCTTTTTCCAGTTTCTTGTCAGGCTGATGATCAGCAAAAAACCGATAATGCCGGTGATGGTTCTGATCTGTGAAGAGGCAAAGGGATCATAACTGCCCATGCCCAATTTGGAAAATACGGCTCCAATGCCTTGTCCGGCAGCTCCGCCGAATGCCAGCAATAATCCTTTGACGGGATAGTTCAACCCGTGCTTCATTTTATCATCAACTGCCTCCCTTTTAAGAATGACTATTGCAATGCCTGAAAGCACGAGGATCATACCCAGGAAATTCAGCCTGGTAAAGCTTTCGTGCAGGACAATCACCCCGAAAATTGTGGCGATCGGAGGGGCAAGCGACATGATCAGCATGGAAATCTTGGCCGACAGGTGAGAATAGGAGGTAAACAGGAAATAATCGCCAAGCACAAAACCGATGAGACCGGATACAGAGAGCCATTTCCATGCTTCGGGCGTGGCATCTGTGGGCAGCCAGAGCCCACGCATCACCCTCGACCATGCCATGTACATAATCATGGCAAACAGCAGCCTGAAAAGGTTTACCGTCAGAGATCCCGCACGACGTGTTGCGACAGAAAAGGTGAGGGCTGAAACGGTCCAACAGATGGCTGTTAGTATTCCGCTTATTTCACCAAGATGGTTAATTTGCATCGGTTATTTTTTGATGGCGCAAATGTAACTAAAGTGAAAAGATTTCAATGGGTTCAGTGATATCTGCTGAAATAATATAAGATTATAATATAATTTGCATTGTTCCAACGATTCCAAATTGTGAGCCGGTATTGTCTGATTTGTTGCAAATTTTACGATCAGTTTGGCTAATTGTTTTGATCTGATTTCATTCAGGAATCAAATTTCGGGTCAAAATGAAATTAATCTCTTCTTTTTTGTATAAAATGGTTGATCGTTTTGTAAATTTTCTCAATTTTGGGACAGCTTAAACTAATTTAATACGATGTGATAATGAGACTAATCATTCTGCCCGAATCAAACAGTGTAGCCAGGTGGTCGGCCAATTATATTGCCCGAAAAATTGGAAATGCCAATCCAACGCCTGAGAATCCTTTTGTGTTAGGACTGCCCACCGGCAGCACGCCCCTGGGGACCTATGTCGAGCTGATAAAACTTCATAAGGAGGGCAGAGTCTCTTTTCAGAATGTGATTACTTTTAACATGGATGAGTATGTGGGTATTGAGAAAACCCATCCTCAGAGCTACCATACTTTCATGTGGAATAACTTTTTCAGTTTCATTGATATCAAACCTGCCAACGTTAATCTTCTCGACGGGAATGCGCCTGATCTAAGGATGGAATGCAGCCGCTATGAAGCAAAAATCAAATCTGTAGGAGGGATAGATCTTTTCCTTGGCGGAGTAGGTGCGGATGGCCATATAGCCTTCAACGAACCCGGATCCAGTCTGACTTCCAGGACCCGCGACAAAGCCTTAAACACCGATACAAAGATTGTAAACAGCCGTTTTTTCAACAACGATGTAAACCAGGTACCCCAGAAGGCATTGACAGTTGGGGTAGGCACCATTATGGATGCACAGGAAGTATTGATTCTGGTAACCGGTCATACCAAGGCCCGGGCGCTGCATAAAGCTGTTGAAGGAGCTGTCAACCACATGTGGACAATTACGGCGCTTCAGAATCATTCCCATGCGATGATTGTTTGCGATGAAAATGCTACCACGGAATTGAAAGTTGGAACTTACAACTATTTTAAGGAGCTCGAAAAAGACAATCTTGATCCCGAGGCTTGCTGGACAAACAAGAAAGATTCCTGCTGGTAACCGGTGGAAGGAGAAAGGATAAAGGATAAAGGATAAAGGAGAAAGGATAAAGGAGAAAGGATAAAGGATAAAGGATAAAGGATAAAGTGGGCATTCGGGCACAATGGAGTATTTTACCATTTGGCTAAGATCCAAAAAAACGCTGCAACTCTGGTTGGCAGCGTTTATTACTTTATCCTTTATCCTTTATCCTTTCTCCCTTCCTCTCAGACTTGGCTAAGGGTGGCGACCATAATAGCCTTGATGGTATGCATCCTGTTTTCGGCCTGGTCGAAGACGATGGAGGCCTTGCTTTCGAAAACCTCATCAGTAACCTCCATTGATTCAATACCGAATTCCAGGAAAATCTCTTCGCCTGTTTTTGTTTCACGGTTGTGATAGGCCGGGAGGCAGTGAAGAAACTTCACGTCCGGGTTGCCTGTCAGCTGCATCATGTTTGCATTAACCTGGTAAGGTTTCAGCAAGTCGATCCGTTCCTGCCAGACAGCTGCCGGTTCACCCATGGATACCCAAACGTCGGTGTAAAGGAAATCACAATCTTTAACGGCTTCTTCCACATTTTCGGTGATGGTTATTTTTGCCCCGGTTTGTTGCGCAATGGTTCTGCAAACCGTCTGAAGTTCCTCCGATGGCTGGTATTTTGACGGAGCGGCAGCCCGGAAGTCCATACCCATTTTGGCGGCTCCCACCATCAGCGAATTGCCCATGTTGTTCCGCGCATCCCCCAGGTAGGCGAATTTCATTTCGGAAAATGGTTTGTCGCAGTGTTCACGCATGGTGAGGAAATCGGCCAAAATCTGAGTCGGATGAAACTCATCGGTCAATCCGTTCCACACAGGTACTCCGGCATAGTTGGCAAGCGTTTCGACCAGCTCCTGTCTGAATCCGCGGTACTGGATACCGTCGTACATCCTTCCAAGCACGCGTGCGGTATCTTTCATTGACTCCTTGGAGCCGATCTGGGACCCGGTCGGGCCGAGATAGGTGACATGAGCACCTTGGTCGTAGGCTGCGACCTCAAATGCGCATCGTGTGCGGGTAGAGCTTTTCTCGAATATCAAAGCAATGTTTTTACCTGTCAGTACCGGTTCTTCGGTTCCTGACTTCTTGGCCCATTTCAGCTCAGCCGCAAGATCAAGCAGGTATTCAATTTCTGCCTGCTGAAAGTCCAGGAGTTTTAAGAAATTCTTGTGGTAGAGCATGTGGGGCATGGTATGAATTTTTATTGTTCGTAATGCATGGTAATTTTTGAACCATATGATTTGTCTTCGAGCTTTGATGCCTCTGTGATGATACTTTTTTTTCCGCCGTTTTCAACAAACTTCATGGCTGCGACAATTTTCGGAGCCATGCTGCCTTCCGCAAATGTACCCATTTCGAGGTATTTCTTTGTGTCCTGATAGTTCAGAAACTCCAGTTTTTCCTGCGTGGGCAGGCCGAAATCCTTGTAGATAAAGGAGACATCAGTCAGGATGTAAAATTCGTCTGCGCCAACGCCCGAGGCGAGGACAGCGGAAGCAAGGTCTTTGTCGATCACAGCATCAGATGTACGAAGGCTGCCCTCTTCATCAAAGAACACAGGAATCCCGCCGCCACCGCAGGTAATAACAATGTTGCCTTTCCCGGCGAGTTCTCCTATCAGCTCAAGGTTCAGGATTTTCTTTGGCATCGGGGAGGGGACCACCCTCCTCCAGCCGTCTCCGCTCTTTTTGCTCTCTCTGAAGGTCCATCCCTTCTGTGTTTCCAATGTTTTTGCCTGCTCCAGGCTGTAGGTTGCACCGATCCGTTTGGTAGGATTGCCGTAGGCCGGGTCCGCCGGATCTACTTCCACCATTCCGACTATTGTCACAACATTGCGTTCGATATGGTATTTGCGGAGGGTATTCCTGAAAATGCGTTCGATCATGTAACCTATGCCTCCCTGTGAATCTGCAACGCAGATATCCATAGGCATCTGCGAGATGCCATAAACCTGTTCGCCTGCTTCGTTCCGCATCAGGATATTGCCGATCTGGGGTCCGTTACCGTGCGTAACGATCAGATCGTAGCCTTCCCTTACCAGGAAGAGCAGGTTCTCAATGGTTTCAGCAGTGTGTAATTCCTGTTCTTCGATGGTGCCCTTTTCGTTGTCACGCAGAAGTGCATTGCCACCAAGGGCAACTACAGCCAGTTTTTTCATTTTTTGTTATCCCTTTTAAATCAGGACCGAAGATAAGGAGTGTTTTCGGCGCAATACATGACAAATATCCATCAATGGCGCTGGTCGTAGTTTCTGATTTTTTGAATAACCTGTTCTTCTGCCTGGTCGTACATGTCGCGGATAAAATCATCGTTGAAATTCATTGTGCGGTGTTCGAAAGGCATGTCATTCAGCCTGTCGAGCAACCTTTCCTTGGCGGTGTTCAGGTCTTTGCCGTAAATGTGGAATGAATCGGCCTGCCAGTTCATACGTCCCAGCCTGACTGTTCTTCCGGTTTTTTCTGCGACTCCGGCAGCAATTACTTCCTTGTTGAACTGGATAAACCCGAACATATTCATGAAATTGGCCCCCCAGGCATCGTTGCTTCTGAAGCGCACATTGCAGTTCAACCACCAGACTCCTTCTTCATCCTCAAGAATACGGTACCACAACGACTGCAGGCATGGCGGATCAAAACAGTCGTTGTCGATATCGGGCATCCAGGTAATCATTTGTGCGTGCCGGGTAAATGGCTGCTTTGACAATTTGTCAATTACAACCTGAACCTGATCGATTTTCATTTTACCTGCCTCCCGGGATTGTCCGTCCACCAACTCCTTCCATACCCCGTAATTCTGCAGCCTGCTGTGGTAGGTATATTCCCATCGTTTGTCGCTTTCGACATTCATGTTTTTGGTCCAATGGTCTTTGTACCCTTTCAGCTCCATCACATACTCTTTCAGCTCTTCGATACCTCCCGGGAAGGCCATGTGGATCATCGGGTCGGTTTCCGGTTCCTCTATGGTGATGTTGATGGTGCAATCCATGCTCTCCGGATCATCCGGTTTGTCGTACTGCGTCTTGAAGCGGGTTCCTTTTTCATAAACGGCAACGATGGCCGCTTCATAGGCTTCTGCCAGTGTCTTTTCGGAGATGCAAATTACCGGGATATTCTTCATGTTAGTTGGGTTTTGATGATGAGACAGGAGGTATAATGGGCAAGTTTTTCGTGTAATATTTTCGATGGAATTCCTTTTCAATCCGGAACCTTCAGTAAAATCTTCAGGTGCTTTCCCGGTTCTGCTTCCAACAATTCAAAGCCACGCTGTGCTTCCCGGAGATCAAGGATACCGGTTATCATTTTTTCGGGGTGGATGGTTTTTCTGTCCAACGCTTCGATCGCTTTGGAGAATTCGCCATGACTGACCCGTGAAGAGACAATTTTTGCCTCTTTCCAGATCAGCTCCTTCATCAATATCTCGGATGGATGATCCCCAAGTCCAAGCACGCATACGGTGCCTCCTCCTTTAATGGCATTGATGCAGGTTCTGACCGGATTCAACCGTCCCTCCACTTTTACATCGTGACCAACCGCTTCAAAAGCAACATCCACACCGCGCCCGTTCGTAAGTTCTTTGATAAAAGCGACCGGATCGGTCCGGGTAGTGTTGACAGCAATCAAATCAGGAAAGGCCGAGGAGGCAATTTCGAGTCTTTCGTCCAGGATATCAACCATTATAATCTTTCCTTTCGTAATGGTTTTTGCGGCATGAAGAATGGCCTGGCCTACTTTGCCCGCGCCCATGATCAGCACATCGTCCTGCTCTTTCACGCCGGCCCTGGATGAGGCATGAAATCCGATGGAGAGAATTTCGATCAGGGACGCATTTTCGTCGGATATATGATCCGGGATTTTGAAAACTGTATGTGCAGGAACTGAAACATATTGTGCAAATCCCCCGTCCAGGTCAATGCCGATCAGTTTGAGGGCCGCACATGCCGGATAGTGACCAACCTGGCAGGCCGCGCATTTGCCGCACCAGAGAATGGGATCGACGGTTACTTTTTCCCCGGGCCGGAACTCCTTCACCTTACTGCCTGCAGCTTCAATAACGCCGGCTAATTCATGACCGGGAATCAGCGGCAATCGCGTCCGCGGATGAAATTCTCCCTTAAAAATATGCTGGTCGGATCCGCAGATGCTGGCATATTTAACTTTTATCAATACATAATTATCCTGTAATTCAGGTTTTTCGACCTCTTCCAAAGTGATTTTCCCGTATTCACGGATGATGGCTGCCTTCATTATTCCTGTATTTTTTGTCAGATAGATTAATATTTGTTTGGACCTCCCTGTTAATTTGGTTTCAATTCCGGAGTTCGCCGCTTTTCACAAATGTAACGAATTCTCATAAAAGTGACCAGGTGACAGGTAAATAAGTGACCGGGTGACTCGTCTCTTTCGCAGTAGATGGAGATTGCTAAAAGAGAGGCACAAAGGGCGCGGCTGAAAATTAAAACTATTTAAAAAGGTCGGAATGGGATCCGGTTCCTAAAAGCGTTATTGTTTTATTTTTTTCGTCTTTAGTCCAGACTATCAACCAGTCCGGCAGAATGTGCCCTTCCCATATTCCGTTTAGATTTCCTGATAATATATGTGGCTTGTATGATGCCGGAAGGGTGCCGCCGGTTTCAAGTTAATTTGTTGCTTTTCCAAGAAGTTCAAGTTTTAATCCTCTCTTGGCACAACGAACAGAGTCTTTATCGAATCTGTTCGTTGTTATCAGACTATACATTTATCTTTTTTTGAAGATGAGACATTAACTCAGAACTGTTTTTAAACTTTGTTACTTTTCCGGTTTTGGCCTCTTCAATTGATTTCAACAGTCCTGCACTTGGCCTTTTTTCTTCGCCAAAGGTTAAGTAAGAAGTTCCATTAAAGGGTTCAAGCATTTTTAAAAGTACTTTTCCCTCTGTCGTTCGTTCGTTTATTGTAATAGTTGTCATGGCTTTATGTTTTTTACAAAGTTATATTTATTTCAGCAAATCCAAAAGACGGCAGCCGGTTGTGATTTGCTTTGGCTTTGCCGATTTCTGCATCGGTCCAATCCAAATTGTATCTTTGACTTATTGATAAATGCCCATTTCCACTATTATGACTTTATTCGAAAATCAGCTTTTTGAAATTGCTGTATCCTTGAAATAAATAATTCAATTCAATAATAAAAATTCCGGGAAATACCATTAATAATTAATGTCCTACCGGAATTATTGAAAAAAATAGTGCAATCTAAGGAGATTACAATTCAAAGGTCTGCGGGGCGCGGATGGTCGCCGAGCCGAGGGGCAAATCCGCACCAGCAGGGTGAGCCGGACTAATATTGAATATTGTTATATTTGTAAAAAAAACGTCATGACAACAATAACAATTAAAGTTAATACGAGGCTAAACGAAGGTAAACACCTTATCAGTTTGATTAATAGTTTGTCCAAAAATGGCACTGTAAGTATTGAAAAAACAAAATCGCGTAAAAACGAATCGCAATATAATCCCGAATTTGTTGCAGAAATACAAAAATCGAGAAATAGTATAGGTGAGCCTGTTAAAACGGCAGATTTATGGAAATAATCTATAAAAGCAAGGCTATTGAAGATATTAAGTTTTGGAAAAAAAGTGGGCAAAAATCAATTCAGTTGCGCATAACAAAATTAATTGAAGATATTGAACTTCATCCTAAAACAGGGCGTGGAAAACCAGAACAATTAAAATATGAGTTATCCGGATTGTGGTCGCGTGAAATAGATAAGGGAAACCGCTTAATTTATGAAATTTTAGAAAATACAATTAACGTCATTTCGTTGCGTGGTCATTATTTTGATAAATAAAAACCATTTTTCGATAAAAATAAAATCCATCCGACTATTTAGTCGGCTTTTTTGTGTCCTAAACTTTCTTAAATCGTCATGGACCGTCCTAAACGGTAATTTGGCAGAAATGTATATTGTATATTTCTCATAAATTATATTTAAATGTGTGGATAAGTGACCGGGTGACTTGAAGCACCAATGCTTAATTCAGAATTAATCTTCCAAGTCACCCGGTCACTTGGAAGAACTACAGTTTAAACCTAAACCCCGACAATTTTTCGACCTCATGTTTGCTGACTTTCAGGGGATCAATACTGTTCTGCTCCTTTTCATTGAGCATGATATAGGAATACCATTCTCCGGTCCTCAGCACATGGATTACTTTCCAGCATTTCAGGGGTACTGTTACCGACCCGATCCTGCCGTTAACCCCGACCGATCCGGCCCACACATGAACTGAATCAAACTGAACCGATAAATCCCTTGTCATCCGTTCCACCTTCTCCCAAGTACCGCCATTCAGCGAATGGACCTGTGGCGCCATATTCGAGAAATAGAAACACTCTTTCAAACCCAGTGCACCCAGACATTTGTTGTCTGCCGCCGGACACATATGGCCCCTGTCGTAACCCGACTTGTAATAATCACTTTTTAGATTGGTATCAAATGGCAACTCCGGGTCGGGTTGAAACTGATTCTTCCGCGGCAACGGATCGGAACAATTTACCTTTGCCCGAGTATCCCACCATTCGACATATACCGGGTATTTAAGGGTCTTATCGAAAACGGTGGTGTAATTGGCATGAATGATCCGGACCGTATCCTGGGCATTTAAAGCAAATGTTGCTGCAAAGAACAGGATGGCTATTAATTTTATCTTCATCTGAAGCAAAATATGCAGGTTGGTTGCTATTACTAGACAAATGTAATTGTTTTGGCATAAGCTGCCGTTGGTTGATTTGCTTTCAAATTGTATCTTTGACTTACTGATAAACACCTGCATCCGGTCAGGTCATGGTTCGGATTCCGTTGTGATTTGCTTTCAAATTGTATCTTTGACTTACTGATAAACACCTTTATCAGGTGCGTAAATGCCTGAAAAGGCGTTGTGATTTGCTTTCAAATTGTATCTTTGACTTACTGATAAACACCGCAGAAACAATGATCCAACGCTTTGTATATGTTGTGATTTGCTTTCAAATTGTATCTTTGACTTACTGATAAACACCGCGCTGTTTGTGGCCTGGTTCCAATCTGATGTTGTGATTTGCTTTCAAATTGTATCTTTGACTTACTGATAAACACCGAGAGCTGCCATTCGTGCGTGTGGCGCACTGTTGTGATTTGCTTTCAAATTGTATCTTTGACTTACTGATAAACACCAACAAGATGACCGGTCAACACAAAGTTGATGTTGTGATTTGCTTTCAAATTGTATCTTTGACTTACTGATAAACACCTGGGGCAACGAATTATACCCTTTCAGATCGGTTGTGATTTGCTTTCAAATTGTATCTTTGACTTACTGATAAACACCTCATGTTTCGGGCATCGCCGCAGCTATTACGTTGTGATTTGCTTTCAAATTGCATCTTTGACTTACTGATAAACACCGGGGCGGTTAGTGCCTTACTTGCCCGGTACGTTGTGATTTGCTTTCAAATTGTATCTTTGACTTACTGATAAACACCTGAAAGTGTTATTTATCCCGCTTCTCTTCCGTTGTGATTTGCTTTCAAATTGTATCTTTGACTTACTGATAAACACCGCTTCAAACATTTCCTACATTTATCTGCCTGTTGTGATTTGCTTTCAAATTGTATCTTTGACTTTCTGATAAACACCTTCAAGTTCGTAAATAGCCCCTATC
>JBBQHB010000101.1:0-17247 GCA_038323575.1 Bacteroidales bacterium | reverse complement strand
CCCTCAATTACGGAACTCGAAAAACGACTGATTGCCCGCTCCACAGATGATAAAGAGGTAATCCGTAAAAGAGTGGAGAAGGCAGAACGGGAAATGGCCTACGCGTCCCAGTTCGATGTAATCATCATCAACGACACCCTCGAACATGCCCTGCAGGAAGCGGAAGAAAAGGTGCGGGAGTTCCTTGCCTGAAAGGTTCCGGGTTTTGTATAAAGACATGAGATATGAGACATAAGACATAAGACATGAGACATTAGACATAAGACATGAGATAGGAGAAAATTTAGATTAGAGCGTCTTCACTTTATCCTTTATCCTTTATCCTTTATCCTTTATCCTTTATCCTTCCCCCTTTATCCTTTATCCTTTTTTATGAAAATCGCCATCTACTCCGGTTCATTTAACCCGATCCACAACGGCCATCTCGCTATCGCGGAAGCCGCTTTGGCCGAAGGCTATGATGAAGTCTGGCTGGTGGTCTCACCCCACAATCCGCATAAAAAAGAGGTAGAACTCTGGCCTTTCGAAGACCGGATGAAAATGGCAGAACTCGCTATAAGGAATTTATCCAACGTGAAAGTCAGCGATTGCGAGAATAACCTGCCGCGTCCCTCCTACACCATCAACACCCTCCGGTTTCTGCAGAATAGCTATCCTCAAAACCAGTTTCGTCTCCTGATCGGCGGCGATAATATGCTCACCTTTCATCTCTGGAAATCGCACAGGCAGATCATTGAATCATTCGGCCTGGTCGTATACCCAAGATCCGGAGAAGATACCGATCAATTCGGAAATCATCCCAATATTCACAGGATCAATGCTCCCCTTCTAGACATCAGCTCGTCCGGCATAAGGGAAAGGTTGGCTGAAAACCAGTCTATCCATGGTTTGGTTTCCACGGAAGTGGAAAATTATATCCTTCAAAAGTTAAGAAACGATCATTCAAAATCGGTTTTTTAATGTAAATTGTGATCGGTTGCTGAATGACCGGAAGGCTTAAATTGGTTACTTTTTGAAGATGAACAACGCTCCCTTAATGTATGCTGATGTGATATTACCTTTGCCACTGGAGGGATATTTCACTTACATGATTCCTGAAGAATTATCAGGAAAAATCAGTTCCGGAATGAGGGTGGTGGTCCAGTTCGGGGCCAAAAAATTTTATTCCGGATTGGTCAGGAGTATACACGGCAACAAGCCCGAAAATGTAACAGCCAAACTGATAGAAACTGTACTGGATGACAAACCCATCATTTCAGAAAGTTGTTTTTTGCTATGGGAGTGGATTTCAACCTATTATCACTGCACAATCGGGGAAGTACTGAAGGCTGCCCTCCCTTCCGGGCTCAAACTGGAGAGTGAAACAAGGGTTTCGCTGAAGGAAGAATACAGCAAAACAGGATTTGAACATTTGTCGCCAAAAGAAATTCTCCTGTGCGAAATTATCAGGGATAAAAAAGGAATTTCGGTTTTCGAACTAAACAATGCGGTATTAAAAAAAGGCACACTCCCCGTATTAAAGGAGTTGCTGAAGAAAGGAGTGGTTCACATTGACGAAGAGATCAGGGAAAGTTACAAACCACGCACGGAAACCATCGTTACCCTTGGCAAGGCAATTGTTTCCGATGAAAAATTGCTGCGCACCCTCGACCTGCTGATAAAAATCCCAAAACAAAGGGAGATGCTGCTCATTTTCCTGCAGGAAAACGAAGAGAACCTGCAATTAAAGTCAAAAGCATACCCCAAAAGGGCTTTGCTCATGAAGAGCGGTTCAAGCATGACCGTTTTTAACGGATTGCTGAAGAAAGAAATTCTGGCCGTTTATGAGCAGCCAATAGACCGGCTGGAGGCAGGTGAAGATGCCACCAGGGCCGTCTATCCCCTCTACCCGGCACAGCAGGCAGCGCTGGACCTGGTAGAAGAATCATTCCTGAAACATCCCGTAACCTTATTGTATGGAGTCACCTCGAGCGGCAAGACAGAGATTTATATTCAGCTGATCGAAAATTGCCTGAAAGAAGGGAAACAGGTACTTTACCTTCTCCCGGAAATCGGACTGACAACCCAGATGATCGGTAGGCTGTTAGAGGTTTTCGGCAAGCAGACCGGAGTCTACCACTCCAGGTTCAGCGACGCCGAACGGGTTGAGATATGGAACAAAGTACTCAACTTTCAACCCGGCAGCAAGGATCAGTCACACCAGCTGGTTGTGGGTACCCGTTCCTCCATTTTTCTCCCTTTCTCCGCCCTGGGTCTTATCATCGTGGATGAAGAACATGAAAACAGCTACAAACAATATGATCCTGCCCCGCGGTACCATGCACGCGACAGCGCCATTGTACTGGCAACAATGCTGAAAATACCGATTCTGCTGGGAACTGCCACACCCGCTGTCGAAACCTTTTACAATGCAAAATCAGGCAGGTACGGGCTGGTCGAACTGAAGGAAAGATACAATCAGATTGAACTGCCCGAAATCGTCACAGCCGATCTCAAGCGTGCTTACCAGCGCAAAGCAATGCGCTCCTACCTGACCCCGGAATTGTTTGACGAGATAACATCGGCATTGGAGAAAAAGGAACAGGTGATCCTTTTTCAGAACAGAAGAGGCTTCTCCCCTTTCATTGAGTGTAAAAACTGCGGATGGATCCCGAAATGCACCAACTGCGATGTCAGCTTAACCTACCATAAAAATACCAGGAGGCTGATTTGCCACTACTGTGGCTATTCCGTTTATTACCCGTCTGTATGCGGAGCTTGCCAGTCGGGCGATATCACCAACAAGGGATTCGGGACTGAAAAAGTGGAGGAAGAACTTTCCCTGCTCTTTCCGGATGCCGCCATCGAACGGTTGGATCTGGATGCAACCCGTTCGAAAAAAGCCTTTCAAACTATCCTCCAGCGGTTTGACCGCGGCGATACGGATATCTTGGTCGGAACCCAGATGATTACCAAGGGACTGGATTTTGAACATGTTCGGGTGGTAGGGATCCTGAATGCTGATAACCTGCTCAACTTTCCCGATTTCAGGTCGCACGAAAGAAGTTACCAACTGATGGCCCAGGTAAGTGGCCGGGCAGGAAGAAGGCATAAACAGGGAAAGGTGATCATCCAGACCTCCCAGCCCGACCATTTCATCATTCAGAAAGTGGTTGCCAATGATTACGAAGGCATGTACAACCAACAAATTGCCGAACGGAAAGAGTTCAAATACCCGCCTTTTTACAGGATGATCAGAATTACACTGAAACACAGGGATCTGTTAGAACTGGACCGGATCGCAGAAGAAAGCGCAGCCGCTTTGCGATCCAGATTCGGGGTCAGATTGCTGGGACCTGACTATCCTGCAGTCAACCGCGTTAAACTGATGTACATGAAGCAGATGTGGCTGAAGCTCGAACGCGAAATTTCCGTCACTTCAGCCAAACGCCAGATGCAGCAGATGCTCGAAAGCGTTAAGGCAAGAGATAAAAACAAAACAGTTCAGATCGTTGTGGATGTGGATCCGATGTAGTTGATATCTTTTCTTCTGATTAGACCATCAATTTTTTGATCTGGCTGTTCTCGTTGAGACTAAAATACTAACTTTGAAGCCGACTTAAAAAAATATATTCATGGGAAAAGTAATCGCAATCGCAAACCAGAAAGGCGGGGTAGGTAAGACTACCACGGCTATTAATCTGGCTGCGAGTTTAGCAGTTCTGGAATTTAAAATTCTTCTTATCGATGCTGACCCTCAGGCAAATGCCACTTCCGGTGTTGGAGTTGATGTCCGCAATGTCAAAACAAGCATCTACGAATGTGTGGTGGATGACGTGGATCCAAAGAGTATTATCCTAAATACCAATACCCCCGGATTTGATCTGATCCCGTCCCACATCGACCTGGTTGGTGCAGAGATTGAAATGCTGAACATGCCTAATCGTGAAAAAGTACTGAAATCAGTCATTGAAAAGGTCAGGGATGATTACGATTTTGTTTTCATCGATTGTTCTCCGTCACTTGGTTTGATTACCGTAAATGCATTAACAGCCTCAGATTCCGTGATCATCCCGGTGCAATGCGAGTATTTTGCCTTAGAAGGTTTAGGAAAATTACTGAATACAATTAAGATCATTCAAAGCAGGTTAAACCCTGACTTACAGATAGAAGGATTTTTGCTTACCATGTTCGATTCGCGGCTGAACCTCTCCAACCAGGTTCACGATGAGGTAAAGAAACATTTTCAGGACATGGTTTTTGAAAGTCTCATTACCAGGAATATCCGGTTATCGGAAGCCCCAAGTTACGGTCTCCCTGTTGTTTCTTACGATGTTGGGTCAAAAGGTGCCCAAAGTTATCTGAACCTGGCCCGCGAGTTGCTGCAAAAGAACAAGATGACGAAAATGGACCACAAAGAGATTGTTTGACAATTAAAGAATTTTTAATAGTACTATGCAAAAACGCAATGCACTCGGCAGAGGGTTAGGTGCCCTGATAGAAGATTCAGGAATGGATCGCGAACAAACTCCGGTATCCAACGAAATTCTGATCTCTGAAATTGAAGCCAATCCTTTTCAGCCCCGCGTTCACTTCGATGAAGAAGCGCTGAATGAGCTGGCAGCCTCCATCAAAGAACTGGGAATCATTCAACCCATCACACTGCGAAAACTGGGTACCAGAAGATTCCAGATCATTGCCGGGGAAAGAAGGTTCAGGGCCGCCAAAATTGCCGGACTTACAAAAGTTCCGGCATTCATCAGGGAAGCCGGCGACGAAGCCATGCTGGAACTTGCGCTGGTTGAAAACATACAACGCGAAGACCTCGATGCCATTGAAGTAGCATTGAGTTACCAAAGGCTGATGGAAGAGTGCAAACTGACACAGGAAACCCTCAGCGACCGTGTGGGAAAAAAAAGGTCTACCGTCTCCAATTACCTGCGTCTTTTAAGATTGCCAGCCGTCATACAGAAAGCCATCAGGGAACAGGAAATTACCATGGGACATGCACGCGCCCTGATCAACATTCCTGATTCTGAAACCCAGGTGATGGTATACCGCCAGGTAGTCAAATACGATTTTTCGGTTCGTAAAACCGAAGATATCGTGCGCAAACTCGGTGCCGGCGAAGAAGAAACGCCTTCCGGATCACAAAAATCACCCACCATAACCGATGAATTCACTGAACTGAAGAAACATTTGGGGAAATATTTCAACAGCAACATCGGATTAAAAATAAACGATCAATACAAAGGGAAAATTGAAATTCCTTTCAACGATTCAAAAGACTTGGAGCGAATCATCGGAATTTTCGACAGGCTAGACTCATAATCAAATAATTACGCTGATTTTATACTATTTTGAAAGGATTTCTTGCCGGCATTTTTTTAACACTTCTTTGCTTCAGTTTGAAAGCACAGGAGATTAATGTCCCAAAAGACAGCCTTAAAATTTCTGTTTCACCACAAAAAAAAGTACTTTCGCCAAAGAAGGCTTCCATTTATGCTGCGCTGTTTCCGGGCCTTGGTCAGATTTACAACGGCAAATACTGGAAGCTTCCAATCGTATACGGTGGTTATGTAGGTATTATTTATGTTCTTGGCTGGAACAACAGCAGCTACAACGACTATTTTGATGCCTACAAAACCATTTCGAAATACCAGGCTGTCGGTCAGATGAGCAAGTCAGATAAGGATTACCTGAACGAGCTGTTTAAAATTCCGTATTGGAATTTGAATACAAATCCGGCCCGTTTTGATAGTTTTAAAGCACAATTGAAAAGCGGTAAGGATTTTTACCGCAGAAACAGGGATATGAGCATCATCTCCATTGCTGCACTGCATGTTTTAAGCATCATTGATGCAAGCGTTGACGCCAACCTGTCTGATTTTGACATCAGCGATAATCTGAGTATGCGTATCGATCCGATGCCGATGAACTTTGGGAATGGCCCTCATGTGATAGGGATCAGTGCTACATTTAATTTTTAATTAAAAAGAATTACCATGAGAATAAAATTCAAAATTCTAATTCTTACCTTGGTTATTGCGTCGGGAAGTCTCCTTGCACAGGTTCCAGCCAAGCCAATATCTGCCGATGAAGCCCAAAAGATCTGGGGGACTGATTCTGTCGGCAACAAAATGGCCGACCAATTGGTCAATGAAAATCTAAACATGCTGGTATCCGACAAGCTGGATTCACTGGTAAACACCTGGCACATCAAAAATGCCTTTTGTTACAATAAAAATGAATTTGACACACTGCCGGAAGAACTTAAAACGTATCTCCCCGATTCAGTTTATATCAGCAGACTCCAGGCAATTGATTCATTTCTCCCGCTTCCTTACAATGAAACAGTACGTAATTTAATAGGTCTATATACCATCCGCAAACGCGAACTCACTTCCTATATCTATGGCCTATCCAACTATTACTTCCCTATTTTCGAAGAAGCACTCGAGCGGTACCAGTTACCACTTGAACTTAAGTACCTGCCAATTATAGAATCAGCTTTAAATCCTTCCATCAAATCAAGGGCAGGAGCCTCCGGATTGTGGCAATTCATGATCGGCACCGGTAAACTTTACGGACTTGAAATAAACACCTATATCGACGAGCGGAACGATCCCATCAAAGCATCGGATGCTGCTGCCAGGTACCTGCGTGATCTTTATGCAATTTACGGCGACTGGCATGTGGTGATTGCAGCCTATAACTGCGGACCGGGAAATATCAACAAAGCCGTTAGACGGAGCGGTGGAAAACAGAGTTACTGGGACATCTATTATTCCCTGCCCCGTGAAACACGAGGCTATATTCCTGTTTTCATCGCAGCAACGTATATGATGAATTACGGTAAGGAACATCAGTTAACAGCAGCTGAGCCAAGGTTCAAAACAATGACTGATACGATTGAAATTCACAACTACCTGAATTTCCAGCAACTGTCGTCAGTAATGAATATTCCCGTGGAAGAGCTACGGATGTTAAATCCGCAATACAGGCGGGATATCATTCCTGCAAGGCCCGAAAAACCTTACCTGTTAAAACTCCCTTCAGAAAAAATTTCAGCCTTTATCGACAACCAAACACAGATATTTGCCTACAACCGCGACAGTTATTTTCCGAACAACCAGTTGGTACCCCTGAATGGGCGTGCCCACAGCTCAAAAGGAACACCAGTGAGCGGGATGAGTGAGTTTACCTATGTGGTGAAGTCGGGCGATAATTTGGGTGCTATAGCGAGTAAATACAGGGTGACAGTCAATGATCTGAAAGAATGGAACGACTTCCGGAAAAATACACTTCAAATCGGACAACACATCATCGTTTACGCACCGGCAAAATCGGTAAAGACGAAAGAGGCATCCGTTGCAAAACCAAAAGCAGAAAGCCAAACACTTGCAGCCGGTTCGACTGCAGCGCCCGAAGTTAAGTCAGATAAATCACCTGCCTCTGTTGCACCGAAGAATCCGGCAAACGCCTCAACAGCCGAATACATCCTTTATACCGTGCAGAGCGGTGACAGTTTATTCACCATTGCCCAAAAGTTCCCGGGCATCACAGATGCAGATCTGAAAGCATTCAATAACATCCGCAACGTCAAAGGGCTCTATCCCGGCCAGCAAATAAAAATACCGAAAAGAGCCTGAGGAAAGGATAAGGGATAAAGGATAAAGGATAAAGTGCGGAACTCAGGACTTTTGAACAATTATTTAAATTTTCATTGATTAAAAGAAGTGCATTTCCAGGTTTACCCGAATGCCACTTTATCCTTTATCCTTTATCCTTTATCCCTTATCCTTTATCCTTTATCCCTTATCCTTTATCCTTTATCCCTTATCCTTTATCCTTTCTCCTTTATCCTTTATCCTTTATCCTTTCTCCTTTTATCATCTGACTATATTCTTGACGGTCACACTGTCTACAACGTATTGGCTTTCTCCCCTCCAGGGCAGCCTTCCGTTTTTTTCAGTGTAGTGCACGACCACATTTTCACCCTGTAGTTTTTCAATTTTCCTGGCTACATCCTCCTCTGTAACAGAAAAGAAGAATTTCTCCGAAGCGATGGCCATGTTGTTGGATGACTGGACACTGCTAAGAATAATTTCTCCTTCATATGTTTTAAAGAGTGAGCCTTTGCTGGAGAATTTCTGAAGCAGGCCGGCCCGGTAGCCTTCGCTGTAAGTAAAGAAATATTTCCAGTAGATCAACGATCCGATCAACAGTACCAAGACAATCAGGAGACGGGTTAGAAATTTTTTCATATGAGTGGTTTAAATTTTCTTTTATTCAAATTTAATACAACTATTTGACAATTGATCATGATTTTTCTATTGCCGTTTCGATGGAAAAGACGAATTTTGCAAAATATTTAAAATAACATATCCATGAGCGACGACAAGCAAATAATATTTTCGATGTACAAGGTGAGTAAAACATACCCACCTCAAAAACAAGTCATTAAAGATATTTCACTCTCCTTTTTCCTGGGCGCCAAAATTGGCATAATCGGATTGAACGGTTCAGGGAAATCAACACTTTTGAAGATAATTGCAGGAATTGAGAAGGATTTCAACGGAGAACTGGCATTCTCTCCCGGCTATACGGTTGGACATCTTTCGCAGGATCCCCAATTGGATCCCGAAAAAACCGTGATGGGAATTGTCCAGGAAGGAGCGCAGGACATTGTAGATCTGCTTGCAGATTTTGAAAATATCAACCTTCAGTTCGGGCTGCCTGAGGTCTATGAAGATGCAGACAAAATGGACAAGCTGATGGAACGACAGGCCAAGCTGCAGGAAAAAATTGATGCAACCGACGCATGGAACCTCGACAACAAACTGGAAAGGGCCATGGATGCCCTGCGGTGCCCCGACGGAGATACTCCGGTAACTATCCTCTCAGGCGGGGAACGCCGCAGGGTCGCTTTGTGCAGGTTGTTACTGAAACAGCCCGACATCCTGTTGCTGGATGAACCAACCAACCACCTCGACGCCGAGTCTATCGACTGGCTCGAGCAACACCTGCAGCAGTACCCCGGCACCGTGATCTGTATCACCCACGACCGTTACTTCCTCGACAATGTAGCCGGTTGGATACTCGAACTCGACCGCGGAGAAGGTATTCCCTGGAAAGGAAATTACTCCAGCTGGCTCGAACAGAAACAAAAGCGTCTGGAGATGGAAGAGAAAGGCGTTTCAAAACGACGAAAAACCCTTGAACGGGAGTTGGAATGGGTCAGAATGAGCCCGAAGGCCCGACAGGCAAAATCCAAAGCCAGGTTAGGTGCGTATGAAAAACTGCTCAACGAGGATGTCAAACAGAAAGAGGACAAACTCGAGCTTTTCATCCCCAATGGTCCCCGCCTGGGCGACAAGGTCATCATTGCGGAGAATGTATCAAAAGGTTATGGTGACCGGCTGCTGTTTGAGAACCTTAATTTCACACTACCCCCGAATGGAATCGTAGGTGTTATCGGACCCAACGGGGCCGGCAAAACGACCCTCTTTAAAATGATTATGGGCATGGAGAATGGTGACTCAGGAACCTTCACGGTAGGTGAAACCGTTAAATTAGGATATGCAGACCAGTCTCATGCAGAACTCGATCCGGATAAAACCGTCTACCAAATCCTGTCGGGCGGAACAGATGAAGTAATGGTGGGCGGAAGAGCGATCAATGCCAGGGCCTTTGTATCCAAATTCAATTTCAGCGGGTCGGATCAGGAGAAAAAATGCGGCGTCTTGTCAGGCGGAGAGAGAAACAGGCTGCATCTTGCACTTACCCTAAAATCGGGTGCAAACGTGCTGCTGCTCGATGAGCCTACCAACGACATTGATGTGAACACCCTGCGCGCCCTGGAAGAGGGTCTCGACAGTTTTGCCGGTTGTTGTGTGGTCATCTCGCACGACCGGTGGTTCCTGGACAGGATTGCGACGCATATCCTGGCTTTTGAAGGCGAATCCCAAATATATTTCTTTGAGGGTGGTTATTCCGAATACGAAGAAAACAAGAAAAAACGACTGGGCGATGCAACACCGCATAGGATAAGGTACAAAAAATTGGTCTGATAATTAAGCAGATAAGTAAAAGTACAAAGTACTATTTAAACAGAGTAAAAATTGAAGCATTTTTCAATTAATTAATAATAAATTTACATTTAGTAATAAAATATTCACTATGTTTGCGCTGTTAATAGTTATTAGTAGTAGTTAGTTGATTTGGATTCGTAAGAGGTTGCCACCCCGGCAGCCTCTTTTCGTTTGTTTAAAAACCACCTGCATTTTCGATTTTCAATTTTGTATTTTGGATTTTGGAAGTACGCTTCATTCAGTATGGTACTCAATTTCAATATTTCACAGCGTGTAACTTGCTCTTAAATCACAATATTGCCATAAGCATACTTCCAAAATCGAAAATCCAAAATCCAAAATTTCCTTACAACGCGGCAATTAACTCCTTAATGATCGTACTCATCTTCGGTTCTGCCTGTATGGCTACAGCCTGAACCTCTTCGTGCGAAATTTCCTTGATCTCTCCCGGAACACCGCTATCGGTAATGATAGATATACCAAAAACATCCATATCCATGTGCCGGGCAACTATAACCTCGGGAACTGTAGACATCCCGATCGCATCGCCGCCAAGAATCCTGAACATTTTGTACTCAGCCGGCGTTTCAAAAGTAGGTCCGGTAACACCTACATATACGCCCTCCTTCAGGTCGATCCCTTTTTGCAGCGCAATTTTGAGCGCCAGATTCCGCAGGTGCAGATTATAAGGCTGGCTCATATCCGGGAAACGCGGCCCGAGTTCCCTGATGTTGGGCCCCATCAGCGGATTGTCCCCGAACATGTTGATGTGATCGTTGATCATCATCACGTCCCCGACTTTAAATTTCGGATTCAGACCCCCACTGGCATTGGATACGAACAGCGTCCTGATTCCAAGGGCCTTCATTACCCTGACAGGAAATGTGACATCCTTCTGGCTGTAACCTTCGTAATAGTGAAAACGTCCCTGCATGGCCATTACTTTTTTCCCGCCAAGTGATCCGAAAATCAACTGACCTTTGTGTCCTTCCACTGTTGAAACAGGGAAATTAGGAATTTCGGAATAGGGAATGCTAAATTCAATTTCAATCTCCTGGACCAAACCGCCCAAACCTGTACCTAAAATAATGGCTATTTCGGTTTTAAATTTTGTTCTTTCGAGAATGTAACTCGAAGTTGCTTTTATTTTCTCCAACATATTTTAATATTTTTTTGTCGAAACCGTTCTCAGGCTGATTGATGAACGCAATTTCAATCGGAATATAATACAGATTCGCAGCAATTGCTTCGGGCAGATTTTCAATTTCCTGGATGCGGAAGGTATCCTTCTCTGTTGTCACAATAATTTTTCTTGCTGCGACCATTGCTTCAAACTGTCCTGCAACCTTCTCCATGTCTTTCAGCGTAAATGGGTGGTGATCAGGAAATTCCGCCAATACTACTGACTTGGTTGTCTTTAACAATTTATCTCTCAGGGATTTAGGATTGGCAATTCCGGTCACCAGGAGTATCCCGGTGTTTTCATCCAAACAATACTTTACTTCTTCCACCTTTTCGGGAAACAGCGGAGTCAGTTCACCATATTTAATGCGCGAAAAAAACAGGTCCTGGTAAGGCCAGATATGAAGGTCCTTGGTAATAATCCGTTCGTCTATCGGTTTAATCTCCCCGGGGCATTTGGTCACAATGATAATGTTTGCCCTGTCGCGGTTGGAAGCAGGTTCCCTCAGGCCTCCAAGCGGAAGAAGATAATCCTCCGTGATCATCCGCGAAAAATCAATCAGCAGGATATTGATGGAGGGAGTCACATACCTGTGCTGGAACGCATCGTCAAGGATGACAATATCCGGGCGTTTCTCGCTGATTTCCAATATTTTCTCAATCCCGCGGACCCGTTTTTCATCAACGGCCACCAGAACAGAGGGGAACTTTCTTTTGATTTGAAGGGGCTCATCTCCAACCTGTTTGCTGGTAGACCCTGTTTCCACAACCTGGAATCCGCGGCTTTTGCGCTTGTATCCCCGGCTAAGTACTGCCACATCGAATTTCTTGCTGAGTAAACGGATCAAATGCTCTGTATGAGGCGTTTTACCAGTTCCGCCTACCGTGATATTCCCAACGGAGATAACCGGCACATCAAATTCCCGGCTCCTGAGAATATTCAGATTGAAAAGCATGTTGCGGAAATTAACCGCCATTCCGTAAACCAAAGAGAAAAGATAGCGTACTAAATTCTTCAAAATAGCTAATTAATTTCAAGATTAAATGGCATCCGGGTATAGATTCCCTTTGAATTGGCCTCCCTGGAGAGATTCTTCCAATAATCGTATGAAGAACCCATAACCGACTCCATCATTCTATTTTGCATGCTGACAGAGAAATTCTTCAGCAACTCGGCAAAAGGATCCTTCAGTTTGGGTAACTCCCGGATACGGTATTCGGTTATCCCTGCTTTCTCAGCCGCAATCTTAAGGGCTTCTTTCATTCCCCCGAAGTCATCAATCAGGTGATTACTCTTTGCATTCACACCACTCCAAACTCTTCCCTGGCCAATTGAATCTACTCTGGCGGTTGTCATCTTACGCCCGTCGGCAACATGCGACAAGAAAACGCCATAAGTACTCTCAACAAAGCTCTGCATCAGGCTGGCTTCGAAGGGTGTCATCTTACGTGTAACAGATGGCATGTCAGAATGTTCATTTGTCATAACCTTATCGAAGGTTATTCCGATTTTATTCGTTAATAAATCACCAAAATTGGGAATAGTGCCGAACACCCCGATAGAACCGGTTATGGTGGTCGGACTGGCAATAATTACTTCTGCAGGCGACGAAATATAATATCCGCCTGATGCCGCATAATCACCCATTGAAACAACAACAGGCTTCACCTCCTGCGCAAGCTTGACCTCCCGCCAGATAACCTCTGATCCAAAGGCAGATCCTCCGGGGGAATTCACCCTTAATACAATGGCTTTCACAGTTGAGTCCAAACGTGCTTCACGGATTCCCTGGGATACATCCTTTGAATTGATATCATGAAAGCTGTTCCCGGATCCGGTGTCGATCTCTCCCTCGGCATAGACCACCGCGATCTTGTCTTTGATCAACGCCTTTGCCTTGATGTCGGAAGGAACTTTATCGTATTCAGCCACTGTAACGATCGGAATTTCAGCATTGACTTTCAATCCTGCCAGCGACCTAAGGTCGGCAAGAACCTGGTCGCGGTATTTCAGGTTATCGAAGAAATGACTCTTGTGAGCCGTTTCAGCAGTGCGGAAGGTCATCACGGAGTTGGCATATTCATTCAACTGATCAACCGATATTTTCCGTTGCAATGAGATCCCTTTCAGCAGATGGTTCCAGATGGTAGCCAGGTAAAGCGTCGTTTGCTCCTTGCTGGCCGGACTCATTTTCTCATACATGTAAGGTTCGACGGCCGACTTAAATTTATTGTCTTTCCCGCGCACGACTTGCATTTCGATACCGAATTTGTCAAGCGCTTTCTTGAAAAAAGTATGTTCGGCGCTCAGTCCCCTGAAATCAAACATCCCAACCGGGTTCAACATCAGACTATCGGCCACGGTTGCCAGGTAATACGCTTTTTGTGAAATAGCATCCGAGTAAGCATAAATAAACTTTCCGCTCGCCTTAAAATCTATCAACGCATTCCGGATCTCTTCGGTTGTGGCATATCCGGCATTAATCTCCGACAACTCGAGGAAGATACCCTTGATTTTATTATCACTCCTGGCCTGTTGTATGACGTGGAAAATCTGATTTAATCCGGTTGTTCTCGAGCTCTCCATCCCCGGAAATTGCATTTCTTCAAACGGATTATTGGATTTCCTTTCAACTATCCGGTTATCCAGTTTCAGTATCAGTAAAGAGTGATCCTTGACCGTAACCGTTTGATCACCCAGGCTGGCCAGCGTTGAAACAAGGCCTGCCATTAAAAAAATAAGAAGAAATGTTGCCACCAGAATAGCAAGAAGAGATGCAAAAAATGCTTTCCAAAAGAATTTCATATATATTTACTTTACATTTATATAAGTAGTATCACTTTAACCGGGATCGTTACAAAGATACATAAAGATATATTCTATGCCGTTAGTTTATCTCATTTTAGGCGGAAATAGGGGAAATAGAACAAAAATAATTTCCGAAGCCATCGATTTGGTAACCAGCAAGATCGGACAAAAAATAGCTGTTTCGGAATTATACGAGAGTGAGTCTTGGGGATTTAAGTCTGATTTGTTTGTGAACCAGGCAATTAAACTAGAGACGATCCTGTCGCCAACTGAAATTCTGCTGATTACGCAACAAATTGAAAATCAGCTGGGACGTGTCAGAAAATCTGCCGGTTATGAGGCCCGGACGATAGATATCGATATGCTCTATTACGATTCGCTGATCCTCAACGCCGTCGACTTAACTATTCCCCATCCCCGGATTGCCGAACGGAAATTCGTCCTGGTACCCCTGGCCGAAATTGCTCCCGACCTGAAAGATCCGGTTACAGGATTGACGATTTCAGAAATGTTGGAAGGTTGTCAGGATATATCTGTGGTGCAGCGGTTGAATTACATTCAATGACGAAGAAATATATCAATCCCCAGGATTTTAAAACCTTATTTTATTAGGTTACCTTAAAAATGCCCATGTGGTACCACCTCTTTCGAGTCTATCTTCGCCCCGTATGCCAGATCGCCGGCATCACCAAGGCCGGGAACAATGTATGATTTCGGGGTCATTTCGGGATCAACTGCACCTACCCAGATGGTAACCAAATCATTTGGCAATCTGTTCAAAATGTAATCCAGTCCCTGCCTGCTTGCAATCAAACAAACCAAATGGATGTGGCTTGGTTCACCTTTTTCGAGCAAGGCATGGTAACCAACCTCCATGGAGGAGCCGGTTGCAAGCATCGGATCTGAAAGAATCACCACCTTATTGTCGAGCAAAGGGGAGGCAATGTATTGAAAATCAATGTGAAAATCACCATTCGGATCATATTTCCGGTAGGCAGAGATGAAACAGTTCTCAGCCATGTCAAAACAGTTGAGCAATCCCTGGTGCAGCGGCAACCCTGCCCGCAGAATCGTTGCCAGAACAGGTTGTTGTTCCAATACCCTCATTTTGGCAACTCCCAGTGAAGTAGTCACCTCTTTGTATTTGTAGGGAAGTTCTTTGCTGATCTCGTAAGCAAAAATTTCGCCTACTCTTTCCAGATTCTTTCTGAAACGGAGGGGATCTTTTTGTATTACCTCGTCACGTATTTCGGAGAGGTATTGGTTGAAAAGGGAATTGTTGTCACCAAGGATATGTACCATCAGAGATTTCTGGCAAAATTAAAAAAAAATCCTTTCCCTCAGTCAGATAAGAAGGGAGGAAGATTAGGAAATCAGCTTTTTTTTGTTAATTTAGCCGAATTATAAATACCTTATTGAAGCACATTTTCAAAATGAAGATATTTATTAAATACATGGTCAGCCTCCGGTGCAAAATGATTGTAAAAGAGGAACTGAAAAAGCTGGGACTCCATTTTGTTGTTGTCGACCTTGGCGAAGTAGATGTCATGGAAGATATTTCAGAAGAGGATCGCGAATTGCTCAGAATTGGACTGCGCGGTTTCGGCCTTGAACTAATGGATGACAAACGTGCAGTTTTGATCGAAAAAATAAAAAATGTCATCATTGAGATGATCCATTACTCGGATGAAGTTCCTAAAACAAATTATTCCGATTACATCAGCGAAAAATTACATTTCGATTACACCTATTTATCCAACATATTTTCGGAGGTAAAAGGGACTACTATCCAGCAATTTATCATCATCCACAAAATTGAAAGGGTTAAAGAACTGCTACTGTATGGCGAACTCAATCTTTCGGAGATCTCTTACATGCTGAATTACAGCAGTGTGGCGCATTTATCCAACCAATTCAAGAAAATTACCGGACTCACGCCATCCGCTTTCAAGCAGTTGAAAATTGGAAGAAGGAGTATGATTGAAGAAATTTGATGCCGACAGAAGGAGACTGGGAGACTGGGAGACTGGAGACTGGGAGACTGGGAGACTGGGAGACTGAGAGACTGGGAGACTGGGAGACTGGGAGACTGGAGACTGGGAGACTGGGAGACTGGGAGACTGGGAGACTTGGGGACTGGGGGACTGGGAGACTGGGAGACTGGGAGACTGGGAGACTGGGAGACTGAGGACTGAGGACTGAAGACCGGAGATCCGGGACAGAATAATAATAAAATCTGAATGAACGCAAGAGGTTTAATAGAAGCAAGCCTGGATCCGCTGGTAGCCATTGATACCGAAGGGAAAATAGTGGATATGAACCAGGCCTTGGCCAACATAATAGGCATAGCCCGGAAGGAATTGGAAGGCACCGATTTCTTCGATTATTTTACCGAGCCTCACATGGCCCGTGCCGTTTACAATCAGATATTTACAAATGGATCTGTAGTTGCTTCACCGCTTACGCTTCGAAACAAAGACGGTAAACTGACTGATGTATTGTTCAATGGTTCAGTATACAAAGACGATCATGGAAATATTATGGGAGCAGTGGTAGTCACACATGATATTTCAGAACAAAAATGGGCAACGGAATTAAAAAATGCCAACACGGAACTTGCATTTCAAAACGACGAGAAAGAAAAAAGAGCCGCTGAGTTAGTCATCGCCAATCATGAACTCATCTACCAAAACGAGGAGAAAGAAAAACGGGCAGCAGAATTGGTTATTGCAAATAATGAACTGCTCTATCAGAACAATGAGAAAGAAAAACGGGCAGCAGAATTAGTTATTGCCAACAAAGAACTGCTCTTTCAAAACAATGAGAAAGAAAAACGGGCAGCAGAACTAGTCATTGCAAACAATGAACTGCTGTATCAAAATACGGAGAAAGAAAAACGGGCTGCCGAATTAGTTATTGCCAACAAAGAATTGGCTTATCAGAACGATGTAAAGGAAAAACGGGCTGCCGAACTGGTCATTGCCAACAAAGAACTGGCTTTTCAGAATGAGGAGAAAGAAAAACGGGCCGCAGAACTGGTCATTGCCAACAAAGAACTGGCTTTTCAGAATGATGTAAAGGAAAAACGGGCTGCCGAACTGGTCATTGCCAACAAAGAACTGGCTTTTCAGAATGAGGAGAAAGGAAAACGGGCCGCAGAATTAGCCATTGCTGACAAAGAGC
>JBBQHB010000100.1:0-17361 GCA_038323575.1 Bacteroidales bacterium | reverse complement strand
TCCTTCTGCTAAAACAGCATTAAGATATTCCGCAATCATTTCGTTACTATCTAAATAGTCTGCTATATCAAATTTTGAAGTTTCCATTTCTATACTATTTTAATTCGTTTTAAAATCTCTTTTGCCTTTTCAATGTCTCTCGGCTGGGTTGACTTATCTCCGCCAATAAGTAGAATAATGATTTTTTCGTCTGATTCTTTAAAATATACTCTGTATCCCTTAGCGTAGTCTATTTTTAGTTCCAGAATCCCATTGCCAACAGGTTCACAATCACCAAAGTGTCCATCATTCTCAATTTTTTGAATGCGAAACAATATTTTGGCTTTAGCTCTTAAATCTTTTAGTTTTCTCAGCCATTTGTCAAAATCGTCTGTCTTCTCAATTTTGTACATTTATTTTAATGTATTCATTTGGATACAAAATTACGCAATCTTTTCTATTCGTGAAAGGTTTAATTCAAAATTATTCAGAATAATTCATGACACCTAAAACATTATGCATGTGCTTTTTAAAATGCACCATAACCCGATTATACCCGCAACAAATCTTCCTTAAGTTTCGCCATGGTAGAAGGCTAGCCGCAAGAGTGTAGCGTATTATTCAAGATCAAATATATTCAAAAACAACGGATTTATTCTCCCAATTCGCTCAGTTCCAGCCAGCGCATCTCTTTTTCTTCCAGTTGGGAAGTAATAATTCCGTGTCGAAGCGATTTTTTGACGAGGTCATCAGAAGCCAATAAGCCCGAGTTGAGCTCTTCTTCCAGAATTTTCTTTTCCTTTTCAAAACTGGTGATCTCTTGTTCCAACTCTTCCAATTCTTTTTTCTCCTTGAAACTCAGCTTTTTCTTTTCGGATACCGGTTTTTCCCTGACCGGCTTCTCGGTTTTGACGGCATTTTGCTCTGTTTTTGTACGCTCCTCAGCCCAATCGCGGTAATCAGAATAGTTTCCCGGGAAATCTTTGATGATGCCGTCTCCGTCGAAGACGAACAGGTGGTCCACAATTTTATCCATAAAGAAACGGTCGTGCGAGACAACAATAGTGCATCCGGTAAATGATTTCAAGTAATCCTCCAGCACGTTGAGTGTCATGATATCCAGGTCGTTGGTGGGCTCATCCAGAATAAGAAAATTGGGATTACGCATCAGGATGGTACATAGGTAGAGGCGCCGCTTCTCTCCGCCGCTTAGTTTAGATACATACGAATATTGTGTTTCAGGAGGGAATAGGAAATAGGTCAGGAATTGCGAAGCGCCCAGCTTTGAGCCGTCGCCCATCTCCACTACCTCTGCGATCTCCTTGATGATGTCGATCACCCTGTCGTCGGGTGAAAACTGGATGCCGTCCTGCCTGAAATAGCCGAAGCGGACTGTTTCACCCACATCCATCCTGCCACTGTCGGGCTCGTATATGCCGGTTAACAGGTTGAGGAAAGTGGTTTTCCCTGAACCGTTTTTCCCCACGATGCCGATTTTTTCATACCGGGCAAACTTGTAGCTGAAATCTTTCAGAATGGTGACATCGCCGAAAGCCTTGGAAATATGGTCGAGGTTAATAATCTTATGGCCCAGGCGCTGTGAATTGATGGCCAGTTCAAGCTTGGTGTCATCTATCCGTTTTGATGCCTTCTCCTTCAGGATATATGCATTTTCGGTACGGTATTTTGATTTATGGGAACGTGCCTGGGGCATCCGCCTGAGCCAGTCGAGTTCGGTGCGGAAGAGGTTACGCGCCCGTTCAATCTCGCTGTTTTGATTTTGGATGCGGTCGTGCCGCTTCTCGACATAATAGGAGTAGTTGCCTTTGTACCTGAAAAGTGACGTATCGTCCAGTTCAATGATCTCGTTGCAGACCCGGTCCAGGAAATAGCGGTCGTGGGTGACCATCAAAAGGGTGCATTTGGCTTTTTCAAGGGTTCGTTCCAGCCATTCGATCATCTCCAGGTCGAGGTGGTTGGTTGGCTCATCCAGGATCAGGAAGTCGGGTTCGTCAATCAGTACATGTGCCAGGGCCACACGTTTTTTTTGTCCGCCGGAAAGTTCGCGGATTGGTTGCTGCAGGTCATGGATATTGAGTTCGGTTAAGATCTGTTTGATTTTCAGTTCAAAATCCCAGCAATTCAGGTGGTTGATCTTCTCCATGGTCCGTTCGATGGCTTTGGGATCATGACTTTCCAGTGCGCTCTCGTATTCGCGGACGGCAGTAATGGTTTCGCCCGACGAACTGAAAGCAGCTTCCAGTACTGTCTCGTCAGGATTTAATTCGGGCATCTGGCGCAGGTATCCGATCCTGATTTCGGGACTGAAGATGACTTTGCCGGTGTCGGCAACCTCATCACCTGAAAGGATGTTCATTAAAGTAGTTTTCCCTGCGCCGTTTTTGGCGATCAGGGCTACTTTTTCGCCTTGGTTGATGGTGAGCGATAGGCCTTCGAAAAGCTGTAAATCTCCCCAATTCTTGGAGAGATTGTCCAGCTGTAGATATGGGATCATAGAGAATTGTTATCTGTGGCAAAGGTAACATCAAAGCGGAAAGAAAATGTTTCTGGTTTGAAATGTTTGAAATGTTTGAAATGTTTGAAATGTTTGAAATGTTTGAAATGTTTGAAATGTTTATATTAGACACCAAATAAAAATGAATGAGTCCAAAAGAAATATGCGATAAAATAACAGCCTGGTTTCAGGAAAACATGCCTGTGGCTGAAACGGAACTTCATTTTGAAAACCCGTTTCATTTGCTTGTCGCCGTTATATTATCGGCACAATGCACCGACAAAAGGGTTAATATAATCACACCTCCGCTTTTCCTGCGATTCCCGACTCCTGAAAAGATGGCAGATGCGGAGCCGGAAGATGTGTTCGAAATGATCAGATCCTGTTCTTATCCGAACAACAAAGCCAAAAACCTTGTCGGGATGGCGCGAAAACTGGTCTCCGACTTTCAGGGTACTGTGCCGGAAGAGATGGAAGAATTGCTTCAACTGCCCGGGGTTGGCAGAAAGACTGCCAATGTGATTTTATCGGTAGTTTTCAATAAGCCGGCCATGGCTGTGGATACCCATGTTTTTAGGGTTTCAGCACGTTTGGGTCTGACGGTAGGTTCAAAAACCCCTGAGGAGACAGAACGGCAGTTGGTGAATTTATTCCCTCCGGAATTGCTGCCGATAGCCCATCACTGGCTTATTCTTCACGGCAGGTATGTTTGCCTTGCCCGGAAACCCTTGTGTCCGAGTTGCGGGTTACAAGAGTGGTGCCGTTATGTAAAAGTCACTTGAAAAAATATTTTTTCTCCATTCTAATAATACGGAAAAATTTAACCGAAATATTTTTTTTTCGGACATTCTTTATACTTTTGCTGCGGAAATCTTGAATTCATTTTCTGTAAAACCAATAAATTAAGTTATGGCTTATAAAATTTCTGACGAATGCATCGCTTGCGGAACATGCATCGATGAGTGTCCTGTTGAAGCAATCACTGAAGGTGAAATCTACAAAATTGACGCCGAGCTTTGCACCGATTGCGGATCATGTGCCGAAGTATGTCCTACAGACGCTATATCACCTGAGTAACAAGACGTAAGAATTCTTTTACAAACCTGCTTGATTCAAGCAGGTTTTTTTTTGGATTTTTTTATTTTTTTCCCGTTTAAAGTATTGTTTTTGTCGGATTATTTTTTATCTTTATAGGAGTTAAGGCACAAATAACTCATTTACAACATTTTCTATCGTGGATCTATTGCTTCTCAACATCAAGGAATTGGTGCAGACAGGCGAGAAACCGCCAAATTATCTGGCCGGCAAGGAGATGGGATCACTTTGTACGATCCCCAATGCCTTTCTGCTGATCAGCAATGAAATGATTGTTGATTACGGCTCCATGGAGGAACTGGGCGTCAGTCATTTCGAAAATTCGGAGTCCCTGATGGAAATTGACTGTAACGGACGACTGGTGTTTCCCAGTTTCTGCGATCCTGATTCACACCTGCTTTATCCTTTCAGTCCTGTTCACGAATTTCCAAAAAATGGTTCAGACGCCTTACACAAAGGAATTAGTTTTACCGACTCATTCGTAAGGTTGCACGAAATGTCAGAGGAAGAACTCTACCTTCAGGCGGTAGATCATCTCAAAGAGGTTGTAAGGAAAGGGACCGGTGCTATTGAGATAAAGAGCGGTTACGGACTGGATGTCGATGATGAGTTAAAGCTGCTGCAGGTCATCCGGAAATTGAAAAAAACTACTCCGCTGGTGATCAAATCAACTTTCCTTGGTTCCCATACTTACCATGAAAATTACCGGCAATCTCCCGGCAAATACATGGAACATGTTTTGGATATTCTCCCGGTTATTGCCCAGGATGAGTTGGCAGACAACCTTGATTTATACTACGACCAGCAATTTTTATCCAGAAGCGAAACAGAGCAGTTACTGTTTGCTGGTTTGCATGAAGGATTGAATGTTAAGGTCCACTCGGATGAACTTGGACTGAATCAGGTGAACGAATTAAACATCAAGTACTGCCTGGATATTATGGGTCATTCCGGACAAATCAACAGGGAAAAGATTTACCTGATGGCCGAATCCGGCCTTTTCCCGGTGATTATGCCGGGAGCCTCCTTTTTCCATAACTTATCCGCTTTCTCAGCTCGCGAGATGGTGGATGCCGGGTTGCCATTGGCCATTGCCACTGATTTCGATCCGGGATCTATGCCCTCCTGTGACATGAAATTTATGCAGTCGCTGGCCTGTATCAAATACGGCATGAAAGCCGAGGAAGCCATCAATGCCTCAACCATTAATTCTGCCTTCCTGATGGGTATCGGAGACGGATACGGAACTATTACCAAAGGCAAGGCAGCCAACCTGTTCGTGACCAAAAAAATCCCCTCCTATCAATATTTTCCTTATGCCTTTAGTTCAGATTTGATTGAAATGGTTATACTGGAGGGGGAGATACACTAAAGAAGGATAAAGGATAAAGGGGAAAGGATAAAGGATAAAGGATAAAGGATAAAGTAGGGGTGGTCCTTTGTGGCTGCCCTTCTACATATATAACAAATTTTAGAATTGGATTGCACTTCTTGCAGTATTATCACATTATCACATTTTCGATATAGTTCATGTTTAATCTCTCGAAATTTGTTTCTTTTCAAGTACCATCAGAATGTATTTTCCCCTCATGAAATGCAACCATAGTTCCCTCAGTACAATGTTCCAACGAACTGCAGCACTTTGGTCCTTTTTTCATTGTTGAATTTTTATACCTTTGACCGAAAGCCAAAGTTTCCTTCTCCCGGGGGATTTGGTTCCCAACTAAGTAGCTGGTTTTTTCGAAAGACAATTCATGCCAATAATAGAGAATAATAGGAATCAGAGAAGAGCGGACGAACTTTTCAATCAGGTAAAATCCGGTGATCAGAAGGCACTGGAAATGATGTTTGCTATCTATTTCCCACGTCTGAATGATTTTGCAGGGAAGGTTGTCAATGATGACGTTATCTCCCAGGACATTGTGCAGGAGGTATTTGTGAAAGTATGGGAAAAGCGGGCTGAAATTGAGAGTCTCAATGTTGAAGCCTTTTTCTTCAAACTTGTAAGAAACAAATGTATCGATTACATCAAGCACTTGAAAGTAGTGAATAACAATCTTCATGAAATCCATTTATCCTCGAAATACGAAGAGTTGTACCGTATCGATTTTATTGGCAACGAACCTTATGTCTTGATTGAAAAGGAACTTAAATGCAAAATTGATATAACCATTCAAGGATTACCTGACCGTTGCCGCGAAGTTTTCATGTTGAGCAGGATGGATGGATTGAAAAACAGGGAAATTGCAGAAAAGCTGGACATTAGTATCAAGAACGTTGAGCGGCATTTGAACCGTGCCTCTCAATCCTTTCGCGAAAATTTCCCCGAAGAACTTCCTGTTGCTCTTATTATCCTGGTATTGAAGAACATGTAATACATTCCTATGCCAATGGCATCAGAAAGGATATCAGATTAACTACACGTTTGAGAAGGTGTCGTAAAATAAGACCATCGAATTGTCCGATACCTTCGGCATCGCACAGCTCTTTCCGGAACATTTTCCATAAACCTTTAATCCATTTTGGATTGATAATCAAGCATATAAAATATTTTTTTAAAATAAACTCATAACCAGGATGGGTAGACAATGTCTTTTCCAGTTATATTATCAAAGAAGCAATAAATCAAATGAGCAAGCAGGAATTTCAGAATATAATTTTCCGTTACTTTCGGGGTCAACTAACCGAAAATGAATATGAACAATTAACCGATTACCTTCAGGAGTCAGAGAATCGAAAGATTTTTGAAAAAACAAAAACAGAATGGACACTGAATCCGGAAATGGACGAAGCAAGCCGGAAGAATTGGAATCGTCTGGAGTATAAAATCAATAGTGCAAATACGAATGCGATTAGCATACCAGGAATCCGCCGTCTTTGGTTTCAGATTATTGCTGTTGCTGCTATACTTGCCATAGGTCTTTTCATTGGGAGTATTTCAACATTTATCCTTTCAACAAAAGATGCAAATCCGGAAGATTTGGTTTTTGAGACAGCACGGGGCCAAAAATCAATGGTCACTCTCCCGGATGGCTCCCAAGTATGGCTTAATGCCAAATCCAGATTGGTCTATCATTCGTTTTCAACCAAAAACAGGAATGTTGAATTAACAGGAGAGGCTTTTTTTAAGGTGGCACATAATGAAAATGCAGCGTTTGTAGTTAAAACCGATAAATGTGAGGTTGAAGTTTTGGGTACTAAATTCAATGTTATGGCATACAACGAATTTGGACGTCAGGAAATTACCCTTCTTACCGGGAAAGTGAATGTGCACACCCGAAGCTTAGATGATGTAATACTTCCCGGACAAGCCCTGATCATAAAGGATACCCTTACTCACATTGTTAAAGCAAATGGATCGCAGGCTACCGGATGGGTTGAGAATAAGTTTAATTTTCAGAATATTCCTTTATCTGAGCTCATGAAACGGCTTGAGAATTGGTACGATGTGGATATCACGTTGGACAATAAGACCAGTAAGGAGGTCAACTTTACGGGAACTTTTAAAAATGAAGAAACTATCTGGCAAGTGTTGGAGGCAATTAAAGTTTACACCCCCATTGAATACAAAAAGACGGATTTACGAAAAATTAAGATAACAATCAGGTAAAAAAATGACGTCAGCGGAGCGGCAACTCCTCTGACGTCGGTAATGTTGAAATAATAATAACAATTAAATCGAGGTGAAATTATGAAAAAAAATGATCCGAAGCAAAGGCATCGGCGGTGTTTTGTGCTTAGAAAAATGCTAACTATCATGAAATTAACAGCACTGTTCTTTTTTATTGCGCTTTTTCAGGTATCGGCCAACTCCTACGCGCAGAGAATCCGGTTAAACCTGAAATTCGAAAATGAAAAGCTGGAAAGAGTTTTCGGCCGAATTGAAGAAAATTCAGATTTTTCGATTTTCTACAAAAATGAATTGATCAAAAATTCTAAGGAAGTAAGTGGTGAATTTAAGGATGCCTTGATCTCAGATATCCTCGATCAGGTTCTCAGTTCCGAAAATCTGACTTATTCTGTTAAAGACAAGCTAATTATGATCATTCCTAAAAGTGATGTGGGAAGCGAATTGAATGGTCAGCAGCAGAAAAAGGTATCCGGAACTGTTTCTGATGCAACTGGGGCAACACTTCCAGGTGTCTCCGTAGTTGTGAAAGGGACAACGATTGGGGTGATAACTGATGTAAATGGGAAATATTCCCTTACCGGGATTCCTGATAATGCAGTTCTGGTTTTTTCATTTGTAGGGATGAAGATGCAGGAGGTTCCTGCCGCAGGCAAAACAACTGTAAATGTAAAAATGCTTGAGGAAACCATCGGAATCGAAGAGATTGTTGCAATTGGCTATGGAACTGTTAAAAAGAGTGACCTGACAGGATCTGTGGCGAGCGTAAGCCAAAAAGAGTTGGTTGCCTATCCTACTACAAGTGTCGTCCAATCGATGCAGGGAAGGTCTGCAGGCGTCATGATACAATCTGTGAACGGTGATCCGGGCGATGACTATAAAATCAGAATAAGGGGTGCAACATCTATCAATGCCAGCAGTGAACCTCTTTTTGTGGTTGATGGTCTGGTAGGTGGTTCAATGCCTCCTTCTGAGGATATTGCCTCCATTGAAATCTTAAAGGATGCATCTGCTACTGCGATTTATGGATCCAGAGGTGCTAACGGGGTGGTAATGGTTACAACAAAATCAGGCAAATCAGGCAAAACAAAAATTGAATTGAATAGTTATTATTCAACTCAAAAAGAGATAAAAAGACTTCAATTGCTGAATGCGCACGACTTTGCTATATATATAAATGAAGCAAGAAATACTAATTTTTATGATTTAAATGCCCTGACGAATGATACCGATTGGCAGAATCTGATCTACAGGAGAGGTCATATTCAGAATCATCAGTTATCAATGTCAGGTGGAAATGAAAAGATACAGTATTATCTATCAGGAATTTACTCTGATCAATCTGGGGTAATCAAAAATTCTGACTATCGACGTTTTTCACTTACGAACAATCTGAAATTCAACGCTACGGATCATATGCGTATTTTCTTTAACTCATCATACAGTAATTCTGACCGGAATGGTGTGCTTTCCTCTGTTGGCGGAGGTCGTACTGATGCAAGTGTTATATCCGCTGCCTACCGTTTTGAGCCAACTTCAGGAATCCTGGATGCGAATGGAAACTACACGACCAGTAAAGTTGGCATTGCTCCTTTCGAGAATCCTATGGCAGTCATCGATGGGAGAACAGAAGAAAATGTACTGGAAAAGATTCAGGCCAATTTAAAAGCTGAAATTGAAATCACGAAGGAATTGATATTTTATTCAACATTTGGTGCAATCATTCAGAATTCCCGAAATGGAGTATACAATAACCGTATTTCAAATCTTGGGCAAAGCACGAATGGCATAGGCACAATGAGTTATAATAAGCGAACAAATATTCTTACCGAGCAATATTTGAATTACTCATTTAAAGTAGGGCAGAAAAACGACTTTATTTTGACCGGAGGTTATTCATATCAAAGCTTCAAAAATGAGGGATTCAGTGCATCTAACTCTGGTTTTATAACGGATGCTTTAGGCTTCTGGAATTTAGGTGTTGGCACAAACTTAAAGGCTCCAAGTTCCAGTTACTCTGAGTCTGAAATAGTTTCATTTTATGGAAGGGCAAACCTTAATTTCGATAAACGATTTTTGATAACCCTGACAAGCAGATATGATGGCGCTTCCCAGTTTAGTGAAGGTAACAAATGGTCGTATTTCCCTTCAGGAGCTATTTCCTGGAACATGGGAAATGAAAAGTTTTTCCCAAAAAATAAAATTGTGACGGGCTTAAAGCTCAGAACGAGCTATGGGTTAACCGGAAATCAAGCTATTGCAGCTTATCAGTCACTAGCCAGAATTTCATCCACCTATTTTGTTGTCAATAATACAAGTGTAACATCCGTTCTACCGACTTCAGTTGCCAATAAGGACTTGACCTGGGAAACCACTGCTCAGTTCAATGTAGGAGCGGATTTTGATTTTTTTGAAAGAAGGATTAATCTTACTGCAGAATATTACCGTAAAAAAACAAATGATCTGCTATTTAGTGTGCCTATTCCTGCCTTCTCAGGATTTCAGGACAGACTGGAAAATCTCGGCGAGATAGAAAATAAAGGGTACGAGATGGAAATTTCCTCCAGAAATCTGGTTAACGCATTGAAGTGGAACACAAGTTTTAATTTAACACTAAACCGCAATAAAGTGATTTCCCTTCCAAATAATGGTGCTGATATATTCTTTACCAATGCACCCAGTTTTTCCGGATCTGTTCAGAATTCAATTTTGAGGGAAGGAGAACCTGTAGGTTCATTTTATGGGTTTGTTTATCAGGGAGTATATCAGACAGGGGATAAATTTATTCCGGGAGGAGCTTTTGAGACAACACCCGGAGGTGAAAAATTTGCCGACCTTAACAATGATGGTATCCTGGACAATAGCGACCGGAAAATTATTGGAGATCCAAATCCGAAGGCAATTTGGGGTTTGAACAATGATTTTTCATACAAAGGATTCAACTTAAATATATTTTTTCAGGCAATGACAGGAGGAGATATGTTGAATTTGGCGAAAATGGAAATAAATATCTTAAGCGGGAATACCAATGCTACTACCGATGCTTTGCGAAGATGGACCCCAACAAATACGAATACGGATATTCCTAAAGCAACCACAGGCAGATCTCCCCGCACATCTTCCAGATTTGTGGAAGATGGCTCTTTTGTCCGGTTGAAGAATCTGTCTATAGGATACAATATTCCTTCTGTCTTCATAAATAGATTTAAGCTAAGTTCCGCACGCATCTATTTGAGTGGGCAGAATTTGTGGACGCTGACTAACTATTCCGGGGTTGATCCGGAGGTTGCTTACCAATCGAGTAATACCAACTTAGGATTGGATTTTGGAAGTTATCCGAATACAATTTCTTATACTGTGGGTATAAGCCTTGGATTCTAATCTTAATAATTTAAATTCTACAGAGATGAAAAAAATAGCATATATATTAATTCTGTCGGTGATTACACTGGTATATGCCGGTTGTACAAAATTAAAAGAAGACCCCAAAGGATTGATGGCTCCGGAAGGCTTTTTCAAAACACCGGCTGATGTTCAGGCAGTTATAATGGGCGCCTATGCAGAATGGAATACTACACAAATTGAAAAATCATTTTTTCTGACATTACATCTTCGCAGTGATATGGTTGATATTGGAGATGTTGGTACAGCCGCTGAGCGGATTGCAATCAATGGTTTTGCAATGGATGCTAATAATAGTTTGATGATTGAGAGTTGGATACGTTTATATCAGGCAATTTCCGCTGCTAATACTGCAATCAAGGCCGCCCGCGGAATAAGTGCTGATGATAAAACTAAAAATGAGCTGGAAGCCAGAGCCCGCTTTATCCGTGCATTTACTTATTTCCATCTGGTACGGTGTTGGGGTGATGTACCCTATATGGATGAACCCATTGAGAGTGCAGAGGTGCTTAATTCAATCGGAAGAACCCCGGAGGCTGAAATATATAAGAAGATAATTGAAGATCTGATTTTTGCCAAAACCAACCTTCCTCCAAAAAATACTTCGGATGTAAGGAACCTTGGAACACAGGGTAGTGCAGCGACAGCTCTGGCTGATGTTTACCTGACTTTAAAACAATTCAGCAATGCGGCGACAGAGGCGCGCTTTGTTATCAACAATGCTGGGAGTTTCAATTATCAGTTGGAAAAAAATTACCAGGATTTGTTCAATGCAAATTTAGAGACTTCAGGAGTACTCAAAGAACCCGTTTTCACAATTGATAAAAAGGCTACGCTGTTTTCGGGTGGTTATGATCCGGTAGAAGGAATGGTAAATATAACCCGTATCAAAGGTTTTGCTCCCAGAAGCCTTTCTGTCAGCGTACCTGCACTTAAAGTTTATACCACTTGGGATAGCAGGGATTATCGGAGGAAAGTCAGCTTTGAAGATACCATCACTATTGCAGGCGTTAGAACGGCAATTCTAAAAGCTCCTGCCTCGATTTCAGTTAAAAGACCGCATATTGCAAAATATTTTCGGTACACTGGTCCCGGTCCTTTGGTTTCCGGTGACGATCGATCAAGTGATCACCATTATTGCATGTATCGGTATGCAGAGGTATTATTAATTGCAGCCGAAGCCATAGCAGAATCTGATGGTGCAACAGCCGAAGCCGTTGGCTATGTGAACCAGATCCGGTCGAGAGCACGCTTTAACGGGGTTAAAGTTACGGACTTCCCTGCTGATCTTTCACTTGGAATAACAAAAGCTGATTTTATCAAGGCTGTCAGGGAGGAGAGAAGATTGGAATTTGCCTTCGAATTCAACCGCTGGTATGATATCAAACGCTGGGGTATTCTCCAGGAAGCTTTCTCCTCTGCAGATGCTTTGGAACCACGAACTGTTAACATGAGCAGGGATTATCTTTTCCCGATTCCCCAAACTGAAATAAATGTGACCAAATTCGTTCAAAATCCTGGTTATTAATATAATAAACAATGTAAATATGTGGTAGAGACGCGATTAATCGCGTCTCTACATTAATTCTATTCGAATGAGATCAATCCTTTTTGCGAAAATTGCCGGTTGCAGCGCGCTGGTTGCGGGTTCATCCTTCCAGATATCCGCCCAAATTAAAGAAGCCAGACCTAATATTGTCATCGTCATCACCGACCAGCAATCCGCTGATGCCATGAGTAACCGGATTGGAAGCCAGTATATCAAGACTCCCAACATGGATTATCTGGCCAACCATGGGATTACCTTTACCAGGGCTTACTGCGCCAATCCGCTTTGTATTCCGTCACGATCTTCGATGTTTACTGGGCTTTATCCTCATCAGGTTGGTATACAGGAAAATGACAACGAAAAGACGCTTAATTCAGTTTCATTTCAAATGATGGGAACCATTTTCCAAAAGGGCGGATATGAAACCGGCTATGTCGGTAAATGGCACCTGCCTTATCCTATCAAAGACAAGACTTCGCATGGTTTTGAGTACACGGCACAGATTGCTTCTAAAGGATTCGATGCCCTGATTCCTGATGCGGCCATTCAATTTATCCATCAAAAGCATGAAAAACCATTTTTACTGGTGACTTCATTCTGTAATCCTCACAATATTTGTGAGTGGGCAAGGGGACAGGAACTTCCGGATGGACCGATCGGCACTCCTCCTGGAGCTGAGCTATGTCCGCCGCTTGCCACCAATCATTTCCCAGGTAAGAATGAATCGGATATTGTGTCCTTGCTTCGGACTTCAGCGCATGCCAGCCCGATGTTTCCGGTAGGTAACTTTGATGACACCAAATGGAGGCAGTACCGATGGGCTTATTACCGGATGATCGAAAAAGTGGATGGAGAAATTGGCAAAATACTTGAAGTACTGCGTAATACCGGAATTGACAAGAATACGGTGATTGTTTTCCTGGCAGATCATGGCGATAGTCAGGGAGCACATTTGCTAAATCAAAAGACCAATTTTTTCGAAGAAGTGGTCAATGTGCCTTTCATCATTACCTTACCAGAAAAGTCAAAGCCGGAAATTTCCACACAATTAATTCAAACCGGTATTGACCTGATTCCTACTATTTGCGATTATGCAGGAATTAAGGTTCCTGTTGAATTGCCCGGAATGAGCACAAAAAGGATGGCCGAAGGAAAAACAGGATCCCAGATCCGCGAATATGTGGTCACTTCGGTGAAGCCTATTCAGGGAGCTGAGGTAAACGGTGTGAAACCAGATCCTGATGGAAGAATGGTCAGAGGAGAGCGTTACAAATACTGGATCTACAGTCAGGGGAAACAGCGGGAATCCTTGTTCGACACCAAAAATGATCCGGGTGAAATGGTCAATCTGGCGACAGATTCGAAATATAAGACGATTTTGAATGAATACAGAAAGCATTTGGAAACCTGGTGCACAGAATACAAGGATGGATTTTCACAATACCTGATAAAGTAAAGTTTCATCATCGCAATGAGGTACCCGAATGTGATCATTTTTATTTTTGAAGCGTGGCGACCATAAAATCACCTAAACATATAACTCATATTTTGTTAATTTTGATCAATTCAAAAAGGCATCCGATTGACAAATGATATAGAAATATGGGAGGGATTTAAACATGAAGCAGATAGCGCTTTGTCGATAATATATCATAAAAATGTTGACTTTTTGTTTTATTATGGAAGAAAATTCACTACCGACGAGGGGCTTATTCTTGACGTAATTCAGGATTTATTTTATGACCTGATTAAATATCGAAATAACCTTGGAGAAACAGATAACATTCGTTTGTATCTGCTTACATCTTTCAGAAGGAAACTGTTTAAAGGATTAGAAAAGAAAAAACGATTTGCAAAGCTCAATTTTACATATAATCTTGAGCCACAAATTGTGTTCTCGGCCGAGGAGGAGTTCATAGCTGACGAAGATCAGCAGAAGACTTTGAGGGTTGTCAAACAAGCTATGAATGAGTTAAATGCGAAACAGCGGGAAATTCTCTACTACAAATTTACCTTAGGTTACGATTATGATCAGATATGTGAGATTATGTCCATCACCTATGATTCAGCTCGCCAACTGGTCTCACGAGCGATCAGTTCGCTTAAACAATGTGTCTCCAGAACGGATTTTTTTCTGACACTTATTTTACTAAAGTTGACCAAGCAATAAAATAGTTTCATTTTTCTGTCACAAAATCAGTGTTTCCTGCTTTCTGTATAAAACGACCTGAAAAATGACGGGAAAAAAATATTCTGGATATTCTGTTGATGAGTTGCTTCATGATCATGAATTTGTTTTGATTGTTCTTGGTATGACTTCAAAAGAAGAATGGGACGAATTTCTTCAATCAAATCATGAATCAAAGGACAACATTCTCAAGGCAAAAAAAATAATCCGGTTATTTATAGTCCAGGATGGAAAACTCGATGACGCTAAGAAATCTCAGCTTTGGGAAAATATTAGCAGGTATAATATCGAGGTGTCAGGTAATAATAAGCTATTTAGAATTAGGGCTTTAGTCAAAATTGCCGCCTCCTTACTGATCATACTTTCTATCGGAGGATTGTTGTATTTGAATCTTAAACCTCTAAAAAATCAATATCAATTTTCAGAGATAAGTAATGATTCCAAATCCAAAAATCCTTTGCTCGTACTTTCCAACGGGAAGAAGGTTGATCTACAGAAAACTGAATCGAAAATAACAGTCTTAAAAGGACAAAATGCCATTCAGATCAACAATGATACCGTGGTGGAAAATAGAATCGCGATTGATAAGAATACAAACAGGGCAAAATTAAATGAAGTAATTATCCCATTCGGCAAAAAATCAAACCTTGTACTTGGAGATGGGACAAAAGTCTGGCTAAACGCAGGGAGTCGTTTAGCCTTTCCGTCAAAATTTGATGGCAACAAGAGAGAAGTATATCTGGACGGTGAGGCCTATTTTGAAGTAGTGAAGAATGTGAAACAACCTTTTGTGGTATCTACAAATTCTGTTAATGTGGAAGTTCTGGGTACGAAATTTAATGTAAGCGCCTATCATTCAGATGATTTCTGCGAGACTGTCCTTTTGGAAGGCAGCGTCAATTTCTGCGATAAAGATAAGCTATTCAGTGATAAGGTTTTAGTCAGTCCTAACCAGAGAATTACCTACAGTAAGACCAGTAAGGAGATAGTTCTTAAATCTGAACCGGACGCTGCCATGTACGTTGCTTGGGTTGAGGGATGGTATCCTTTTAAAAATGAGAGCATTGAACAGGTAATTAGGAAAATCGAGCGATTTTATAATGTGAAATTTGAGTACGATCAAAAGATTATCTCGGGTTCACTGCCGGTTTCCGGTAAATTGGATCTCAAGAATTCAATGGATGAGGTGATGGTCATCTTATCGAAGGTCGCAAAATTTAATTATGTCATATCTGGAAATAGTGTTTTAATCGTAAACGATACAAAATAAAGTAGTTGCCTATGATAAGCTGAAATCTAAAAAGAAAGAAAACCAGGGAGATTGGGCCTCGACTGGTTTTCAGCGTTTATCCAAAATTGGTATTAATAATAAACATCGTAAATCTATGAAAAAAAAATGGACTGGATTGTGCTATCCTCATGACGGCATATCAAATTTTCTATTAAAAATGAAACTGCTAACTTTCTTGATCTTCATTTCTGTTGCTACGGTAACGGCAAATAGTTATTCTCAACAGACAAAATTCAACCTGAACCTGGAGAATTGTAGGGTGAGCAAGGTCTTTAAAGAAATTGAGGACCGAAGTGAGTTTATCTTTATTTACAGCGAAAAATCCGTAGATGTCAACCGTTTAGTAGATGTCAAGGTTGAAAATGAAACTGTAAATTCAATTCTGGATCAGGTTTTCAAGGGTACGGCAAATTATTATGAGATTCATGACCGGCAGATTGTGATATTGCCTTTAGAAACTGTCGAGTCACCTGTTGTTACTCAATCCTCAACGGCAGCTGAACAGAAAACTAAGATTTCCGGGTTCGTAAAAGACTCAAAAGGTAATACGGTACCAGGAGTGAGTGTGGTTGTAAAAGGAACAACAGTTGGAACAATTACCGATGTAAATGGCCAATTTTCTCTAACGATACCAGTTGGAGCTAAGAGTCTGCAGTTCTCCTTCATAGGAATGGTATCACAGGAAATCACGATCGCCGGGAAGGCGACCATAAATGTTGAACTTGTCGAAGATGCCATTAGTGTCGACGAAGTCGTTGTCGTTGGATACGGGACACAGAAAAAGGTGAACCTCACCGGTGCAGTTGCTGCAGTCACTTTCGACGATAAAGTTACAAGCCGATCCCTGACAAACGTTTCCACAAGTCTGTCGGCATTGATTCCCGGATTATCGGTAAATCAGAACACAGGTATGGCAGGCTCTGATAATTCATCACTCCTTATCCGCGGATTAGGTTCAGTCAATAGTTCCTCACCGCTTATTGTTGTGGATGGAATGCCTGATGTTGACATAAACCGGCTTAATGTGAATGATATTGAAAGTATTTCAGTACTTAAGGATGCAACATCAGCAGCTATTTATGGATCCCGTGCAGCGAATGGAGTAATCTTGGTAACCACAAAATCAGGGAAGAATCAGGAAAAAACTCGCATCAATTTTTCCAGCTCTTATGCAATTACCCAACCTACTAACTTCTACAATTTTTTTGTCGATTATCCTAGATCCCTGGTAACTGAAAACAGGGCGTCAGCGGCTGCTGCAATGAAACTGAACTATCGTGAAGGAACCATCGAACAATGGATGGCAATGAGTATGATCGATCCTTTTCGCTATCCTAATACAGATTGGTGGTCAATTATCATGCGCAACGGCGCTGTACAAAACAACAATGTATCGGTTTCGGGGGGAAATGAAAAGACCAGTTTTTATCTCTCAGTCGGGACAATGAATGACAAGGGATTACAGATATTGAATGATTATAGCCGCTATAATATCCGTTTAAACCTGGAATCCAAAATACGTAAAAATCTTACTGCCGGAGCCCGTCTCAGTGGAAACTGGAGCAAAAAATCGTATCCATTCGATAATGGCTTCGTTGATACCAGCAGTAGTACCGCCGGTTCGCAACTATTGTCTGCAGTTGCCGGCGTCTATCCAAAGGATCCCTTGACCGGAAATTGGGGCGGCGCCATGGCTTATGGTGAAGATCCATTT
>JBBQHB010000099.1:0-18167 GCA_038323575.1 Bacteroidales bacterium | reverse complement strand
GCGCATACGGGATTTGCACCCTCTGGAAAAATTGCACACTTGCCGCTTATGCCCTTAAAGTAAATTTGTATATTTAAACTTTTTCAAGAGCTTACAGCAAGTGTGCGCTCCTGCTCATGCAGGGCGCACACAAAGGCTATGTTCAAAAGCTTGCGGAAGTAAAGCCTGCGGCAATTTACCAAGTCAGGGTATACGATCCTGGCGGACCGATACCCGCGTTAAACCCAGCTTCTGCACATAGCCTAGACCGTTAAGCGGCCCAATGCAAAAGCACAACATGCGCGTTAATTGCCAAGTTGAACAAGTATCAATCTGAAATAACGTTCAGATTGATTTCCATTACGTTCCTTCTTTCTGTGGGTAAATTTCGTAGTTTTGCATCAATGGAAGAGGACAAATCAAACCATACCCGCCGCGAACGTTACAAAGGCACACACCCCAAGGCGTTCAAGGAAAAGTACAAAGAACAACAGCCTGAGCTTTATGCCGCCGATATTGAAAAGGTGATCGCGCAGGGCCGCACGCCGGCGGGTATGCACCGGCCTATCTGTGTGACAGAAATTATGGATATCCTCCGGATTGCGCCCGGTCAGGTTGGTTTGGATGCCACCCTGGGTTACGGCGGCCACAGCCTGGAAATCCTTAAAAGGCTGGAGCCGGGCGGAAAACTGTATGCAACAGATGTGGATCCTTTTGAACTGCCCCGCACAAGGGAACGTTTCGCTGCCCTGGGTTATGGTCCCGAAGTTTTCCTGGCTAAGAAAATGAATTTCTCAAACATCGACCTGGTGTCTGCCGAATCCGGTCCGCTTGATTTTATCCTTGCCGACCTGGGCGTCTCTTCCATGCAGATCGACAATCCCGAAAGGGGATTCTCTGTCAAGGTGGATGGTCCGCTGGACCTGAGGCTCAATCCCAAGACCGGTAAGTCTGCCGCCGCTTTTCTGAAAACAGTTTCCAGTGATATTTTGCAGGAAATTTTGTCGGAGAATGCCGACGAACCCTTTGCCGGGCTAATTGCCGATGCCATTGCATCCGGAATCGCCGGTGGAATGCTGATCGAAACTACCACCCAATTGAAACTTGTCATAACAGATGCTTTAACTGCAGCCTCGCCGGATCTGAACAGGGAAGATATCCTAAAATCCTGCCAGCGCTGTTTCCAGGCACTGCGCATCGAGGTAAACGATGAATTCGGGGTATTGGACCAGTTTCTTGACAAACTTCCCGATTCGCTGGCGAAGGGCGGCAGGGTAGCCATACTTTCGTTTCATTCGGGCGAAGACCGCCGGGTGAAAAAATCTTTCCGCTACCTATTCCGCGAGGGCATTTACAGCGAAATTGCCCCAGATCCGATCCGTGCTTCACCCGAAGAATGTTTTACGAACAGGCGGGCACGGTCTGCCAAGCTGCGTTGGGCAATCAAAGCATAATTTTCCGATCATTAACTGCTCTTTTTACCCTATCTTTGAACCTTATCGGATCCAAGAAAATTACCATGGAAAACACACATCACAGGCTGCTGATAACGATCATCTTAGCTGTCATATTTTCAGGGATTACCTCCTGCGGAAACCCTTCTGCCGGCAAAAAAGGTCAATCAAAACAAAAAACATCAACTGCTGCAACGGAAGAACCTGTCGAAAAGGAAGAAATACCGACTGTTACCGCCATCATGGTCTCTCCGAAAAATCCCCGGCAGGGAGAGATGTTTCGGGTGCTGGTAACCGGCAGCAGCAGCATTCAGAAAACTAAAATTATAGTAAGCACACGAGCCGGAAACATCGAACCAATTAATTCCAGGAGCGGGGAGGGATTGCCTTTTTGGCAGATCGGGGAGTTCATTGCTGCATCTTCCGGAAAATGCAAGGTGACATTGCGAACCAACAACAGTTCTGTGGTACAGCTGGATTTTACAATTTCCGCCAATGGGGCGGGCAGTGACGCCATGCTTGGCCTCTCTGCATCCAACACCGTCTGGACCACTGAGAAGGGCTGGGATGCCGGCACAGAAGAGCTTTATTCGGCCTGGGTCAACGCGCTCTTTTACGAGGCCGATGAGCGCGCTTCCTGGACTGCACTGCAGGAAGTTACACAGAACAAAGAGCGGAATTTCCTTTACAATTTCCTCTCTCTGGATGAAGACAATGCAGCCGGCAAAAATAGGGTGCTGATGCGGCCGGATTGTGCCGATAATCCCTTTTTTCTGCGCGCCTATTTTGCCTGGAAACTTGGTCTCCCGTTTGGTTTCCACGAATGTGACAGAGGTTATTTAGGGAAGGCCCCGCGTACCGGCCGTTGGGTCACAAATGAAATCCAGATTTCCGGAACGCCTGCCAGAAAATTCAATACTTTCGTGCGAATGGTGGCCAACGGGGTCCATTCAGGTACTGCCCGCACGGCCCTGAGTGACGAAAACTCCGATTACTATCCTGTTCCGCTTGTTCAGGATGCCCTCCGGCCAGGAGTGGTCTTTGCGGATCCTTACGGACATACACTGATACTGGTCCGCCGGGTGGCTCAGTCCGGCCACACTCCGGGAGTGATGCTTTCAGTAGACGCCCAACCGGATGGTACTGTCGGCATCAAAAGGTTCTGGAAAGGCAACTTCCTCTTTAATACAAGCGAAGTAATCGGTGAACCCGGCTTCAAAGCTTTCCGCCCTATCACAGTAAAAGGTGGTAAGTACCAGTTAATGACATCCAAAGAGATTAGTGCCGATGCGGGAATGATCCCTGTTTCCATGCAGCAAAAAGGGATGAAAAGCGACGATTTCTACCACGCCATGGACCGAATCATCAATCCGAAACCACTCGATCCCGAAACGGCCTTGCTCGACCTGATCCGGGCGCTGTACGAACAGCTGACGGTGCGGATCACCTCTGTTTCCAACGGTGAGGAGTACATGAAATCCCATCCGGGGGTGGTGGTGCCGATGCCGGGCAGTGCGGCAGGTGTCTTCCAGACCGGCGGGCAATGGGAAGATTTCTCAACGCCCAACCGCGACCTGCGGCTGCTGATAGCCATGGATGCCCTGCTCGATTTTCCTGATAAGGTATTTCGCTCACCGGAAGACTATAAATTTCCTATGCTCAAGTCGCCCGTAAACGTAAAAAAGAATTTGGAATCGCTGCTTGAAAAAAAACTCAATGAACTTACCATCTCCTATACCCGTTCCAATGGTACCGAACAAAAACTGACAATGGGGGAAATCCTGAAAAGAAAAGAGGCCTTTGAAATAGCCTACAATCCAAACGACGGCATCGAAATCCGCTGGGGAGCTCCCGAAGGCAGCGAGGAGCGTTCTACCTGTAGGCGGCATGTACCTCCGACCCAGGCTGAAAGGCTGCGTTCCGTCAGGGTTTGGTTCCAAAAACGGCTGCACCCGCCAACCTGAGAATGAAACGGGGAAACGGAGAAACGGGGAAACAGGGAGACAGAGATGTGATGTGATGTGTAAAAAAAATAATTTCAGGTTATTGTGACTTTGGTGTGGAACTTTGAGTCCTTTGTGTTTTAGTTCTTTTCTTGCCACATTGGACTTATATTTTAATAGTGATATGGATACCTAGAGAAAATATAGCATCATTGTTTCTCCGTTTCTCCGTTTCTCACCGCTCAGCGCGCCCTGTCAAAGCCAACAGCCCGTTTATCACCGTCAGCGGATGTGCCGGATTACCCGGAATGTAGAGATCGACCCGGTGGTTATCCAAGAAACTGCGGTCGAGGGCGTGGGAGCCATCAAAAATGCCGCCGCTGATGGCATCGGTACCGCACAAGACCACCATTTTGGGATCAGGCGTGGCATCATAGCAGGTTTGCAGCGGTTCAGCCATGTTAACCGTTACCGGTCCTGTAATCAATATTCCGTCGGCGTGGCGCGGGGAGGCAACAAATTCAATACCGAATCGACTCATATCGAACTGCACGTTGTTGGCCGCACCCAGTTCCCATTCGCAGCTGTTATCTCCGCCGGCAGAAACCTGCCTTAGTTTAAGCGAGCTGCCGAACATGGATTTGAACGCTTTGGGAATAAGCTCTTTGTTTAATTCGATGGGCTTGTCAACTCCTTCTTTGATAATTAACCGCTCCCTCTCATTGGTGGAGATTTTATAATCGGTGGTGAAAACAACTTTTGTTGGAAACCTTATGGCGCATTCTCCGCAGAAGGTACATTTTCCGAGGTCAATCGATATAGGGGTCGAAGAGATGGCCCTTGTCGGGCAGCAATTCACCAGTTCAGTTTCATCCACCTTTTCAAGCGAAATAACCGGCCGTCCCCTGAATATCCCTGGTACCTTTACATTCCGTACATCGGGAATAAACTGTTTTCCCTGATGCCACCATATTTTCAGATTGTTAAACATTTGCTCAATTTTTTTTATCTATAATCAATTAAAAATGACGGGACGACTTGACGACCAGATGACGTGACGAACGCAAAAATCAATATTTTAGCTCATTGCTAATTCCTTTGCGCTTAGCTAAATGTTAAATGTAACTGAATCAAATATAATTAAAAGGAAACCAATGTTTTAAATTCAAGTCCTTTCCTATTCAACTCCTATTCCCTGTCTTTCCGTCGTCCAGTCGTCCCTTCGTCCAGTCTTCCAGTCTTTCTCACAGATCATGTCCGCTGTACGAGAGATTAAAGCTCTTATTGCATATCGGAAAATCCGAAATCTCATTGTTCCGTACCGAAAGCGCCACCGCCAACCAGTTGTGGAAAGAGGGATCATTTATTTTGTAATGGACTAGCTCACCATTGGCGCCGGTAACGGCACAATGGCAAATCTCACCGCGCCAGCCCTCGATGAGCGACAGGGTGAACATATGAGCCCCGGGAGATTTAAGCGATAAAATCTCTGTGTCTGCAGGGAGCAGGGCAATTAATTTTCGTAGGTACCCGATCGACTGGAGCACTTCCTTTTTGCGCAGCTGTACCCGCGAATAGACATCCCCGTGGCGCTTCACGATTGCTTCGTGCTGCAATTCGGGGTAAAGGCAGGTTGGATGGCTGGAACGGATGTCGCGGCGTACACCGCTGGTACGCGCTGCCATACCAACAACGCCGATGGAGGTAGCATCTTCAACAGTCACGACTCCGGTCCGTTCGAACCGGGAGAGCGCACTTGGCAGGTTGAATAACTGGGTATTCATTTCTGTAAAATCAGGTTCAAAAGTATCAAGAACCTGTGTAAGCCTTTCGGCCAGTTCCGGCGTAAAGGGGAAACGGTCCTGTCCGATCCTGATCAGCCCTTTGCTCAACCGGTTTCCGCACCATTCCTGCATGAAATTGACAATGGGCGTCCGCAGCCTGCCATAGACAGAACTTCCGAGTTGGTAAGCAATATCGGTGCAAACGGCACTCAGGTCGCCGGTATGTATGGCAATCCTTTCCAGTTCCAGCGCTATGGTTCGAGCGTAATTGACAGCACGTGAAGGTTCAAATCCGCAAAGGCTTTCCCAAACCTGGGCAAAAGCAACGGAATGGCCCACGGCTGTGTCGCCTGTAATATTTTCAGCCAGCGTGGCCAGTTGTGAAAGTTGCTGTGGTTTCAGAAATAATTTCTCGATCCCGCGGTGCTGGTAACCCAGCTGTATTTCAAGATGCAGGATCTGTTCACCGTTGCAGATAAACCTGAAATGGCCGGGCTCAATCACGCCTGCGTGGATGGGTCCGACTCCAACTTCATGAAGTTCTTCGCTGTCAATCGAATAAAACGGGTAGTTGGCAATGGTTTGGCTTTGATCGGCCCTGTCGAAGGGATACCGTACTGGCTTCAACCACGGGTGATCAACGTATTTAACGCCGAAATTTTCATGGATTTCACGCTCAAATTTCTCGAAACAAAGCAGCCTGGCTGAAAAGGAAGCGAAAGTTTCTTTCAGACTAACCCGGCAAGATGAGAGATGAATCAGGTGTTCGGTATCGTCGCCAATACAACAGAATAGTCTGATCCCGTCTCCGTGGGGCATTCCGAAATAACTGACACAGTGTCTTTCAGGTTTCCCATCCACCAGACCGGTGTTCAGGTCAAAAAATGCCCCGTAATCCATTTCCGGGATATCGGAAACAAAAACGGATTGGCTATTTTTTATTTTTAGTGTATTCATTTGTAATTAATTAACTAAAATGATTTTCATTATGCCTCCTTGTAATATCCGGTCCACAGTCCTCAATCTCTCTGTCTTTCCGTCTTCCAGTCTCCCAGTCTTCCGTCTCCCAGTCTCCCAGTCTCCCAGTCTCCCAGTCTTCCAGTCTTCCAGTCTTCCGTCTCCCAGTCTCCCAGTCTCCAAGTCTCCCAGTCTCCCAGTCTCCCAGTCATTTGGTCATTCTCCATTCTCCGTTTTTTAGTGTGGCAACAAGATGATGCTGTCTTTTATCAGTTGGACGAATACCGCAGGCGGATTTAATCCCAGGTAGACAGCAGCAGCCAGCAAAATATACTGGGTCATGGACTCCCATGGACTGGTTCTGACAACATTAGAATCGTCAAAACCCTCGGCCGGTACAAAAAGTACTTTGAAGATATTTTTCCCGAATGCCCAGATAATCATGGTTAACAGAAGAAGAACAGCGATAAGCAGTAATATCTGATTGGCATCGAAGATTGATTTGAAAATCAGGAATTCACTGACAAAAAGTCCGGATGGCGGCATAGCGGCGGCGCTTATAAAACCAAGGAGCAGTACCATGGCTCCGGTAGGATTGTATTTGAAATAATTGCCGATATGCGTAATGCTCTTGCTCTGAAAAACACGGTAAAGCTGGTTGTACTGGAAGAAAAGGCTGGTTTTCACAAAGGTATGCAGCACAATGTGCAGCACGGCTGCATAATAGCCGATTCCCCCTGCAGCAACACCCAGCATGACAATCCCCATGTGCTCGATGCCTGAATATGCTAACATCCGTTTGATATTCTTCACTTTAAGCATGTAGACGGTTGCCACGAAAAGCGATAAAAATGCAGATGTCCCAACCACCAGCTGTACCCAGTGAAGCAGCGACGTATTAGCGATAACGATGTAGAAACGGAAAACTCCCACAAAGCCCAGGTTCATCAGCACACTAGCCAGCAGAGCGCCGGCAGGTGCCGGGGCCGTATCTTTGGCGTCAATACCTGCTGTAAACATCGGGACCAATCCAAGTTTAACGGTGAATCCGGTAAAAACAAAGAGAAATGCCATTTGAAGCCAGACAGGATTGAGCTCCTTGCTTTTTGCCAGCAGGTTGCTGAAGGAAAGGTCATCAGAACCTGCATGCTGAAGCGCAAGGCTCAGAAACAGGATGCCGATAAATATAAAGGTGATGCTGATGGCACATACAAAAACGTATTTCCAGGTGCCTTCCAGCGCCAGTTTGTTGCGGTGGTGGTAGATCAGAGCTGAGGCACTCAACGTGGTGATCTCTGTAAAAATCCAGGTTACTGCGATGTGATTCGAAAGATAACCGGCACCAATAGCCATTATCAGCAAAATCAGCGAAGCCAGGAACAAAGACCGGGATCGAGGCGGCTCGTAATGGTTTTCGATGTAGATATAGCTGTGAATTGCAGCCGGTATAGATACGATCGTCAGAGTGACAAGGAGCAGTATTCCAAGTGAGTCAAAAGAAAAATAGACAGAATCGGTCTCACCGAAATGAATGCATGCCTGAATGGTAAACCAAACCTGCCAAACCAGGAATAGCGCCAGCAGCGAATAGACAAAATGCTTGTTCCTGCTGAAGAAGAGGCTCAAAACAACCGCGACGGATCCTAATAAGTAGATGACAACCATTTGTTTCGGGTGTTTTAATTAATAGTCTTTTAAATTACTGAGCTGATCCACGTCCACGTCCTTGAAGACATCGCCGATCTTGTTCATGAAAATTCCCAGGATGAGCACACTGGCAAAAATGTCAAGCATGATTCCCAGGTTCACCAACAGCGGCATCTCGTTGCCAATAGCCAGTGACAGGACGAAAACGCCGTTCTCAATCACCATGTATCCCATGACATGGGAGATAATTTTACGCCGTGTGGCAATCAGGTATAACCCGAAGAAGAGGGTTGAAAGCGCTACAACGAAGAATATCTTGTCAAGATGATCATCTTTGATCACATTGGCTATCAGTATATTGACCACAACAATAGCAGTAGTGATTACCAATGATACAAAATTGGGCAGAAATGGTTCTGCCTCCCGGGTAATGTTGTTCCGTTTCAGCAGGTAACTCAGGAAAATGGGCACCGCCAGCGATTTGAAAACAATGGTTTCAAGCAGGATAAATCCCAGGTTGACAGGATCAATCCTGTTCAACTGGATAAATACAACGAAAAAGAGCAACACTCCCTGCAGCGCCAGTACTTTGATGTAAGTCATCAGCCTGTTGGCGATGGCCATGTAAAACAGGGTGATAAGGAAAACGATTAACAGAACGTGTATCATATCGGATAACAGTTTGATGCGATTTTATATAAATTTTTGCAGTATCAGCAATACGCCAAAGAAAATAAGCAGGCTTACGGAAGTAAGAACAACAATGAATTGAGGATTGTGGCTCATCCGGAACCTTGCCATAAAGGATTCAATCAGGCCAATCATTACGGCAATTAGGAACTGGATGGCGAAAAATGCCGGAATGGCATACTGGTAAGGGATAACGCCGATAAAAAGGTTGACGATCAGCGCTCCGTAGATGGTAAATTTGATGTATCCTGCCGTGAGGATCAAACCAAGGTCGAAACCGCTGTTGTCCAGAATCATGACTTCGTGGATCATCGTCAGCTCAAGGTGGGTCTTGGGATCGTCGATCGGCATCCGGCTGCTTTCGATCATCGCAATCATTACCAGGACAAAGGTCGCCAGGGCAGCCAGCGCATAACTGATTTGTGAGCCGATGTGCAGAAAAGTAAAGATCTCCCGGAAGGAGGTATGTCCTGAAAGCAACGCCAGTGAACCCATCAGGATAAAGAAAGCAGGTTCAGCAAACATTGAATAGAGGGCTTCACGGCTCGCGCCCATTCCTTCAAAGCTGCTGCCTGTATCCAATGCTGCTATAATGCTGAAAAATTTTCCAAGTGCAAGGACATAAGCAAAGAAGATAAAATCGCCGTTGAAACTCAGCACACCTTTCGACTGGCCAAAAGGCACTACCAACATGGCCATTACAATGGATGCAAAATAGACCGTAGGAGCCAACTGGAAAATAAAACTGGTTGTCTCGCTGTAGACCACTCCTTTTCGGAACAATCGGATAACATCCCTGATTGGCTGCAATACCCCGGGCCCCTTGCGTCCCGAAGCCAGACTCTTCGTCCGGATGATGATCCCGGTAAAAAAGAGGGCCGCAGTTAGGATCAATAGTACACTCAGCATAGCTATAATTTTTTTAATATTTCAATGAATGACAGAATACCGGTATATAATACCGGAAGGCTCAGTACTGCGACAACAAAGAAGATTCCGTACAAAATATAGAATTGTAGTCTCCCGTTGTTTAGAAACACAAACCTGGACATGATGTTTTTATTCAGTTTCAAAACCGGGTCTATCAGCCATCTTTCGACTTTATCGTAAGCGCGTGTATGGTATTTTACCTTGCTGGGAAAAACATCTTGCAGGTGTTCTTCCTCTTTTTCTACAAGCAGGGCAGGGGCAAACAGTTTGCTGTACGATCTTACAAAAGAACTCGCCGTGTATTGTTGTTTAAAATTTGGGGCAACATACCCGCATCCCCAGGTCGGACCCATTTCAATTTTACGGTGGCTTAAAATATATTTCCGGATGGTGTAAATGCCGCCAATCAGCAATATTAAGATCCATGATGCCCAGCTGATAGGTTGAAGCGCTTCAAATACATTAGCCTTCAGCGGATTTGCAATTGAAGGAGGTGTTCCGGTAAACAGACTGACCGGCTGTCCTAGCAACCGGATAAAAAGCAAAGGGAAAAGCCCTATCAGGATGATTAATCCCGCCAGAATATATCCCGGCAAGAGCTGCAGGAAGGGAACTTCCCGGCAGGACACCGGCACATGATGCCTTTCACTCCCCAGGAAGATGATGCCGAAGGCCTTGGTAAAACAGATCATAGCAAAACCGCCGATGGCAACCAGTCCGACTGTCGAGAAAATGGCAGCCAGCAGCGAGAAGAGGGTTCCACCTGAAAGCCAGCTGTACAATCCGGTATAGAGGATGAATTCGGAAATAAAGCCGTTAAATGGCGGAATGCCGCAGATAGCCAGCGATGCAATCAGAAAAAGAACAGCAGTTTTGGGCATTTTTTTTATTAGTCCGCCCATTTTTTCAATATCCATGGTGTGGGTTGCCTGGTATACATTCCCGGCAGTGTAGAAAAGCAGCGACTTGAAAACCGAATGGTTTAGTGTATGTAGCAGCGCACCTGCAAATCCAAGTGTTGCAAGCATTTGATTGCCTGAACCGATTCCGATACTTCCGATTCCGATCCCTATACCAATAATTCCGATGTTTTCGATGCTGTGGTAGGCCAGCAGTTTTTTGAGGTTGTGCTGAATGATGGCAAGCATCACACCGTATAAACCGGAAATAACGGATGCTGTCAATATCAGGTATCCGGCCAGTACATAATCTGTTTTGAGTATCAGCAGCATTCTGAGTATGCCGAAAATTCCGATTTTGATGATAACTCCAGACATCATTCCGGATACGTGTGAAGGTGCGGCCGGGTGGGCATAGGGAAGCCAGGTGTGGAAAGGTACAAATCCGGCTTTGAGTGCAAAAGCAACAAAAAAACAGAGAAACAGAATTAATGAAGCAGGTCCGGGTAGGGTAGCCGAATAATTTGTGATCGCCTGAAAATCGTAACTGCCTGTTTTATTAATCACCCACAGGAAACCAATCATCAGGAACAGAATTGAGAAATGTGCCTGAATCAGGTAATTGATGCCTGATTTGATGGTAACCGGATTTTCATGCTCGAAAATTATCAGGATAAAGGAGCTGAGCGCAACTATTTCCCAGGCAATCAAAAATACAAAGCTGTTCTGTATTCCGCATATACTTATCATTGAGGCATGCTGCAAAAGAATTGCAACAGCATGCAGGTTCAGCCTGTTGCGACGATCCCGGTAGGCTTTCAGGTATGAAAAGCCATACAACCCACCTGTTAAAAATATCAGGTTAACAATCAGGATAAACCATCCTGATAAGGCATCGATCCTTATCGGAATCGGTCCGGTGGCATAACTTCCGGGCAGAATCAGCGAGATGGTTTCGCCTGAAAAGCTTCGGACAGCAAAGTAGCTGGATATAAATGCATTTACTACCAGCAGAATTAACGTCACGATTCCTTTTCCTTTTACCTTCAGGAAGGGAATGAGCAGTAATCCTGCAAACGGAACCAGTACAAATGCGGTTATCAGATTCATGGCACCATGTATAAAAAAGATAGAATCAGGACGACCAGGATAAATATGATACCATACAGTACGTAAGATTGTATCCGGCCGTTCTGAATGAAACTGAACCAGTTGGCAGATAACACCAACCGTTCGGTGACAGGGTTAATCAGGATGTGTTCGAAAAAATCCTGATAATGTGATACATATGATTTTTTATCCGGAAATATATCACCCTGCTCCAACTCTTCGAACTGTTTCTTCTCTACCAGCAGGAAGTTAAATATTTTACCGAGCGGTTTGGTAAATGATTTGGCAGTATATTGCTGTCGGCTGTTGGGCGCTGTGTAACCGCATCCCCAGGTGGAACCTGTGCATTCAGCCCTTTTTTTCAAAACCCATGAACGGAACATCCAGATAATCGCAACAAAGCCTGTCAGCAGCAGTGAATAAAGGCTGATACGGGCGGTTGTTTGCACAATATCTTCTATACTGGCGGTGTCCGGATGTACCGGATTGATCAAAAGCAGAATATTGCCGATGATATGCATGTAAAACTGGGGAAGAAAGGCCACACTGAGCATAACACCTATTATTATATACTGGGGGACAAGCATCAGCAATGATACTTCATGAGGCCGGTGAGACAGGTCAGTTCGCGGCTGACCCAGGAAAATGATGCCGAAAGCTTTGGTAAAAGTAAGTACCGACAAACCTCCGATGATGCTTAAACCGGCAATGGAGAGCACAAAGAGGATGATCTGGCTGATATTGTTCGTATGGAAACCTTCTATCAGTCCGTTGTAAATCAAAAATTCAGATACAAAACCGTTAAAAGGCGGCAGTCCGCCGATTGCAAGGGCACCTGCAAGAAAGATAACTGCAGTTTTGGGCATGGATTTGATCAGCCCGCCCAGATTCTCCATATTTAGCGTGTGGGTTTGCTGGTAAACGGAGCCTGCAGCGTAAAAGAGCAGTGATTTGAAAAGAGCGTGGTTCAGCACATGCAGCAACGCTCCGCCGAAACCAAGGTAAAACATTACCGGCGACTGATTACCGATCCCCATCAGGCCGATACCGATACCGATACCGATAATTCCGATGTTCTCGATGGTACAGTATGCCAACATTCGTTTATAGTCCCTGTGAACCGCTGCATTCAGGATTCCGTAAAGTCCCGACAAAATCGAAATGCTCAGAATGATCTCCCCCAGGAGCAAAAAATCGCTTTTTAAATAGGTAATCATACGGAGAATACCGTATATACCCACTTTCACCATTATACCCGACATTATCCCGGAAATATGGGCGGGAGCAGCCGGATGTGCGTGGGGCAGCCAACTGTGAAAAGGAATAAATCCTGCCTTGATGCCAAATCCTGTAAAGAAAAGCAGGAAAAGCCACAAATTCGGGTTGTTCAGGAAAAAGGTGTGAAAGGCATCAAAACTGAAAGAACCTGTTTGCGTATAAACCCAAATAAAACCGATGGTGAGCATGGTCACCCCTATATGCATCTGGACAAAATAATTCAGTGCGGCTTTGTAGGTTTTGGGATTTTCGAAGTCAAAAAGTACCAGCATCATGGAGGTGAGAGACATGATTTCCCAAACCACCAAAAATGCAAATCCATTTTGAATCATGCAGACAAAAAGCATTGAAAGGTGAAAAAACAGGAACATGACGAGGTGCAACCCCAATCTGGCTTTGGTCAGTATGTAGCTTTTAAGGTATCCGGATCCGTAGAAAAAACCCGTCAGCACAGTAAAATTAATGATCAGTATAAACCAGGCGGAGAGGCCGTCAATTTTAAGCAGCACATCACCGGAATAATTGCCAAACCTGACTGTCAATTCCAAAGGTTGAGAGAGTAGGGCATGAATTGCTAGCCAACTAGTTGATAATGAAGTAAAAGCAACTACTAGAGAAGTGATATGAATACCAAATTTCCTTTGTGTTGTTAAAATCAGCAAGAAAGCCAGCAGAGTAAACAGAATAGTTCCGTTCAATAATACTGCATCACCTAAAATTTCCACATCTGCAATTAATAGTTTCTATTGCAAAGTAAGAGTAATATATGATTAATCCATAAAAAACTCAGTTATTTCACCTGAATACCGCATTCGAAAATGATCGGTTCAGTAAACAAATAATGGCCATGAATCAAAATATTTTAACCGAAAAGTCAAAATATTTTTCAGTGCACAGCAATTTTTTAATAAAAAGATTTACTTTAGTCGGAGAATTAAAAATGGAACGTTGTTATCGGACTTTTACTAAAACTAAGTGTTTTATCTATCTAAACTATCAAAGAGAGCAGGTTCATAGCCGGCTCTTTTTATTTGCCCAAAAATTATTGGCAGACAGTTGGTAGTAAGAGAAAAGTTGACTATTTTTGCGCCACTCAAATTATGAGTATATATTGTTGAATGTAAATTTAAAAAAGTATGTTGAACCAGTACGAAACCGTTTTCATTACTACTCCCGTTTTGTCTGATGTACAGATGAAGGAAGCGGTAGGAAAGTTCAAGGATCTTATCACATCCAATGGTTGTGAGTTGATTCATGAAGAAAATTGGGGATTGAAAAAATTGGCTTATCCCATTCAAAAGAAATCGACAGGGTTTTATCAGCTCCTCGAATTCAAAGCCGATCCTGCCTTCATTGCAAAACTCGAGATTGAGTTTCGCCGTGACGAACGTATCATCCGTTTCATTACCGTGAAGCTGGAGAAATATTCTGCTGAGTACAGCGAAAAGAGAAGAAAAAAAATTAACGCAAAAACTCAATCAGAAAACTAGTCATGAGCACAAACTCCAGTGAAATCAGGTATCTTACTCCTCCTTCGGTTGAAGTAAAAAAGAAGAAATATTGTCGTTTCAAAAAGAACGGTATCAAGTATGTGGATTACAAAGATCCTGAATTCTTGAAAAAATTTCTCAACGAGCAGGGTAAAATTTTACCCCGCCGGATTACCGGTACTTCTTTGAAATACCAGCGTAAAGTATCACAGGCTATCAAGCGTTCAAGAATGATCGCATTGTTGCCTTATGTAACAGATTTGTTAAAATAATAAGAAGGAGGAACGAAAATGGAAATTATTCTGCTTCAGGATGTTGCAAATCTGGGTAGCAAAGACGATGTGTTAGTTGTCAAGAACGGATACGGTCGTAATTACCTTATCCCCCAGAAATTGGCTATTTTGGCCACACCGTCTTCAAAAAAGGTCCTTTCAGAGAACCTGAAACAACGCGCTCACAAAGAGTCTAAACTCAAGGACGAAGCGTTGAAACAGGCTGAGATCCTGAAAAATATTACGATTGTAATTGGTGCCAAAACCAGTACAACAGGTAAGATTTTTGGATCCGTCAACAACATTCAGGTTGCTGAAGCGCTCAAGGAAAAAGGATTTGAGGTTGATCGTAAACAGATCACCATTAAAGAAGATTCTATCAAAGAAATTGGAAAACATACTGCAAAGGTGAAATTTCACCGCGAAGTGGTTGTTGAACTGGAGTTCGAAGTCGTTGCCGAATAGAACCCGGATTCATCATACACTGTTTCCAAAATCATTTTTAAAACAGATTAAAAGCTGTCTCAATCATTGGGACAGCTTTTTTTTTGATATTTTTGCTACAAATAAATCCAGTTGAAAAAGCAAACAGAACAAAAACTGATATCCCTCTTTGAACAGCGTTTTTCCGAAGAGGTTACCTCACTAGAGATGTTACCCCCGTCGGGTTCCTACCGGGAATACATTCGGATCAAAAGCATGCATTTCAATGCGATCGGTACCTGGAACGAGGATGAAAAGGAAAACAATGCCTTTGTCAGTTTTTCCTGCCATCTGCGTGCCAAAGGAGTCAATGTGCCGGATATCTACGATTACGACCAGCATTCACGTATTTATCTACAGGAAGATCTGGGCGACGAGACACTCTTTTCCTACTTGTCTGAAGTTCGTACCCAAAAGGGATTTTCTTCCGAAATAACCGATGCCTATTTGAAAGTGGTCAGGGTACTACCTGTTATTCAGGCTACAGCAGGGAAGGAGATTGATTTCAGTTTCTGTTATCCCCGGAAAGCCTTCGACCGGCAGTCGATGATGTGGGACCTTAATTATTTTAAATACTATTTTCTGAAGCTGGCAAAAGTCAGCTTTGATGAGCAGGCACTTGAAGATGATTACATTGCCTTTTGCGATTACCTGCTGAAGGCTGAAAGCGATTTTTTCATGATGCGGGACTTTCAGAGCCGGAATATTATGCTGCGTCACGGCGAACCATGGTTCATTGACTACCAGGGTGGCCGGCGCGGAGCGCTTCAATACGACCTTGCTTCTTTGCTTTACGACGCCAAAGCTGATATTCCGCAGCCGGTACGGGAGTTGCTGATTGAGGAATACCTCGACCAGTTAACAGAGATTCATCCTGTCGACAGGAAAGAATTTAAACAATATTTTTACGGATATGTGTTGATCCGTATGATGCAGGCGATGGGAGCATACGGATTCAGGGGCTTTTATGAAAAGAAGACACATTTCCTGAAGAGTATCCCTTTTGCCCTCGAGAATTTGAATGTGGTAATGCAAAAAGTTGATCTCCCTATTCAGCTGACAGAACTCTATTCAGTTTTGAATTCTCTTTCCGAATCAGAGGTACTCAAAAATATTTCAGTCAAAGAGACTGAACTGACCGTTTCCATTACCAGTTTCTCCTACAAAAAAGGAATACCTGCTGATCCGTCCGGCAACGGAGGTGGTTATGTTTTTGACTGCCGGGCATTGCCAAATCCCGGAAGACTTCTTGAATACCAGAATCTTACGGGTAAAGACAGGGAAGTTATCAGTTACCTTGAAGCTTATCCTGAAGTCGAAATGTTCCTGAAAGCCGCATTCCAGCTCGTAGATCAAAGTGTCAGCGGATATCTGGAGCGTAAATTTTCCCATCTTTCTGTTCAGTTTGGCTGTACCGGCGGACAACACCGGTCGGTATATTCTGCTGAGAGAATGGCAGCTCACCTGAAAGAGCATCTTCAGGTCAGGGTAGTTTTGCACCACAGGGAATTGGATTGACCGGGAGACGGAAAGACTGGGGGACTGGGGGACTTGAAGACTGGACGAGGGGTTGAGAGAACTTCCGAACACGTGCTAATCAGGGGTTTCGCCACGAAGTGGCAATATAATTTAGCCCAGGGTAAAGCGATCCCGAAGTTTCGGGAGAGCGGCACCCTGGGTAAAGGAGAAAATGATCGAACACCGTCCGCGGTAGCCTGATGAGAGAGGATACTTAGATGATATCGGACGGGAGGAGGAGATTTGTGAAAAAGCACGCCAAAACGGGAAAAGACTGGGAGGAGACTTGAGGAATGCAAACCCGAAACTTGAAACTTTTCAAACTTTTTATCTGTATAATGGTTCTGAACAAGATTTATAAGCGCAATGGGCAAGAAAAAATGTGAGGCCAAGGATTATGAAAAACCGGAACATCCGAATTACGAATGTAAAAAATGCGGGAGAGCTGCAAAAAAAGAGGAGAAGGTCTGTAAGCCTGTAAAACTTAACAACTAAACAATGAGATTCTCATGAAGGCATTCATTCTGGCGGCAGGTTTGGGAACCAGGTTGGCCCCTTTTACTTCTGACAGACCGAAAGCATTGGTCGAACTGAAGGGAATCACCTTGCTGGAAAGAGCCATCAGGAAAGTAAACGAGTTGTATGTTTCAGAAATAATTATCAACATTCACCACTTTGGAGATCAGGTTCTTGATTTCCTGAATAAAAAGCAAAACTTCAATCTTCCGGTTTCAGTTTCCGACGAAAGAGAGCAGCTTTTAGATACCGGTGGGGCAATCCTAAAGGCAAAACTTCTGCTCAACAGTAAAGAGCCTTTTCTTATTTACAATGTGGATGTGCTCAGCGCCATCAATCTGGAATCACTGGCCGCTTTTCACACTTTGAAAGGCGGTCTGGCCACGGTAGCAGTCCGGAAAAGAGAGACAGACCGGACGCTGGTTTTTGGCAGGGAAATGATGCTTGCGGGCTGGAGAAACCTGAAAACCGATGAGGAGAAAATCAGCAGGCCCGTCCGATTCCTTCAAAACTTTGCTTTCAGCGGAATACAAATAGTAGAACCACGGATTTTCCCGCTTATCACCGAAAGCGGCAAATTTTCGTTGATAGATTTGTATTTGAGACTGGCGAAGAGTGAAGCAATTTATGGATACATCGATCCTTCGGAATATTGGATGGATCTCGGAAAACCTGATCAACTGGCTGAAGCAGAGAAACTGATTAGCAGATGTGTTGATTAGCTGATGTGTTGATTAGCAGGATAGCACATCTTACTCTGTGCTACTCTGTGTTTTTTAAGTCACCATTTTATCGGTTCAACCCCATTTTGGACAAGGTAAGCATTGGTTTTGCTGAAATGCCGGTTCCCGAAGAATCCCCGGTAGGAAGAGAGCGGTGACGGATGAGGTGATGAAAGTACGAGATGCCTGTTCCGGTCGATGAATTCCCCCTTCTTTTGTGCAAAAGATCCCCAGAGAATAAAAACCAGGTGTTCTTTTTCATCGGCAAGTATCCGGATTACCCGATCCGTAAACCTTTCCCAGCCGTGATTTTGGTGTGAACCCGCACGGTTTGCCTGAACCGTCAGGGAAGCATTTAACCCAACTTGCAGTTAATCCGAACGGAATTGTTGTTTATCAATGAATTGGCAGTTTTCGAGTTCGGATTTGTGTACTACAGATTTTCGTTTTACGAATGGAGCATATTTATATTTTAGTGCATCGTAAAGGTTACGC
>JBBQHB010000098.1:0-18394 GCA_038323575.1 Bacteroidales bacterium | reverse complement strand
CTCCAAGGTAATCAAGCTGGTGGACGATGCGCAAAAATCAAAATCAAAAACACAACTGCTTGCTGACAGGGCAGCGCTCGTTCTCACCATTGTTGCATTGACGCTCGGTTTCGGAACATTTGCGTTTTGGTTAATCTTCGGTGAGTCGCTTCAATTTGCATTGGAACGGATGGTAACCGTGATTATTATTAGCTGTCCTCACGCACTTGGTTTAGCTGTTCCATTGGTGGTTGCTATCTCCACCGCGCTGTCGGCAAAAAACGGGTTGCTCATTAAAAACAGAACAGCATTTGAGAACTCACGAAAAATCACCACTATCATTTTTGATAAAACAGGAACACTTACCATCGGTAAATTTGAAGTGGCACGAATTAAATCATTGCTGCCAGGTTTTGATGAAAAGGAAATCATTCGCATTGCATCTGCAATAGAACAAAATTCAGAACACCCTATTGCAACCGGAATACTTGCCAAAGCCAAAGAACTTTCAGTTACAATTCCTAAAGTAAGAAATTTCAAAGCCATCACAGGAAAAGGAATTGAAGCAGAGGTAGAAGGGAAAAACATCAAAGTAGTAAGTCCCGGTTATCTCAAAGAAAATAAAATTGACTTGCCCGAAAATTATACAGGCAGTAACGCCGAAACTATCGTTTTCATTATTGCGGATGGTAAATTGGCCGGATATATTTCATTGGGAGATAAAATAAGACCGGAATCTGCTGAAGCAATACAAATCCTTCACGACAATAAAATCAAATCCATTTTGCTCACCGGTGATAATGAAACAGTTGCAAAAAGTGTAAGCGATGAATTAAAGATGGATGGATATTTTGCAGAAGTATTGCCGGATCAAAAATTAGAAAAGATAAAAGAGCTTCAAGCCAAAGGAGAATTTATTGCGATGACCGGTGACGGGGTAAACGATGCCCCAGCATTAGCACAAGCCGACATAGGAATCGCGGTAGGTAGTGGAAGCGATATTGCAGCAGAAACAGCAGGTATAATTTTGGTGAACAGTAATCCGAAAGACATTGCAAGTTTGATTTTATTCGGTAAAGCAACCTATCGCAAAATGATTCAAAATTTAATTTGGGCAACCGGATACAACTTGGTTGCCATACCGCTTGCAGCAGGCGTTCTGTACAAATACGGTATTTTGTTGACTCCTGCTGTAGGAGCTGTATTCATGAGTGTAAGCACCATCGTAGTTGCAATCAATGCAAAATTGTTGAAAGTAAAATCCGTCTCTAAAAAGAATGAAAATGAAAAATAACCTAAAAAAAATAAGGGTAGCAGTAAACGGGAATGGAACTTATGAATGAGTTTAAGATGCAGCGCCTCGGTGTGATTATGGAACCCGAGCCTGGAAACATACAGGAAGCCGGAGGTGTTTTAAACCCTGCGTCAGTGAGAGGTAAGGATGGGCAACTTTACCTGTTTCCCCGCATTGTTACAAAGGATAATTATTCCCGTATTGGTATTGCAAGGGTTAAATTCAACAAAGTGGGTGATCCTGTCGGTGTGGAGCGTCTGGGCATTGCACTTGAACCCATAGCTGATTATGAAAAACGCCCCAATGGTGGAGGCGGCTGCGAGGATCCCCGGATTACTTATGTGGAACCGCTGGAACATTACATCATGACTTACACGGCATTTTCACCTGATGGGCCACGTATTGCCTTTGCTAAGTCAAATGACCTGTTCCATTGGGAGCGGTTGGGCCTGGCTACCTATATGCCTTATAAGGATATTGAATTTAACGGCATCAATAACAAGGATGCCTGCCTGTTCCCCCTGGCTATTCCAAACCCGCATGGTCACAAGTGCATCGTTATGCTGCATAGGCCACTCTTCCCCGGAACAAGCCCGAAGGAAAAGATACATCAGCCATGGGATTGCGAGATAGACTGTAACAGGGAAAGTATCTGGCTATCCTATTGCCACATGCACCCCGAAAAAGGTGAAAATTGGTATCCGGAATTTACTTCGCACCGCCCACTTGCAATACCCATATCTGAATGGGAAATGCTTAAAATTGGCACCGGTACACCACCGGAATTAACCAAATTTGGCTGGATGTTTCTATATCATGGGGTTAAGAAAGAAGAGCCGTCCACCAGGGACAGTAATCAACTGCGTTATTCAGCAGGATTGATGATCCTGTCGGAAAAGGATCCTTGTACTATCATTTATCGTTCTCTTCAGCCGATATTGAAGCCTGAATTATCGGAAGAGCAGATTGGGGTTGTTGATGATGTGGTTTTCCCTACCGGGATAGACTGCCGCCATGACCTTGGAACCCCGAACCGCTTTGATGTTTACTACGGTATGGCCGACTACCGCATTGGAGTGGCCCGCCTCGATCTGCCAGATACGCTCCCGTAACCTTTCCTTACGATCGTGCCCCTGCCCATACTCCTGCCAAAGAAAAGATGAAATAAGCGGACAAGGTGTCAGCGAACTGTGATTTGCGCAAAGAACGGAGAGTATGTTAAGATGTTTGTAATTCTCGCAATTTTCGAGTAATTTTGAGTAAAAATATGACCTATGATAATTGAACGAACAAATAATCAGATAGTAATAAAAGTATCTCCAAATGTTGATACATTTGGCTTTCAAAGGATTATGGATTATCTCGATTATCTCGAGATTACTTCAAAAAGTAAAGCGACTCAGGATGATGCCGATAAACTAGCTGATGAACTTAATGAAAATTGGTGGGCTGAAAATCGCAAAGAATTCATTCAGTGATAATTATATCTTTAGTCAACAACCCGTTTTTCGACTATATTTGTGTTAAATAGAATAGTATGAATACATCTACGATCAGGCAAAAATTATACGAGTACATCAAGGTAGCAGATGATAAAAAAGTAAAGGCTATTTATACCATCGTTGAAGACAATATAAATGAATTGCACGAATGGTGGAATGACAAAAAAATCATTGATGAACTTGATAGCCGGTCTGCTGATCTGAAGAGCGGAAAAGACAAAGGAATTGCCTGGGGAAAATTGAAAAAAGGAATAAAAAGATCAACCCCTAATGTGCTGTAATGCTATTTTTTCATCGACAGCCGCAAGGGAAATTCAGGAATCATTTGATTGGTATGAGAACCGCGAAGAAGGTTTAGGTCACCGGTTTATCGATATTATTGATAAAGTTATCGAATTAATTTTATTAAATCCCGAAGGATTTCCCAATAAAAAGGACCCATATCGGGAAGCAGCCCTAAAAATATTTCCTTACCTAATCGTTTACGAGTACGTAAAAGAGAAGCAGGTCGTTTATATATTACATATTTTTCATACCGGTCGTCACTCAAGAATAAAATATAAAAGGGAATAATACCAATTCCACTAACCTTGCACAGAAAATAAAACCGTTTGGCTTTCACAGAACCAACACGACCCTGCTTGAAGTCCCGGTTGTGCGAAATCAGGTCGGACTCCGGAATGCTTTTACAAACGACCTTCGGAGTCCATTTTTATCCTAACTAAAATACCCTTCCAGATATTCACGTATCAGTTTTTCCCTTAGGCTACCGAAGATCTCAGATGCAGGACCAGCTTCAATCACTTCACCCATATGAATAAAGATAATATAATCGGCTATTCTTTTAGCTTGCCGAAGAGTTCAATATACCCTGTTTAAGGTATTTCAGTGCATGTCAAACAGATGCAACTTTGCATTATTATTAAACAATGTGAAAATGAAAGTTATCGTAAACGGGAAAGAACAGGAATTCAACGAAACCAGCATTGGACTGACTGAGCTGTTGCTTCGAAACAAGGTAACCAAGCCTGAATTAGTTTCAGTACAGTTAAACGGTTTCTTTGTTAAACGGGAAGCTTACCAGGAAACCATTGTAAATGAAAATGATGAAGTAGATTTCCTCTTTTTCATGGGAGGTGGCGGACTTCTTAAACATCATAATTGACAACATGGAAATCCAGGGCTTTTCAACCAGGGTCATACACACCGAATACGTCAAAAAGGATGTGCACAATGCTTTGCAGATGCCAATTTACAGCAATGCAGCGTTTGAATTTGGCACGGCAGAACAGATGGAGGATGCATTTTTGGGCAGGTCACCCGATCATGCCTATTCACGCATCTCGAATCCTACCGTGGAAAATTTTGAACAACGCATTCGTTCAATTACGGGGGCTTTGGGTGTAACGGCGCTGAGTTCGGGAATGGCAGCCATTTCGAATGTGTTTTTTACCATTGCCAAATCGGGAGATAACATTGTCACTTCCAAACATCTATTTGGGAATACCTACTCTTTTTTAACCTCAACGTTGCAAGCCTTCGATGTGGAAACCAGGTTCTGCGATCTGACAGATGCTAAAGAAGTTGAAAACACCATCGATAATAAAACGATCGCAATTTATTTTGAGACCATTACCAACCCGCAGTTAGAAATAGCAGATATTGTTTCGCTTTCTAAGGTTGCAAAAGAGCGTGCTGTACTACTTATTGCTGACACCACGTTAACGCCTCCCAATATTTTTAATGCTTCTGAATATGGCGTCGACATCGAAGTCATTTCAAGTACCAAAATGATAACCGGCGGAGCCACTTCAATGGGAGGACTGATACTGGATTACGGCAAATTTGATTGGACCCGGTTTCCTAAGCTTAGCGAACTCGCGCAACGCTTTGGTCCCTTTACTTTTAATGCCAAACTCCGGAAAGAAATCTTCCGGAACCTGGGAGCCTGTTTATCCCCTTATCATGCCTATTTACAAAGCCTTGGGCTTGAAACCCTTTCGTTGAGGTTCGACAAAGCTGCGTCCAATTGCCTCGCGCTGGCCGAATATTTGCAAACTGAAAGGAAAATTACCAATGTAAACTACCCCGGACTTAAAACTTCAAAATTTTATGAAGTTGGGAAAAAACAGTTTGGGAACTATCCGGGTGCTATGCTAACCTTTAATTTCAGTACCAGGGAAGAATGTTTCGCGTTTCTGAATAAATTGAAGTTAATAAGCAGGGCAACGAATATTTACGATAACCGGTCACTGATCATGCATCCCGCCTCGACTATCTTTTGCGATTATTCATCAGAAAAAAGAGCGGAAATGGGCGTGTCAGACACACTCATCCGTTTATCGGTGGGTATTGAAGATTTTGATGACTTAAAAAACGATATTCATTCAGCATTAATATAAAAATTATGGATTTTACCGAATCACAGATTGAACGATATAGCCGGCACATTATCCTTCAGGATGTTGGCGTAGAAGGACAAATAAAAATTTCAGAAGGAAAAGTTTTGATTGTCGGAGCTGGCGGACTGGGAGCGCCTGTCGCACTTTATCTTGCTGCAGCAGGAGTTGGTACAATCGGCATCATCGACGGCGATGTTGTGGATTTGACCAACCTTCAGCGCCAGGTAATTCATTTTACCCCCGATGTGAACAAGGCCAAAGTGTTATCAGCCAAAGAAAAGATAGAGCAACTAAATCCGGATGTAAAAGTTATTGCTTACCAGGAATTGCTCTCCACCTACAACATCTTCGAAATCATTAAAGAATACGATTTCGTTGTTGATGGTACAGACAACTTTCCAACCAAGTTTCTGATCAACGATGCTTGCGTACTTGCCAAAATACCCTTTTCGCACGGAGGCATTCTCCGTTTCGAAGGCCAAACCTTTACCTACACTCCGGGTAATGCTTGTTATCGCTGTGTTTTTGACAGCCCGCCACCGCCCAATGTGGTTCATACCTGTTCGCAGGCAGGTGTTTTAGGTTCTATCGCAGGTATTCTTGGGACAATCCAAGCTACTGAAGTATTGAAATTTCTGGTGAATAAAGGAGAATTGCTGACAAACCGGATATTGACCTTCAACGCCCTTGCAATGGAATTTAGGACCATCACATTCCGGAAAAACAAGAATTGTCCAATTTGCGGAGAAAATCCTTCGATTACAGACTTGCAGACTTACGATCTCCCTACCTGCGATATAAAACATTAATAAAGAGGATAACATACACAAAGTAACAATCGAAAAATGATTTCTATTAAGCAAAGCGTTTTAGATCAAATTGTTGCTCATGCCAGGATTGATCTTCCCAACGAAGCCTGCGGTTACCTGGCCGGAAACGATGGAGTAATTACACTCGGTTACCAGTTGACGAACATCGATCATAGCCCGGAACATTTTTCATTCGATCCTTCCGAACAGTTCCAGACCGTTAGGGATGCCCGAAGCAAAGGACTTCAAATTATGGCCAACTATCACAGCCATCCGGAAACACCTGCGCGACCCTCTGTCGAAGACATCCGATTGGCTTACGATCCGGAAATATGTTACCTGATCATTTCGCTCGCGAACAGTCAGGTTGATGTAAGATCCTTCAAGATAAAGGATTCAATTGTAGAAAAAGAAGAAATAGTAATTATCTAAAATCAGATCTGACAGGTTTTGAAAACCTATCAGGTCTATTACAACTTAAATTATGTATACTTTACCGGCAACCTTATCCGACGACATCAAATATTTTGGTTCGTTGGTCGACGAGTTCCTCGATGGAAAACTCGAACCTGTTAAATTTAAGGCCATCCGGGTACCGATGGGCATTTACGAACAGCGTAAAGACGGGACTTTCATGGTCCGTATCCGTTGTGCAGCAGGTTTTATTACCCCTTTGCAGCTAAAAAAAGTGGCAGAAATAGCACATCGGCATAAGTCCGACTTGCTGCATGTTACAACCCGACAGGAAATCCAGATACAGAACGTTGACCTTCGCGAGACTCTGCCCATTCATCAAAACCTCAAAGAGATAGGGCTTTCGCCGAAAGGCGGCGGAGGCAATACCGTCCGTAACATCATGGCATCGGTGGATAGCGGAATTGCCCATGAAGAAGTGTTTGATGTCACCTCCTATGCTTTTAACCTGACATCAAAATTGATTGCAGAACCCGATTCATTCACATTGCCCCGCAAACTTAAAATTGCTTTTTCAAACTCCGAAGAGGACACCGGCTATGCGGCATTTAACGATTTGGGATTCATTGCTAAGGTAAGGGACGAGAAGCGTGGTTTTAAGGTTTACCTTGGAGGGTCTTTGGCATCAAAACCTATGGTGGGTTATGAACTATTCGATTTTGTTCCGGAAGAAGAGATATTCTACATCGCCGATGCGGTAAAAAAATTGTTTTCGCGCTATGGAAACCGTAAAAACAAACACAAAGCCAGGCTCAGGTACATCTTTTACAAGCTTGGGAAAGACGAAGTGTTCCGGTTATTCTTCGAAATCTACAATGAAATTAAGCAGTCTGAAGATATTCCCTACAACCATACAACATTTGAATTCGCAATTCCGGCAATAAGTCTTATTCCTGAGTTAGTACAGACTTCCGAATTTGAAAAATGGAAGGAGAGGTATGTTGCAAACCAACGCCAGCATGGTCTGTGGTCAGTTATTGTCCCTTTGGAAAATGGAAATATCAATGCGGACAAACTTGGCCAATTAGCCGATTTTACCTCTCACTTTGGTGATGATGTAATTCGGTTTTCGATGCGACAAAACCTGCATTTGCGAAACATCCCTGAATTCTATCTTGGCAATATTTATAATTTTCTGGTTAAAATCGGCATTGATTTGCACCTACCCTTGTTACTGAACACGGTGGTTGCTTGTACCGGCGCCGATACCTGCCGGTTGGGTATTTGTTTGTCCAAGGGTGCCAGCTCCGCACTTCGCAAAACACTTGTTCATAGCGATTTAGAGCTTGATAAACTAGGTGATCTACGCATTAATATTTCAGGTTGTCCCAATTCATGCGGCCAACAGGTTGCCGCTGATCTTGGCTTCTATGGTAAGGTTGGCCGCAATGACCGTATGTACCCTGCTTATCATGTAGTAGCCGGTGCATCCATCGGAGCCGATCCCAAACTAGCAGAACTAGTGGGTGAAGTTAGCGCGTTCGACTTGCCAAATTTTACTACTGATATTTTCAGACTTTATCTGGAAAAACAATATAAATACAAATCGTTCAGTGAGTATGTAAGTGCAGAAGGCAAAGCTGATATTGCAGAGATAACACGAAAATACGAGATCATTCCGGAATTCCGGGACGATAAAAACTATTATTTCGATTGGGGTAGTGACCAAATCTTTTCATTGGCAGCAAAGGGTGTAGGCGAATGTTCTGCCGGACTTTTTGATATGATTGATGTTGACCTGAAAACCATTAATGATACAAAGGAACAACTCCGCAAAGAAACCAACAAAGAAACGGTCAACAAACTGCTTTACTCGCTGGTTTTTGCCTCGTCGCGTATGCTTTTAATTACGAGGGGTGCAGAGCCAAAAAATGTAACAGAAGTCTTCAATGATTTTTTAAGCAAGTTTATAGATGTCAGACTGATTAGCAATATTTACCGCGAGACGGTGGAAATTGCCCGGGACAATAATCAATATGACTTATCTGAAAAGAAAGAGACAATTATCGACCTTTCTCAGGCAGTCGTTAGCCTTTATGAAGGAATGGACGACTCCCTGCAATTCAAAAGTTTAGAGAATATTGACAAGCCGAATGACACCGAAATTTCAAAACAAAAGAGTGCCCTCAAAAAAGATTTTAGGGGAGTCGCCTGCCCAATGAATTTTGTGAAAACAAAAATTGAATTGGCAACCCTGAAATCAGGTGACCTACTGGAAATTCTGCTTGATGATGGCGAACCTATCGAGAACGTTCCCGGCTCGATCACGGGTGAGGGACACAAGGTATTAGACCAAAAAAAGGTGGAGGATTATTGGATGGTTACAATTGAAAAAAAGTGAGCATGAAAGAAAAAAGATACCGGAGCATAATTAAGGCTATAAGTTGGCGATTAACAGGCACAATAGACACTTTCATAATTTCATTCCTCGTCACCGGTAAATTCAAGTTGGCTATCTCAATAAGCCTCTTCGAAATATTTACCAAAATAACCCTGTACTATCTGCACGAAAGATTATGGAATCGAATTGAAACCGGACGAACAGTGAAAAATGCACCCGATTATGAAATCTAGCGAAGAACAAAAATCGGTTTTTCTGCCTATATCGATCAATATTACCGACAAAAAAATTGTTGTGATCGGTGGTGGCCAAATTGCCAGCCACAAAATCAGTTTTCTGGAACAATTCACGGGAAATATTTCTGTTGCTGCCCTTGAAGTGTGCGAAAGTATAAAAACAAAGGGTTATACTTACCAGGAAAAACCATATGAAAAATCCGACCTTGAAGGCGCTTTTCTGGTGTACGCCTGCACAAATATTAACGAGTTGAACATGCTTATAAAAACCGATGCCGAAACTCTTGGGATACTTACCAATGTGGTGGATAATCCCTGTATGTGCGATTTCGTCTCTCCTGCCATTTATAAACGCGACCATATCACTGTTGCGGTAGGCTCTAACGGTCAGGATGTGCGTCGTGCAATTGCTATTAGAAACAAAATCAAAGAAAATCTCGAAAATGACACAGATCTCTTCAAACGGTAAAGTGTGGTTGGTTGGATTCGGCCCGGGTGATCCTGAATTACTCACTATAAAAGGATATAAGCTTTTAAAAACCGCTGATGTCATTTTCTATGACGATCTTGTAAATAAAGAATTTCTTTTAAAATTTCGGGCAGAAAAAATTTATGTAGGAAAACGCAAAGGCAACCACAGCATTGAGCAGACCGAAATCAATCTGCTGCTTTACGAAGCCGCTATCTCTGGCAAAACAGTTATTCGCCTCAAAGGAGGTGATCCCATGCTGTTTGCCCATGGAGGAGAGGAAATTGAATACCTGGAACGCCGGCATATCGAGGTTGGAGTAGTCCCGGGCGTGACAGCCGCTCTTGCAGCCGCCGCCTTTACACATATTCCATTAACACATAGAGGAATAGCCTCATCTGTTTCGTTTATTACCGGGCATGCCACCAGACAGATCCACGTTCCATTATCAGGAACGCTCGTATATTACATGGGGGCCTCCAATCTTCGCTACATTGCGGAGGAAGTTGTAAAAAAAGGGTGGTCACCTGATACTCCTGTTTTGTTGGTATACAATGTCTCCGGCAGCGATCAGGAGGAGTACTATTCAACGCTTCAAGAGACGATAGACCAACCAGTCAGATACAAGACACCTTTAATCATTATAATTGGCGAGGTGGTTGGATTGAAACACAATTATCGTGAATACGATAGTTTCTTCAACAGTCGGGGCGACTCAGAGTCACCCTGTCAGTTCACTGGAGCACCTGTCAATCAAGGTGTCAGGTAACTGCGAGATGTGCAAAAACCGCATTGAAAAAACAGTTAAATCGTTTGATACCAATAGTAGCCATACCCTAATTCGGGTATAAGCGTTAAATCTATGTTACCAAAAGCAAAATTTAAATTTAGACCACTTATAGATAAAGAATATTACTTAGGTTTGCCATGGATGCAAGTCGAAATCTGCATCGAACAAAAAAAAGAAATGATTCAATCCTTCTCAAATAGCTCAATGTGTATGTATAGCTGTATGTTGTTAAAACATAAGAAGGGCCTAACTATGCATTGTTAGATTAAACAGAATGTTATTAAACAACAATACAGCCCTTCACCATCGTGAGGGGCTTTTTTTTAAACCAAAATCAAATATACCATGGCAGATTTAATTTTTAAAATCGAAGGAGAAGCACAAACGGCAGCCCGTTTTGATGCAAATGTGAGACAATTCACGCTGGTGATAGATGAACCGCCGGCTTTGGGTGGAGACGACCTGGGAGCCAATCCGGTAGAATTCCTGCTGGCAGGTTATGCAGGCTGTCTGAATGTCGTTGCCCACCTGACCGCACGCGAATTGGGCATCAAAGTCGAAAAGCTGACGATTGCGGTCAGCGGCAACCTGAATCCCGCCCGTCTCTTAGGACAATCAGAAGATGACCGGGCGGGATTCAAGCAGATAGATGTCGCTTTTACGCCAATTACCGATGCTTCTCCGGAATTAACAGGGGAATGGATTAAGGCAATCAAAAACAGGTGTCCGATCAACGATAACCTGGCATCTCCTACTCCACTCTCTTTTAATCTGATCCAATTGAATTAGTATGGCTCCGGATTCCGGAATATTTCATTGATCAGTTGGTCCCTAATCTGGGTTTATTTTAGTCTATTACCAATGAAAATCCCATGGCTGACATTACTGAAAATGTGTCAATCATGTAAATAATTCCAAAAATTATGTAACACTTATCATGGGAGAGAAATCCACCTTTACACTCAATTAATCACCGCGGTTGCAGACATTAAAAATGGTAACTTATTGTATATTATTAATTTAAAAAAAAATGAAAAAATCATACGGAGCCGGTACAGTAATAGGAGGAATATTTATCGGGACACTTTTCGGAATTGCCCTCAAAATTCTGTTTACCAATCATACCTGTAGCAAAACGCAAGGCACTCCTTTTACCGGAGAAGATAAGTCAGTTAAAGACATCAGGAAAAAAATGAAGAAGGATGCAAATGAGATGCGCAGCAGAGCTGAAGAACTTGAAAATCTTGCCAAAGATTAGATATATAGCAGTATAACAATTAATTATGAAAGCAAAAACGGGTTTATGGATTGACCACAGCAAAGCAATTGTTGTAATGATCAATGTCGGGGATAAAAGTGAGGCAACTAAACATTACCCTTCGGATGTTGAAAAACAGCTTCGCCGTACCGGCGATTCAATTCTAAAGGGATCCTTTGAACCAAGGCTGGTTCATACGGATGGTAAACAACAGAATGCGCTAACGGAACATCTCAACATTTACTATGATGATATCATTTCATTTATCCATGATTCAGAATCAATTTTGATCATTGGACCGGGTGAAGCCAAAGGCGAACTTAAAAAACGACTCGAAGAGAAGAATCTTGGCGATCTCATTGCAGATGTTAAAACAGTTGACAAGATGACTGATGGCCAGATTGAAGCATTTGTCAGGGATTATTTTGCCGTAAAGCACGAAGCTTAACAAATATTGTTCAATTGAATGAATTAAAAAGTTAAAATAGCAAACCAATGCGATGAACGAATTAAAAAAAGTGGATGAAAATAATACCGAAGTCCTGATAAAACTGCTGGAAAACACTGATGACAAAGAACGCAGAAAAGCCCGGAAATCACTGGTAAACATGGGGAAAAAGGCTGTTCTGCCTTTGTCTCTGGTAATGGAGAATTCGAATGTTTACAAGGCTCGCTGGGAGGCAGCCAAAGCGCTTGGTGAAATCTGCGATCCGAGATCCATTCCTTCACTCGTAAAAGCGCTCAACGACAAAGAGAGTGATGTAGCCTGGCTGGCGGCAAAAGCGCTGCAGAAATTCAAAAAAGCTGCCTGGCCTGAACTGCTCAATTCATTGGTCAATCAGGGTGCGGTATCAGTTCCGCTGCGCCGGGGTGCACACCATATATTCCATAAGCAGCATTCAAAAGGATTCAGTGATTTGCTGGACGATTTGAAGAAGTCGCTGGAAAATGATACTGTTCCGGAGAGTATACCCGTAGCTGCATACAAACTCCTTAGTAGTATGCATGAGCGGGAAGCCGGTAAAAAATCACATTGATTTACAGGTAATTAAAAAAATTAGAATTTAATATAAAGATGAATTCGTGATCAATAGCGGCACCAAAAAATATATTTTTTCCAAAGGAGTTGACGGATTTTTTATGAGCGCAAACAGGGCTTACAAATTCGTCGTGCAATATTTCGAACAGGCCTTTGTGCCCCCGTTCCATATAAGGGAAGTCATCAACCAATGCTTTGAGATCGGGATAAAGGCTCTGCCTCTCATCACACTTACCGGCTTTATCATCGGTATTGTGTTCACCAAGCAATCACGCCCTTCGCTGGAAGATTTCGGTGCCACCTCCTGGCTTCCCTCGCTGATTGGAATTGCCATTGTAAAAGCATTGGGTCCATTGGTTACTGCACTCATATGTGCCGGCAAAGTAGGGTCCGGCATCGGAGCGGAGCTGGGATCAATGAAGGTAACCGAGCAAATAGACGCCATGGAGGTTTCCGCGATCAATCCCTTTAAATACCTGGTAGTTACACGTGTTACGGCTGCCATGATTACCATTCCCATCCTTTCGTTCTATTGTATTGTAGTGGGCCTGCTGGGTTCTTATGTAAATGTCCGGGCAGGAGAAGATACCAGTTTCATGACTTTTTTTCAAAACTCATTTTCAACGATCAATTTCCTTGATCTGTTTACATCCGTGGTAAAATCTCTAGTTTACGGATTCACCATAGGCATTGTGGGCAGTTACAAAGGTTTTTTCGCAACCAAGGGAACGCGTGGCGTAGGTAAAGCTGCTAACCAGGCAGTAGTAATGGCCATGATGCTGATTTTTGTTGAAGAAATCATCATTGTGCAGATTTCTAACTGGATACGATACTTTTAAAAGATGGAAAATCTAAACTACAATCATATTATAAGTAAGGATGAAACAGTGATCGTCATCCGGGATTTATACAAATCTTTTGACGATCTTGACGTACTCAAAGGCGTAAACCTGACTGTTCACAAAGGCGAAAATGTGGTTGTACTGGGTAAGTCAGGCAGCGGAAAATCTGTTTTAATCAAGATCCTGATTGGGTTGCTCAAACCTGACAAGGGCGAAGTCATTGTTCTTGGCATGCACGTAGATCAGTTAACGGACAAAGAATTGAATGCCTTAAGGCTTCGTATTGGTTTTTCATTTCAAAGCAGCGCGCTGTATGACAGTATGAACATACACCAGAATCTGGAATTTCCGTTAAAAATGAATTTTAAAGATCTGACCAAAAAGCAAATTACACAAAAAATTGAAGAAGTGCTGGATGCAGTAGGTTTGGAAGATAAAATAAATGAAATGCCGGCAGACCTTTCCGGAGGGCAGCGCAAAAGAATCGGCATTGCACGCACCCTTATTCTCCGTCCTGAAATCATGTTGTATGACGAACCGACGGCAGGATTAGACCCCATCACCAGTTTTGAAATCAATAACCTTATCAACCAGGTTCAGCAGAAATACAACACATCCTCCATCATAATTACCCACGACCTCACCTGCGCTAAAGAAACCGGCGACAGGATCGCCATGTTTGTAGAAGGGCGGTTTACGCGGATTGGTGATTTTCACGAGGTTTTTGATACTGCTGATGAACAGGTAAAAGGTTTTTACGATTACAATTTTATAACATAAACAAATGAACACATCTCCCAACAAACGAGCAGTAATAGTCGGACTTTTTGTTTTTGTAGGAATAATATTCCTGGTCGCCGGCATTCTTATCATCGGAAACCTGCATGAAACATTCAAAAAGAAAATCGAAGTGGTTTCACTTTTTGATGATGTAGGCGGACTAAAGGTCGGCAACAATATATGGTTCTCCGGTGTAAAAGTCGGTTCAGTCAGTAACCTGAAGTTTTATGCCGATAGCAAAGTAAAAGTAATGATCAAGGTAGAAGAAAACGCATTGCCCTATATCCGCAAAGATTCCTATGTAAAACTGAGCACAGACGGACTGATCGGGAACAAAATACTGATCATCTACGGCGGAACGCCCAAATCACCACAGATTGAAGAAGGGGATACGCTGCGTGTAGAGAAAACATTTACTTCGGATGATATGATCAATACCCTTCAGGAAAACAACAAGAACCTGCTGGCAATCACCAATGATTTTAAACTGATCAGCAGCAAAATAGCCAAAGGCGAAGGAACAATCGGCAAATTATTAAACGACAATGCGGTTTATGCCCATCTCGACTCAGCCACGCTTTCCCTTCAAAATGCCTCAGACAAAGCTCAGGAATTATTGAGTTCACTGGCAAAGTTCAGCGATGGCCTCAATAAAAAAGGGACCCTTGCCAGAGAATTGACCAGTGACACCATTGTTTTTAATTCCCTGAAAACTTCGGTATTGAAATTACAGGTTATGGCTGATAATGCTTCCGACCTCATTAGCAATTTAAAGGAGGCAGGCAGCAATCCAAAAACTTCGGTAGGGATATTGTTGCACGACGAGGAATCAGGTGCCCGGTTGAAACAAACCATTAAAAACCTCGAAAGCAGTTCTCAAAAACTCGATGAAGACCTGAAAGCCGCCCAGGGCAATTTTTTGTTGAGAGGATACTTTAAGAAGCAGGAAAAAGAGAAAAATAAATGAGGGTGCGTTGGAAAATGCGTGAATCATGTAACCTTTTCCCATAATTGTGTAACGCTTTCCGGGAAAAATGTACCAAACTTTATAGTGTAAACATTTATTCACAATTAAAAATAAACTAAATGAACACAACAGAATTGAAAGGGAACTGGGATGAGTTGAAAGGCAAACTCAAACAGAAGTATGCAAACTTAACAGACGATGACCTGATGTTTGCAGAAGGCAAGAAGGAGGAGATGTATGGAAAGCTTCAAATTAAACTCGGCAAAACAAAAGAAGAATTGCACAAGCTACTTTCAGATCTTTAATCATCTCTTTTATAAAGGCATCGTTCATGCAATGTTTGATGAACGATGCTTTATTATTTCATTGACCTTAAGCTGAACGAATACGTACGATCTTTGGGACATTATTCACAGTGACCAATGTCAGAAACAATGATGGAAAATTGACTTGTGAAATAGCCTTGGCGCATTTAAAGGAGTTTCCCGATTATTATACCAGGCTGAAAAAACTGGAAAAGGAAGCTGCTGAACATTTAAAAAATCAGGGCTGAGCTGATCACTTAAACAAACGCAAAACCTCGCCTAAGATACTGTAAATCACATGTAATGATGCATTTACAAAATTATTAACAAACCAGATGCCTGCTATCTATAAAGTTTTGAATGATAAAAAACGAAAGAGAGGATTACATGAGTACAATCAAAACAAAAGACGGAACAAAAATTTACTACAAAGATTGGGGTTTAGGCCAGCCTGTTGTTTTTTGCCACGGATGGCCGCTCGATGCCGATGCATGGGAGTCGCAAATGATGTTTCTGGCATCGCATGGTTATCGCTGCATTGCGCATGACCGCCGCGGTCATGGACGGTCTGCTCAGCCGTGGAATGGCAACGATATGGATACCTATGCCGACGATCTTGCAGAACTGATGGATACACTCGGCCTGAAAGGCGCAACCCTGATCGGCCACTCCACCGGAGGTGGCGAAGTTGCCCGATACATCGGACGTCATGGCACATCACGTGTTGCCAGGGTAGTACTAATGGGCTCGGTAACGCCGCTGATGCTGAAGACAAAGGCCAATCCGGACGGAGTACCCATCGATAAGTTTAACGACATCCGTTCCGGTGTTGCAGCTGACAGTTCTCAGTTCTTCAAGGATCTGACAACCCCATTCTTTGGCGCTAACCGGAAGGGCAACAAAGTCTCGCAGGGCATATGTGACGCATTCTGGTTTCAGGGGATGCAGGGCGGTCTCAGGAACGAACTGGAATGCATCAAAGCCTTCTCCGAAACGGATTTTACAGAGGATCTTAAGAAGTTCGACATTCCGACACTGATCATCCATGGCGATGACGATTAGATTGTGCCAATCGCCATCACATCCATGTTAGCAGCGAAACTTATCAAAAATGCGACGATGAAAATCTATCCCGGCGATCCTCATGGCCTGGCAGAAACGCATAAGGATAAGCTCAACGCAGATTTGCTCGCCTTTATCAAGGGCTAACATTGAGGACTACATGGGGCGCGGGTACTGGCAATTCTGTCCTTCGCGCAGCATTCTGTTTTGGTCAGGAAAAGCAAGAGTCCGGTTGTTCGACGGTCGTTGAGCCGCCGTTTGAAAAGGTTATGTCCCAGGACAAGATTTAATGAACAACAAAAAAGGAAAGGAAAACCTATGAAGACCATTACAGCAAAACAGACAGCGGTTACTCGCAAACAATTTTTGGAAATTGCCGCCAGCGCCTCGATTATAGCGGGCTCTTCCTCACTCTTGTTTGGAGAAAATGCCAAGGGAGAAGTCCCCCTCCGGACACTGGGCCGCACGGGAGAGAAAGTTTCCCCCATCGGGCTTGGCGGTTATCACATGGGCACTTCAACAATTACGGAAGCAGAAAGTATCCGTATTATTCGCAAAGCAATCGACAATGGAATCAATTTTCTTGATAACTGCTGGGATTACAATGACGGTGTGAGCGAAATCCGTATGGGCAAGGCCTTGCACGACAGCTACCGTCAAAAGGCATTTCTGATGACTAAAATTGATGGCAGAACCAAGCAGAGCGCTGCAAAACAGATTGACGAATCCCTGCGGCGATTGCAGACCGATCACGTTGACCTGATGCAGTTTCACGAGGTTATCCGGCTTGAAGATCCGGACCGCATTTTCGCGGAGGGAGGCGCAATCGAGGCAATGTTGAAAGCAAAGCAGGCGGGAAAGATTCGTTATATCGGCTTTACCGGGCATAAAGACCCCTTTGTTCATCTGAGAATGCTGGAAATAGCTGCCGCCCACCAATTCCGATTCGATACCGTACAGATGCCCCTGAACGTTATGGATGCGCATTTTAGAAGTTTCGAACACCAGGTTCTCCCACTGCTGATAAAAGACGAGATTGGCATATTGGGAATGAAATCGATGGGCGACCCATTCATTCTCCAGAGTAAGACTGTTACTCCAATTGAGTGTCTACACTATGCAATGAACCTGCCAACCTCAACCGTAATTACAGGAATCGATAGTATGAAAATACTCGACCAGGCAATTGAGGCCGCAAATACATTCAAACCGTTAAGCAGTGACTACGTCGCGGATTTACTCAGACGAACGGCCAAGGCGGCAGCAACCGGAAACTACGAGCTGTTTAAGACCAGCATTCGTTTCGACGGAACAGCCCACAATCCACAGTGGCTTGGATAAGTCTCATAGAAACGACTATGGATCTTAAGATCGAATATAGTAATACAACTAAATTAAAATCTCATGAAATATTCAGGATGGACCTGATAATACGCTGGGGAGAGATGACGTGCGCTAAAAATAAAGGAGTATAGATTATGTCAGATAGAACGTCGCTAACCATCGTTCAAATGAACGACAGTCATGCTTATTTTGATTTACACCAGGAAATGTTCCGGGAAGGCTACCACGCGGTATATCGTAAAGCAGGAGGTTATGCCCGCATTGCTGCTATTGTAAAACAGATTAGGGCCGATAGTCCTGATTGTCTTTTTGTCGATTGCTGCGATACTTTTCAGGGCACTTTCCCGGCACAGAAAACTTGGGGAAAGGTATTGATCCCGATACTGAACTTAATGGGAATTGATGCCATGACCGCACATTGGGAGTTTGCCTATGGCCCGGAGGTTTTTCAGCAAAGGGTTGTTGAACTCAATTACCTGTTGCTGGCAATTAATATTTTCG
>JBBQHB010000097.1:0-18505 GCA_038323575.1 Bacteroidales bacterium | reverse complement strand
GAAATACAGGTTATGTGCATGTGATTGATTTTAAGAGTTGTTCCTTTTGTCGTTTCTTATACAATTGTCGACCGAAATTACACCAATACCACGACAAAAGATGACGGGATGAAAGACAAAAAAGAGTTCTTGTTATTTTTAAATTTTTGGCGGTTTTAGAGGGACTAAACCCTACTGCTATTCTACAAAAATGAAAATTTTAAATTAAAGAAAATAAAATGTTGTATATCAATTTAATGTGTCTTATTTCCGCTTGAATCAATGTAAATGTACTTACCTCCCAGACTCACCAACGCCGTGCCATTCTCGAAATTCCTGGCATCATCATACAGAAAAGGAATATGAATTTCACCCCTGGTATCCAGATAACCCCATTTGCCTTTACACTTAGTTGCAGCTAAACCCATATGGAAAGGTTTTATAAATTCGTAAATCACCGGAATGATCTCTTCACCGGATTCATTAACAAACCCCCATTTCCCGTTCTTCCTGACTTTTGCAAAGCAAGCGATACTAAACGACCAAACTATTTCATAAATGATTGGTGAAATGACCTTCCCTTTTTTGTTGATGAAACCGAATCTTTCTGTTTTGGATTGATCAACTCTTAACATGACCATGGCGAGTCCATTTTCTTCGAAAGGGTTGACTTCATCGTAAATGGGTTCAACGACTAAATGATTTTCAGCATCAGTAAAGCCCCATTTTAGCTCATTTTGATGAGTCACTCTGTTTTTAACTTCAATTGAAACAGCTGTCATCCCGTTAATTAATACTCGGATGTTTGAATCCTGTGATTTCTCTATGTTCGTATTTGCCATCAATGTTTGATTTTAAGGTTGGCTGCAAATATCCCTTGAGAGAAAGACAGCAGGTGTCGTTGGGGAATATATTATTGCACCAATTAATTTAATATTTGAATTTTCTTGTGCCTATGACAGATTTTGGCGTAGGTTACGGCTACTTTTGAATCATAAAATTATCGGCTATGGCAAAACGGGAATTATTCTTACGCAACATGCACATTCTGAACAAACTCAAAATGGGACCTGCAACTTTTGAGCAGATTGATGCTTATCTTAAGAGGCAGTCTGAAATGCAGGGATATGATTTAAATATCTCAAAGCGGCAGTTCCAACGGGATCTGCAGGATATTTGTTCGATAAACGATATTGAAATCAATTATGATTTTAAACTGAAGGTTTACGCCATCAATGAAGAAGAACTATCGGAAGTAAGCAAACGCAGAATGGAGGCATTGGATACTTTTAATGCGCTGAAAATGGCTGAAAGCAGTTTCCGGTCCATTCAATTTGAAAAACGCAAGCCACAGGGAACTGAAAATCTAAATGGGTTGCTTCATTCAATAACAAATAACCTGCGAATTTCATTTACCTACCAGAAATACTGGGAGGATGAAATCACCCATCGGACTGTTGAGCCGTATGCGTTGAAAGAATTCAGCAACCGCTGGTATGTGCTCGCCAAAGATTTGAAGGACGGACAGATTAAAAGCTTCGCTCTGGACCGCTTATCCCAACTGGAGATTTCCAAAACCCGGTTTAAACCTTCAAAAACCTTCGATATCAATGAATATTACAAGTTTTGCTTCGGAATAATTAGTCCGACCGACCATGAACTACACGAAGTTATTCTTCAGTTCGATGCTTTCCAGGGAAAATACATAAAATCATTGCCGCTGCACGAAACCCAGCAAGTTATTGTTGACAATGCAGATGAAGTCCGCATTAAACTAAAGGTCTATCTGACACATGATTTTCTACAGGAAATCCTCAAATATGGTGAAAATGTAAAAGTCATTCAGCCTGAAATTTTAATTCAGCAAGTGAAAGCAACCTATAAGAATGCTTTGAAGCAATACTGAATTAAATTTTCGGAATACTTTATCCGCAATTTATTATTTTAAAAAATTGCGCAGTTTATTTCTATTTTCAAAATTATATTCACTACTTTTAAAATTTAATAAATAAAAATAGATGTTCTGAGGATTATGATAATATATAATCACTTTATATTGATTGATAGTGGCTTCCAACGAACATATATTTAAACTAATTTAGTCCTATGACAATTTCGGAGATTTTTAAACTCGAGCTTGAGCTTTCTAGTAACAAAATTTTTGATTTAATATATTTCGAAGACAATCGTCTTTCGTGTAATTACGGTACAAAAGACTTACATCTCACCTTTTTTAAATGAAAGTCAAAATCTATCGTGGCACCCATGAAATTGGGGGTAACTGTGTTGAATTAACTGCTGATAATGGGAAGGTATTATGGCTTGATCTTGGTGAACCGCTGAGTACAGTGAATCCGGATGTAAGTTATACCGCTAACAATGTCGATGCTTTGATTATATCGCATCCGCACCAGGATCATTATGGGCTGATGGAAAATGTTGGAACTGACGTACCAGTTTATATTGGCCAGGTATCGCTAGGCCTGATATCCGCAACGAAAATCTTCCTTGGGAAAGAATCCCCCAAATCAAATTTCATCCTTTTCCAACCCTGGAAAGAATTTATAGTCCTAAATACCTTCAAGGTCTATCCTTACCTGATGGATCACTCTTCTCCTGAAGCTTTTGCTTTTGTTATCGAGGCGGATGGTAAGCGCCTGTTCTATAGCGGGGACTTCAGGTCAACTGGTTGGAAAAATAAGCTTTATTACAAATTACTACAAGAACCACCTAAGAACATTGATCTATTTTTGACTGAAGGTACAATGGTGGAACGTTCAAATCAAAAATACCCCACAGAACAATCAGTCTATGAAGCCATCTCCACTATTATAAAAGATCAGGAGAACGCAACATTTGTGGTTAGTTCGGCACAGAATATCGATCGCCTGGTTTCGGTTGTGAAAGCTTGTAATTCGCATAAGAAGAGACTGATCATTGACATATACAATGCCTGGGCTTTAGAAGTCGTTCATGAAAAATCGAAAGGATTGCCTACCATCGATTGGGAGACAATCTGTGTTTACAATCATCCGAGCCAGTTGTCCAGGATTAGTGATCCGAAATTTAGCGACTTTAAGGATCGGGTGATTAAGAAAGATATTGGCAATCAAATCTTTCAAAATCCAAAGGAGTTTGTCTATTTTTTACGCTGCCCAAATCAGAAATTAATTGAAGCATTATTGCCCAAAGGAGTAATCAAATTAGTTTACTCACAATATGAAGGTTACCTGGAAGATGGACACAAAACGTATTGCAGTGATTCGATTATTGATTTGAACACATCAGGGAAGGTCGATTTTGAGCTAATTCACACAAGCGGCCATGCAACTTTGACCGATATTAAAATGCTTGTCATGGCAATCAATCCTCTTAAGATTGTTCCAATCCATACAGAATGCCCGGATAAAATGAAGCAGTATCTTGAAAAAGAGGGCTTTGCAAATGTTGAAATCTGGGAAGACGGGAAAGAATATCTACTTTAAAAAACAATCAAATGAGTAATGACCGAACGGATGTTCTTAAAAGAATAAAAGCCACCTTTAACTTAGAAGGAAATAAGTCCAATAATATCAGGCTGCCGCGTGATATTGAGTTTACAATTGTCGGCAATGATGTAGAAATGCATATTTCGTCAAAATCTGTTGAGAAAAATATGCAGGACGACGCTGCCGCATTTGAAGGATGGGCGCTCGTATTAAAGCGGTGGGGGAAGTTTGATAAAGTAATTCTTTCGTGGGATCTCAATAATTTACCAGATAATGGCCATTATCAGCGGTTCCTGTTTCGGGCAACTAATTTCTCCAAAGACTTTAATTCGTGGTTTGAAATAAAATCAAATTGCATCCCCTATCTGACTGCCTTGATAATTAATGAATCAGAAACTTATTACCTGAATTCGCCATCCAATAATAGGGATAAAAATATTCCGCAAGGCGCTGAGAGCATACTTGAGGATAAATTTTCAAAAGGAGATTGGGCAGATCCCTTAAAATTGAAAACAAATGCAGATTACTTAAACCGGCAATTGCCAGTAGGTGTCTTCAAAAAATCCGTATCAAAATTAACCTCCATCTTTCCCCGACTTAAAAGTGCCATTGACATATGGGGCATTAGTAAAAACAATGAGCTTCTGCTTTTCGAACTGAAGGCACACGCCAACAATAAAGTAGGCATCATTACTGAATTGTACTTTTACTACTGTATTATGCAAAATGTCCAGAGCGGTCGGTTTAAACATGAAAAATCAGATCCGGATCTTGATAAAATAGCAAAGAGTAAGGGTATTAATGCCTATTTTCTTGCACCTAAACTTCATCTGTTAATTGATAAAGAATTGGTTGGATTATTAAATGAAAAGTTATCGCCGGATATTGAAATTCAATATCTGCAATTCTCAGATTATGCAGATAAATTAGTCTTAAAAGACGGGTTTAATCCTCTTAATCCTTAATTTTGAAGCCATATTATTAATTAACGTTAGCCTTTAAAAAGATTATATTTTTATGAATTCAGCTTCACACAATAAAATAGTTTCCTTTATCTGGTCAATCGCAGACGACTGTTTGAGAGATGTTTATGTGCGCGGTAAATACCGTGACGTAATACTTCCAATGGTTGTTCTTCGCCGATTGGATGCCCTGCTTGAGCCGACCAAAGATGCTGTAATGGAAGAACTGGTTTTCCAACGAGATGATGCCAAGTTTATTGAGTGGGACGAAAAGGGCCTTCGTGATGTATCTGGTTATGTGTTTTACAACACCAGCGAATGGACATTACAACGATTGTGCGACACCGCAACCAACAGCCAGCAAATTCTCCAGGCAAATTTTGAGAATTACCTGAACGGCTTTAGCGACAATGTCAAAGAGATCATTGATAAATTTAATCTCAAAAGCCAGATCAGGCACATGGCCTCGAAAGATGTGCTTTTGGATGTATTGGAGAAATTTACTTCGCCACATATCAACCTAACCCCATTTGAGAAATCAGACCCGGATGGAAGAAAATTAACACCACTTTCTAATCTGGGAATGGGCTATGTGTTTGAAGAATTGATCCGTAAGTTCAACGAAGAAAACAACGAAGAAGCCGGAGAACACTTTACCCCGCGTGAGGTGATCGACCTTATGACACATATTATTTTCGAACCGGTAAAAGACAAATTGCCACCTGTAATGACCATCTACGACCCGGCTTGCGGAAGCGGCGGTATGCTTACCGAATCTCAAAACTTTATCAAGGACGACGAAGGTGAAATTTGTGCAAAAGGCGATGTTTATTTGTATGGGAAAGAGATCAATGACGAAACTTATGCGATCTGCAAATCTGATATGATGATCAAGGGCAACAATCCTGAGAATATCCGTGTTGGTTCGACCCTATCTACCGATGAATTTGCCGGAACAACATTCGACTTTATGCTTTCGAATCCGCCTTACGGGAAATCGTGGGCAAGCGAGCAAAAATACATCAAAGACGGGAAGGAGATTATCGATCCCCGTTTCCAGGTCAAGCTAAAAAACTACTGGGGTATTGAAGAAGATGCCGATGCAACACCCCGCTCTTCGGATGGACAGTTGTTGTTTCTGATGGAGATGGTTAATAAAATGAAGACATTAAAACAAAGTCCGGCGGGTTCACGGATTGCCTCAGTTCACAATGGATCGAGCCTGTTTACGGGCGATGCCGGTGGCGGCGAAAGCAATATCCGGAGGTACATCATCGAAAACGATTGGCTGGAAGCCATTGTGCAGATGCCCAACAATTTGTTTTACAACACAGGGATTACTACCTATGTGTGGATATTGAGCAACAGTAAAATGCCCGGCAGAAAAGGTAAAGTTCAGTTGATTGATGCCGGACAGCTTTACCGCAAACTCCGCAAAAACCTCGGGAACAAAAACTGCGAATTTGCTCCTGAACATATCCATGAAATAGTTTCGGTGTATTCCGGGATGAAAACAATTGAGCGCACCGGTGAAGAAGGGATTGCTTCACAAATATTTGACAATAAAGATTTTGGTTATTATAAAGTCAGCATTGAGCGCCCCAAACGACTGAAAGCGCAATTTACCGCAGAACGAATTGCTGAATTACGCTTTGACAAATCGTTGCGGGAACCAATGCAATGGGCGTATGAACAGTTTGGAGCAGCTATTTATACCCAACTTTCAAAATACGAAAAAACCATCCTCGATTGGTGCGAAAAACAGGAACTGAACCTGAATTCCAAACAAAGCCGGGCATTGGTGAGCGCTTCAACCTGGCAAAAGCAACTCGATTTGATGACCAGGGCAACCGAACTCATGAAAGCAATTGGCACCAACGAGTACAACGACTATAATCTTTTCCGCGATAAAGTGAATGAAGCAGCAAAAGCCTTGAAGAGCAACGTATCTCCTGCCGAAAAGAATGCCATTTTAAATGCGGTAAGCTGGTACGATGCATCGGCAGAAAAAGTGGTAAAAGGCATTACAAAACTGACGGGCGAAAAACTGGAACAACTGCTCGGCCATTTGGGATGTACTGTAAACCAATTGGCTGACTTTGGTTATTTTGCCTCGGGTAAAAAGGGCGAATATATTGAATACGAAACAGAAAGTGATTTGCGCGACACCGAAAACGTGCCACTCAAAGAAAACATCTACAATTATTTTCTTCGTGAAGTAAAACCCCATGTTCCAGAAGCCTGGATTAACCTTGATGCCACCAAAACAGGCTACGAGATTAGTTTTAACAAATACTTCTACCGGCACAAACCACTGCGAAGCATTGAAGACGTTTCGGCTGATATTCTGACTTTGGAAAGTGAGAGCGATGGTTTAATTCGTGAAATATTAAGCATGACATAGGAACATTGTCGCCAGACTATAGCGACAATTGGTTGAAGATTAAGCCAATTTAAAATTAGAGAATGAACAGAGAAAACAATGACTAAACTCGAAAATAATACTTCGCTGCTTGCTTCAATTGCGGCTGTTATAGCCGAGTCCCGATCGATTGCGTATAGCAGCAACAATGCTATTTTGTTGAAAATGTATTGGGAAATTGGGTGCCTGATTGTTGAAGACGAGCAAGAGGGAAGACACAAAGCAGCTTATGGAAAATCTATTTTAAAAAACCTAAGTAAACAATTAACGCTCGAATTTGGTAAAGGATTCGACGAAAGAAACCTGAATAACATCAGGGCTTTCTATCTGGCTTTCCCAATTTGGAACGCGGTGCGTACCAAATTGAGTTGGACACATTATCGGATACTAAGTCGAATTGATAAGCCGGACTCCCGGAATCGCTATATTCAACTTGCAACAGAGGGGAATTGGGATACCCGAACCTTACAACGGAATATTTCATCGCAGTATTTAGGCCGGGTAATTGAACCCATGACCGACGTAAATGAAAAACCTGCAAACATTATTAAAGATCCTTATATATTTGAGTTTCTAGGTTTGCCTGTCGAAACCCGGCATACCGAAAACACCATTGAAACTGCGTTAATTAACCACTTGCAATTGTTTTTAATGGAATTAGGCAAAGGTTTTGCTTTTGTTGCCCGACAACAACACATTGTAACCGACACTTCCGATTTTTTTATCGATCTCGTATTTTATAACTTTTACCTCAAATGTTTTGTGCTTATCGACCTGAAAACCTGTAAGCTTAGCCACGAAGCCATTGGCCAGATGGATATGTATGTTCGTATGTACAACGATTTGAAAAAGGGTGACGACGACAATCCAACCATCGGGCTAATTCTGTGTACTGAAAAAGATGAAACCATTGTGAAATATTCGGTACTGGCTGAAAATGAGAAGTTATTTGCCAGCAAATACCGTTTATACCTACCAAAAGAAGAAGAATTGCGCCAATTAATTAATGCCGACAAAATTAAATATGAACTCGACAATGATTAACCTACCCAAATACCCCACCTACAAACACTCCGGAGAGGCATGGTTGGGCGAAATTCCGGAACATTGGATGGCAGTATCATTAGTATCTTTAATGGAATTAAAAAGTGATAAAAATCATCCTGACTTTGAGGTTTTATCAGTTTATCGCGAATATGGAGTAATTCAGAAAGATTCACGGGATGATAACCATAATGCCACTTCACTAGACAAAACTAATTACAAAGCAGTTGCGCCTGGCGACTTAGTTGTCAACAAAATGAAAGCCTGGCAAGGTTCAATGGGGGTCAGTTCCTTTAAAGGAATTGTCAGTCCTGCATATATTACATGTAAAATTACTTCTAAGAATATTTACTCTGAATATCTTCATCGATTACTTAGATGCAATTCCTATATCGGTGAATATAATAGAATATCCTATGGAGTCAGAGTTGGACAGTGGGATATGCATTATGAAGATTTTAAAAGAGTTACAGTTTTAGTTCCTCCTCTTCCCGAGCAAACTGCCATTGCCACCTTTCTCGATCGCAAAACCGCTTTGATCGACCAAGCCATTGGCATCAAAGATAAGCAAATAGACTTGCTCAAAGAACGCCGGCAAATACTCATTCACAAAGCTGTTACCCGTGGTTTAAATCCTGACGTAAAACTAAAAGACAGCGGCGTGGAATGGATTGGGGAAATACCGGAGGGTTGGGAGGTGAAGAAAATTAAACAACTCGGCAAAATTATTAATGGATATGCTTTTAATAGCAATGAATTTAAAGATGAAGGCGTACGCGTGATGAAGATTGCAAATATTCAAACGATGAAGACCGATTGGTCAGATGAGTCTTTTATTGATGAAAAATACTATTATCAATTACCTCAATTTCGTGTCAATAAAAATGATTTAGTTTTTGCGTTAACCCGTCCTATTATATCTACTGGAATTAAAGCGACAATCATAGAAGATGATTTTAAAATATTATTGAATCAAAGAAATGCGGTTTTAAAGCCTTTAGAAAATTTAAATAAGAAATGGATTTACTTTATAATTTTAGATTCATTGTTTGTTCAATCGTTTGAAAGAGAAATAGATATTACTGGTCAACAACCAAATATCTCGACCAATAGTATTGGAAATATTAAGATTCCATTTCCAGCAATAAAAGAGCAAAACATAATTTCAGAATTTATCGAAACCATCACTTCCAAAATCGCCACTGCCATTTCGCTCAAAGAGCAGGAAATAGAGAAGTTGAAGGAGTACAAGGCGAGTTTGATAAATAGTGCGGTAACGGGGAAAATAAAAGTAAATTAGCTGATAATTAATATCATAACATAATTGAATAATGCAAGAAACAGATTCAATATATAGTACAATCACTAAAGAGGTTCCAATTACAGTTTTCTGCGGAGATGGTACTTTTCATTTTGGCGAAAAGAATTTTGACTTGCCATTTCAAATTACTTGTAATGCTGCTAAGGCATATATTTCATTTCACTCCCCATTTCATTGTTTTGATGAATTTGATGGAGCAACTTTCAATGGAAAACTTGAGGATGGACGTATTTGTAATGGCTGTTTATTTGGAGACTACAATCAACAAAATTCACTTATGGTGGCAAATTGTTCCGAACTAATGATTGGGGAATCGCAATCGATTCATACAATTGAAACAGTTTTGTTAGGATTTTACTTTCCTCATGAATTCTCTTTTAAATTTAAGGATTACGAGATTGCTTTCTCCAAATCATCAACATCTCAAGAGTTGGCTCAAAGAACCATACGAATGTCGGGAACTGTTTCAGAGGGTAATTTTGTAACAATTTCAGGAAGCGAGCTTGAAATTGATAGTGCAATTGACTTGTTGCGAGATATATGTCTCTTAATTAGGCCTTTAACAGCCTCTGAAGTCTATTTTGGATACATGAAGTGCAATAATAACACTTTAATATATTCTAAAAAAAAGATGATGGGTAAACTCTTCGGAATGCGAAGCAACATTCTGGAAAGTACCCATCAGTATCCTGACTATTTAAATAGAGGACTACAAAAACTTGAAACAATTGATTCGTTCGATAAAACAAGCATCATCGATATTGGACACGCCTTAGCAACATCTGCTGCTTGCGGTTTAATGGAAACAGGGCTTCTAGTGCTGACAACGTCTTTAGAAAGGCTGGGACAAAAAACAGTATTTGAAAACTTAAATTCTGACAATTCGCTTCAGATAAAAAGTATTCTAAAGCAATTAAAATATTTTCTCAAAGAACAGGCTAAATCATTCTTTGACGAACATACCGATTCATTCTCCGATGAACAGCAAAATGCTATTGTTAAAAGTATTTCAAGAATACAACCTTGGGATACCGCTTTTGTGAGAAAAATAAAAGATCACTTGATTCAAAATAATTGGAAAATTGAAATTGACTTTGAAAAAGTAAAAGAATTAAGGGATTCGCTGGCTCACTCCGGGATGTTTCCTCCTAATCTCTCCACAAAAGAGGCGTATGAAATGCAAGTACAAATAGAAGTTTTCCTACTTGTACACGTTTTAGACCTTGTTGGTTTTGAAGGTAGAATCTCTTCTACTAAAGATGGCTGGGCTATTTTCCCCTGGAAGTCTGAATTAAAGGAGGGCAAAACTGAGTGAATATTTTCAATATCTTTAAAACATAAACAATTGGAGTGGTGAAAAAACTAAAAATTTTCATATCGAGTGTGCAAAACGAATTTGCCGAAGAGCGGATGCAACTAGCCCGTTATTTCAGGCATGATCCTTTAATGGGTTCTTTTTTTGAGCCGTTTTTGTTCGAAGAGGTACCCGCCAATACGCACTCCCCCGGCAAAGTTTACATCAACGAGGTAGTAGATTCGGATATATATATCGGATTGTTAGGCGAAACCTATGGTTATGAAGATTCGGAAGGCATTTCGCCTACCGAGAGGGAGTATGATCAGGCTAAAAACAAGCATTTGCCCAGGTGGATTTTCATTAAAGATATGAAAGGAATTGAGCGCCACACTAAAGAATCGGCTTTTATCCGGAAAATTGAACAGGATGTTTCCCGGAAGAAGTTTTCTGATATCGAATCATTGAAAGAAGCAGTTTTCAGTTCCTGTGTTTGGTTTTTAAAACAGACAGGCAAAATTGAAAGCCACGACTTCGATGACAGTTTGCACCCGACTGCTGATTTTAAGGTAGTTGATGAAAATAAGATCAGGGAGTTTGTTTCTATCGCCCGTAAAAAGCGAAACTTTCCGCTAAGAGATACAGCCTCGGTTGAAAAGGTTTTAACACACCTGCGTATGACACGGGAAGGTAAATTGGTGAACAGTGCGTTACTGGCTTTTGCTCCCGATCCGCAATTGTACTTTCCTTCGTCAACCATAAAATGTGCCCATTTTCATGGGGTACATGTTCAAAAGCCCATTCCCGATTATAAAGAATTTGGAGGTACGGTTTTCGAAGTGGCCGATGAAGCAGTAGATTTTATCTTGTCAAAATTAAACTTGTCAACCGGAACCAGGGATATAAGCAACCAGGTTGACACAATTTATGAAATCCCGAGGGCTGTAATAGCTGAAGCTATTATAAATGCTGTTGCCCATCGGGATTATTACAGTAAAGGAAGTATTCAGGTCTCGGTTTTTAGAGACCGTATTGAAATCAGTAATCCGGGCAGTTTGCCTCCTGAATTGGATATAGCTGATCTTAAAGTTCCTCATAGTTCTTATCCGCATAATCCACTGCTTGCCGGTTGTATGTTTTTAACCGGTGATATTGAAAGATATGGTACTGGTACTCTTGAAATGTATAAGCTGATGAATGAACGAGGTTTAAAACCACCACTTATCATACTTGATGAAGGTTTTAAACTTACAATTTGGAGACCTTCAGCTGTTACCATACATGATACCATACATGATACCATACATGATGAGACTACTAATAGTTATGATGCAAACGTTACTTATATCGATATAGCAGTACTAGCGCAGCGTTTGGTAATGATCATCGAAAATGAAATGAGTCGGGTTCATCTGATGGATGCTCTTGAATTGAGAAATAGATCACACTTTGTGAAAAATTATTTAGAACCTGCACTGGCAGATGGTTTTATCGAGATGACACTGTCCGGTAAATTAAAAAGTCAACATCAAAAATACAGAATTACCCTGAAGGGAATAGAATTAAAGAATAGTTTATTGGCTCGTGCATCGAGCCAGAAGCAGTTCGACGGAGAGATTAACAAAACTTTTAATGATTATATTACCGACCAAGTAACCGACCAAGTAACCGACCAAGTAACCGACCAAGCTACCGACCAAGCTACCGACCAGGGAACCGACCAGGCAGACGAACTTGTAAAACGGCTGTTAATGGTACTTTCAAAGTCGCAAAGTCGCCAGGAACTCATGCAAATACTTGATTTAAGGCACAATCCGAATTTCAGGGAAAATTACCTGAAACCCGCTTTGGAAGCCGGTTTCATTGAAATGACCGATCCGGATAATCGATTCAATCCAAACCAACAATACCGCTTAACAGAAAAGGGATTAACATTAAAACAACTACTGGAAAATAAAAAATGACAACCAGCCAAACCAACGAACAAGCTCTCGAATCAGCCATCGAAAAACACTTAACCGGCTTTTGTCTTGAGGAACTCAAAGAACAAGGAATTGCAGGTAGTGCGGTTACCGATCGGGTAGAATTATACCGTAGCGGCAATGGCTATTATATTGGCTCACCGTTTGATTTCAATACTAAGTATGCCATCGATGAAAGGCGTTTCTGGCATTTCCTGGAAACTACTCAAAAAGAAGAGCTGGCGAAACTGCAAAAGCATAGCGACTGGAAATTAAAGATTCTGGAACGGCTTGACCGGTTGATGAAGAAATATGGTATTCTCCGGTTGTTGCGTAAAGGATTAGAGATCGACGACGCTCATTTCACCCTGTTCTACCAATTACCCATGGCAAGCAGCAGTGAAACGGTGAAAAACCTGTTCGAAAGCAATGAATTCAGCGTTACCCGCCAGTTAATGTACTCCATTGTCAACCCCAAGGAAGAGATAGATATGGGCCTGTTTGTAAATGGCTTGCCTTTTTCGACATTGGAACTTAAAAATCATTGGACCGGTCAGAATGCAAAGGTTCACGGTCAAAATCAGTATAAATTTAAGCGTGATATTTCGCAGCCGTTGTTAAACTTTGGTCGTTGCATCGTCCATTTTGCAGTGGATACCGACGAAGTATATATGACCACGAAACTCAACGGTGCAGATACTTTTTTTCTGCCATTTAATCTTGGTCATAATTTTGGGAAAGGGAATCCTCCCAACCCATTCGGGCATAAAACTTCCTATTTATGGGATGAAGTGCTTACACGGCAAAGTATAGCAAATATCATCCAGCATTTTGTAAGGTTTGATGGCAAAGAATCAGATCCATTGGGTAAAAAGACTTTGTTTTTTCCACGATACCATCAAATGGATGTTGTGCGGAAACTCATTGCCGATGCAAGTAAAAAGGGAGTTGGTCAAACCTACCTGATACAACACTCTGCCGGTTCGGGTAAATCAAATTCAATTACCTGGGCCGCTTACCAACTGATCGAAACCTATCCCGAAAGTGATACTGTTCCCGGCAGCAAAGGCATTTCGAATCCACTGTTTGATTCGGTGATTGTAGTGACAGACAGAAGATTGCTCGACAACCAATTACGTGATAACATCAAAGATTTTTCGGAAGTCAAAAATATTGTTGCCCCGGCTTATTCATCCAAGGAATTGAAAGCAAACCTGGAGAGTGGTAAACGAATCATCATTACCACCATTCAGAAGTTTCCGTTTATTGTAGACGGGATTGCCGATTTAAGCGACAAAAGATTTGCAGTTATTATCGACGAGGCGCACAGCAGTCAGAGCGGATCGGCAGCCGACAATATGAACCGCGCAATGGGCAACAACGGGAACGATGAAGAAGATCCCGATCCCCAAGATAAAATATTAGAGGCTATGCGTTCGCGGAAAATGAAGGGAAATGCTTCGTATCTGGCTTTTACCGCAACACCCAAGCCCAACACCCTGGAGAAATTTGGGATTAAGCAGGAAGATGGAAAATTCAAACCCTTTCACCTTTACTCAATGAAACAAGCCATCGAAGAGAGTTTTATTCTCGATGTGCTGGCCAATTACACCACTTACCGGAGTTATTACGAAATAGAAAAGTCGATAGAGGATAATCCGCTGTTTGATACTGCAAAAGCACAAAAGAAACTCAGGGCTTATGTGGAAAGTGACAAACAAATTATTACCACAAAGGCCGACATTATGCTTGACCATTTTTTGACAAAAGTGGTAAATCCGAAAAAGCTAAAGGGGAAAGCAAAAGCAATAGTAGCCACCCAAAATATTGAATCTGCCATCCGGTATTTTTTTGCGATCAAAGGATTGCTGAAAGAAAAAGGAAATCCATTTAAAGCCCTTATCGCCTTCTCCGGAAAGAAAAAAGTAGATGGAATTGAGTATTCGGAAGATGCCATCAATGGTTTTGCTGAAAAAGATACACGTGTCAAATTTGATGAAGATGAGTACCGTATTTTGGTGGTTGCCAACAAATACCTCACCGGATTTGACCAGCCAAAACTTACCGCGATGTATGTAGACAAGAAATTGCAAGGAGTGATGGCAGTGCAGGCTTTATCGAGGTTAAACCGTTCTGCCGACAAATTAGGGAAGAAAACAGAAGATCTGTTTGTGCTCGATTTCTTCAATTCGACCGAGGATATCCGAATATCATTTGACCCCTTCTATACATCAACTACCTTAAACAGAGCGACTGATGTAAATGTATTGCATGAGTTAAAATCTAATCTGGATAGTGTTGGTGTTTATGAATGGTCTGAGGTAAAGGATTTTGTTGATAAATATTTCGACAATGTGAATGCACAGGAATTAAGTCCGATTATTGATTTTGCGGCTGATCGTTTTAATTCAGGGCTGGAGCTGGACAACAATGAAAAAGCTGACTTCAAAATCAAAGCCAAGCAGTTTGTGAAAATTTATGGACAAATGGCTGCCATTTTACCTTACGAGGTCCTAAAATGGGAAATGCTGTTTTGGTTCTTGAAATTTCTGATTCCAAAACTGGTTATTGAAGATCCTGGTAAGGATGCCATGGATGAACTGCTAAATTCGGTTGACCTTTCGACGTACGGACTGGAGCGGGTAAAATTAAATGTAAGCATTGGTCTGGATGCAACGGAAACTGAATTAGATCCACAAAACCCAAATCCACGAGGCGCACATGGTGGTGACGATGATGACGATCCCCTCGATATAATTATCCTGGCTTTTAATGAACGGTGGTTTCAGGGTTGGGAGGCAACACCTGAAGAACAAAGGGTGAAGTTTGTGAATCTGGCACAAAGTATGAGAACACATCCTGATTTCAAGGAGAAATATTCGGAGAATGCCGATACTCAAAACAGGGAAATTGCTTTTAACAAAATCTTTGATGAAGTCATGTCGAAACAACGTAAAAGCGAACTTGACTTATATCGGTTAATTGCCAAAGATGATGCTTTCAAATTAGCCATGCAGGACACATTGAAACGGATTTTACTTGCAAGCTGATTACTGTCGAATTGGAAGAAGAGGGATTTTGATTTGAATTAATAAAACAAAAAAATATTTTATAAATGAAAGGACAGGATCGATTTTTAACAGAGTTTATAGATGGCGCCAGAAACAGATTTATCATACCTGTTTATCAGCGTAATTATGATTGGAAAAAAGTTAATTGCACTCAGCTATTCAACGACTTGGTTAAAACTGCGAAATGCAACAAAAAAAGCCATTTCTTTGGGAGCGTGGTTTATGCTTCTGCGAATAACGGAAGCAGAAACGATTACTTGATTATTGATGGTCAACAACGACTAACGAGTATTACACTTATACTTGCTGCAATAGTTAATCTGATTAAAGAAGGAACAATCGTACCCCAAAACCAGAACCTTTGCAAGTATATCGAGGAAACATTCTTAATTGACAGATACAATCCTGCGGAGCGTAAAATGCGATTGAAACTGATTAAAAATGATTGCAATGCATTTGACAATATCATTTTGAATAAAAAGGATAACTTCGATCACAAGTCAAATGTGACAACAAATTACCTTTATTTTTACGAACGTATTCAACTGAAGGAAATTACGCTCGAAGAATTAAGTGAGGCTCTTGATAAACTGAAAATCATTGATATATTTCTTGAAAAGGAAGATGAACCGCAGTCAATTTTCGAAAGTTTAAACTCAACTGGTCTCGACCTGGAGGAAAGCGACAAAATTCGCAATTATGTATTAATGGGACTGGATGCTGATCGACAGGAAGAATATTACGAAAACTACTGGAATCCAATTGAAAAGCTGACTAATTTTAAAGTAAGTGCCTTTGTTCGCGATTATTTATCGCTAAAACAAGGTCGTATTCCTGTAATCGACAATGTACACCCTACCTTCAAAGAATTTATCGAGAATCCCAAAGCTCCGATGGATGTTCAGAAAGTATTGGCTGAGATGGTTAGCTATGCTAAAATTTATCAGGAGTTTACACAGGCAACAAAATATACACCAAAAGTTTGTACTATTCTGAAACGATTGACACAAATGGATATGAGTATCATCAATTCATTTTTGATGGCTTTTTTCAAATATGCGGAAGATAAAAATGAACAGGAAGATGCCTACCTTAAGGTACTTTCAACGATTGAATCATTTATATTTCGTCGGATGATATGCAGTTACGGTACAAATGCTTTGAATAAAATATTTTGTACCCTTCACAAAGATGTGATGAAGCTTAAATCTGAAAATGACAATTATTCCGATGTATTCATTTATATTTTATTGAACAAAAAAAGTTCATCGAAATATCCTGATGATGTCGAGTTCAAACAAGCTTTACTGACCCGTAATGTCTATTCGATGAATTCGAAAAACAAAATGTATTTGTTTAATCGCTTCGAAAACAGGGATAGTAAAGAAAAGGTTGAAGTAATTAAAAACATGACGGAAGGCACCTTTTCTGTGGAACATATCATGCCACAAACAATTACGGAACAATGGAAAAGAGATCTTGGCCCGGAATATGAGCGTATTTATAATGATTGGCTGAACACGCTTGCGAATTTGACATTAACCGGTTACAACAGTAAATACAAGAATCGTCCATTTATTGAAAAACGAGATATTAAAGACGGATTCAAAGACAGTAATTTACGATTAAATGGTTATGTATCTAAATGCGATAAATGGGGAGAAGACGAATTGAAAACTCGCCGTTCCCAATTATGGCTGTTGGCTACTGACTTATGGAAGTTTTCAATTACTACTTTTGAACCAATTATACAATTCCCGGAAGTACACCCTCTTGATGAAGACTTTATTTTTAAAGGGAAAATTATTTCCTCTTTCACATTTATGGGAATTCAATATAAAGTGACTGCATGGTCTGATATGATAGTTGATGTTGCAAAATTGATCTATGAAATAGATTCGACACCACTTTATCAATTATTGGAAGAAAATTCCGTGGATTTTTCGGCAAAAAAAGAAACCTGGAATAGGCTAATTGCGGAAGGTCTTTATATTTATACGGCCAACGATACCATGACTAAAATAAGAATATTAAAAAAAATATTCTCGAAATACGAATTTGATGAAAGTGATTTGGAATTTGGTATTCCAATTCAATTGGAAACTACGATTAGTGAAGAGAATTAGAGAACTATTTCTGGTTTAGTATCTTGGATTCAGTCATATTGGTTCCCTATTATCCAAGTGAAGTTTTTGGAAATGCGGACGACATGATATGGTTTATTGATGATGGACATCTATTAGTTGATGGATTTTACCGTCATATCGAATCTGAGTTATAGAAAAAGTTCTTTAAAGTCCTGGAATCTAGCAATCATAAAATATGATCATTAAATGTCTTAAGGAAAACTACATCGCCTGCCTTTTAGGGGGAGCAATCGGTGATGCCCTGGGTGCACCTATTGAGTTTTTGAGCATCCAGGAAATAAAGGGACTTTATAGCCCATCAGGAGTAACTGATTACATTGAATTTGCTGATGGAACTGGTGAATTTACTGATGATACTCAGATGACGCTGTTCACCGCAGAAGGTCTGCTCAGAGCCAGGCACCGCGACATGCTGAAAGGAATTGGTGGCTCACTAAATACTATTACGCATCATTCCTAAAACTTAAAAGAGAGTTATGTTGCATTTTCGGCCGTGTCATGATTCCCACAGATCAACCAGCTCTTCCGGCCCAAGCCGATAAGCAAGTATTCCCGGGTGCCCTTTGTTTGAACAATTCTTCCCGCTGCATCAGCCATCCCTTTACAATGTCATAAACGCCCTCCGTAATTTGGGAACTGTTTTCATCTATGTCTTGGGTTATGCAGCCTGCTAATTTAACCCACATTGCAGTTATGTATCTGTAACGTATTGATAATCTGTTTTTGGGTTTTTAAAATTCTCACTAGTGTGCCACACGGATTTTTTTCGTGGCATAGGGATTGAATCATATTTGAGCTTGTCGCATATTTGTTTGA
>JBBQHB010000096.1:0-19007 GCA_038323575.1 Bacteroidales bacterium | reverse complement strand
GGTGTTGAACTACACCCGCCGTTCTACAAGCTATGCATTTACTGAGGTTTTTTGATAATTTATGAACAGTTACGGTTCAGTGGTTCTTTGACGTATTGCAGGTTTTGTGTTATTCCAGTTTCTCTGAATGAGTAAATCTGTCAAAATTGCTTTGATTTGAGCCCATTTTTGATTGCCCCGGGCATACCATTTCCCGGTTGCGCTGTGGCCAAAGGAACAATGCGGTCTTTCTTGTACTTGCTCTGTCGGATATGAATGGTCTATCTTTCAAAGTCGATATCGGAGATTTTCAGGTTAACCACTTCCTGTCCACGCAGGCCGGCCGAATAAATCAATGTCAGCACTATCCGTTGTTTCAGCAGGGTGGGTGAGGCAAAAAGCTCTTTTAGTTCCTGCTGGTTAAGGATTACCGGTAGTTTGGCATCTTTTCTCAACGAAGGAAGGGCAATGCGCCGGATGTAGTTGTTTAACGTACTTTTAAAGAGCTATCCGCGAAGGCGGATTTAGTTCAACACGCGGTATAAAACATTGGGGTTTAAGTGGTTATTCGAACTTTCTGCCACGCATGAAGTTCAGTGTAACTTGATAGGAAAGTAGCCCGCAATCCCCAACGATTTCATACCGCCATCCGTTCTGCCCAATTAAAGGAATCCACAGCGGATAAAAAAAATCGTGTTTAATTTAAATCATGTTCCATTATTCGTTAACTTTGAGATGTGGAGAAGAAACGTCAATTGATATATTTCAAAAACTATTATTGGGATTTTTTCAATCAGCAAACAGACAAAATCAAAGATAAAATTGATTACGTTTTGTATCTGGTCATGATGGCGGAAAGAATTCCGAAGAAATTTTTTGAACAACTAACCGGATATGATGGGCTCTTCGAGATAAAAATTGAATTTGAAAGCAATATTTTTAGGATCTTTTGCTGTTTTGATGAAGGAAACATCGTTGTATTGTTCAATGGGTTCCAGAAGAAAACGCAGAAAACACCAAAGAAAGAATTAGAGAAAGCACGGATAATTATGGAAGAATATTTTAAATGTAAATCGAAAGAGAGGGCAAAATGAAACGAACATGTTGCTTCCCAACACCCAAGAGAATGATAATAATTTCATCAACATGGAGTTCCATACTACCTTTAAAAAATAAATTATTATAGTATGAAAGACATAGTAACTTTTGATGATCATCTAGACCTAAGATATGGCAAGATTGGTACTGAAAAAAGAACCGAATTTGAGATAAAAGCAAAATCGTTCGTTATTGGTGAATTGCTCAGGGAAGCGCGAAAAGAAGCACAAATGACACAAGAAGAACTTGCACAAAAAACCGGTACAAGAAAGAGTTTTATTTCAAGGATTGAGAATGGGCATAGCGATATTCAATTATCAACTTTGTACAGAATAGTAGAAATCGGATTTGGGAAAAGAGTAAACCTGACATTTGGAAACTGACAGGCAAGCGATTAACTGGCCATAATAAATAGGACTCTGAGCGGTCTGCAAGACCCAGCGATGAGTCGGTGTTGAACTACACCCGCCGGTTTCAGGGCTATGTACTTAATGAGGGTTTTGGTTTTATTAGTAAGATTTCGAAAGAAAATTAGATAAACCGACCAACGCCAGCCTCAAAATTTCGCAACTGCAAACCTTGCAAACCACAGGTAAAAATGTGTTGCAAACTGTAAAAACCACCAAAACCGCTTACGACAATGCCTGCAATGCCCGCGAAATCGCAATGGATCCGCTTAAAAAACTTTGTACCCGGATCGTCAATGCCCTCGAGGCAACCACTGCGGCAAAACAAACGGTAAACGACGCGAAAACCATTAACCGCAAAATTCAGGGGCAGACTGCCAAAAGCACAAAAACAGCCGCAACGGTAAAGGCCGCAGGCGATGTTCTTGCTCCTGAAAATATGTCAAATCTGCTTTCGGCACCGGTAGTTCGCAATTGAAGGAGATCAGCGGACTTGAATTTAAAAAAGTAAAAATGTGATTACGTGTCAGGCCACGGCTGTTTGATGGCCAACCGGCATTGAATAGCTGACAGCCAAAAGATAAAACGCTGTTTCCACGCAAAAGTAAGCGGATGAAAACAGCGTTTTTGTTGTTTCTGACTGCAATGTTTGTTCCATCAACTGTTTCTTCAATATTGGCCACTGCGTTCTTTGTTCCGGCAACTGCGGATTCAATTTTGGCCACTGCTGGTTTTGTTCCATTAACTTGTTTCTATATTGGCTACTGCCCCGGTAATATCAGTTAATGATACCCCGATGGCACTGACATAGCAACGAATAATGGAAGTCCCGGAACCCGAAACCCGCAACCCGAAACCCGAAACTGGTGCAGCGTGAACGGGTGACTTGCGAGGTATCTTTGAATTAAGCCGGGTGGCTCCGGGTCACCCGGTCACTGCATGAGGCCTTCCCCCGATCTTTTACCACCGGTTCCTATCCCGAAATTTCGGGATGTAATCCCTCCGGGATTAGGGAAAACAAAATTTAAACAGTTTCTTAATTTATTTTACCTTTAGTCAGAATAAAAAGAAGAATCGCTCATGAAAAGACTATTGGTATTGTTCCTCGTATTGCTTCCTTGTATTTTGTCCGCTCAGGATGAGCAATCCGTTAAAGAAATAATTGCCAGGCTGAAAGCCGATAATACAGACCTGAACCATCGGCTGGATATGCTGGAGAAAAAGGTTGATGACGGTCTTTGGTTCGACAGGCTGGGTGATGTGGCCTTTGTGGACAAGGTATTCATGTACGGTCCTCCGCCGGCAAAAGTTAAGAACCCTACTGCAATGGGAGCGCAGAATCCTGTGAAATTCTGGTCTTACGTTTTTATCCCGAGGCACATCGACCTGAACAAGAAATATCCCTTGCTGGTTTTGCCGCATGGGGGTGTTCATGCCGACTTTACGACTTACCATACACATATTATCCGTGAGATGATGGCACAGGGGTATATTGTAGTGGCGCCTGAATACCGTGGAAGTACAGGGTATGGGAAGGCATTTTACGATCAGATTGATTACGGCGGTTTGGAGAATGACGATTGTGATGCCAGCCGGAAATACATGATTGAGAATTATGATTTTGTCGATGCAGGCAGGGTAGGGCTGATCGGCTGGAGCCATGGCGGAATGATTACATTGATGAACATTTTTGATCATCCGGATGGCTATAAATGTGCGTTTGCAGGGGTTCCCGTTTCCGACCTGATCGCAAGGATGGGCTATTCGACGGATGATTACCGCGGACTTTTTTCCGGAAGCAATGCCATAGGTAAAACCGCTCACGAAGATGTAATGGAGTACCGCCGCCGTTCGCCGGCATGGAATGCGGCAAAACTCAAAACCCCGTTGCTGATCCATACCAATACCAACGACGATGATGTATATGTTCTGGAGGTTGAGCACCTGATCCAGGCCCTTAAAGCCGAAGGGAAAAAGTTTGAATACGAGATCTTCAAGGATGCACCCGGCGGCCATTCATTCGACAGGATTGACACCAAAATGGCCAAAGAGATCCGGGTTAAAATTTATAAGTTTCTGGCACAGTACCTTCAGCCCCCGCAACCGGTTAGAAACCTCGGGGATCTCAATAAGGCCGCCTATCTGCCGGTAAAATGACACCTATGAATGAGTCATCAGAACAACTGCCTGTTTACAGCCTGCAGAATTTCAGTTCCCCGGAGCGGAAAAGCCAGCAGTTTCAGGTGGAGGTGTTTGATGCCAACCGTCATTTTAGCGTTAAATACCCGCACCGGCACGATTTTTTCGAAGTGCTTTTCCTGCGGAAAGGCTCCGGATACCATGTGATTGACGGCAATAAATACGTAATAAAGCCGCCTTCCGTTTTTTTTATGTCCCCGGGTCAGGCGCATAAACTGGAGCTCTCCAATGATATAGAAGGTTTCATCTTTATTTTCACCTCCGATTTTTACCTTCTCAACAGAAGCAACCAGAACGGCCTGATTGAATTTCCCTTTTTTTATAACATCCACCAGGATAATCCGCCGCTGTTCCTTGGCAGTGAGAAGGATATTCTCTTTCTGGAGTCGCTGTTCCGGCAAGGTATTGCAGAGATGAATCAGCCGGGAGCCTATACATTTGAAATGCTCCGGTCGATCCTCGACCTGATCCTGACCCTTTGCGCCGCGCGTTACCAGGTTGATGACAACCTGTTGATCAAAGGCAAAGGACAAATGCTGGTCAAAAAGTTCTTCCACCTGGTTGAAGAGAACAACCAGAAGAAGCTTTTGCTGAGTGATTATGCCGGGATGATTGGCGTAACACCGAATCACCTGACGCAAACGGTAAAATTGCTGACAGGCAAGACTTCCTCTCAGATTATTAAATCGAAACAGCTGCTTGAAATTAAGCGCTTGCTTTTTCATTCCAACCTGAGTGTTTCAGAGATAGCCAATAAGCTCAACTTTGAAGATCAATCCTATTTTTCGAAGTTTTTCAAACGTGAAACCGGGTTGACTCCGCTTCAGTACAGGAGTGAAAAGTTAAAATAACTATCAAAATTACCAATCGAAATCTTATTGTATCTATCTGGAATTTAGGTTGTATTAATTCATGCTGATTTTCGCGGAAATGTTAATCCATGAAAAGTACCTAAAATATCCGTTTTTTTCCACCTCTTTTTGGTAAATATTCAGTTGCTTTGTATCATCGAAAACAAAGGATACATTGCATATTTACACACCATAAAAAATTATCAAAATGGCAAATTATTTCAATTCACTTCCATTAAGGCTCAAAATTGAAGAGCTTGGGAAATGCGACTTTATGGACCAGTCGGAATTCGCTGACGGCGTAAAGAAATTAATCGGCAAAAAAATTGTCGTACTCGGATGCGGTGCCCAGGGACTTGCGCAGGGTCTCAACCTTCGTGACAGCGGACTGGATGTATCGTACGCTTTGCGTAAGGTTGAAATAGATGAGAAACATATTTCATTCCAAAATGCCACGGAAAATAAGTTCAAGGTAGGAACTTTTGAGGAGATGGTTCCGCTGGCCGATCTTGTGTTGAATTTAACGCCGGATAAATACCATACCCCTGTTGTAAACCAGGCGGTTCCCCTGATGAAAAAAGGTGCATGCCTTTCCTATTCACATGGTTTTAATATTGTTGAAGAAGGGATCGACATCCGCAAAGATATCACCGTTATTATGGTAGCGCCTAAATCACCGGCATCAGAGGTAAGGGCTGAATACCTTCGCGGATTTGGTGTGCCTACACTGATCGCGGTTCACCGCGAAAATGACCCCAACGGCGACGGTTTCGAGATTGCCAAGGCTTATTGTGTAGGTACCGGTGGTCACAAAGCGGGGGTTTTGAAATCTTCATTCGTTGCCGAGGTTAAATCTGACCTGATGGGCGAACAAACGATACTCTGCGGGGTATTGCAAACGGCTTCAATCCTGTGTTTTAACAAGATGGTCGAAAAGAAAATCGAACCTTCCTATGCCTCAAAACTGATCCAGTACGGATGGGAAGTAACAACCGAAGCATTGAAATTGGGCGGAATTACCAACATGATGGATCGCCTGTCAAATCCTGCCAAAATTGAGGCGTTTAAGCTGGCGGATGAACTCAAAACCATTATGCGTCCGCTTTATGAACACCACATGGATGACATTATGAGCGGGACTTTTTCTTCTACCATGATGGTAGACTGGAAAACCGGCGATAAAAACCTGTTGGCATGGAGAGCTGCAACCGGTGAGACTGCTTTCGAGAAAACCCCTGCAGGATCTATGAAAATATCGGAACAGGAATACTTCGACAACGGAACTTTGATGGTTGCGTTCATTAAAGCAGGCGTAGAGTTGGCATTCGAAGTGATGACTGAAGGAGGCATCAAGGCTGAATCGGCTTATTACGAATCCTTGCATGAAACTCCTTTGATTGCCAATACCATCGCACGCAAGAAACTTTTCGAGATGAACCGGGTTATTTCGGATACTGCCGAGTATGGCTGTTATTTGTTTGATCATGCTGCAAAGCCATTGCTGGCCGGATTCATGTCGAAAATCGAAACAAATGTTATCGGGAAAAACTTCAATACAGGAATTGACAATCACGTTGACAACAAAGAATTAATCCATGTAAACGAGGCTATCCGTTATCATGAGGTTGAGATTATCGGAGAAGAACTGCGTGAAGCAATGGATGCCATGGAAGCAATTATCTAAGAGCAAACAGTTGAATTTATTAGCATGAACCCTGTCGGAAGACGGGGTTTATGCTTTATTTGAAATTTCAAACAGATGAGTCCAATAAACTGAAGACCAATTAACTGCAATTTGGAATTAATTAAATTGTTTTTATCTTCGCCGTGATTTTAAACCAATTTAGCACACTACTAAATTTATTAAGAATTGTCCTTTTCTTTAAAATTGAAATATTTGATACATAAAATATGTTGTTATAATTCTAAACTTTGAAATTTTAATTATGAAAAAATTTATTGCAACGGCGGGTTTGTTGATGTGTTTTGGAGTTGTATTTGCCGGAGGCCTTCTTACGAACGGCAATCAGAGTGCGCAATATATCAGGATGTTGTCGCGTAATGCTTCAACTACTTATGATGCGGTTTATTTTAATCCTGCGGGATTAATGAAAATGGAAAACGGTTTATTTATTTCTGTTCAGAGCCAGACACTTTTTCAAACCAAAACGATCGTAAGCGGTTATCCATTATTAAACAGCTCCACCTATGAAGGAGAGGTAAAAGTACCGGTATTCCCGACAGCCTTTGCCATTTATAAGATGGATAAAGTTGCCTTTTCCCTGGGATTTGGGCCTAACAGCGGGGGAGGGAGCGCTGAATATAAAACAGGGTTGCCCTCCTTTGAAAAGACCATTTCAGGTTTGGTTCCCGGACTTGCAGGGCTGAGTAAACTCGGACAGAGCGTAACTAACTACAAAACTGATATTTCTTTCAAAGGGGAGTCGATATTCTGGGGGATTCAGGCAGGTGCCTCCTACAAGATCAACGATATGTTTTCCGTATATGGCGGGGCCCGTTACATTCCGGCTACAAACACATATACCGGTTCTATTGCCAATATCCAGGTAAAGGCAAACGGAACCTTTGAAACTGCTTCCACATATCTGTCCGGTAAAGTTGCTCCGATTATGACAGGACTGGCAGCTCAGGCAACCGCTGGAGGCGCCCAGATTACTAGCCAAATTCAGCCAATTCTTAATGTACCACAATTAGCTATTTTAACCTTGGGTGCTTTACAGACTGCAGGTGTTCTTCCAGCTGCAAGCCGTGCACAAATTGAAGGAGGATTACTAAGCATAGGTGTTACTCAGGCTCAGATCAATGCAATGCCTATTTCTACGATTCCTTCAGCTTTTACTACAGCTGCTACAAACCTTACTGTTCAGGCTGCAGCAATGGTTGCCACAGGAGCGAACCTAAAAGATAAAAATGTTGATGTAAAGCAGACCGGCAGTGGAATAACCCCAATATTAGGTCTGAACATCTCTCCTGTCAAAGGTCTGAATATCGGGATAAAGTATGAGTTTAAAACCAAACTGACACTGACCAATGCCACAGCAGTTGACGGGACAGGTATGTTCCCGGATGGAGCTGAGACATCCAGTGATATCCCTGCGCTTTTTTCTATCGGGGCTGATTATCAGGTTAACAAAGATTTCGATTTTTCAGTTTCCTACAACAATTACAACGACAAAGGTGTAAATTGGGGCAAAAATAGCTATCAAGAGGATCGTACCATTGACCACAATGCGTGGGAACTAGCCATAGGCGGACAACACACCATCGTCAAAGGATTGGCAGTCAGTTTGGGTTACCTGCATACCGAGATGGGAGTTACAGAGCAGTTTAACAGTGATTTCAGCTATTACAGCAACTCAAACACCTTCGGCGGAGGTTTTGAAATTAAACCTTTGGCCAACCTGACAATAGATCTTGGCATGTTGTTCACCAACTACCAGAATGCACCCAAGTCGTTCAAAGATGCTAATCCGGCTATAGGCAATTACGTTGAAACATACAAAAAACACAACCTCGGATTTGCCATCGGACTGGGTTACCGTTTCGGAATGAAATAATAACAGATAGCTGCAAACGATCTTTCTTTTTCGTTGCAGCAGTTATTCTTTTCGGATTTATTTTCTAATCGTTTTCTGCCAAAGGAACAATCAAAGCGATAGAAATCCGGTCGCACTTTTAAGCCGAGAATAATTCTCCGGCTTTTGTTATTTGTTTTGATTTCCCTAACAGATAGGCTACATCCCCTTCGCAGAATAACGTCGAAGGTTTTGGATGGTCGATGATAGCATGATCGCGTTTGAGCGCAACCAGCGTAACGCCGAAGTTTTGCCGAAGCTGGCTTTCAGCCAGTGATTTCCCGATGATGGCGGCATCTTTCATTGTCTCAATCGCTACAATCTCCACATCCGGAATATCCTTGGAAATATTGTACCTCGAATTGCTGTTTTCTTCCATAAATATACCATAATGATCGTTTCGGATCCGGTCGATGGCAAGATCGATTTCTTTGCGGGGCAGCAGGAAATTGGCCATCACCCTTTCAAACAGATCGATGGAAGTCTCAAATTCTTCAGGAATTACCTGTGTTGCACCGATTTTATACAATGCTTCTATGTCTTCGATGTGCTGCGTGCGAACTATGATGGCGGCATGTTTGTTGAGAAGCCTGATTTTGCCGATGATGACCTTAAGTACATCTAATTTTCCGATGGAAATAACAATGACATGGGCTTGCGCAACATGTGCTTTTTCCAGGATCGGAAGGTTGAAGGCATCGCCGTATACCACTGTTTCACCCATTTCCTGCCTGCGCCTGGCGATTTCCGGATCGAAAATTATGGAAACGTATGGAAGTTTGTTGTAGGTGGCCATCCTGGAAAGGTTAAGCGCCCTGGAATCTTTCCCGATCAGGACCAGATGGTTCTGAAGATCAGGAATATCAATCTGTTGCAAGGGGAAGAGTCCTTCGATCATTAATTTAGGGATGGGAAGCCTGAGCAACAGGTTGGTGATGCGGGATCCCAGCATAATCAGGAACGGAGAAATAGACATGGTGAAAATGGCAACAGCCAGAAAGACCTGGTAATAGTAATCGTCAAGAATGGAAAAATCTTTGCCGAGTTTTGCCAGGATAAAAGAGAATTCCCCAACCTGACTTAGCGCTATTCCCACCAATATGGTTCCCCTGAAGGTGTGACCTAATAAAAATGCAGTCAAGGATCCAATGATGAATTTAATGAATACTACTGCCACTACCGTCACCGCTATTACGGTGAAATGGCTGGCCACAAAACCCAGATCAAGCAACATGCCAATGGAGACGAAAAAGAAACTGGTAAAGGTATCCCGGAAGGTAATCAAATTGCCGAATGCATTGTGGCTGTATTCTGATTCAGAGATCATTAGTCCTGCAAGGAAAGCCCCGAATGCGAGGGGCATCCCCATCTGGTAGGTGAGCAGGGCAACAGAGAGACAGATCAGCAAAACAATCATCATGAAAAGTTCCTGATTGCGGGTCATGGCAATTATATGCAGAAGCCCTGGCATCAGCCAGTGGTTGCCGATGTATAAAAATCCGATGACAAAGACGGATTTTAGCGCCAGCAAGGCAAACTGCGATCCGTAGTCGATTTCGCCACCACCAAGGAAGGGAGTGAAAAGCATCAACGGAATCAGGACAACATCCTGAAAAATGAGAATGCCCAATACCGTTCTACCGTAATTGGAAGTGATCTCTGATCGGTCCTGCAATATTTTAAGTACCACGGCAGTGCTGCTTAAGGCAGTCAGAAATCCGATAAACAGGGAAGCCTTCCAGTTGAGGTCATAGGCATGAGCCAGGAAGATGGTAACGAGGGTTGTCAGTGACAGTTGCAGAAATCCGCCCAAAAATACCATGCGCCGGATCTTGAAAAGATGGTTTAGTGAGAACTCCATCCCTATCATAAAAAGAAGCAGAACCACACCTATCTCGGCCATCAGGTCTATCTCAGCCGGGACTTTGATAATCCCTAACAGTTTTGGCCCGACAATCACACCAGTCAGCATGTAGCCGATGATGGTCGGGACTTTAATCTTGGTAAACAAAAAGTTAACCAGCGAAGAAAGTGCGAAAATGATGACGATGTCTCTTAAAACAGAAAATTCCATGCGATTAATGCGATTAATGCGATTAATGTGGAAATGTGGAAATGTGGAAATGTGAAAATTAAAGAATACATTTTCTGGATATAAAAATTTAGATGCAAGACATTAATACGATTACTGATTTTCTTGGCAGCCTTCACAAAAATTCTTTAGTAACTTAAATTCTCGACATCAGCAAAATTTCCACATTTCCACATTTCCACATTTTCACATTTCCACATTTTCACATTTCCACATTTTCAAATTTCCACATTTCCACATTTTCAAATTTCCACATTTCCACATTTCCACATTTCCACATTTCCACATTTCCACATTTCCACATTTCCACATTTCCACATTTTATATAATCCTCTTATCAATCAGGTAATGATTCCTTTCGGTTGAAGTTCTGGAAACGAGTTCTCCAAGGAAGCCTGCAAGGAAAAGCTGCGTGCCTAAGATCATTGAGGTGAGTGCGATGTAAAAAATAGGGCTTGCGGTAACACGCTCCATAAGTATGCCGTGGAACTGCTGGTAAATTTTGTATCCTCCCAGCCAAACAACCGCCAGAAATCCAAGCAGAAACATCAGCGAACCGAGGGTTCCGAAGAGATGCATCGGACGTTTTCCGAAACGGGAGATAAAAGAAATGGACATCAGGTCGAGGTATCCGAAGATGAAACGGCTCAGACCGAATTTTGTGGTGCCGTATTTTCTGGCCTGGTGCCGAACTACGAGTTCCCCGATATTGGAGAAGCCGGCCTGTTTGGCCATATAAGGAATGTAACGGTGCATCTCGCCATATACTTCGATGCTTTTGACTACTTCGTTGCGATAGGCCTTTAAGCCGCAGTTAAAATCGTGTAATTTAATTCCTGTTACGCTGCTGGCCGTTGCGTTGTATAATTTGCTGGGTAATCTTTTGGAGAGCGGATCAAATCGTTTTCTTTTCCAGCCTGAGACAAGGTCATAGCCATCTTCTTTGATCATCCGGTACAATTCGGGTATTTCATCCGGACTATCCTGCAGGTCGGCATCCATGGTAATGACAACATCGCCGTTGGACTCTTCAAATCCGGTATGTAGCGCTGCAGATTTTCCGTAATTTCTCCTGAAGCGGACTCCCTTCACATTTGGATTGATCTTTGCCTCTTTTTCGATCCATCCCCAGGATCCGTCATTGCTTCCATCGTCAATGAACCAAATTTCATAGGTAAAACCGCCGGTTTTCATCACCCGGTCAATCCAGGTATTTAATTCCGGAAGCGATTCCACCTCATTGAACAATGGAACAACGACTGAGATATCCATTTGGGGAAAATTAAGTTTATAGCGGTAAGTTTAATCAATTTCTTCTTCATCCTCCTGATTAACCCCGTAAAATGGATTTTCAGGTTCTTTTTTGAAAAATATGGCCAATACCAGTGAGAACAGGAAGCCCATTAAAGTTAAGCCAAATATTTGCCCGAATGACAAAATTGCAGGAGAAATGAATTTTTTCTGAACGCTGAGCATGCTTTCAACGGCATCATCTTTGTAGCCGCCGGCAAGCAGTTTTTCCTCCATTGAAGCCATGAGTTTATCGATAAGGCCCGGCTCAATGTATTTGTAAAGAATGTAAGTAAACAAGGCAAAGACGACAGATCCGAACAAAGATACAAGCGTTCCAAGACCCAGCGCCCTGGAATAGGGCAGACCCTCTTCCGTGTTCAGTTTGGCAAAAGTCCACATGGCAAAACCAGTCCCGACCATAATAATTGCATAGTTAAGAACACCCGTTACATTAGAAAACGGATCTCCCATGATAAAGAATATCAGCAGATTCAGGACAAGTGCCAATCCCAGATAAAGGCCATGCATCATGGCAAAATAATTGACGGAGTGGTGTTCGTGTTCCATACAGAAAGGTGTTTAGTGTCAAAATGAAGAACAAATATATTCTAAATTTGGCAAAACCATTCCATTGGCAAAAAATGACGTAAATTATTTTAGTTGGATAAGTGGCTGGTTATGAAAAATGTGCGGGTGAGAAATTAAAAATATCTCCCGGATCTTTTTTTTTGTTTGGTACAAAACGATTTTTTCCTACTTTTGCGCCGGGTAAGTCCTGCACGATCGGCTCCTGTCGAACTCCCCCAGGGTCGGAAGACAGCAAGGGTAGATGGTCGTAGCGGTGCGATGCAGGTAGCTTACCCACTTGCCGAATTAGCTCAGTTGGCCAGAGCACGTGATTTGTAATCTCGGGGTCGTCAGTTCGAATCTGACATTCGGCTCAGTAACGTTCTTTGTTTACTATTTGAGGGGAAATACCAAAGTGGCCAACTGGGGCAGACTGTAAATCTGCTGGCGTACGCCTTCGTAGGTTCGAATCCTGCTTTCCCCACTCAATGGATTGGTTGACAGATAGTTCGGTTAGCCTAACCTGTTAAATCATATAACATTGCGGGAGTAGCTCAGTTGATAGAGCATTAGCCTTCCAAGCTGAGGGTCGCGGGTTTGAGTCCCGTCTCCCGCTCTGATATTGCCGATGTAGCTCAGGGGTAGAGTACTTCCTTGGTAAGGAAGGGGTCACGAGTTCAATTCTCGTCATCGGCTCTTTGGGGACTAACACTTTTTTTTATAACTTTCCAGCCTATTGTAAATCGAAAAATCTGAGATGAAAAAATTACTTTTTATTTTTTCTTTGTTGCTGATGGCATCAATCCTCCTGTCTCAATGCAAGAGTACTGAGTGTACTTATAAACCAAAAGCTGCAACCCGTCCGAGTACCTGGGTGAAACGTTGATGATACTGTAGCCCCGGATTATCATACCTCCATTTTAGCGATGGGGGCAAGCATACGATTCCCTTTATTTAATCATTGGAATCTCATTATTTTGACTTTTCAATTCATGTTTACAGATCATCCGGTGATGAAAAAACAGCGCTTCTTTTTTTCTCTGCTGCTGGCATTTGCGCTCTTGTTTGCGCAATGTAAGAGCAGTAACTGCGGATGTTATCAAACCAAGGCGGCCAAACACAAGAAATACTGGACCAAACACTGATTCTTTCCATTACCTCTCCTTTACGTTAACAATTTGTAAAAAGAGAACTATATCTTGTGTAGTTTGAATCAGATTGTGAATATATATAGTTACCTTTGCTGTGCTTTTTATTTAAAGGTGTTTTATACTTCTATAATTCTCAAAACGAATAGATTATGTCAAAGATTAAAGTTGGTATTAACGGTTTCGGCCGTATTGGCCGTCTGGTTTTCCGTGCTGCTGTTGAAAAAAACGATGTTGAAATTGTTGGAATCAACGACCTCATCGATGTGAATTACATGGCTTATATGTTGAAATACGACTCTACACACGGTCGTTTTAAAGGCACCGTTTCTGTTGAAGATGGTTTTCTGGTAGTAAACGGGAAAAAAATCCGCGTTACCTCAGAAAAAAATCCTGCCGATTTGAAATGGGACGCGATTGGTGCAGAGTATGTTGTTGAATCAACAGGTCTTTTCCTGGACAAAGAAAAATGCCAGGCTCACCTTAATGCAGGCGCAAAGAAAGTAATCATGTCAGCTCCTTCAAAGGATGATACGCCGATGTTTGTCATGGGTGTTAACCACAAGAAATACACCACCGACATGAACTTTGTTTCAAATGCTTCATGTACAACCAATTGCCTTGCGCCGATTGCCAAAGTGCTGAATGATAATTTCGTTATCATCGAAGGCTTGATGACAACTGTTCATGCTACAACTGCCACCCAGAAAACTGTCGACAGTCCTTCAACAAAGGATTGGAGAGGTGGCCGCGGTGCTGCCCAGAATATCATTCCATCTTCTACAGGAGCAGCAAAAGCTGTGGGTAAAGTAATTCCTGAACTGAACGGTAAACTGACCGGTATGGCTTTCCGCGTTCCAACACCTGACGTATCTGTTGTTGACCTTACCTGCCGCCTGGAAAAACCGGCTCCTTACAAAGCCATCTGCGCTGCAATGAAGGCTGCTTCTGAAGGTGAACTGAAAGGTATCCTGGGTTACACGGAAGACGATGTAGTTTCAACCGATTTCGTAACGGATCCGCGTACCTCAATTTTTGATGCAGGTGCAGGTATCGGCCTGAACGACAACTTTGTTAAAGTTGTTTCATGGTACGACAATGAGTGGGGCTACTCCAACAAGGTCGTTGACTTGATCGCTCATATGTATTCAGTGGATCACAAGTAATTGATTATAATATGCTTAAAAAGAGGCTTCCCACAAAGAAGCCTCTTTTTATTTTTAAGTTGACGAGATTCAAAATTCTGATACAGCAGTACAATTTTCTGTTTTTAATTGTAACTTTACATTGGTTTATTCACAGTTGTAGAATGCATTAAAAATATCCTTCCGAGGAAAGGCTTCTTTATGTCCGACCTGGATCTATGTTTTTATCTGACATCCGATAATAAGCCAGATTCGAAAGGTTCTCCATGAAAAATCCAGAAAGTTCCAACATCCACCATCCCGGACCTTCAGCTGTTCCTAAGACTAAGACAGGTCTTTCCGGTGAAGTGCAGTTCCCGATTGTTGGAATCGGCGCTTCAGCGGGCGGCTTGGAGGCATTGAAGCAGTTTTTAGTGAAGATGCCTGCAGACAGCGGTATGGCTTTTGTTGTTGTCCAGCATCTTGACCCTGACCATAAAGGCATGATGTGTGAATTGCTGCAGCACAACACGCTCATGAAAGTGTATACGGTTACCGATCGGTTGAAAGTTAGGCCGAACTGTGTATACATCATTCCACCCAACAGGAGTATGTCTATCTTACACGGTGCCCTTTTTTTGTTTGAACCGACTGAGACAAGGGGATTGCGTCTGCCAATCGATTCTTTTTTTCGTTCCCTGGCCGATGATCAGCTGGATAAGAGTATCGGAATCATTCTTTCAGGAATGGGTTCTGATGGTCGGCTGGGCGTAAAAGCGATCAAAGAAAAAAATGGGCTCGTACTGGTTCAGGATCCGGCCAATGCAAAATTTGACAGTATGCCGCGTGCAGCAATTGATGCTGTTACGGCAGATGCAATTGCATTGGATACCGATCTTCCGCAAAAACTTTTAGAAATTACCGGGCAGTCGTTTATCCAAAATGTCGGGACCGAGCAAGAGAAGAATGACAGTTCCCTGGAAAAAATCATGATCCTGATCAGGTCGCACACAGGAAATGATTTTTCGCTTTACAAGAAAAATACGGTATACCGCCGGATTGAAAGGAGAATGGGCATACATTTAATTGCTAAAATTTCTCATTATGTGCGCTATTTACAGGAAAATCCGGTAGAAATTGAGTTGCTCTTCAAAGAATTGATGATTGGGGTGACCAGTTTTTTCAGGGATACCAGTGTATGGGATCAGTTGACAGAACAGATTTTGCCTAAGTTGATAGGCAAATTACCGGACAATTATATTATCAGGGTATGGATTCCGGGTTGCTCCACCGGTGAAGAGGCCTATTCGCTTGCCATAATTTTTAAAGAGGCGATCGAAAAACTGAGTCAGGGGAAAAATATTTCGATGCAGCTTTTTGCAACAGATATTGACAGTGTGGCTATTGACAAAGCCAGAAAAGGAGTCTTTCCTGCAAACATTGCAGCTGAGGTGTCTCCGTCCCGACTGAAAAGGTACTTTGTCAAGGTCGGCGATCATTACCGAATCAATGCGGATATTCGCGAAATGGTGGTTTTTGCCCTACAAAACGTTATAAAAGATCCTCCCTTTACCAAACTGGATTTTCTCTCATGCCGCAACTTGTTGATATACATGAATACTGAACTGCAAAGAAATACCCTGTCCCTGTTTCATTACAGTCTGAACCAAAACGGGATTCTCTTGTTGGGCAATGCTGAAACAAACGGAACACAAAATAATCTGTTTTCTGCCGTTGATTCAAAGATGAGAATATACCAACGTGCCGGAACTCCAAAGATGGAGGAGTTATTCAATTTCCCCAGTTCCTTTTCTAATCACAATATAGCGTCCATTGAAATCCAAAAACCAATGAAAACCCCCGACAATTTACTAGCGCTAACTGACCAGTTGCTTCTGCAAAAGTTTTCGCCAGCCAGTGTTTTGGTAACCGACAAAGGAGACATCCTTTACATCACAGGAAGTACAGGAAAATACCTGGAACCTGCAGCAGGGAAGGCCAATCTGAACCTTTTTGCTATGGCCCGGGAAGGATTGCTGAATGTTCTTCCGATGGCTTTCCGTAAGGCCATGCAGAATTACGAGCGGATTGTTATGGAGAATATCAAAATTAAAACAGACAACGGAATCCAGTTAATAAATTTAACCATCCAGCAACTTGACAAGCCTGCCTCGTTGAAAGATAAGATATTGGTAGTTTTCACCGATGTAACAAAGGTCGAAAGAAAGAGCGCTAAAATCAAAGAAGGCAAAGTCCCTGTCAACGAAATGCAAAATGAACTTGAACTTGAATTGAGAACCAACAGGGAGGAAGTTCAAAGCATTCGTGAAGAGATGCAGACTTCTCAGGAGGAACTTAAATCCACCAACGAGGAGCTGCAATCCACCAACGAAGAGTTGCAGTCTGCCAACGAAGAGCTTACTACTTCAAAGGAAGAAATGCAAAGCCTGAACGAAGAACTGCACACCGTGAATGTCGAACTTCAAAGTAAAATCGATGATTTTACCAGAGTCAACAACGACATGAATAACTTACTGAACAGCATTGAAATAGCCACCTTGTTCCTCGACAAAGAGTTAAAGATCCGCCAGTTTACAGATCCTGCCACTAAAATTTTCAAGCTGATTCCGAGCGACATCGGCAGGTTATTTACCGATCAGGTAAACGATTTGAATTACCCCGAAATGTACAACGATGCGAAGGAGGTGCTTAAGACGCTGAAATTTAAGGAGATCACCGTTTCTACACGGGATGAAAGGTGGTTCAATATCCGCCTGATGCCCTACCGTACGTTGGATGACAGAATTGATGGTTTGGTTATTACTTTCATCGATGTCACCAAGCCAAAACATTTGGAAAAAGCGCTGCAAAATACAGGAACACTGCTGCGTTCTTTTATTCAAACGGTACCCAGCATAATCATTGGTTTATCTTCAGAGGGTAAAATAATTGAATTTAATCCTGAATCAGAAAAACTGTTTGGCCGAAAACGGAAAGATGTGTTGGGAAAGGATTACGTGGATTTGATGATTCCGGCATCCATGCGAAAAAAAGTTGCGGCTGAAATGGAGAATTTGCTGTCGGGAATACTCCCCAATCAGTATGACAATCTTGTTGAAGCAGTAAACGGAGAAAAATTCACCATAACCTGGTCAGCGCATAAATTGCTGGACGATAGTGGAATGGCTATAGGATTGATAACTGTAGGCGAAAAATATACGAAGCCATGAAAAATGAGACATTACACAGCGATAATCCGGAATCCCTTCGGAGAAAGGCCGAATTAAGTCTGACGATGAAAAGTAATTTTAGGTTTCCTACCGCTTCGGAAGCTGATGTCAGAGCGCTAATCCATGAACTGGAGGTGCACCAGATCGAGCTTGAGATGCAAAATGAAGAACTTTTAGCTGCACGAAGTACGGCAGAGGAGGCAAAAGAGAAATTCGTCGCTTTGTATGATTTTGCGCCTGCCGGATATTTTACGCTGGATATTGAATATAGAATTTGTGAGCTAAACCTCAGCGGGGCTAAGATGCTTGGTAATGATCGTTCCGTTTTGATTAACCGTGACTTTCTAATGTATGTATTTTCAGAAGACCGGGCCACTTTTGTAGCTTTTTTAAAGGAATTGGCAGCGTCTGGTTTGAAGAAACACTGTGAAGTAAGATTGGCCCTGAATGGAATTCCTTCGTTTTCAATTCATTTGGAAGGTTTATTAAATGATAAGGAATACTTAATCAATGCGGTAGATATTACGGAGCACATGAAGGCTCAGCAGCAACTGGCAGAAAATGAAATCAGATTAAGTGAACTTAATGCTACAAAAGATAAATTTCTTTCACTTATCGCACACGATCTGAGAAGTCCTTTCAATTCCATCTCAGGATTCAGTAACATGCTGACTGAGCGGATCAAGGAAAATAATTACAGCGAAATTGCCGAATATGCCGTGTTTATTCAGAAATCTTCAGTGCACGCATTGGAGTTGCTGTCAAATTTACTTTTATGGGCCGGTACTCAGACAGGGAAGATCGCTTTCAATCCTGTGGCAACAGATATCACAAAGATCATTAGTGATGTCATTGAGATAATGAAGGATACAGCTGGTCAAAAGTCGATTAGCATCACCAAAGTTTTTGCATGCGAAATTCCTGTCAAGGCTGATAAGGAGATGATAGCTACCATCTTAAGAAATTTGATTTCCAATTCCATTAAGTTCACCAATCCGGGAGGGAGGATCGTTGTTTCAACGAATAAGTATCAAAACGGGATGATGATCACCGTTTCCGACAATGGAGTAGGAATTCCTAAGGAATCTGTTGCAAACCTGTTAAAGATTGAATCTAAAGCCTCTACTAACGGAACCAATAACGAAAAGGGAACTGGTCTGGGATTGATAATTTGTAAGGAGTTTGTTGAAAAACATGGAGGAAAATTGACGGTTGAAAGTGAACCCGGCAAAGGGAGTACTTTCAGCTTTACCATCTGAAGCCCCGGTCTTCCAGTCCTCCGGTCTTCCAGTCCTCCAGTCGTCCAGTCGTCCAGTCGTCTCGTCGTCCAGTCCTTCCGTCTCGTTTCAGCGACTGTGCATTCTTGTTAGAACTCCGCCTGCAGCTTCGATCGGACAGCTTTTTGTCTCAAAGGAATTTGTTG
>JBBQHB010000095.1:0-19258 GCA_038323575.1 Bacteroidales bacterium | reverse complement strand
ACACTTCCTACCGAATCGAATTAAAAGGTGAAAGTTTAAGAAAAAAACGGTAAAATTGTCAGTCCCTCGAGTTCTTTGAACCAATCCCCATGAGGGGGGTCAATATCACCGGAGGAGGGGTCAGCATCGCCGGATTATCCATACAATTCGTAATAATTGAAATCCGAGAAATAAAGCAACTTATAAAGAACTGTTTCGCCAACATTGGGTTTACCTGCACAGCGTTCAAGAATATACAATAAGACATTTTTAAACTTATTGACTTGTAGCGTTGGCACAGAAATACGTTCTTCCTCTTTCTTTGCCCTTTTTTCTTCTTTTACATCAATATCCTGACTTGCCGAGAAATCTTTGGACATAAAATCGTCCAACGAAAACGCTAAAACCAATGCCAGTTTTTGCAATTCAAGAATATCAACACTTCTGTTTCCTAACTCAATTTGAGCCAAAGAGGGTCGGGAAATTTTGACACTTTTAGCCAAATTTTCTTGCGACAACCCTTTCATTTTACGAAGTTCGGTTATCCTCTGACCTATTTGCTTTTGTGCCAATTTTATGTTCATATCAATTTATGTTTCGCTGTTTAACACCACAAAGATAAATGCTGTTTCAATACAAAACAAATATTTGTTTCAAATTAAAACATCTACTACATATGCTGTAACTGACGTGCCTGTGTTGATTATATTGAAATCTGCTCCTGATTGAGAATTCAGTCAAATCCCAAACCGGAAATTAAAAGATTGAAACGGGGCTTATTTATTTCAATCTTCACGATTTCTTCACAATTGAGTATTTACCTTTACCGCGTATTTAAAATACTCCTTCCATCCCATGGGAGGATTCTTAGGTTAGGTTAGGTAGGACAGGGAGGTTTCAGTACTCCCTGTTTTTTTTGGATATGCCAAATTGGCGCAACACACAGCCCCACTCCACCAATTTCTGCAAATGGTTATAGATTAATTCCTTTGAGTTGTTGGAATTGTGAAGGAAACTACTGTGCCGTGATCCTTTTGGCTTTCTATTGTGATCGTTCCTTTGTTTCTTTCAATGAAATCTTTGACCAGGATTAATCCCAGTCCTGTACTCTTTTCACCTTCAGTGCCGTTGGTATGAAGGGTACTTGTTAGGTCAAAGATTTTATCAAGCGCTGATTTTTCAATCCCGACCCCGTTGTCAGTAATGCTGATCAATGCATTATTCGTGTCCCCTGCAGCTGACCTGATGATGACCGAACCCCCGCGGTGTGTGAATTTAATGGCGTTGCCGATCAGATTTCGCATGATTGTCTGAACCATATTAGAATCGGCCACGACATAAATCTGATCATCTGATTCATACCTGATATTAATCTGTTTGTTGTCGGCCATCTGCATTAATCCTTTTATGGAAGTCTGAAGAACATCATCCAGTTTTAGTTCTGCTGGCCGGAATTCTATCTTGTTTAATTGTGATTGTGCCCAAAGAAGCAGATTTTCAAGTAATACACTTACATTTTCAGCCGATTTATACAACATCAACAATATTTTTTTCAGTTCCTCCGGACTGTGTTCGTTGAACGTGTCATTGAGGTGCTCCAGAAAAGAGGCGAGGTTCCCGGTGGGTCCGCGCATATCATGGGCGATGATGGCGAAAAATTTATCTTTGGCAGCGTTTGTTTCCTTTAGCGCATGGTTTTTTTGACGGATTTGACGATAAAACCAATAGATGATTAAAGAAATTAGTAATGCAAAAAGACTTCCAACAATCATGATTTGTTGTGAAAGTTTATGCTGCCGGATGATAAGCGAATTAATTTGGTTTTGTTTTTCCAGCTCTAAAATCTGTTGATTTTTCTTGTCAAGTTCATAAATCGCCTGTGATTGCTCAGTTTTTATATTTGCAGCACCCGAGAGAAGGAAAGCTTGAATTTCAATTTGTTTTTTCTGACAGTTCATTGCTTTTTCAAAATCATTCCTTTTCAAATAGGCTTCGGTCAAATTTGAATAAATATGTAACTGAATACTTTTTTGGTTGTTTGCTATGGCCAAATCTAAGCCTTGCTGTAAAAGTTTGAATCCGTCTTCTGTCAGACCTTTTCCAATTTGGCACAATCCGAGGTACTCATAAACAGAGGGAAAGCTAAGGAAATCATTGACTTCTTTTTTTATCTTCAATGACTCACTTAAATATTTTTCGGCCAGCTCATAATTTCCAATAGAATATTCAATCACACCTAGGTTCTTATAAGCGTTTGACAGTCCGTATTTTGATTTACTGGCAGTATATATTTTCAAGGTATTATCAATATACTTGTGTGCTTCTTTGAAATTGCCTGCGTCCAGGTAAAGAATTCCAATCTGTGAAGAACAAATGGCTACGCCATCTTGGTTTCCATCAACAGCAGCTTGATTATTGTATATTTCAAGTGCTTCCTGAAAATATTCGAGTGCCTTTTGAGAAACTTTCAAGTCAGCGTATATCCGGCCCAATAAATAGGCTGCCCAAGCCTTGCCCTCCAGCATGCCTGCTTTTTCATAATTTAGCTTTGAATTAATGGTGTATTCTATGGCCCTGTCGTACAGTCCGTTTACCCTGAAAATGGTTCCCATCAGTGAGTACGTGGAAGCCATTACCTTGAAATTTTTTGATGCCTGGCAGGCTTGAAGCGCAGCATTAAAATACTCAAGCGCCTTAATTTCTTCGCCGTAACTGTGTTTGATCTCACCTAAATGGTACAGGATTTCACCTTTGTTCCAATTATCTCCGGTAGTCTTTGTGATGGTTAATGCGGTGTCGTAATAAGCCTCGGAAAGATTCTTTTTATCCGATAACTGGTTTATTCTTCCCAGAACAAGATAGGCGCGCATTTCCAGGTTTTGGTTATGTGAAGTTCTGGCTGCCGACAGCGCAGAATCTGCCAGGATCTGTGCTTCATGTTTATCACTTCCCATGATTAGGAGGGCAAGTTCCAGTTGAACGGAAGTTTTATCGGATGCTTTGCTGTTTTTTAATACTTGCCGCAGACTATCTGTTTGGGCGTTGCTGATTTTTACCTGAGAAAAGGCGGGGCAGGCGATCGAAATAGTTAATAACAACAGAAATGTCCGAATAATGTGTTTATTCATTGATAGTTTGGTTTAAATGACGCCTGCAAAACAGTCCTCCGATTAAAGGGCAAGTTACAATTTATTTTAGCCAGAGCCAACCTGCTGCATCGAAAAGAAAAGAGTCCTGGTGACCGGACGTTAAACGCATTAAAATTACCTTTTCAGTTGAGTCACCCGGTCATTCCGGAAAGTCTCTCCTTCATTCCCTGCACCACCAAAAAAACAATAGGGCAGACCTCGCAGTTTTTGAGGGTGAGGTTGAGCAGCTGGCTGAACCTCCTCCGGTCGGTATGCGGATATTCGCGGCAGGCCTTGGGCTGGTATTCATAGACGGAACAGCAGTTATCGGCCTGGAGGAAGGGGCATGGGGCATGGTTGAAGACTAGTCGTGGTCCTCATAAAGGTGCATGTATTGTGAAACCGAATTATGCCGGTTCTCCCTTTTGTTTAAGGGCTTTTGACAAATTCCTTTTCTGTTTTATTGGCTTCTTTCGGTCCCTAAGAAATTCACTAAATTCTTTGTCTTGTTTTGGGGACAATGGTTTGTTTACAAAAACAAAATCCTTTTCGTCCATTTTTTTAAAATCTACCATGATCGATATTTATAAAGTATTGTTTAACCAATACCAGGGATTCTTTGGTATCAATGAACATTCTATTACTATTGCCAAATTGTTGCGCTCCCAGGGTTAAGCGATAATGCTCAATAAGTTTTGATTTAGCAATAAATGAAATTACTCCAACATATCCTTTTTCAAAGGATACTTTACATCCGTAAGCAACTAAATTTCCCGCTACCCCTTTATATTGTTTGTTTTTTCCCTTGTTGAATTTTGCACTTTCAATCAGTGACATAAATATATGATCCTTCTTGTCAGTGAAACAGATTAATCCCTGAATGATTTTGGAGTTATTGACCGTTGTTAATTTGTAGATTTCATTCCCATGGTTTTCAAACTCACTATGCCAATCAAAAACCCAGTCAGCAATTTTAATTTGTTTGATGTCGGTAGCGAAAAGACGTGTTATTTAAGTGTCAAAAATTTCACCAGTTATCGAATTCTCAATAGAATTTGTCAACTTATCAATTTCAAAATCAACAGAAATTTCTTTTAGATTTTTCACATTATAAAGTTACAAAATATGTATCATAAGCACAAGTGTCAGTTTCCGCGACAGTAGGAAGAGTTTTCCCGAAATGGTTAGGTAAGTCTCTCCTTCAACCCCTCCATCACCATGAAAACAATAGGGCAGACCTCGCAGTTTTTGAGTGTGAGGTTGAGCAGCTGGCTGAACCTCCTCCGGTCGGTATGTGGATATTCGCGGCAGGCTTTGGGTCTGGATTCGTAGACTGAACAGTAGTTATCAGCCATCAAAAAAGGGCAGGGGGCATGGTTGAATACGTAGTCGTGCTCCTCGTCGAGATGCATGTACTGCGCTATCACCTGCGAAGGTTTTAGTTTCAGGGCTTTGGCCAGCCTTTCCACATCCTTGTCGGTGATCATCGGACTGATGCTGCTGCAGCAGTTGGCGCAGGTCAGGCAGTCGAAGCTGCTGAAAGCCTCGTTGTGCATATCGTGAACGATTTCATCCAGATTTCCGGGGGTCTTTTTTTTTGAGCCGTTTGAAGAAACGCTCGTTTTCTTCGCGGGAATCCTTTGCCAGTTTTTGGACATTATCTTTAGTTGGGGTTTCTTTCATTGTAATAAGTGACTAAAGTGATTCATTACCTCATCACCGCCCCGTTTCCTGTTGGATGGCCACCAAATCTTCTTCCGACTTTTTCATTTTAAACTGCGCAAGCAGCAAACCGGAGATTACAACCGCAATGCCGATGAATTTCCGCAGTGTCAGCAAGTCATCGAGGATCCACCAGGCAAAGATGGCGGTAAAGACCGGTATAAGGTTGATAAAGATGTTGACACTGTTGATGCCGAGTCTCTTGACGCTGTGCGCGTAAAAAATAAAGGCGATGCAGGAGGCGAAAACCGAGAGTTTAATTATTCCCGCGAAAGCGGTTAGGTTAAACGGGATAGAGGTGAATTCGCGGTATTCGAAAATGAACCAAAGCGGAACGAAATAGATGATACCCAGCAGATTTTGGTAAGTTATGATAGAGGTAGGGTTGTATTTTACCGCCAGCTTTTTCAAAACGACCGTATAGAAAATGGCGGCCACGACTGCCAGAAATTCCAGCGCTATACCCAGCGGGGAAGCAGTCAGGTTGAAAGAGTTGTCCATAACAACTATCGATACGCCAACGAAAGAGAGCAGAATACCAAAAAATGTGCGGAGCGTGATTTTCTCGCCGTGGAAACGGGATGCTGCCAGCGGAGAAAACAAAGGAATGGTGGCTACGATGATTGCTCCGACAGTACTCGATACATACAACAATCCGTAGCTTTCCCCCATAAAATAGAGAAAGGGTTCAAAAAATGAGAGCAGAATGAATGTCCAAAGGTCTTTTCGCTCTATTTTCTTCATTTTCCCGGTCAGCAGCGCAAATGCCACCAGCAGCATCGAGGCGATGACAAGCCGGAACAAAACGGTGGTTAACGGGCCGTAGACCAGGTACACCTCTTTCACCCATACAAAGGAGAATGACCAGAAGATCATGGCAAAGATGACCGAGAGATAGACTAACCATTTGCGTCCTTTCATTTGCCTGAATATTTGTTAAAAGCTATTAGCTGTTAGCTGTTTGTATGCTGATGAATCGAAAATCGAAAATCGAAAATTATTTCCAGAGCACTTTAGCTGAGGGATAAAAGTTGATGTTCATTACTTTGAATCTTTCGGCCTGGCTGCCCAGTCTGATCTTATACGATTCCCAGTTGCGTTGGGTTGCATCGGTCCAGCCGATCTCTGCGTAGCCTGGAAGGCGGGGGAACAGCAGGAATTCAATTTCGCTGATATTCGTGACAGTTTCAGACCAAAGCGGACATTCAATGCCAAGGATGTTCTCCTTTGTGATGCCCGGGACCAGTGTAGCAGGATCCCAATTGTATCCTGCATCTACCTCAATGTAGCCGGCCCATTTTAATCCAAGGGCGGTTTTGGGATGATATTTCATATCCAGGTATGCCTTGGCTGCAGGCGACATGATCAGTTTTATTCCTTTGGCTACGCCGCGTTGGGCATTCTCGGCTTTCGACCAGTATTGGGCAACGGTAGTAGGTTTCAGGGCAGAGAGGGTTGTCTCGTCCCAGCCGATCATCAGTTTCCCGTTGGCCAGCACGATATCCTGTACCTTTTCGATAAAAGGAATGTAGTCTTCTTTTTTGGTCACATGAGATTCATCTCCTCCGACGTGGATCCAGGGCCCGGGTGTAAGGGCAGTCAGTTCGCGGATAACGTCGTTCAGGAAAGTGTAGGTAAACTCTTTGTCTGTCTGCAGGGTGCTGAAGCCGACATTGGTGCCCGTATAAAGCTTGGTTGCCTGGTTGCCCGGATTCAGTTCCGGCACGGAAGCAAGGGCCGCATTGGTATGACCTGGCATGTCAATTTCGGGAACGATGGTGATGTAGCGGTCAGCCGCATATTGCACCAGGTCTTTGTAAACTTCCTGGGTATAAAAGCCGCCTTTGCCGCCTCCTACCTGTGTTGAGCCTCCGATTTCCGTCAGCGCCGGCCATGCTTTGATTTCGATTCTCCATCCCTGGTCATCCGCAAGATGCAGGTGCAGCACATTCATTTTGTAGGCTGAAATCAGATCGATGTAACGTTTGACATCACCGGCCCCGAAAAAGTGCCTGGCTACATCGAGCATGGCTCCCCGGTAGGCATAGGAAGGATAATCCGTTATTTTTCCGGCGGCCACTTTCCAGGGACCTTTCTGCGGATCTTTGCTTTCGATCCGTGCAGGCAGCAGTTGGCGGAGGGTTTGGATTCCGCGGAAGACTCCCTCGGGGGTATTTGCTGTCAGATTGATATTTTCGGTTGTGACGGTAAGTTCATACCCTTCCTTTCCAAGTTGATCGTTGTTCGCACCGGTTTCCAGCAGGATAACATTGGATGCGGGAACATCTCCGGCTGCCTGTACGGTTGTGCCGAACCCTGTAGCGGGATTCAGGCAGCCGGCAAGATAGCCGGCAACCTTCTGCATCTCAGGCGTATCTTCTGCTATCCGTATCACGGTATTGTTTTTCAATTCAAAATTGCCTTTTGCTGCAGTAAAAGATACAGGTTTAGGGATCAGTGCCGACTTCGGCAAATCAGCAGCGGTAGCAGTACTCGTTGAAACAACAGCCAGCATCAGAATTAGTGATTTGAGGATCACAATGAAACGGGTTCCGGAATTTTTCATGATTAACAGGTTTAAAACAACGGTTTGATCTCAGACAGGAAAATTAGCGGTCAAAGAAGAAAAGCCCTAATGCGCGATTGTTGCATAAAGGGCTTTATCTTTGGGTGGAAGATGGGATTCGAACCCACGACCAATGGTACCACAAACCACTACTCTAACCGACTGAGCTACATCCACCGTATTTCATCTGATTATTATTTTTTTTTCAATTGCCAGATGGAACTCCCAGTAATCATTCTTCTAAGTGAAAAAGATTCTCTCCTGGTCGTTTCGACGGCAAATATAGGTCTGTTTTTCGAATTAGACAAAAGATTGTTGTTATTTTTGTGACCTATGTATTTAAATAGCGCGGATGGAATATTTGCTTGATGATCCGGTTTCCGAAAGGGTGTACCAGGAGATACTGAGAAGAGTAAGGCCTTTACAAAACGGAGAGGTCGCCGATTCGATGACCCAAAGGGGAGTTGTGTACAAACTGAATCTCGGCGCTTCTGTCATTTCATTGCAGCAACTGGCCGCGGAATACACACCAAATCACCTGCTTGCACTGAAACTGTGGAACAAACAGTGGCGCGAAACCATCATCCTTGCCACCCTGCTGGAAAAACCGGAGGAGGTTACCGAAAACCAGATGGATTTTTGGGTGAAGCAGATTCAGCATACTGAGATCGCAGAACAGGCAGCCATGAATCTTTTCTCAAAGACTCCGTATGCTTACAAAAAAGCAGTCGAATTTTGCCTTGGCAAGAAGACCCATTCCAAAATTACCGGTTTGCTGATGATGGGAAGACTGGCTTTGACAGACCGCACCGCGGAAAATGAACGGTTTGAAGAATTTCTTGAACTTTTCCCTCCGCTCGCAAAAGACACGAAGCTTTCACTTGTCTTCAGGAGGGTGTTTGTGCAGATAGCTATGCGGAATCCCGAATTATACGAATTGGCGCTGCAGCAGGCGCACCTGCTCAAAACGATGGATTCAGCGGAAGCGCAGGAAAATGCAGGGCAACTGATAAGTCAGTTGGAATGCGATGCGGTTAAAGAATTGGTATACACAAGATCCTGAAATTTTTATTAACTTTCCTATTCCTAAATTTCCGGTATGCAAATAACAGAAGTCAGAGACAAGTCTGCCGTAAAAGCGTTTCACCGGGTTACACACCTGATTTACAAGGATGATCCTAACTGGATTCCTCAGCTGGAAGTGATGGTTGACAGCGCCTTTGATCCGGCGAAAAACGCTTTTTTTAAAAACGGCGACGGCACGAGGTGGATCGTAAAAGACGACGAAGGCAGGACCATCGGCCGCATCGGGGCATTCATCAATGGAGGCAAATGCAACACGTTCAAACAGCCTACCGGCGGAGTCGGCTATTTTGAGTGTCTAGATGACCAGCAGGCGGCTTTTCTGCTTTTTGATACGGCCAAAGCCTGGCTGGCAGAACGCGGCATGGAGGCAATGGACGGACCTGTCAATTTTGGCGAAAATATGATCAACTGGGGGCTGCTGGTAAAGGGATTCATGCCCCAGGGATTCGGAATGCCTTATAACAAGCCATATTATCTCCGGCTTTTCGAAGTGTATGGTTTCGAAGTCTATTTTGAGCAATACACTTACCACATCAACAGAAAAGACCCTTTCCCCGAAAGATTCTGGAAAATTGCGGAATGGGTGGCCAATAAACCGCACTTCAGGTTTGAACATGTGAAGTTCAGCAACATGGAGCAGCACCTCAAAGAATTTACCCACATTTATGAGGAGGCCTGGGCCAGTCACGACAACCACCAGGAGGTTGATCTGGATGATGTGCGCGGCATGATGAAAGTGGCCAAACTCATAGCGGACGAAAAATTTATCTGGTTTGCCTACCACGATGAGGAACCGGTGTTGTTTTTTGGGATGATTCCTGACTGGAACCAGCTGCTGGCCAGGATGAACGGGAAGTTAAATGCATGGAGCCTGCTGAAGTTTTTCTGGTACAAAAAGCTAAAAACAATTACCCGGACGCGGATTCTTATCATGGGTGTAGTGCCCAAATTTCAGGGGAGCGGACTGGAGTCGGCCGTTTTCTGGCACCTGGATAAGATCATGAAGCAGAAACCATGGTACAAGGAGGTCGAATTGTCGTGGGTGGGAGACTTCAACCCCAAAATGGTGGCCATGTATAAGTCGGTGGGCGGTGTTCACGCCAAAACCCATTACACCATGCGTTACCTCTTCGACCGGGAAGCGCCGTTCGAGCGGGCGCCGATGCTGATGAAAGAGGTCAGGTTGCTGCGGGATGAGCACAAAATGGAGGGCTGCACGGAGGCGAAATTTGATGGGACAACGAACGGATGAATAAAATCGGCGTTGTACGAAAACTTTTGTAAAACTTGTTGTGCATTTGTGAATTATCCTTATCTTTGCAACCCGTAAATAAAGGAAGAAAAAGATAAAAAAGATATAATTAAGCATCATGAAAAAGGGAATACATCCGGAAAGCTATCGACTGGTTTGTTTTAAAGATATGTCGAATGAGCATACATTCATTACCAGATCTACGGCTGCATCAAAAGAAACCATTGAATTTGAAGGTGTTCAGTATCCATTGTTAAAAGTGGAGATTTCGAATACATCACACCCCTTCTATACCGGTAAGATGAAGTTGGTCGATACCGCCGGTCGCGTCGACAAATTCATGACCCGCTATCAGAAACACATGGACAAACGCAAAGTTTAAAAGTTTTTGCATTTGTGAAAAGAAGCCCCGTATTGCAAAATGCGGGGCTTCTCTCGTTAAACATCGCGTTGAGTTATTTGTTATCCCTAGGGGAAAGGAGGCCGGAGGAAGACCAAAGGATAAAGGATAAAGGAGAAAGGATACAAGAAAAAGGATAAGGGATAAAGGATAAAGGATAAAGTGAAAATGCCGCACACAGTATTTCCCGTAATAACTCAGGATTAAAAGTGCAAAACTCCAATTAGAACAAATGCCACTTTATCCTTTATCCTTTCTCCTTTATCCTTCCCTGCGGGTTTGGCACGACTATTGACTGATTACACCCCATGTCGGGGGAAATAGTGATTCCGACAATTTGTCATAATACGTTTAAAAAAAATGAATAATTCAAAGAATAGGAACAGAAGCACCTTTATATTTTCAGGGATGGATGAGAGCGACCAGGATTTTTATCCGATCATATCGGATGGGGACGATGAAGAGCTTTTTTCAGCCAATGTGCCCGAAGTTCTGCCAATATTACCTTTACGCAATGCCGTATTGTTTCCGGGAGTCGTAATGCCCATCTCTGTGGGGAGATCCAAGTCGCTGAACCTGGTCCGTGAGGCCTACGCCGAATCAAAAATGGTAGGTACAGTTGCCCAGCGGAATGGTCAGATTGAAGATCCTTCACTGGCCGACCTCTACCCGGTAGGAACGATGGCCGAGATATTAAAAATACTCGAAATGCCTGACGGAAGTACTACCGTGATCCTGCAGGGCAAAAAGCGTATCCTGATCGAAAATTTGGTTGAACATCCTTTGTACCTGAAGGCAAGCGTTCGTTCGATGCCGGAGGTTGCATCAGACACCAAATCGCATGAATTTTTTGCCATCATCGAGTCGCTGAAGGATTTTTCCCTCAAGATTGTCAGATCGTCAGTCAACATCCCGCAGGAGGCACAGTTTGCGGTCAAAAATATTGAAAATGTTACTTTTCTGGTCAACTTCATCTGCAACAATACGGATCTGAGTACTTCCGACAAGCAGGATCTGCTCGAACGGAATGACATCAAAGACCGCAGTACCAAACTGCTTTCCCATTTGATGCGTGAGGTCCAGATGCTGGAACTGAAAAGGGATATCCAGCAGAAAGTAAAGGTCGATATGGACCAGCAACAACGCGAATATCTGCTTCACCAGCAGATTAAAACCATCCAGGACGAATTGGGCGGAAGTCCGGTTCAGCAGGAATTGGAAGAGCTGAAAAAGAAGGCCCTGAACAAGAAGTGGAACGCAGAGATACAAAAGCTGTTTGACAAGGAAATGGGAAAATTGTCCCGCATGAATCCGGCTGCCGGAGAATATTCCGTACAGATAGGTTACCTGGATACATTGCTGGACCTGCCCTGGAACGAATATACCGTAGATAATTTTGACCTTAACCATGCCGCCAAAGTGCTCGACGAAGATCATTTCGGGTTGGATATTGTCAAGGAACGTATTTTAGAACATCTGGCTGTTCTTAAACTGAAGGGAGACATGAAATCTCCGATCATCTGCCTGTACGGCCCTCCGGGCGTGGGGAAAACCTCTCTTGGTAAATCTGTAGCCACGGCGCTGGGACGGAAATATATCCGGATGAGTTTGGGTGGTCTGCACGACGAATCAGAGATAAGGGGCCACCGGAAAACCTACATCGGAGCCATGCCGGGCCGTATCATCCAAAACCTGATCAAGGCAGGTTCCACCAATCCTGTTTTTATCCTGGATGAGATAGACAAAGTTTCCAAAGATTTTCACGGAGATCCGGCATCAGCTTTGCTGGAAGTACTGGATCCCGAGCAGAATATAGCTTTTCATGACAACTACCTGGATGTCGATTTTGACCTGTCGAGGGTATTGTTTATTGCCACGGCAAATACTGTCTCCACCATTCATCCTGCTTTGAGGGACCGCATGGAACTGATTGATATCAGCGGTTACCTGATGGAAGAAAAACAGGAGATAGCTAAAAGGCACCTGGTGAAACGCCAGATGGAGAATCATGGACTGGAAAAGAACAGTGTTCTTTTTCCAAAGGAGATTCTTGTCCGTATTATCGAAAACTATACCCGCGAATCGGGTGTGCGTGAACTGGATAAAATGCTTGCCAAAGTTGTCAGAAGGGTAGCCAGAAAGATTGTTTCGGGCATAGCGTACAACAAGAAAATTACGGTAGAGGATTTGCACGGATACCTGGGCGTTCCGAAGTATACCAAAGATAATTACGAAGGGAATGATTACGCTGGTGTCGTTACCGGACTGGCATGGACCTCTGCCGGTGGAGAGATCCTCTATGTAGAGACCAGCCTGAGTGCGGGTAAAGGTAAATTTAACATCACCGGCAACCTGGGAGATGTGATGAAAGAATCGGCTACCATTGCGCTGGAATATCTTAAATCGCACGCTTCAGAGATAGGATTAAGCACAGATATATTTGAAAAGTGGGATGTGCACATTCATGTTCCTGAAGGCGCCATTCCCAAAGATGGTCCTTCTGCCGGTATTACCATGGCCACGGCCCTGGCTTCAGCATTTACACAGCGGAAGGTAAAGAAACACCTGGCTATGACCGGCGAGATCACCCTTCGGGGAAAGGTCCTTCCGGTAGGAGGCATCAAGGAAAAGATCCTTGCAGCCAAAAGGGCCGGTATCCGGGAGATTATCCTGTCAGAACAAAACAGGAAAAACCTGGAGGAGATCAATGAAATCTATGTGAAGGGTCTGAACTTTCATTTTGTCAGGAATGTAGGTGATGTATTTGCCATCGCACTGTTAAAAGAGAAGGTTGAAAAGCCTCTGGCAATCGGATGAATTTCTGAAACATTTAACAATTTAGTAAATGGGTACCAAATATGCTCCTGCCAAAAGAGCCACGGTTGATGAAATATTACTGAGTAAAGAGATATTGGATCGTTATCCCTACATCAACGATATTTTTTGCTCACTTTCTTATGTTTTCTGCATTCTCAATGAGTACAGGCAGATCATATTTGTCAACGATGTAATGATGAACAATCTCGGCATTGATGACGTTGACCAGGTTATCGGTAAAAGAATAGGGGAGGCATGGGAATGTATCCATGCTGAGGATGAACCGGAAGGATGCGGTACATCCGAGCACTGCCGTTATTGTGGCCAGATTAATTCCGTTCTGGAGAGTTATAAAACGAACCAGAAGTCGATGAAAGAGTGCAGAATCCGGAGGTTCACAGGCGGCAAAGAATTTTCACTGGAACTTGAAGTCACCTCAACTCCTTTCTTTTTCGAAGATCAATGTTTTACGATTTTTTCGCTGATCGATATCACCGACAAGAAAAGGAAAGCAATGATAGAGCGGATTTTTTACCACGATATTCTCAATACAGCCGGTTCTTTGAGCAACATGCTGGAAGTCATGGATATCGTTGAGGAAAATGAGAAAGAGGAAATTATCACCATTGCTACTTCCTTAAGCCAGCAAATCCTCGAAGAGATTGCAACGCAACGGTTACTGGTTCAGGCAGAAAATGCATCACTGGTCATCAACAATCAAAGGATAGATACCCTGGATTTCCTTACGGTAATTGAAAAAGACCTCAAGTACCACAAAGTGGCAAAAGGCAAAGAGATTTTACTGGATCAGGCTTCAGACAGTCTGGGCTTTGTAAGCGATCCGGTTATCCTTCGGAAAATATTAAACAATATGGTTAAGAATGCACTCGAAGCAAGTGAGTCGGGTGATTACATAACGGTCAAAGCCGAGCAAATAGACGAGACACTCAGGTTCTCGGTGCATAACAGGGCATTTATGCCTCCTGAAGTGGAGATGCAGATATTTATGCGGTCGTTTTCAACCAAAGATACGCAGCGGGGGCTGGGTACATACAGTATGAAAATACTGGGAGAACAGTACCTTGGCGGGAAAGTCAATTTTGTGACCAATCCGGTAAAAGGAACGACCTTTTTTATTGACCTGTATTCCATTGTAAAGGATTAAACGCTTAAAAATGCCACTTCTTTCGCGGTATTATCCCGGAAATTATTCAGATGAGCAGTACGAGACGGAAAAACGTGTTGGAAAGCATTCTCTCTTTGTAGCAGTTTTTCTGGTTGTAGGATTGTGGCTGATTAAGCTGGTGGAATATGAATATAAACTTGACTTCTCTCCATTCGGCAACATACCCGGGGATCCGGACGGATTAATGGGTATACTCTTCTCCCCCCTGATCCATAGTAATTTCGGCCATCTGGCAGCCAATACCCTGCCGCTGTTCGTGCTCACTTTTTCCTTGTTCTTTTTTTACCGGAAATCAGCCTATGTCATTTTTCTACTGATCTATCTTTTTTCGGGAATTTTTGTCTGGCTGGGCGCACGACCGGCCATTCACATCGGTGCAAGTGGTTTAATCTACGGATTGGCTGCGTTTCTATTTTTAAGCGGGGTCATAAGCCGAAATATCAGCTTGCTGACCATCTCGCTGATTGTTGCGCTTCTCTACGGCAGTTTGTTTTGGGGCATCTTTCCGATCAAGCCGGAAATCTCGTGGGAATCCCACTTTGGGGGAGCTGTTTCTGGATTTGTGTTGGCTGTACTCTTTCGCCATTCGGCTCCCGATGTGCCAGTTGCACCGGAGGATGAGGAAGATGAAACAGATGACGATGAGTGGCAGGAGGCAGAGGAGGAACCGGAGGAGGACGGGACGGAAGAAAAATTATTTCCTTAAACCTGTCAGGTTTCCAAAACCTGACAGGTTTAAATACAGCAGGAATTTTTAACTTTACTTCCATGAGAAAAGAAAAGATCCTGCAACTGATATCCGACCATGTTGGTGTAAGTAAAAATCAAATAATCAGTACATTAAATCTGTTTGACGAGGGTTCAACCATTCCCTTCGTGGCCCGTTACCGCAAAGAGATGACAGGTAGTCTGGATGAAGTTGTGTTACAGCGCATCAAAGAAGAAGATGAGCGCCTGGCTGAACTGGGAAAGCGCAAAGAGACGATTCTGAAATCTATCGGGGAACAGAATCTCCTGACACCCGAACTTCAATCGAAAATAGAAGCGTGTTATCAGCTCAACGAGCTGGAAGATATCTACTTGCCCTACAAACCTAAACGACGCACCCGTGCCACCATTGCCAGGGAAAAGGGATTGGAGCCGCTGGCAGAAATTCTTATGGCACAGGTCGAAAAAGATCCGCACTCAAAGGCCTTACGTTTCCTGAACGACCAGGTTCCCGATGTGGATGAAGCCTTGGCAGGAGCCAGAGATATTGTGGCTGAAGCGGTTAACGAGCACAATGGGGCCCGGAATATTGTCCGGAATTCCTTCGCCAAAGAGGCCGTGATTTACTCGAAATTGGTGAAAGGCAAAGAAGAGGATGGAGTCAAATACCGCGATTACTATGATTCTTCGGAACCGCTGAAACGCTGCCCGTCGCACCGTTTGCTGGCCATGCGGAGGGGAGAAAAGGAGGGTTTTTTAAAGTTGTCGCTTACGCCTGACGACGAAAGAACGGCAGAGCGGCTGGAGAACTATTTCGTCACCTCCCGTAACCAGTGTAGCGAACAGGTAGCGCTGGCTGTCAGGGATGCCTACAAGCGGCTTTTGGCCCCTTCGATGGAGACCGAGTTTTTCAGCGATTCAAAGCAGTTGGCAGACAGTGAGGCGATCAAAGTCTTTACCGAGAATCTCCGGCAGCTGCTGCTGGCTCCTCCGCTCGGACAGAAACGGGTAATGGGGATCGACCCCGGCTACAAGTCAGGCTGCAAGGTCGTCTGCCTCGATGCACAGGGAAACCTCCTGCACAACGAAACCATCTATCCGCATCCTCCGCAGTCTGAGACAAGCCAGGCGATGAAAAAAATCACTTCGCTGATCAGCAGTTACAAGGTGGACGCCATCGCAATTGGTGACGGGACTGCCAGCCGGGAGACTGAAAGCTTTTTCAAACGGATGCGGTTTGAAAAAGATGTGCAGGTTTTCGTGGTGAGTGAAGACGGCGCTTCGGTCTATTCTGCCTCCAAGACCGCCCGCGACGAATTCCCGCAGTATGATGTGACCGTCAGGGGTGCGATCTCAATCGGACGCAGGCTGATGGACCCGCTGGCCGAACTGGTCAAAATTGATCCGAAATCGATCGGTGTTGGCCAGTACCAGCACGATGTTGACCAGAAACAACTGCAGAATTCGCTGGTAAGCTCTGTCGAGTCGTGTGTGAATAAAGTCGGAGTCGATCTGAATACTGCCAGCAGGCACCTGCTAAACTATGTTTCGGGGCTTAACACCACCCTTGCGCAAAATATTGTGGAATACCGCAAAGAGAACGGACCGTTTCCCTCCCGGGAAGCCCTTAGGAAAGTGCCGCGCATGGGACCAAAGGCTTACGAACAGTGCGCCGGATTTCTGAGGATATCAGGGGCGAAAAATCTGCTGGATAATTCGGCGGTTCATCCTGAACGGTACAAATTGGTGGAGAAGATAGCCAAGGACCTCGGAACACCGCTTGATGAACTGATCGGCAAGGAGCAGCTCACGTCGAAAATCGATTTAAACAAATATGTCAGCAAGGAGGTGGGACTTCCAACTTTGACCGATATCCTGACCGAACTGGCCAAACCCGGCCGCGATCCCCGCTCGGGCATCAAACATTTTGAGTTTGCCGACGGCATCTATTCGATGACAGATCTGATTCCGGGGATGGTGCTGCCGGGTATCGTTACCAACATTACCCGTTTCGGCGCATTTGTCGATGTAGGTATCAAGCAGGACGGACTGGTTCACATCAGCGAAATGGCCGACCGGTTTGTCAGCGATCCGTCCGAGATCGTCAAACTGCAGCAACACGTCAAAGTTAGGGTGGTTGAGGTGGATATCCCCAGAAAGCGGATTGCGTTTTCGATGAAAGGGCTGAACGAGGCATAGGGCATGGAGCATGGGGCATAGAGAAGGGAAACCTGAGGCCGGAAAAGGGAATAGGAGGATAGCTTGTGAAAAACACATAAAGCTTGCCGGAATGTCGGTTGTCGCCACGAAGTGGCAGTATATTCCAGCCCAGGGCAAGCGACGAAGGAGCAACGCCCTGGGTCAGGAAAATAGTTGATCAATCCGTCCGCGGTAAAATAGCGGCAAAAGTTCAACGCTCTTTTCGGACGGAAGGGAGATTAACAGGCTAAAGTATTAAATTCGGATAACTCCTCTGAATCAACGACGATATCAGAACATTGGTATCAATGATTATTTTTTGCATTTCTTACAGCTTTTACCTCTTTGGTGATATCCTCATTGGTAATCTAGGAAAGCTTGTATTTTTCAGCTAACTGGACACAATTATTTAGCGCTTGCTTTGAAACCTCTTTATTTATGATATCAACAAATTCGGTGAATGAAAGATTATCATTCTTTAACCCGAATTGATTGTATTCCAAATCTGATATGGAGACACTGATCGTTTTCATTTTATCCTATATTTTATGCAAAAATAAAAATGAAGATGCAAATGGTTTCTCTATTCAGTTAGTGTGAACGATGGCATCCGGAAATTGATCGAATATCCATAATTTATCTATAAACTATCTATTCTGGAAACTAGCCTTATAGTTCAATTATTGAAGTTCCTGTTAATCAAAATTGCATTCTACTGACGCTCTAAATAAATTGGGGTTGACATGAATCGTAGCAAATGAGTTGAATTTCGGGTTCAGTGATTTTGGGGATTTGCGATGGTGAGGTTGTATTTCTTCCGAATTTCCTCCATTTCTTGTTTCAAAATATCAGGGTGTTTCCAATATTTTTCACTTAACTTTTCCCGAATTTCCCTCATCATTTGTACGGCATCAAATTTTTTATTCTTTTCCATCGTCCTTTAATTTTAATATTTCTCTAGGTGTTCTAATTTCAATCATCCTATATCCAAGTCGTAGGTTGATTGAATTGTAAAGTCGGATACGTTCAAGGTTTACAATATGTTTGAAATTCCAACTTGCCAACACATCGGAATTGTTGAGAGTAGCCAGTGCAATGTGTAAGGCATCGTTAAAACTCTTGTTAGTCAATGCTCCCTGACTAATATATGTCTCAGCTAGTTGAATAGCTTCGTCTGAAATTCCAATACCAACTATTTGGATGATCGGAATTTCTTTTATTTTTTCTCTAACTTCCTCTCTTGCAAATTCAAGCTCCTGGAGAGTCAGATCAGAAAGCATTATTTGATTAGTACCAGCGACAAAATCTTCAAATAATGCGTTGCTCCACTCTCTAAACTCGTCATCAAAACAACCCCCGATTACAGAGGTGTCAGCATAAACCTTCATAAAAATATATTTTGCTAATTCATTGACATCATGAACACTCACTGTAACATTCATTCTTTTTTATGAACAAAAGTACATGGATGTTTCATTAGCAAATAAACTATAAAGCAAAGATACGAAAAGAATTGATGAAGTGTAAATGTATTCCCAAATTGCAAGCTACAAACAGTTTTACAAAGTGACCGGGTGACTCGATAGTTAATTTCGCCAGATGAGATTAACTTTCAGTCACCCGGTCGCTTACTTCGAAGGTAGCCGTTCCCGTGAATCAAAATCGTTGCAGCTCAACTGAATCTAAAGTGAAGGGGATCATCCTTTTGGCATTACAAACGTCAATTTAGTTAACAAAGGGCATTAGGGGTGGGTTCTTTAAGGTTTCAGATTGTGTCCTTAGACAATGGACACGGGCTGAAGCTACAAACTATCGTACTAATTGACAATTAGATTGATAAAACTAAACAGAACTTATTGGCAAAAAGACATAAGGGTGTCAAAGCTTATGCAATTTCATAGTATAGTTGATGAAAATAACACATTATATTGTGTAAATTAAAATCGAAATTTAAATCAATATATCATGACAGTAAAGGTATTTAGGAATGATAAATTTGAGTATACCCATGAGAATATAATATTTGACAAGATGATTGCTGAGTTAGAAAAGCAATGGTCTAATTCAAAAGAACTTGTTACTGTTCAGGTGATAAAAGATATTAACACACCAAAGATATAAAATCAGAGGTGGTCAAAAAATTGGTTTATAACTTTATTTGACTTGGAACCAATTTATTGCGATACTTGTATACATGGAATTGCCCAAAGGATAT
>JBBQHB010000094.1:0-19349 GCA_038323575.1 Bacteroidales bacterium | reverse complement strand
TTCCAGTTCCAGTTCTTTGGCACGGACCAGATCTTCTGCAAGTGCAATGTCGATTTCACTATCACCACCATCGGAAGGATTATTCTCTTGTTCCAGATCAACTTGTTTGGTGGTGATTTCAAGAAGCAGTTTTTTCTTTTTCAGCAGTTCATCCTCCTTATCGGTAAAATTCTGTTCCCGGTACTGCTTCATGTTTCTCTTGTATCCCATCCACATGCCATCAGCTCGAACAAAAGCTTTGGTGGCCTGCCAGAAACTGGCTTCATAGCCATTTCCTGCTGCCAGGTTATTCAACTCTTTTTCCACATCAATGAGCTGCTCCATGGCTGCCTGAACTTTGGCTTTTTTCTCCAAAGCGTTCAAATATCTGTTTATTGCATCAGTGGTATTGTTTGTTTTGATGGTTTCAAGGCTAATACTTCCAAGGTAGCTTGGAGCAATAGCCTGTAATTTTTTGATTGCATCCAGTCTCGTTTCTTTCGAAGTAAGTTCTTCTTTGGCAATGGCAAGCAATTGCTGGATGCGAAGTTTTTCTTCCACAATGCTGTTTTTGGCCGACAGGTTCAGATCGCTCAATGTTTTCTGTGCTTTTTGGGTATCAGTCAATTTTGCTGAATAGAAATAAAGGGCTGTACCAGCGGCAACAATTAATCCGACAAACAGGCCAATCGGGTTGGCGGCCATTGCAGCAGAGAAAGCCCGGAACTGGATGGTGGCAACAGCCAGATTTCCTGAAAGCAGCGCCACGCCGGCATTGTACAAGGAAATTGCTGCAAATTGTGCGGTATAGGCAGCAGACTGCAACCAACCCACCACAATTCCATAAAGGGATTCTTTGTTTTTTCTGGCTTCCCATATTGCGGCTACCTTGGTTGCGACAGCGTAAGCGGTAAGCGAATAAATCAGGGTAAGGATCAAAACCTTGTGTTTGGATATAAAACCAATGGAGAGCGTTAATGCTTTAATGAAATAAGTTAATCCATTGGTACTTACCTGAAGTGCCGGAGCCAGCTTTTCACCCAGTTCGATACTCATTACATTGAGCCGGTTTCTGGCCTGTGCCAGTTTTGCGTTGTTGTTATCGGTATTGATGGCAGCCTGTTCCAATGCCACATTGGTGCCGGTTACAGCTTTTTCGTAATTTTTGAATTCTTTGACATTGGCAATTAGGGTGTTTGCAACGGTGATATTCTCCATACCGAACAGCTGAAGTTGCTCTTTGGGTGAAAGTATTTTTTTAGCCAGGTTTTCCAGTGCTGTTCCCATCCCCACAATTGCCGGATTCGTATCATCAGCGCCTAATTGCAGATGGAGCAACATTCCACGAAGTCCGCGTCCGGCTATTTCAGGAGCAGAAAAACGGGGTGCAAGTGTTTCGAGCGTAGCGGTTAGGGTTTCAATCGATAGTCCTGCCATTTTAGCCACTGTTCCGGCTTTTTCGAAACCCACTGTCAGGTAAGGAATTTCTCCGGCACCTTCCTTGGAACCAGCACCCAGCACATTAATGATCCGGCGGGCCTCGTCTGCTGAAACATTGTACTGGTTCATTACCATTGTCAAACTTTCGATCGCTGGTTGCAGGTCTATTTTAGCGGCATTGGCCAGTATAATCGCTTCTTTGGTAACTGCCACAAGCGCATCTTTGTTTTTCAGAAGTTCAGGTCGTGCTGATCCTGTTTTGGTGAAAGCATCAACAATCTGTTGTGCACTTTGGGTAACCCGTATTCCTCCTTCAAGGGTATCGGTTGACATTTTCTTGGCTGTCTCACCCAACCATTCCAGGTCTTTACCTGCCAGACCGGTTAAAGCTGAAAGGTTATCCAGACGTTCTTCAAAATCGTTGTAGGTCTGAATGATTTGTTTTAATCCCATCACCACTGCCACTGTAGAAGCCAGAAAAGCGGTGACCATCGAGAAATAATCATTGAACAATCGACCGATGTTGCGCATAGACCATTTTTGTTCGATCTGCCCAATGTCAGCCCTGTGCTGATCGAGAATGCCTTTCAGGTGTTGGATCTTAGCGGCCTGGGCATAATATTCTTTGGAGCCCAAAGTCATACGCGACTGGGCGTTGATCGTTTTGTTCATTTCGGCCCGGATACTTGCAATGTCGTTGGTGACTTGCTGACCGTTGATGTAAAGGTTGATGCGCCTGTTGTAGGAGGTTGCCATGATAATTGAGTTTAAAAGCCCCACCCAAACCCTCCCCAAGGGGAGGACTTAAAGAACGGCTGCTATAGTTTATGGCATCAAATATCGGGTGGGGAAAGAGGAAGGGAAAGGACAATAAAAAAGCGGCCATAAGCCGCTTTTTTATTGTCAAGTATGATTTTAATATTTTATTGTGGCACGATTGTTCCGTTAATCAGGTTTTTAACCCCAATTATTTCGTCAATACTTTCCCAAAATACGAAGTGGCTGCGTATGATATAATTTTCGCGAACCGACTTTGAGGCATTTGTAAGTTTGGGTACCCAGTTTAGGGGGATTGTAATAATACGGTTATCAGACAAGCTAAAAGAGATGCTTTCATCACTGAAAACAATGCTTTTAAACGTAGGCATTTCTTCTAATCTATTTAGAGGTCTTCTATTTTTTGTACTCTTTTTTATTTGTGTTTTTACAGTGTTCATTCCATGATTTTTTAATGAGTTGAAAATTTTCAATTACAATCCGTCTTAATTTAACTAACTCAGATTTCGAAAAGCCATTATTATCAGCCAATAGAACAGTATCATTTTCTTTTAACCAATATTTACATTCCTTTCTTCCATCAACAATATGAATGTGAGTTGGTTCGTAACAGTCGTAACTGGTAAAGAAAAAAATTATAGATCCAATTCTAAGAACAGTTGGCATTTTATTTATATTTTGCATCAAAGCTACAAAACTAAGCTGGAATCACCAACCTGGCTATCTGATTTTCATTTTCGTAGCATTCACAGCAGCATCAGCATTGATGTTTGCGAGTTCATTCGCTAGAATAGGAATGTTTCTATCCAGCACTGGATTGAACCATTCGACCGCTACTCGTTCGCGATATCTGGCGGGGTATTTGGCTGTTCGGGTAACAAATCCTTTTCCGTTTGACTGATAACCCCGTCCAACACCTTTATGCACAAAAACACCATGTCGTTCAAAGGAAAATCCAACGTAATTGGCAAGGCCGAATTCTTTTCCGACTTTGCTCATGATGCTGGCTGCCAATTTCTTTTCAGTTTGTTTGCCACTATCGCGCAAAACAAATGATTCTGTTTTCCCATCCGAAAACCAACGTGCACTTCCACGAAGCGAGCTACGGACCATCGGCGCCCATTTCAGGACCAGTGCATTTTGTTGCTGAACGGTTTGCAGATCTGGCTGACTGCCGATTGATCGGGAAACGTATTTTGAAGTTCTGCCCTTTACGTTTCCGTTTGTGCCAAAATTGTTTTTTAATACGCCCATGTTACTTTTGAATTGGGATCATCCATTTGTCCGGGTTTACTTCATTACTGCGCGGCGAAGTGAGCACATAAGTATAGCGAATACCGTAATTCCCATCCAGTTCATTCGCCAGAAGTGATGCTTCCACGCTTGAGAAATCAAAATCCCGAATAGCAGGTACCAGAGGATTTCGTTTATCAGCTTTCATCCTGACCAGGAGTTCATCACCGATTTCTTCCATCCTTTCCCAGACTGTTTGGATCGCTTCAAAGTCGGTTTGATCGGAAACATGATCGATCAGCATAAAAGCGCCACGGCGGTTTTTAAGCAGATTATCGCTTTTATCATCGGTGAAATCATAGCCATAACCTTCGAGAATAAGGAAGGGATGTTTTACATCCGTTCGGTTGATACCACCCAACACTTCATCGACTTCCATCCGGAAAAAATGTTTTTCACTGTCAGTATGACCGATATCCTTGTGCAACCGTGCAAGGTTTTCAAAATAAGAAACGAGTTGAGAGAATTTTGACATGAGATATTGTGTTATGGTTGATGGGCGGCCACACAGGGCCGCCCTTACTTTCTTCGAGCGTTTTCCTTGTATTTTCTGGTCATGTAGGCAAATATGGTATTAACCGGCTTTGCTGCCCAGACTTCATCGTGAATTATATCATCACCTACAAAATTTTGAAAAACCTTTATCCACTGGTTGGGATCCCGGTGCTTTTCTGGTTCTGGTGATGAGACAAGGCTTGCCTTGTCTCTACTTTGCCCTGATAATTCTTCGTGTTTTTGGAAGATCAATGGATAAGCCAGGGCCAGCCACTCATGGATTAACTGGTAATTCAGAACAATAGCTTCACGGGTGTTTTTATCTATTTTCCCGATCTGAAAATGACGGCTTTGAATTAACTTTTCATCAAACGATTCATCTTTTTTTAGGTACAGGGACGCAATGAATTTATTCAAATCTGTTTCTTCGTTGGACTGCTGATAATTGGCAAAATAGGTATCTGCGAATATGAATTGGCCGAAGGTGATTCCTTTTAGTTTGGGGCAAGGAGCACAAAGTAATAGGTTCCGATCCTGAAATAAATTCAGGATGACGTTCGGGGTGACCGGTAGTTTTTTAATTACAAATTCGTGGTGTGGTTGCTGGTCTCCGACAAACTCAAAGATTTCCATGAGTTTATACCTGTCAAAATCAGATAATCTAGTGAGGATTTGTTTTGTTAGTCCTGACATTTCCTTCAGAAAATTGATATCTGAAATAGCTGATTTGTAAAGGCAGGCAATGGCGATCAGTTGCTTTTGGATCACATCACTCCAGTTTTGAGGAACATTGCGGTTCACTTTTCGGGCGAACGGCAACCAACTGACCGGACGATATTCTACTTCGATTTTCAACATGCCCAGAATGATTTTTTGTCCGTGTTACTGCGGCGCAGCACATTCCCCGTCTGACCGGAATAGGTTGGCCAGTCTGTCGCGTTTGCAATGAGATAACTTTTTAGGCGTTCCAGATAATTTTGCCCCAGGCCTTTATTCCGTTTGGCGAGAAAATTAATCCGGTCGCTTTCGGCAGGCTGTTTGTTGACCATCAGGTTATTGGTGGATGCAGTACTTTCGAAGTACAAACCCTTCTCCGTAAGATCCGCCCCACTTTCTTCCATTAACAGCGCGGTCGCCAGATAGGCCATCGCTTTTTGAATATAAGGAAGTATCGCTGTGACTTTTGCTGAAGGATTTTTCTTTACCATTTCCACTTTAATTTCATCAAAAATTGCCTCTCCCAAAACCGGTTTGATGTCGAGATCTTCTACCAGTTGCATGGGGGATTTCAGACGAAGGAAAGTAAGGCGGCTGTGATTAATGAAAATTATAGCGTTGAAAGTGCTGGTATCCGGAATGAAGGATGATTTCAGGATTGTCCAGGCATCTGAATCGGCAAATGATTTAAAATTAATGGTTTCATTGGTTGACTTCTTGATTTCCATTTCAAGGTAAAAAAGGATTTCATCTAATCCGTTGAAGCCGGTTGTTTTGAAATACTCTTTCAATTCGATCTCCTGGTACTTGAAAAGGCTTTTTACCTTTTCGTTTTCTGTTCGTTTGAATCCACCGTCGGAGATGGTGGCATTCAGAACCTGAAAGCCGGACCAATAGGTCAGGTGAATCAGTGATCTTTGAGCCAGTGATAGAAGCTCAGACATTTGGCTGTTTGTTTCTGCCGGTGGACTATCGTAGAAATCCTGCATTTCTTTGAATAATCCAGAACCCAACAATGGGCGCAAATAGGCAGTTTCAGCGTTCTGAATATGTGGCTTCAGCCTGTTGAAGTCGGTACCTGCGCCAACTGCAAGGAATTGTTTGATTTCGTCGATGGTTTTGAATAGCATAAGATAATAGTTTAAAGGGACGGCCACATAGGGCCGCCCGTACAAATCGGTTTTTATGACAGTGTTTTCGTAGTTCCTGCTCCTGAATCGAGTGTTGTGAGAACGGTATTTCTGAACCTCCATTCTATGTTTTCATCTCCACCATTGTATCGGTGGACAATTTCCACTGGGTCAAGCATGGTCTGGCGGTCAAGCCAGGCATTTGCAACGTTGATCAGATAAGCTTCGCGGATATTACTTCCTCCTGAATTTCCGGCATAAGCTCCTCCTGGCATACCTGCTCCCATGACATTTGGATTTACCATGATGGAAAACATGATTTCAGAATTCGCTGCAGCTGAAGTAACCAGATTCTGTTCGCTGTTCAGTTTGTTGTTCAGTGGTTCTATTATCCATTTTTCTTCCGCTTTTCCATTGAGAGGATTAATCTCGAAAAAAGTAAAGATGGGTTTGTCGGCGTTATCGATGCCGCAAAGGTTGTTTTCCACATCATCCATGTAATCTTCGATTGCTTTCTTTCGCAGGTCGATGGTTGCAAATTCGTTGGCAGGGAATTGGCGATCCCAGAAAGCATAGGGAATCTGGATATGCCATTTCCACGTTATTTGATTGGTATATGCTTTTTTCAGGAAAGCCGGTACCATACTGGCAATATCGATCCATCCAGCGAGATAAGCAGCGAACCAAAGGGGTGCAGAGTAATATTCGTTATTACTCCATGAATCACGGATACACATGACAAATGATTTGCCGGTTGTCTGGCCAGCCCACCGGCGACGTTGCAAGTCAGCATAAGGATCATATTCATCCAAAAGATCATAAACGGTGTATTCGCCTTCAGACGGCGTATCAGGCCACCTACCGGACACGATGCAATTCTCAACCACTCCATCTTTATTGGCAACTGTCAGGCGGCAGTATTTTGAATTGATACAGTTTACTCCAACAATTTGACTTCCATCAGCATTGAAAAGAAACTCCACAAAAGCCACCCCAAGCTTCAGGTAATCGCGGATCGCTTTTTCCATGTACCGTCGCATGGTCCGGCTGTTGGCAAAAATGGTCAATGAAGAATCTTTGGGAGCTTTTAGTAGCTCATTTCCTTTATCATCGTAACCGGTAACAATGCAGGGATAAATACCCTGACCAAGTGTGAAGTTTCGGGTAAAACGCAGACCAGTATTGAGTGTCCCGACTTTGTTGATGATCTCCTCTGCCTTTGTCGGCCAATCGTTGTTTGATCCCCAGCTGGCAATTTCGTAATTACCAACTGTGGTTCGGTCAAGATCGATCTTTGATGGTTTAGGATTGGCTGAATTTGGTTTATCAGCCGGAACCCCGGTTGTGGCTCCCATGTAGCTTCGACCGGAAGCAAGGAGCGGAACACCATGTTTGTTAAAGATAATAGTTGCCATATCGTATTATTAAATGGGCGACCACGAAGGATCGCCCTTACATTCTTACTTTTTTGCCGTTCCACTCTATAAAAGAATCTATATGTACCGGAGTGACATGGCCGCAAGCATTGCCATTTTCGTCCACTGGAAGAACACCTCGCATTCGGTTTTCTTTCATGTTCATTTTTAGTCCTGTAGCTACTGCACGGGGCATGAAAACAAGTTCACCATCTTTTTTAACAAATTTGATGGAAAAGACAATTTGTTTCCCTTCGGGAGTTTCTTTACATTCCAGTTCTTTGAGAACTAGGTTTCTGCGAATGGTTTCGATTTTTGGTTGAGCCATCTGGATATTTTATAGATGATTATGGATCAAATGTAAAAAGGATGGTAATGAGGAGAAAGGACAGTTTTGATTAGTTTAGTGATAGTGTGAAATGCTAACGAAAAAAGAAGTGCTTTTTCAGAAGAGTAACCATGGCAGGTTTAAACCAATAGCCTTTTCCGTATTGGGATCAATATTTGCGAAAAATGTTAAAATGCTACGACATAGTTTGGCTGACCTTGAATCTAACTTTGACAGCAATTAATATCAGGGCAGCCGAAAACGAAGTAGAGTAGGTAATACTAAATATATCATGAACACATTTACTGCTATTCATAATTGCTTAAAAATGAAGGTAAATAAAAGAAGATTTATATCTTTGGAAATAGGCAGTGGTCAACTAAATAAATTACCCGAACATGCTTTCAAAATCAAGATTTACAAGAGGAATTAACTGCCCGAAGTCGTTGTGGCTATGCGTACATAAACCTGAAGAGTCTGTTGTTTCAGATAATCAACAAAATATGTTTTCTTCAGGGACCGATGTTGGAATAATTGCACGCGATTATTTCCCAGGTGGAAAACTGGCGGTGATTGATAAACCTAATGATGCCACTGCAAAACTCACCGAAGATTTAATCCGCGATGGAGTGAAAACCATTTATGAAGCCACTTTTATTTACGACAATACACTGGTGGCTGTCGATGTTTTAACCTATGAGGATGGAAAATGGAAAATTTACGAATGTAAAAGTTCCATATCCGTGAAAGATTATCATATTGCCGATGTGGCCATTCAATATTATGTGGTTAAAAATGCAGGAGTACCGCTTGAAGATGCCGCGGTTATGCATATTGGCAAAAATGCAATGTGTTTATTTAGAATGCAGATGATTGAGGTCTGTCGGCTACTGTCATTCCACAATTGGGGCAACGAATATCAAAGGTGCTCCAAGTTGATTCTAAATGATAATCCCAATAAGAACCATGTTTAAAGAGGTTGGTTTTGCAATTCCAGCAATATGAAATATTTACCTCGTGTCCACAAATCTTGTTTTGGTTATTATCCTCTGCAATACAGGAATATTTGTAAAACTTACCTCCGCTTCTGTAACTTCCTTCCTGAATATCAAATTTGTCATTACCGCAATTGATGCAGAACATTTCAATTTCAGGTTTTGGATTTTTATCTTCAGCAACTCTTGACGGTTCAAGCAAGTATTCAAAACTCATTGCTAATAGTTTCTTTAGATTATCCGTGAAATTTGGCTTGAGTTCTATGTACCCATATTCGTGAAACGGAAATTTTATTTGCTGTTCTTTACCTTCTACGTAAAAAATTCTTTCACCACCGTGATTAGTATATTTAATATTTCTATCTTCAAATGTCCCGTCCTTGCATGGATGCAGAATGAAAACATAATTTCTGCCACCTCCGTATTTAGTCTTCATGTCCATTGTTTCGTAAACGATTGACTTCTTGTAATTGTAGTTTTTGAATTTTGAATCAAGGACTAAATTTATTGTCTGTGTGTTACATGTTACTTCTAAAATGAAATCAGGTCTTTTATTTTCTGCGCTAATTTTCTGATAGTGAAGTGTAACTCGTCTGCCAGCTAAGCTATTTTTAAAATCAATTTTTGAATACTCTACAATTGTTTGTCTCTTTGGGTCAATAGTTTTCAAAAGGGCTGACAGGTCTTTTGAAATATGTGCAAAGTGAAAACTTTCTTCCAACACTTTTATAAGTGTAACCAAACACCACAACTCATAAACCTGTGGCATTTCTCTTAATCCAAATGATGTGACATTTTCGTAAAGGCCAAAAACTTCAATGTCTATTCCTTCTGATTTTAACACCTCCTTATAATAACGAAGTGCATTTCTGTAAATAATGTTTTGAATGAAAGTCATTGAAGGTTTGAATCCCTGAAAGTTTTTCCACTTTATCTTATTGAAAAAACTGGTTTTCAATTTTTGTTCAATCAGTGGATACAGTTCTGACTGTTCCTTGTTAAATACACCAATATTTTTAATCTGAAAATTTATTTTCTCAATTTTCTTGTTTAATGTTTGAACCTGATTATTTCGTTCAGTTTGGAATTTAATTTGTTCAGTGCCGTTAAGAATTGATAGTTGACTCCAATTACTATTTTCCAAAATGGATTTATTATTTTTTTGTCTTTTCAGAATGTTTTGCTCGGTAAATAGCTCAATACTTGCAACCTTTCGTACAGAAGTCATAACAAAACTTGGAAAAGTTTCTCCTTTTTTAGTCTTAATGGAACCGTTTTGATTAATGATTGCATCAAAATGAAACTCTGTATTTTCCGAAATAAACTGCATAACACTGTCTGGAAATTTAAATATACAAAATACAGTTTTATTTGTACTGCACCAGAAAGTATTTTTATCTTTATTATAAGAGAATTTAATCTTAATTCTAATCTGATTATATGCCTCCGATACGTTTTGAGGCAATCTACTACTTATTGCTCTCCAATAGTTTATCACTTCATTAACTCGGCGTTCTTGAAACAAAATCTCTTTTTCAATTTCGTCAGGATTCACTTTCGGGTCAGGGTCTTGAAGTATATTTATCTTTTGGCTAAGAGTTTCAATTTCATTTTTCAACCTTTCGATTTGCAGTGAAGTGTACTTAATGTTTTTAGAAACAATCAAGTGAATACTGTGAAGCATTAAGCAAACAAATTTGTTCTCATAAATGTCATGATTTTCTAAAACTGCTTTGGAAGGTAAAAGTCTTATAGTTCCAGCAGTGGATAGTTTTCGATATGTCTCTGCAATCGGGATTACTTTTTCTGGCTTGCGAAATTCTTTTGTGTGTGAAAGCTCTCGTTTGGGATTTTTTGCAATGTGGTCAAATGCTTTGATGAATTCAATGATTGATTGATTTTCAGCGTAGCGGAAAATTTTATCACAATACCGAATTTCAATTTTGTCTGAACTTACATTTGATTTGTTTGAAGTAATGAGATTCCAAAGTTCTCCTTCAAAATCATTTTTCAACCGAGAAAAATCGAAATCATCAATGTTGCTGTTTATGTCAATAGTGACGAATTGTTGTATCTTTTGAAGGTTTTCTGAAATACCAATATCAATTTTTCCGATTGTGTTTATTGACGGGCAATGGTGATAACCAATTCCTCTTTGTCCTATTTGCCAATCACCTTTAATAATCCATAAATCATCTTGGATTTTGTAAAGCCGACTGTTTTGATTCCAGTTTCCATCATTGGTTTTAAGAAAAGGAGTGTGCCTGGTTTTAACAGCAAACTGAAAGTATAAATCATCTTCTTTGTTGTAGAGGACAATGTCGTATTCATATTTGTTTCCATCAATCCTTGAAGCTTCTAAAAACTTTTTTGCGGGAATAATAGTCCGAACTCTGTCAGGACTTTCCCAATCAATAGAAATTAAAAGGACTTCAAACTCTGACATTATGCAAAGAAGTTAAATTGAGAATTATTTCTGTTCGCTTGTTTAATCATTTCCTCTAAATATTCGCTGCTTGATTTTCCGATGTCTGTTTCATCAGATTCATAGTTGTAATAGAAATCATTGAATTCGGCGGCAAGGAATTTTTGAAATTCCTCCACAACTTTGATTTTCGTTTCACCGTTTTTAGCAATTTCACTTCCGTCAAATATGAATCTTGGAAATATCTTTTGAAGTATAACTGTGTTTAAGGAAATGTCAAATACATCACCATAATCATAAGTTGATTTATTGAGTTCAGCATAATTGAGTGATTGCCTAATTGAACGAATTCCAAAATCAATATTGAGGGGAAGTAAATATTTATGATTTATTTCTTTTAGTTTATTTGTTATAACTAATAATTCTTGCTCATTTACAGCCGGATATGATTTTCTTTCAGATAACATATTGGGCGGAACATAAACAGGTTTCAATTCTTTTTCGATTTCTGTATTTTCAAACCAAGTATTTACTTGCTCTTCAAAAAGTAAAGGGTTATCAAACTTTACTACATGGATTCGGTCAAGAATTTTTGGAGAGAAATAATGAGTTGTTTCATCAACATTTATTGCTCCAATGAAACGAATATTGTCAGGGATTCGGATTGTTGAAGGAAATTTCAAAATATCAATCAATCGTCTTTTCATTTTTGCATGTAGTTGTAACATTGATTCTTTTTCTGTGTTACCTAACATTTCAAAGAATTTATTTCTTGCATCTGCGTTATCCAAAAATTCTTGCCACGATTTTATTTGTTTTCCTTTAATGCTGCTCTCAATTAAATTCAGTAAGGTGCTGAATTCTGAAACAAATAACTCTTCCTCGTGATTGGCATACAATTCGATTTCGGGTTGCTTGCTTCGTTCTTCTAACTTTGAAAGGAAATCAGCAAAATAATATTCTGCTCTTGCCAAATTCATTTCGTCGAGGCAGATAAAATAAAGTTGATTGGGATTGTGAATTGCTTCTACTATTGCCTCTGTAAATGGCGTTGGCAAAAATGACATTTGTAGTGGATTATAATAGCCAATCAAATCATCTGAACTTGTCCAGTTTGGTTTTACTGGAATTATCTTGGCAATTCCGCCTAAAGCTTCGGCAAATGCTTTTACAATTTGTGTTTTTCCTGAACCTGAAAGTCCACTCAAAACAATTATGTCATGAGTTTTAAGTAGCGTTAAAAAATTTCTTATTTGATACCTTGTGTAGATTAAATTTTTCTTTTGATATAGATAAGCATGAATATGGTCGGCAAGTTTTGAAAAACTCTTTTCAAAATCATTTTCAAAGTCAAGATGATTAACTGGCTTAAATTCTTTTGCTGATAACAGTTCCAAATATTTGTTTTCATCATCTTCGTTGAGAAATTGTAAGTTTCGGCAAAGAGATATTCTGTTGCTTAAAGTGGTAAGTAAATTTTCCATTTTCAATAAATTGTTATTAGTTTCTTCAAAGGTTTCCTTCAAAGATGAGAGTTCATTTTCTTTGGTCTGAATTTCATTGAATTTTTCTACAATGGTTTTGTTATGGTTTTCAATTGCCTCATTTGCTGATTTTACTTTGTTCTCAACTTGTTCTTCTATTTCCTCAAATTTTCGATTCAAGTCATTTAGTGCAGTTTGTTTATCTTTATAGGCCAATGCAATTTCATTTAATCTTTTTGCCTTTTGAACTTTATTTTCTGTTGTTTGAAGCAAGTATGGGTTTTGCAGTTTTTTTCTCTCCTCAATTTTTGACAACTCGCCCTCAAAAAAATATCTTTCGCCTTCCTCTAATTGACGAGGGTTAGGAATAAATATTTTATTGATTCTATGATTACTAAGATTCCCACCATAGTTTGGATAAAAAACACGGTTTCCCTCTGCATCCAAAATATCCTCAAAAAAACCAAAGTTTCCTGCTCCTGCGCTCTTTATTAGTCGCCCAGATAAAACCAAATAGTCAAGATTATTAAATTCCTTGATTTTTGTAATCATGATATGACTGCTTTGAGCCAACAACTTATTTAATTCTTTATCGTCAATTTCCTGAACGACTTCTTCAATATTAACTTTTTCTTTATTTGCATTCTTTGTTTCAAATGAAAGTTTGTTTTCCTTGGCACTTTTAAATACTTCATTCTCTAAATCAAAATCTAGTTCTGGTTTTTTAAGATCTTCTGGCAGGATAAACTTGTCAGCGCCTTTATATCTCAAATAGATTAATTCTGACCTTTTTCTTAGACTAACATCATCTTTATATTCTTTTTCAAGAAGATGATATGCATCATCCGAAATCTTATTATTCGGATTCGTATCAATATCAAATCCATTATTTTGCAGGAATTCAACAATAGTTGTGATACCAACGTTAAAATCACGGGCTACTTTGCTTAATCGTTTAATATTACCTATAACCATAAAATCAGTCAGTTAAATAAATCACAAAATATTTTGAGCCATTAGGTCGATACAATATTTAAATTCATATGTTTTTCAAATATCGATTTAGAAAGAATTTTTCAATACGTTTGTTTTCGTAATATGATCAATATTTTTGTTGAAGGGATTTTATATCTTTAAAAAATAGTTGTTCTATTAATCTATAATTTTCTAGTCCAGCAACGCCTTTATCAAACAATCTTTCAAATCGGTATAATACTGGATGTTGATTTTTGTAATCATGTCGTCTGAAAGATCATTCAATTGTTTTCGGGCATTAATAGGGATTAATAGTGTTGTAGCTCCTTTCTCTACTGCCATTTCTGCTAAGTTTACCGCATTGTAAACCAAATCGAGTGAACCACCCAGGTTCAGTTGGCCAACAATAACCAATCCTCCTTTAATTCCTTTTTCAATCATTGAACTGGAAAGTGCAACCAAAACTGCTATACCCATACCGTTGCCGGTTTTTGAGGAATCAAACGATCTTAATTGAATCGAAAATTCATGAGCTCTGGGATCCCGATCACCCACCAGTTCTTTTGATTTGCTGTATAGATTTTGTTCGGCATATCTGACACTTTCCTGAAATTGCGGAGGCGCTGGTCTGTTCAGAATCTTCACCCCGGAGCCATTACCAACATTTACTTCAATTTTGTATAGTCCGGTTGAATCATCTTGTCCACCGGCATTGAGCGCCCAAACCTGACCCGGAGGCAATGGATCTTCACCAATGGTATTTTCGCTGTGTATTTCAGGAGTGGTAACAAAGGTTTCTACTCCATCTTCACCAATCCTGTAACTGAAATGTGTGTTTCTAAATTCGGCTGAACCGATTCTCTTTTGTTGTTCTTTTACCCGTCGCCGGTATTCCATGGCCACTTTTACAGCCCACTCAAGCAATTCATCAGAAATGGGTGCTTCCTGATCAGGTTGCATGAGTTTTAGCAGTCCGTTCAAAGTTTTATTTACGGCTGAAGTATCCCTGCCGCTTAATGCACCTCCATAATCAATCCTTGAAAGAACGGATGAAAGACGGCTGACATCTCTTAGTCGTGTCCAACATTCGGACAAGAAATCACTTACCAGACCAAAATGATTCGTTAAATGTATTTTATTGTCCAGTTTTGGAAAGTCCCAACCAGGCACAAAAGCATGAATACGATCCATGAATGCTGTATCATTTCTCATTTCGGGAGGAAGTGGACCAAAAAGGTGTCCGATTCTTTGTTGATGTTCAACATCTACCTCAAAGTTTCCGACCATTACAATGCCACCATCGGCACGAATAGGCTCTTTTCCACGGCTGAACTCGCCGCTTTCCATGTAGCCTTTCATGATGTTTACGCCATCTTTTTGGTCAAATGAAACACCAGCGACCTCGTCAAAGCATACTACGTCATATTTGCAAACCAGACCTCTTTCACCATTGCCCATATTTACAAACATCTTGGCAACAGTGGCTTTTCCGCCTGAAACCAAATGAGAATAGGGTGATATTTGCTGAAAAAGATGTGATTTACCTGTGCCTCTCGGACCAAGTTCAATCATATTGTAGTTTCGCTCAACGAACGGAATCATTCGTGCAAACTGTACATTCTTTGCTTTTTCAGATAAAGCGGACGGTTCCAAGCCAATGCTCCGGATTAAAAAATCCTTCCATTCCTGCAAAGTGAAATTTTCACGTCCTTTTTTTAAGATGTCCAACACACTTCTATTGGATAGTTGAATTGGCCGGATGTTTAAAATGCCAAATGGACGACCACTGTTTTCCTGGGCTATCGCTGCATCATATTCCAATTCTATTTCCCCATAAAAACCGCCAGTCAACATTCTGTCGTTTGCATTGACCAGTTCAGCAGAAATACGAACTTTATTCAGCATCAGGCTTGGAAGGGTCGCGATATAACTATCGGTAGCTATGTCCAATCTGGCAGTTACAATATCTATTAATTTGATCGAACCTTTTTCACGGGCTTTCGATTTAAAATATTCTTCCTCGCCAGTTCGAACGGTTCGGTCTTGCAATTGTCTTTTTACAATTTCCAAACCTTCCTGAATTTCTTCTTCGTCAGTAGTGGCACAATAACGGCCTAACAGAAATTCGATTACGTAAGTTGGAACCGGGTATGTCTTCCGGAATGGTACCAATAAATCTTTCCGGACAATAAAGCCTTCGAAAGCTTTGGCTGCAATTTGATCAATTTTATCTAATTCCATGGCGATGTATTTTATTCTCCGACAGTGGTTGATTTTTTATCGATGATCCTTCCGGTTTCATCCAAAAGAACAATGGTGGCTGATTGTGATTCTGCATCCTCGCTTACCATCAACGATCCTTTATTTTCCTTTACAGACTTGTTTTTCGATTCGACTATTGAAGTCGTCTCGTCATTGTATTTGGTGCGAATGTCGATTGTGAAACCATCTTTTGCACCTTCAATGATTACAGCACATTTTAAATTTACCCATTTTATTGCTGTGATTTTTGCAGCAGATATAGAAACATTTGGGTTCTCAATGATCAGGATTGGAACCAGGCATTCATGCAACGAAATACCTCCATGTGCATATTCCTGATTGGCTTTAAAGAAGGAAATCCCAGGTGCATAAGCAATAAATACCGAAGGGTTCCATCGCCAGGGCAGATGCAATAAATCTGTTTCTGCACACTCTTTTATCAGTGCGCAACGACCCCAACGGGTTTCCGTAAGCCCAACATTGAGCTGTGTTTTTGGTAACCCTCCGGGCAATAAGAGCCATCCGTGGTCGGTGACAATTTTAATCCGTTTAATTCCTTTCTCAAAAGCGACATCCAACACCTCCTGAACCTGTTCAAACAGTTCATCTACACGTTTTACCATGGCTGATTGCTCCTCGTGTCCTTTCGAGTCAATATCACCTATTTCCTGCCAACATTTTTGGTCCGGACTAATATCATCAGGAGAAGAAATATATGTGAAATCCAGTGTACCCAAAGCTTCACGGAAGGCAGCTGTTTGCAGATCCTTTCCAGATTGAAGCTGTGGCCGAAAATCATTAATATCGCTGGTTAGCGATACCGCTTTGGCTATGGGCGAAGCATTGGGCTTGGCTGTTGACGTCAAAGATGGTATAGCTGACCAACTTGTTTCTAAATTGACCTTGTATTTCAGTTTAAGTAATCGTTTTGAAAACTCTTGGGCCAATTCAAATCGAAAAGCATCAACAAACAAAACAAATGATTCGGTTTCTACCTCTGCCGTTTGGTTAGTGAAAATGGAGGCATCTTTTTCAACCAAACTTTGAAACTTGCTGGTAACAGATTCAAGCCAGGGTTGATAAATGCTTTTAATCAGCGCTTTAATTAAAGTCTTATCCTTTTCTGTTTTAACCGCTGCGAGGGATTTACGCATTGCCTGATCGGCCAAATAGCCGGTTGTAACATAGTATTCCTTTAGCTCTTTTATGCTTGATGATGGGAAAGAATCAGTAGCCTTTTCAGCCATCGAAAAAAGGTGCTGAATTGCATTTGCCAAAGGAGCATATCCGAATTCACACCAAACCCAGGTGCGTCGTACCTGATGGATTTTCTCCAAATTTTTTAATGAAGCAAGTGCATCTTTGGGCTGTAGTTTACTTGTTTTTAGTAATGCTGTGCGCAACTCTTCTTCCTTAGCCTCATTAACCTGTGGCCAGCTTTCTTCCGGAAAAGCAAACATTCCACTTCCCAAATCAGTTGGTTTGGCTAAATGAAGCAGTTCCTCAATTTCAGGGTACTTTTTTGGAGCTGTCGCAAATAACTGCCAGACGTATGTCCAGGAATTACGTTGTGAACCCAATTTTTCAGCAATCGCTTTAATGTTGCGATGATCCGGAGTAAATTCGTATTGAGATTGACAAAGAATGCTAAATGTTTCCCGTTTCCCAAAATTCATATTTTGAAGAAAGACATCTCCTTTACACATCCATTTTAAAATGGAGGGGATCATGTCGGGGAACAATTGATTGTTCAGATAATCAGCATCGATGATGGTTTTTCCATACAAAACCTCACCATCCTGAAGTATATTTGGTAATGCTTTTTTTAGTGCATCTTTCGTTGCATTGTCTTTTAAAATCTTCAAACCAAGTCCGGAAATTGAATTTTCAACAAAAGCCATGATTGTCCACTCTTTGCTGTTTTCCTGGGTAAACAGTGTTCCGGTATATTGGTATTCTAATAAAGGTTGAAATTCAAGACCTGCTTTTTCTACATTTCTTAAATCATTTTTCGCAACCCCCGGAAGGTATATGATAGGTATTGCTTCATCGTCCCAATTGGCTTCTGGTAATGCTTTCACAACCATACATTTAATCCAGATAGCCGGTCCCTGCTTTTTTGATGGGTCGTAGGAACCATAAACCAACAACTGCGGAAGTTCAGCCTGCAAAACAGCAATTGCATCTGTCCACTGCCGTTCAGGATCGGGCCAAAGGATTACTTCCGGCTTCACCATGATGTTGCTGTTGTGCTGCTCCGCTTGCTTCAAAGCCTGTAATACTTTATCGAATATGCTGTTCATCTTATTTTTTGCCACTGATTTTTTTAATCTCTTTATCTAAATCGGAAAGGTAATTTTTATCTTGCTGTATTCTAAAATGTTCGTATTCCAAAGCTGCTTTTTCTATGGCTTCTTCATGTGATATTTTTCCTGCATTGGGAAGTAGCTCCAAGCTATTGCTTTCCAGAAATTTATTCGTCCTTTCCAGCCAGTCTTTCATGGTCATCACTTGATTTCGGCGAGCCTGAAATTCAGCCAAATCGAGGTAAGCACTCACCAATAAATTTAAATCTCCAATTTCATTTTCTGAAAGATAATTCTTGGCAATTCTGGTATCACTTTTCAGAATCTTTCCGGTTGGGGCATTCTTCCATGTGGTTAAACCCATGTAATCTTTATTCCGATCGGCTCTGGTTGCAATAATTTCGGCGGCTGTTTGGCCGGTAATGGCAAAGTGCAATTTGTTTTGAACCATTTTGTAGAACAACTGACATTCTTCTGCTTTCGCATTGTAATCGGCGCTGCACTGTTCGAAAATATCGCCTAACTTTTGGTACAACCTTCGTTCGCTGGCCCGTATTTCGCGAATCCTTTCAAGTAATTCGTCGAAATAATCTTTGCCAAAAGGCTTGCCATTTTTCAAAAGGTCGTCGTTTAAAACAAAACCCTTAATGATGTATTCTTTAAGCGTTTGGGTAGCCCAAATCCGGAATTGCGTAGCCTGTTTCGAATTGACCCGATAACCAATAGCAATAATGGCATCGAGGTTGTAAAATTCAACATTCCTTTTAACTTCCCGGTTACCTTCAATTTGAACTGTTTCCAAAATGGAAATAGTTGCGTCTTTAATCAATTCGCCTGTTTCGTAAATATTTGTCAAATGCTTGCTGATAGCAGGTATTTCAACCCCAAATAGTTGGGCGATTAATTTTTGTGGCAACCAAAAGGTATCATTCAAATAAGTAACCTTGATAGTTACTTTACCTTCGTTGTTGTTATAGAGTATGATTTGATTTTCCATGTTTTCATTTTTTATATAACATCATTTTTGAAAGCGGATTATATTCTGACCGAATGCGGTAAACGCCTTGTTCATCTTTGTAATGTGACTGGTTTCCCTTTTCTTTCATTCTAACCGGATCATCACCCCGAGCTACAAAGATTCCGCACGAACCGGGCTAAAAACCGATTAAAATAACTAATGCTTGCTATTATTTTTGCTATTGTAGAACGTTATTTTTTGATAAATTGCACTTCTGCAATTCTCATTTCTTCATAGAAATCCTTGTACTGTATTTGTTTAAAAAGTGCTTTTCTTGGTGAATCAAAGAATAACGAATATATATAAATCC
>JBBQHB010000093.1:0-19453 GCA_038323575.1 Bacteroidales bacterium | reverse complement strand
CTTAGCTGCCATATTAGATAGTCTTGTATCTGAAAGGTGATGCGTTGTTTTTTTGTTTTGACACCACTAAAATACTCATTATTAATCAGATATATAGACTATCTTTTAATTATTTATTCCTATAATCGCTCAACTTAGGTTTAATATGGTTTGCAATTTCTATTTTTACCTGCCAATAATTCACTGATCACACATTGAACATGCATGTAGAAATTATTTTCACACAAATATTTATTCTGGGAATACTAATTGCGGTCGGTATAGTCACTTCCAGGTTTGGCGTAATTACGATCCATGCCAAGGATATGCTGGCCAATGTGATTTTTAATATCACGCTTCCTTCCATGCTGTTGTGCAATTTCAGTAAGCTGACCATTACGCCAAGATTGCTGACCAACAGTTTGCAAATTATTTTATCGACCATATTGATGATGCTATTTATGCTTTTGGTAAGTTGGATCATTACCAAGATTTTAAGGATGAATAAAGGTGAAGCCTCTATATTTAAGACACACAGCGTTTTTGGCAATATTGTTTATTTGGGTTTTCCGCTCATTTTGGCCTTGTACGGAGAAGAAGGCTTGTTGTATGCCGGTATGTATCAGCTTGTCACAAATATTATGGTGTGGACAATCGGAGTGATTATTCTCAACCAGGGAAAAGAATTATCTGTTTGGCAGAACTTAAAGCATATCATGAATCCAAACACCTTTGCAGTCCTGATCGGATTTCTGATGTTCCTTTTCTCTGTTAAGCTTCCGGTGGTGTTGATGAAATCATTCGGTGGATTGGGTGATTCCACAACCTATCTTTCGATGCTTTACATTGGATCGATGATGTATTATACCAACCTGAAAGGATATTTGAACAAAAAGGAGGTATATGTTTTCACTTTCTCGAAACTGATCTTACTCCCGGTTCTTGTCTTGCTGATTTTTTCGAAGTTGATCACTTTCTTCCCCGGTAGTATTGACGCAATCATTATTTCGGTCCTGGTATTATTGTCCTCGATGCCGGCAATGGCAAATGTGGTAATTATGGCGAAAATATTCGGAGCGGACGATAAACTGGCTACTGCCAATGTTTTTGTTTCCACGATAGTCAGTTTGATCACACTACCTTTGGTCCTGCTACTGATCGGGATGATGCTGTCTCATTAATGGTTTAGTCGTGCAGTGGATGCGCCGGCTAAATTGACCACCTTGCCCAGTTTTAACCTTACTCAGATAATTTGATATTAAGTGTTTGTTATAAATTTGGGTGCAATATTTTTAATTCAATCGGCGAAGACCGGTCAAGATGTCCGGCCTTTGCAAAACACAATCGTATTCATGTAAAAAACGACGACTTGATGAAAAAGTTGCGAACAGAAAATTTGAGTGTATGCTAATCTGTATGTGGCAAAAAAATACCCTTGTAAATCAACTGATTACAAGGGTAAATGTGACCCTGGAGAGACTCGAACCCCCAACCTTCTGATCCGTAGTCAGATGCTCTATCCATTAAGCTACAGGGCCATTTGCGTACAAACGCGGATGCAAAGGAAGGAATTTTTTTTGAATAGTCGGGTCTGACAGGGTATTTTTTTTTCTGCGGAACGGACTGTGACGACAGGAAGACGGGACGACGGGACGACGGGACGACATGACGACTGGACAACTAGACGACAGGATGAATGACTGTCAGACGGGGGGACTTGGAGAAACGGGAATGATATAACTTGACGATTCGGCAATTCGACGAGGAAAATGTCTCTCTGACCCGTCGTCCCGTCTTTCAGTCATCCCGTCTTCCAGTCGTCCGTTCGTCCGTTCGTCCCATCGTCCGCTCTCCCTTCTCCCCGCGTTTCCGGGAGGCCTAAAATAATTGAACAAAAATTCTCCTTCAACCTATGTTAAGATTTCGTGAATTATTGCTATATTTAGGGTTATACAAGTAAGGCCGCCGGCTTAAATTCTTTAACATTGGGTCGCCAAAATAGGGCGCTATGTGGCTGATCGAGAATATATCAGACTAATAATATATCTATATAAACACATATTAGTCCTAGTCAGGTAGTTGTAAAAATAAGGTTCTTTTTTAACTGAATATGTTGTAAATTAACTGTATTATTTAACCACTAAAATTATGAGTAAATACCTCTATTTGTCCGTCACCCCGGAAGCGCTGATCGCTTCCATGCTGCCCCCTACGGAGTTCGGGGAATACATGGCTACGGGAACCAAGAAAAGCAACAAAGGTCAGACGATCTTTTTCGAAGTCGATCTGGAAATGGTCAAAGACCTCGTCAACAACGACTACATCGAAAGAAACTGCGTGCGCCATCCCGACGGCTTACCGAAACATTCTGTATACCTGTCAGTTTACCGGGTGCTTGAAACCATCCCGCTGGAGGCGCTGAAAAACCTGTACCTTACCACGGAGAACGGGATTGTTCTGGAGCTGACGCCAACCCCTTATGACAAATTGTACCATGAAAAGGACACACTTCATCTTTATCAGGAGCTTTGTCCTGTCACCCCGCAGGTAGTGAGTGAATTTAGTCCGGCGGCTTTCATGAAGGCACTGACAGACGGTTCCCGGCAGTTTCATTTGCCCAAACTATTCTTTGTAGAGTTGAAACTTGGTGAGCTGGCCGACAACCCGGCTGCCGGTTCGGCCGAGTACCTGCCGTATATTCATGTAAGACACCTTAGAGATTGTCTTTTATCGCTTTCGGGTTACGCGAAAAAAATGAAAACGGTGGTTCGTTCCTACAACGGATCTTTGCTTTACCGCACAGTCGCTTCCGGATTCTACGTGGGAGCAGGCGATAACATGATCTGGTACCGTTATCCTGCCATGTCTGAACTGGAAGATATCAATTATGAATTTTTTGCCTCTTTATAAATAATCAATACAGGTTTTGTCATTGTTTCCAAACGTAGAGGTTTCAAAATGCTTTCAGGAATTGGATAAAATTATTCAGGAATCTCATAGCTCCTGAATAATTAACCTATATTTGCACTCTATTTATATTTATTCTTAATAAAAATAGAAAGTGCGGTTATCAGAAATTGTTGAGAACAGGACAGTGGTCATTTCCAAGGTATTGGGGCATGGATCTTTCCGGAGGAGAATTTCAGAAATGGGATTTGTTGCCGGGAAAGAGGTGTCGGTACTGAAAAATGCTCCCTTTAAGGACCCTGTCGAATACCGCCTTATGGGGTACAATGTCTCGCTACGCCGCGTGGAAGCGGGGCTGATTGAGGTGGTAACACCCGAAGAGGCGCTTCTGCTGCATCCTCCCGCTTACGACGGCACCATAGACCTTGAGGAGTTGAAAATTTCTGCCAGGGAAAAGGGACGTATGATCAGTATCGCCCTGGTAGGTAATCCAAATTGCGGTAAAACGACGCTTTTTAACCGTTTGACCAGCTCCAAGGAGCATGTTGGTAATTACAGCGGGGTCACGGTAGGAGCAACCAAATCTACCCTCGAAAGAAACGGCTACCATTTTGAGCTGACCGACCTTCCGGGTACCTATTCCCTGACCAGTTATACACCTGAGGAGCTCTATACACGGAATTTTATCCTGCAGGAAATGCCCGATATTGTGGTCAATGTGGTGGATGCCTCCAACCTTGAACGCAATCTCTTTTTGACGACACAGCTGATTGATATGGACATCAAGGTGGTTGTAGCCCTGAATATGTACGACGACCTTCTTGCCAGCGGATCAAACCTGAAACTGAAAAAGATGGGTAAGCTGACAGGTATACCTTTCGTTCCTACCACGGCGAGCAGCGGCCAAGGACTCGAAGAGTTGTTGGTGAAGCTCATTGAGGTTTACGAAGAGCGGGATCCGGTCGTTCGTCATATCCATATTAATTACGGGGAGGAGATGGAGAAATCGATCGACAATATCCGCAAAGAGATCAGGAAAGACAAGCCGCTCACGGCTACCTTTTCCTCGCGGTACCTCTCCCTCCGGCTGATTGACAAGGATCCGGAGGCGCTGAAAGTACTGGAATCATCTTCTAATTATCAATCCATCAAAGAGATTTCCGGACACGAGATCACACGGCTGGAATCGAGGCTGAATGATGATACATCGCAGCTGATCACCGATGCCAAATACGGTTTTATCGCCGGTGCACTGAAGGAGTGTTACCAGCCCGGTATCATGAACCGTATGATCGCCACCCAGAAAATCGACAGGGTGATGACAGGAAATTATATGGGTTTCCCCATCTTTCTGGGAATGATGTTTCTTACTTTCTATGCCACTTTTTCAATGGGAGCACTCCCGGCAGAGTGGATCATGAAAGGTATTACATTGTTATCGAAGACGTTAACTGCCTTAATGGGCAACGGAATGCTGAAAGACCTGCTTATCGACGGCGTTATCCGGGGATTGGGAAGTGTGATCGTCTTTATGCCCAATATATTAATTCTCTTCTTCTTTATATCGCTGATGGAGGATACGGGCTACATGGCCAGGGCCGCCTTTATCATGGACAAACTGATGCACAAGATGGGCCTTCACGGCCGTTCTTTTATCCCGATGGTGATGGGTTTCGGTTGCAACGTGCCGGCCATCATGGCTACGCGAACGATCCGCAACCGCGGCGACAGGCTGCTTACCATGATGATTATCCCGTTTATGTCCTGTTCGGCCAGGCTGCCGGTTTATGTTGTCCTGATCTCGGCATTCTTCCCTAATTACCCGGCGTTGGTGTTTGTGGGGATCTACCTGTTGGGCATCGCGGTAGCCATCCTGTTTTCCAAGGTATTGAACCGTACTGTTTTCAAACGGAAAGAGACCCCGTTTGTGATGGAACTTCCACCCTACCGGATGCCATTATTGAAAAATTCGTTGCTGCACATGTGGGACAAAGCCAGTCAGTACTTTAAAAAGATTGGCGGAACCATTCTTATTGCTGTCATTTTGATCTGGGCACTGGGATATTTTCCGAGAAGCGGGCAGGCAGAGAGGGATGTTGTGGTTTCCGCTACCGTGAATGCCCCAGTTCAAAAAGTATCACACATGGAACAATCTTATCTTGGCCGCATCGGTCATGCCATAGAGCCGGTGATACGGCCTTTGGGTTTCGACTGGCGGATGGGCGTCTCGCTGATTGCAGGCATTCCTGCCAAGGAGATCGTGATTGGCACCATGGCTGTCTTGTACGGAACGGAAAACGACCAGCATAAAAATGAAATGCTTCAAACCAGTCTGCAGCACCAGCTATACGAATCCGGGCCCAAAGCAGGGGAGCCCGTATTTAACCAGGCAGTGGCGCTTGCATTCCTGGTCTTTGTCCTGCTTTATTTCCCCTGCATTGCAGTGATTGCCTCCATCAAAAGGGAATCCGGCAGCTGGAAATACGCACTATTCACGGTAGTTTACACCACGGCAGCAGCCTGGATTGGTGCTTTTCTGACTTACCACCTAGCACTTTTATTTATTTAACCGATACCATGCAAGACGTCCTGGTTTATATTCTGATACTGGCAGCAGCCCTCCTGGTAGGATACAAAGGGTACAAGGCCATCCGTGATATCCTGAATCCCAATCCCTGCGGCGGATGCGGGAAATCCTGCGACGGATGTCCTGTTGCGCCCCGGAAGAAATGAACGGAGCGGGTTGAGAAGCTCGAGGGGGAATTTACGACTGGACGACTGGACGACGGGATGACTGGACGACGGGACGATTGGACGACAGGGGGGGAGGTCAGAAACGCGAAACGAGAGGGGAGATTGGACAACGTATCGTGGTAGAGACGCATTGAAATGCGTCTCTGGTAAATAATAATTTTTTTGTTGCAGCGACGTTGCACGCAACGTCTCCCGTGGTTTTAGCGAATTTGCGGTAGAGACATTGCATGTAACGTCTCTGCAATTATTGATTTGTTAAGATTTAATCTGATTGATTATTTAATATTCACATTTTCATATTTTCGCATTTCCAAATTGCACTGAATGAGAAAGATCTTTTCCAATGAAGCCTTTGAGGTGATGCACATCCGGAATTTCAGGCTGTTCATGTTTTACCGTTTGCTGATGACTTCAGCTACCCTGATGCAGTCGGTAGTAGTGGGCTGGTTGTTGTACAACATCACGAAAAGTGTTCTTTCGCTTGGGATGATTGGCCTTACTGAGGTAATACCCCAGGTAAGCATCGCTCTTTTTGCCGGCCATTTTGTAGATCTTTGGGACCGCAAAAGAATCATTTTCTATACTACCTGTCTGATGTTCCTCAGTTCAGCTATCCTGGTGATTTACAGCCTGCCATACTATGATTTTCATCAGTTGCTGGGGGTTTGGCCTATCTATGTCACTATTTTTATCACCGGACTCAGCCGAGGCATTCTTATGCCGGCCAATGCAGCACTGCTGGGTCAGTTGGTACCCCGCAAATTGCTAACCGGTGCAGCCACCTGGAACAGCACTGTCTGGCAGGTCGGCGCGGTGACTGGTCCAGCAGTCGGAGGATTGGTATATGGTTTTTTCGGAGTAATTCCGGCACTTCTCCTTGTCTTTGGCCTATACTTTGTAAGCACATTTTTACTGCTATTGATCACAAGTCCGGGGAAGGTTGTTGTTCCTGCGGGGAGTACTGAAGGATTTTTTGCCCGGATTAAGGAGGGTATTCATTACGTGTTTAACAACCAGGTTCTTTTGGGGGCCTTTACGTTGGATATGTTCGCAGTGCTTTTCGGAGGTGCGGTTGCAATGCTTCCGGTGTTTGCTTCTGATATCCTGAAAGTCGGTCCCGAAGGTTTGGGGGTTCTCCGGGCCTGCCCGGCTGTCGGGGCAATTATCATGTCTGTATTCCTGACTTTTAATCCGCCGGTAAAAAATTCCGGACCACTTCTGCTCTACAGTATATTTGGATTTGGCGTTTCCATGATCGTTTTTGCCCTGTCAAAGAATTTTTACCTCTCTGCTTTTGTTCTATTTCTTAGCGGGGCTTTTGACGATGTAAGCGTGGTAATCCGCTCCAGCATCCTTCAGATTTTCACTTTGGATGAGATGAAAGGGCGGGTTGCTGCAGTCAACAGCATATTCATCGGCTCTTCCAACGAATTGGGAGCCTTTGAGTCGGGCGTCACTGCACAGCTGATGGGTCTGATCCCTTCGGTTGTGTTTGGTGGTGTTATGACGCTGGTGGTGGTTGCTTTCGCGGCAATTAAGTCGCCGACATTAAGAAGGCTGGCGCTAAAGGTGAATGAGATATAGATGTGATGATGTGCCGATTAGCTGATTAGCAGATGTTCAGATTTGTACATCAACTCATCCTCACATCACCACATCCTCACATCAGCTAATCACCACATCAGCAAATCAGAGCTGAAGCGTCAGCACCTCAGCAATCTGATCAACGGTGAGGTCTCCGCGTTCTCCGATTCCTTTGAATCCACGGCTTGTGAAGCGGTCGCAGACAACCTTGATGAAATCGGCTCCGATACCGTAGGCAGATAGTTTGGTCGGAATACCTACAGATTCAAAGAATTTTACAGTTTTTTTGATGGTGGCATCGATCCTTTCGATATCGGTTCCGGTTTTGATTCCCCAGACACGTTCACCAAACTGAAGCAGTTTTTCCCGTTTGTTCTCTCTTTTGACCTGCAAGATTCCAGGCAGTACGAGGGCCAGTGTGCGGGCATGATCGATATTGTGAAAAGCAGTCAGTTCGTGACCAATTATGTGGGTAGCCCAATCCTGGGGTACACCTGCACCGATCAGGCCGTTCAGGGCCATGGTGGCCGCCCACATAAAGTTGGCTGCAGCATCATAGTCGGTTCGGTTGGCCAGTACTTTTGGCCCTTCCTCCACAAGTGTGACCAGGATGGATTCTGCAAAGCGGTCCTGTATGGGGGAGTTAACCGGGTAAGTGAGGTATTGTTCAATTACATGTACAAATGCATCGACCACACCGTTGGCCACTTGCTTCTCCGGAAGGGAAAAGACCGTCGTCGGGTCAAGGATGGAGAATTGCGGTAAAACGGCATCGGAATTGAAAGCCAGTTTTTCCTGAGTCGACAGGCGGGTGACCACTGAGTTGCCGTTCATTTCAGAACCTGTTGCAGGGAGTGTCAGCACACTGCCCAAAGGAATGGCTTTGGTAACTGTCTGGGTGCGGTCGGTCAGGAAATTCCAGGGATCTCCGGCATCCCACAAGGTTGCTGCGGCAATAAACTTTACGCCGTCGAGGACTGAACCGCCGCCAACTGCCAGGATAAAGCCAATTTTTTCTTTTTTGACGATTTCGACGGCTTTCATCAGCGTTTCGTACCGCGGATTGGGCTCAATACCGCCAAATTCGACAAGGTCATATCCCGGCAAAGCTGCCATTACCTGATCATAAACGCCGTTTTTAAAGATGCTTCCGCCTCCGTAGGCAAGCATTATTTTTGTGCCGTGAGGTACCAGTCTGCTCAGTTGTCTGATCTGGCCCTGTCCGAAGACGATGTTAACCGGATTGTGAAATTCAAAGTTTTGCATATGAGTTATGAATTGTTTTTGCTTATGCAATTTAACTCAAAGCATCGGAATATGTTACAAAATGGATAAAAAAAAGTGTTTACTCAAAGAAGTAGCGGTCAAGGAATTTTTTCTCAACAGGCTTCATGGGATTCAGCTGTCGGGTACGGTAGGCCATCCGGGCCACCTTCTCCAGTACTACCGTGTGGTCGAAAGCGTTGGTTACCTCTTTCCCCCAGCAAAACGGGCCGTGACCATAGACTAAAACGCCAGGAATCCTCATCGGGTCAATTCCGGCTGTATGGAAGGTCTCCACAATTATTTTACCGGTTTCTGTTTCAATATTTCCCTCCATTTGCTCGGCAGAAAGAGGCTTGGTGCAGGGAATTTCGCCATTGAAAAAATTTGCATGGGTTATGCCAAGCGGTGGAATGCCTAATCCTGCCTGTGCCCAGCAGCTGGCATACTCGGAATGGGAGTGCATGATAGAACCTATCAGCGGGAAATTCTGGTATAAAACAAGGTGCGTGTTGGTGTCGGACGATGGTTTGTGGTCGCCGGAGATGATTTTACCGTTCAGGTCCACTACGACCATATCTCCGGGAACCATTTCCTCATAGGAGATGCCGGTAGGTTTGATTACTACCAGTCCGCTTTGGCGGTCTATGGCACTTACGTTTCCCCAGGTATATATCACCAAACCCTGTTCGACGAGTTTCAGGCTTGCTTTGTAAACTTGATGTTTCAGGTGTTCAAGCATATTCTATTTCCGTATAGATTTTCACACCAAAAATGGGAATTTAATTTTAATTTAAAAGTAATAACATTAAAAAACCTATAAATAGAAGCAAAATAATTTGAAATAACGGAAATTCGATAATTTGAAGATGTGCTGATTTGCTGATTAGCAGATGAGCTGATGACGTAGATATTTAATTATCTCTTGTAACCTTGTTGATCACAGGCACTGAAAATGATAATGATTTATCAATGATAACTGGCAATACCATGAAAATTAAAATTGCGCAATTGTTCTTGGTGATGCTGATCGGATTGATTCCGGTAATGGCACAAAAAGCAGACAGTAAAGCTGAAAGGGAAAGAAAAGGCTGGTAAAAGAACAGGAGATAGCTGCGTTGGTTGATTCAAAGACTTTTGAATTCCGCGCTTCCCGGGCAATTTATACCGGATGTCTGACCCGTCTCCCAGTCGTCCCGTCTCCCAGTCCCCCAGTCCCCCAGTCCCCCAGTCTCCCAGTCTCCCAGTCCCCCAGTCCCCCAGTCTCCCAGTCCCCCAGTCTCCCAGTCCCCTAGTCTCCCAGTCTCCCAGTCTCCCAGTCCCCTAGTCTCCCAGTCCCCTAGTCTAAATAACAAAAGGCGCCAATCTCTCAGCGCCCTCTTTTATCTAAAAAAGTACAAATTTTATTCTGTCGGAGCAGGTACTTCCCATTGCGATGCATTCATCCGCAGGTAAGAGCGGTACCTCCATTTGGCATTCGCTTCGGCAGCCTGGAAGAGTTCATCGGCCTCTTTCGGGAAGGATTTCTGGAGGGCGGTGTAACGCACCTCGCCGTTCAGGTAAGCCTGGAACTTGCTCCAGTCGGGCTCTTTGGAATCGAGTTGGAACGGGTTCTTACCTTCGTCCTCCATCTGTGGATTGTAACGGTAAAGGTGCCAGTAACCGCACTCAACAGCCAGTTTCTCCTCCTCCTGCGTACGACCCATCGATTGCAAGCCATGGGCAATACAGGGTGAGTAAGCGATGATCAAAGAAGGTCCCGGATAGGCTTCCGCTTCGCGGATGGTTTTCAGGTACTGAGCCTGGTTGGCGCCCATGGCAACTTGTGCCACATAAACATAACCGTAGCTCATGGCAATTACACCAAGGTCTTTTTTCCTGATCCGCTTGCCAGCAGCTGCAAATTTAGCCACAGCGCCGATCGGTGTGGCTTTGGAAGCCTGTCCTCCGGTGTTGGAATATACCTCCGTATCCATTACCAGGATGTTGACATTCTGTCCGGATGCCATCACGTGGTCCAAACCACCGTAACCGATGTCGTAAGCCCAGCCATCTCCGCCAAAGATCCAGACTGATTTCTTGATCATATATTGTTTCAGGGAGACCAGCTCCATGGCATATTTTTCGTTTTTGCCGGTTACTGATGCCAGTACCTTCGCGGTAGCGGTTTCAGAACCTGCCGCATCTTCCCTGTTTTCGATCCATTCGTTAAATGCTTCGGTTTCGGTTGCACTAACACCTGCTTCCATTGCGGTTTTCATGATGTCGGCAATGCGGTCGCGGCTAAAGGATACACCCTCATTCATTCCGAATCCGTACTCGGCATTGTCTTCAAAGAGGGAGTTGGCCCAGGCCGGACCATGACCGCTCTCTTTGTTAACAGAATATGAAGTTGCCGGAGCTGAGCCACCATAGATCGAAGAACATCCTGTTGCATTAGCCACCATCATGCGCTCGCCGAAAAGCTGCGTAATCAATTTGATATAAGGAGTTTCCCCGCATCCTGCACAAGCGCCCGAGAATTCGAACAGCGGTTGTGCAAACTGAGAATTTTTGATATTCTTGTCTTTGTCGGCCAGCTTATCTTTGTAAGTGACGTATTTATCGATAGCATTCCAGCGTGGAACATTCTCCAATTGTGACTCGAGTGGTTGCATCACGAGTGCTTTCACTTTCGACGGACAAACATCCGCACAGTTACCGCAACCGGTGCAGTCGTAAGGCGAAACCTGGATTCGGAAGGTAAGGCCGGCATACTGTTTGCCATTGGCTTTAACGCCGGTGGTTCCTTCAGGCAGTTTGGCCATTTCGTCTTCGCTGATCAGGAAAGGACGGATGGCAGCGTGAGGACACACATACGAACACTGGTTACATTGGATACAGTTGTCATCAATCCATTCCGGAACATCGACAGCGATACCTCTTTTTTCAAATTGTGTCGTTCCTGCCGGGAACGTTCCGTCTTCAATCCCTTTGAAGATAGAAACCGGCAAATCATCACCCTTCTGGGCATTGATCACATCAACGGCTCTGCGGATAAAGTCTGGACGATCGGTATCTTCAACCTCAGCTTCAGCAGTCAGATTGGCCCATTCTTTTGGGACTTCGATTTTCGAAACATTATCACCGCCTGCATCTACCGCAGCGAAATTCATGTTGACGATCTGCTCACCTTTCATCCCGTATGATTTCACAATCGCCTTCTTCATCTGCTCGGTGGCCAGTTCAAAAGGAATGACATTGGTAATCTTGAAGAAAGCAGCCTGCATGATGGTGTTGGTACGGTTGCCCAATCCCAGATCAACAGCCAGTTTTGTTCCGTTGATGGTATAGAATCTAATCTCATTCTCGGCCAGGTATTTCTTCATGGAATTGGGAAGGCGTTTTTTTACTTCGTCCTCTTCCCATATGGTATTCAGCAGGAACGATCCGCCTTTTTTCAGTCCTTTTAATACATCGTACAAATGGATGTAAGCCTGAACGTGGCATGCCACGAAGTCAGGCGTGGTGATCAAATAGGTGGAACGGATCGGACTGTCGCCGAAACGCAGGTGAGAAGCGGTAAATCCGCCCGATTTCTTGGAGTCGTAGGCGAAATAGGCCTGGCAATATTTGTCGGTTGCTGAACCGATGATTTTGATGGAGTTTTTGTTGGCCCCAACTGTACCGTCGGATCCCAAACCGTAGAATTTGGCTTCATAAATATCATCGGCAGAAACTTTGATCTCAGGCAGCAAAGGCAGGGAGGTAAATGTTACGTCATCCACAATTCCGATGGTGAATTTGCCTTTCGGTTCTTTCATTTCCATGTTTTTGTAGACAGCGATGATCTGTGAAGGAGTCACGTCTTTAGATCCCAATCCGTAACGGCCGCCAACGATGATCGGGCAATTTTCTTTGCCATAGAAAGCATCACGTACATCCAGGTACAGTGGCTCGCCATTGGCTCCCGGCTCCTTGGTGCGATCCAGAACTGTGATCTTCTTTACGGTGGAAGGCATCACTTTCATCATATATTCAATGGCAAATGGACGGTACAAGTGGACACTCACCATACCATATTTTTTGCCCTGTGCGTTCAGATAATCAATTACTTCCCTGATTGTCTCTGTAACAGAGCCCATGGCCATGATGATGTTTTCGGCATCTTTGGCACCATAATAAGTGAACGGGTGGTATTCCCTGCCGGTGATTTTGGTAATCTCCTGCATGTACGCTTCGACCACATCGGGTACGGCATCGTAGAAAGGATTACAAGCTTCCTTGGCCTGGAAGAAAATGTCAGGATTCTGGGCAGTACCGCGGGTTACAGGATGCTCGGGATTCAATGCCCGGTTGCGGAAAGCCTGAAGGGCATCCTGATCTATAAGTGCGGCAATTTTATCCTGGTTAATTGGTATGATCTTCTGGATCTCGTGAGAGGTGCGGAAACCATCAAAGAAACTAAGGAAAGGAACCCGGGTTTTGATGGTGGCAAGATGGGCTACGCCGCTTAGATCCATGGTTTCCTGAACAGACCCCGAAGCCAGCATGGCGAAACCGGTCTGACGGCAGGCATATACGTCGCTGTGGTCGCCGAAGATCGAAAGGGCATGTCCGGCAAGGGCACGCGCACTAACGTGGAAAACACAAGGCAGCAATTCGCCGGCAATTTTGTACATGTTCGGAATCATCAGCAGGAGTCCCTGAGATGCTGTATAGGTGGTAGTAAGCGTACCCGACTGCAGTGATCCGTGAACAGCGCCAGCGGCGCCGCCTTCACTCTGCATCTCGGTGATGCGCATCTTCTGCCCGAAAATATTTTTACGGCCATTAGCCGCCCATTCATCCACAACCTCTGCCATCGTAGATGATGGTGTAATAGGATAAATACAGGCTACCTCGCTAAACATGTAGCTGATATAAGAAGCCGCGTAATTGCCGTCACAGGTGATAAACTTTTTCTCTTTTGTCATTTTCTTTGCATTAATGGAATTAACTGTCTTTTATTCAATATTCTAACTAATATAGGAACCCAAATAACCACAGTGGCACAGTGTTCCCTTCACCGGTCTCAATCATATCAGCGGCAGCAAAACAATTTTCACCCAACGTCTGGGTGTATTTTCCGCCTACTGCAAATTCGTATTTGTCGTCCACCCTGAAATCAAGCAACTTAGCAGATTTTACACTATGCTGGTAACCAACCTGGTTGTAAAAGAAGGTGGTTCTAAGGTTGCGGTTGTTGATGTTATCCGGGGCAATGATGTGCAGCAGATTGGTGTTGTGCAGATAAACTACTTCCGGTTTTTGCAACTGACCGTTGTTCCCGTTTTCAAAAAGAAGTTCGATAAGTCTTGCATCTTTCAGGTAGCGGAGGTAATTCAGCACAGTGGCACGCGAGGTTTCGATATCAGCGCTTATTTTGCTGACATTGGGTGAAAAGGGCACCTGCGCGCCGATCAGTTGCAGCAATTTGCGCAGTTTTGGGAGGTACTTCAGCTCTATCTGGTTGAGATAGGTCACATCAATCTCCAATGCCAGGTTTACATGCCGCAGCAGACTTTCGCTGTAAAATTCCGGATTTTTGATAAAATAAGGATAGAATCCGCTTTTCAGGTATTCCGGGAAGTAAGCCAATGGCCTGACAGTACCGATAATATCAGGGACAATCTGTTTGTGCCTTACCAGGATATCTTCCAGCGATAGTTTCCCGAAATTGCTGCCGGAGCGGTAGTTGAGAAATTCCCGGAAGGACAATCCTTCGAGGTAGTATATTTTTGCAACATCATTCAAATCATCGTTGCCTTCCAAAAATCCGGATACAGGGGAACAACTGAATACCATTTGCAATCCGGGCAGTTCGTCATAGCACTGACGCAACTCGTTCGGCCAGTCGGGGTATTTGTGGATTTGATCAAGCACAAGTACTTTGCCTCCGCGTTTGTAAAACTCATCAGCAAATGAAAAGATCCTTCTCTTGGAGAAAAAGAAATCATTAAGATTTACATAAAGGCAATCACGCGAATCGCCGCATTTATCCCTGATGAAGTTAAGCAGGAAGGTGGTCTTGCCAACACCACGGAAACCTTTGATACCGATGATCCTGGCATTCCAGTCTATCTCATGATATAGCTCCCTGACGATGGTGACATCGCCGGCACTGACCAATAGTTTATGTGTTTCGTAAAAATGCTCCACTTAGCGGTTGAATAGGCAGCAAAAATAATCAGAATCTGGCAGATAATGTAATCTCTATGTAACAATTACTGGAGTTGAGTGCTATTTATACCTTTTAAAAATAAGTATCTAAAGTGATCTAAAGTGAACTAAAGTGAACTAAAGTGCCTAAAGTACTTAGCCCTGATGAAAGATTAATTAAAACAATGAAGTGGTTGTACATGAATAGCCATAGGAGCAACCTATGGTGAAAAGGAATAATGACAATTCACAACCACGAAGTGGTTAAATTCGAAAACAATATTTCAACAAAGTGATTTGCAGTTTGATTTAACAATATTCAACCACATTGTGGTTGCTGTTTGTAGGGTAAATACCTTTCCCGTAGGTTGCAGCTATGTCTATTAAGCTTTAATCCCTTCAGGATTACTGTCAAATAAATAAATGCAGCTTGCCGTAGCAACACTGAGCTAATTAAAAAAGTGCCTAAAGTCCGGAGTTCATCCAACTTTAGGCACTTTAGTTCACTTTAGTCAGTTTAGTACACTTCCTAATTACTGTTCATCGAAATGATAAATTCCTCATTGGAATTGGTCTTGGACAAACGATCCCTGACAAACTCCATGGCTTCGACAGAATTCATGCCATTGAGGAAATTACGGAGAACCCAGATTTTATCGAGCATTGCCTTTTCAAGCAGCAGGTCTTCTCGACGGGTGCTGGAGGCGAGAATATCGACAGACGGGAATACGCGGCGGTTCGACAGTTTACGGTCGAGTTGCAGTTCCATGTTACCTGTTCCCTTGAACTCCTCAAAGATCACATCATCCATTTTGGAACCTGTGTCGGTCAGAGCCGTTGCAAGGATGGTGAGAGAACCTCCCTCTTCGATGTTGCGGGCTGCCCCAAAGAAACGTTTGGGTTTGTGAAGTGCATTGGCGTCGACACCTCCTGAAAGAACTTTTCCTGAAGCAGGTGCAACGGTATTGTAGGCACGTGCCAGACGGGTGATTGAATCGAGCAGAATGACTACATCATGACCGCACTCAACCAGTCTTTTGGCTTTTTCGAGTACCATGTTGGCAATACGTACGTGACGCTCCGCCGGTTCATCGAAGGTAGAGGAGATGACCTCGGCATTGACGCTTCGGGCCATATCTGTTACCTCCTCAGGACGTTCGTCGATCAGCAGGATAATCATGTATACTTCAGGATGGTTTGCTGCGATTGCATTTGCAATGTCTTTCAGCAACATGGTCTTACCGGTCTTCGGTTGGGCCACAATTAATCCGCGCTGTCCTTTCCCTATAGGGGCGAACATGTCGACCACCCTTGAGGAGATACTGCTTGATTTTCCGGCAATGTTGAATTTTTCGTCCGGGAAGAGCGGTGTCAGGTGTTCGAACGGAACGCGGTCGCGGATATATTCCGGGCTGCGGCCATTGATTTCAACCACCTTAACCAATGGGAAATATTTCTCACCCTCTTTTGGCGGACGTATGATGCCATGCACCGTGTCGCCGGTTTTCAAACCAAAAAGTTTGATTTGAGATTGGGAGACGTAAATATCATCGGGTGAAGTAAGATAATTGTAATCTGAAGAGCGAAGGAATCCATAACCCTCCTGCATGATCTCCAGCACACCTGTCTGGCTGATAACTCCTTCAAAATCGTAAGATTTCTCTGTCTCTTTCGCTTCAACCTGTTTTTGTTGGGAAGGCAGTTGACCATTCTGATTTTTGGGAGGAAAAGATTGATTTTGATTTTGCTGATTCTGTGAAAACTCTTTTTTCTGGAGGTTCTTGATAATCGGCGCCCTTTTCTCTTCAGGACGCGAGTCTGCTACTTCCGCCTCATTTTTTTCAACATTGGAATCTGTAACTTCTTCTGCCTCTTCATTATCAGGTGTTACTGAACTGACAGAGAGAATGGCTGATTCACTTCGGAGCACACGTGGTCTGCGCTCTTTCTGGCTGGCAGTTTCCTTGGGCAACTTATCGCCTTTCGCATGATAGGGCTTAACTGCCGGTAAGTTTTCATCCTTGTTTTCAGCGGTTTGGTCTGAAAAAAGGTTACTTTCCGGAACAGGAGAAGCAATATCCTGTTCCTGCACATTGGCAGCAACAGCTTCAACAAGTTGAGAATCAGTAACTTTTTTTACAATGCGAATTACTTTTTTCTCAGCCGGAGGTTTAACCTCAACCTTTGATTTAGGTATTTTAGGCGTGCCCCTGACGGGATGCGGTGCCTTTTTCTCAGGCGTTTTTATGACAGAGTCTCTGATAGCCTGTGTATCAAGGATGGTGTAAATTAGGTCTTGCTTTTTAAAAGACTCTACGCGCTTGATGTTTAATTCTTTTCCAATCTCGCGCAATTCCGGCAAGAGTTTCTTGCTCAGTTCCAGGATGTCGTACATGTTTTTTGTGATTTGTAACCAAAACAGATGTTGCACCGTGCAACAAAATGTTTGAAATTTCTATTCTATAATAAATAACTTAGGAAGAAATACAAAGGGATATTTGAAGATGTTGTGTCAGATTGCTGATCTAAATCTGTGGCAAATGTAGTTATTTGATTTTAATTCACAAAGAAAGTGATTGTTTTAAATTTTTTTAACAACAGTTAAGGAGTAAATCTGGGAAATAGGGCTGCCAGAAATTAATTTTGAGGGACCATCCATCCAAAAAATGAAATATTTTGAAAGAAAAATTCATTAAAATGATTTTTCACTACCCGATTTCGGTTTCAATTCATAATTTATCGTCTGATTCAAAAAAAAACGCATAAAACATAAATTTTATCGCGGTTACCTAAATCTTCAAATAAATACAAGTTTTGGTTAACTAAATATTTTTCCAAGGGTGTTCCAAACGGTATTGATTGACCAGGAAAGTGAATATTTTTGAATATCGGACGAAAAAAACACCATTTAAATTTCCAATCCTCCTTTTTTTAATGTAATATTGTTATAATCTCAATTGTCAAAATTGTCAGTTTTTCGACTGTTAAAAGGTGCTTCTTCTTTTATTGCCGGAGCAGATCAAAAGAAAACTTATGAGACAGCTCAGGATTATCAAGCAGATTACTACCAGGGAGGCTCCCTCTCTGGACAAATATCTCCTCGAAATAGGGAAGATAAAATTACTCAGTAGTGATGAAGAAATTTTTTTGTCACAGCAGATTCAAACAGGAAGTCATCCGGCTTTAGATATGCTGGTTAAATCTAACCTCCGATTTGTCATCTCAGTTGCCAAGCAATACCAGAATCAGGGATTGCCGCTCTCCGATTTGATCAATGAGGGAAATCTGGGTTTGATCAAAGCTGCGCAGCGGTTTGATGCTACCAAAGGATTTAAATTTATCTCTTATGCCGTTTGGTGGATACGGCAGGCTATTCTTCAGGCACTGGCGGAACAGGCACGCCTTGTCAAATTACCGCAGAATAAAGTTGATACCATCAGCAAGATTACCCGAGCATTCACACGGCTGGAGCAGGAATACCAAAGGGAACCAACCGTTGGTGAAATTGCGGATTTATTGGAAATGAACGTCCTTATGGTTGATTATTCCCTTCAATCCTCTGGATCTCACTTCTCTCTCGACGCTCCGCTTTTTGATGACGATGAGAACGAAAACAGTCAATATGATTTATATTCAAATGAATTTTCACCCAGTCCCGACAATGACTTGTTAGAAACATCCCTTAAAATTGAGATTGAACGACTGTTGTGTAAATTGGATGGTCGTGAAGCAACCATCCTTTCCTCCTGTTACGGCTTAAATGGTAAGTCGGTATTAGCGCTGGATGATATTGGTAATGCTCTTGGCTTAACCCGTGAGCGGGTTAGGCAGATCAGGGACAATAGCATCAGGAAATTAAGAAGCGTTCCATTTCTCACAATTTTAAAACCTTTCCTCGGCTGACATCTAAACCAAAATGGGTATATTTGTTGACACAAAATATACCCTGTCGTGAAGCGATTGATTGCACCCTCACTATTAGCTGCCGATTTTATGCGGCTCGGAGACGATATTCAAATGGTTAACCGCAGTGCGGCTGACTGGATTCACTGTGACATAATGGATGGACATTTTGTCCCCAATATCTCCTTTGGCCTACCGGTGATCGAACAGATCAAGAAAGTGGCTGAAAAACCGCTGGACGTTCACCTGATGATCTCTGATCCTGACCGTTATCTGGAGCGCTTTAAAGCGGCCGGCGCTGATATTCTTACTGTTCACTACGAAACCTGCCCGCACCTCCACAGGACGGTGGGCGCCATCCGTGAATTGGGAATGAAAGCCGGTGTTGCCATCAATCCGCATACGCCGGTGCAAATGTTGATAGATATCATGCATGATCTGGACCTGATCCTGTTGATGACGGTAAATCCGGGTTTCGGAGGACAGAAATTTATCCAGGGAAGCTATAAGAGATTAGTCACCTTGCGCCAAATGGTGAACACCCTCTCACCCAATGCATTGATTGAAGTAGACGGAGGAGTAAACCTGGAAACCGGGAGGCAGCTCTTTATGGCCGGGGCTGACGTGCTGGTAGCAGGAAACTTTATCTTCAGTTCTTCCGATCCGACCGGAACGATTGCAGCTCTTAAGAATTGCTGAATAGGATTTAATTTGAATTTTGTTGTATCTTTGCCCTCCCCATTGGGGCTGACCGGTTTTGACAGCGGGCAGAAGAGGTATGTAAGCATGCCGGGCATTGAGTTTTGGCCCGTAAATCTTAAGGCTCAAACAATTAGTTGGCGCAGATAACTACGCTCTTGCCGCTTAATCGACGTAACGTTGA
>JBBQHB010000092.1:0-19856 GCA_038323575.1 Bacteroidales bacterium | reverse complement strand
AACACTATACTGAAAACCAGTAACTTGGGGCTCAGCCCCTTCGGCTCCCGCCCTACAAAATTAGCCGGAAAAATTATTTTTCCAACATATTGCAACTATTTAGTTTTCAACAATATTATTTTTGAGCTGAATCGCTGACTTTTTGATCTTTGTATATACAGTTTGAAATTTTTTTGATATATTAATGACAAAAAAAAATACCTTGATATACTGTCTATTTCTGCTTTCGATTAACTGTTCCTTGTCTATTTTCTCCCGGTTGTCTACCCGGTATACTGATACCAAAAAAGAGGTTGGCTCCTATAAAGGGACAACCTCTTTTAAACCAATAATTTATTATTAATCCGGTGAATCCAAATACTAATCCATTGATTGTGCATCGACCACCGCAATGGCTATCATATTTACCACTTCGCGGACTGAGCAATGCATCTGCATTACCTGCATAGATTTGCGGTTTCCTACCAGGATAGGTCCGAGTGTTTCACATTTCGCAATGTGCTGTAAACCATGTAATGTAATGTTGGCAGAGCTAAGATTTGGGAATATCAATACGTTACAATCTTTGTCAGCCAATTTGTTGAATGAATACATCTGCTTGCGGATTTTTTTGTCTACAGCTACGCTCAGCTGCATCTCACCATCAACGATCATATCCGGATAATCCCTGTGGAGAATTTTTACCGCCTCGCGCACTCTGGTCGGGGAAGCTCCGTGATTTGACCCAAAGTTAGAGTAGGACAACATGGCAATATTTGGTTCGATGTTAAATTGTCTGACAACCTTGGAAACCTGGACAGCTGTATCAACCAAATCCATCGAATCAGGGATGGAATCAATGGTTGTGTCAGCCAGAAAATAGGTACCAGTTGGGCTGATAATCAGGTGCATGCCTAATATTTTAGTCACATCAGGTTTTTTGCCAATCACTTCCAGTGCAGGCCTGATGGCATCCGCATAGCGTGTAGAATGACCAGATACAACAGCATCAACATCTCCGCATTCAAGCATCATGGCCGCAAAATAATTTTTGTCGAACATTGTGTCAACTGCCTCTTCAAAGGTCATCCCTTTGCGTTCGCGCTTTTCAAAAAGGATTTGAGCATATTTGCGGCGCAGCTGGTCGTTTGGCCTGCTACGGTTGTCAATGATTTCAACTTCGCCGAAATCGAGTTCATACTCTTCGATCAGTTTTCTGATTTTCTCATCATTCCCAATTAGGACAGGAGTGGCCATCTTTTCCTGGTAAGCGATGTTGGCTGCTTTCAATACTTCAAAATCACTTGCATCCGGGAAAGCTACTTTTTTGGGATCCTGTTTGGCTTTTTCGATCATCATGGAAATCAGCTTGTTTTCTGATCCCAATCTGCGGCTAAGTTCTTCAGTATAGGCATCCCAGTCTGTGATCGCTATGCGGGCAACACCCGAATCCATGGCTGCTTTTGCTACTGCAGGTGCAATGCGGGTAATCAGGCGGGGATCCATCGGTTTTGGAATGAAATATTCACGTCCGTAAACGATGTTCCGGGCATTGTATGCGGTCAGAACTGATTCAGGCACCTTCTCCTTCGCCAATGAAGACAAAGCCTTTACACAGGCAATTTTCATCTCTTCGTTGATGGCACTGGCCCTCACGTCCAATGCACCCCTGAAAATGAAAGGAAATCCCAAAACATTGTTGATCTGGTTGGGGTAATCCGAACGTCCGGTTGCAAAGATCAGGTCATCCCTGGATGCTTTTGCGTCAGCATATGAAATTTCCGAATCAGGATTTGCCAAAGCAAAAACGATCGGATTTGCAGCCATACTCCGCACCATTTCTATGGATAACACTCCGGCGACGGATAATCCTATAAACACATCAGCTCCAATCAGTGTATCGGCAAGCGTACGGCAAGGTGTGTTGCGTACAAACTCCATTTTGGATTTGTTCAGGTCGGGACGTTCATGGTGAAGAACGCCTTTACTGTCGCACATTAGTATATTTTCTTTTTTGGCGCCCAGGGATATATACAAGCGGGTACAGGATACAGCAGCAGCGCCGGCACCGTTGACCACGATTTTAACATCTTCAAGCTTTTTCCCTGCCATTTCAACAGCATTGAGCAAACCTGCAGAGGAGATAATAGCCGTACCATGCTGGTCATCATGCATGACAGGAATATCCAACTCCTTTTTCAACCGTTCTTCAATTTCAAAACACTCCGGCGCCTTGATGTCCTCGAGATTGATACCACCAAAAGTCGGTGCTAGGGCTTTTACTGTCTGAATAAAGAGTTCAGGATCCAGTGCATCCAGTTCTATGTCAAATACATCGATGTCAGCGTAGATTTTAAAAAGGAGTCCTTTACCTTCCATAACCGGTTTGCCTGCAGCAGGTCCGATGTTACCCAACCCGAGAACTGCGGTACCATTTGAAATAACTGCAACCAGATTTCCTTTGGCGGTGTATTTGTAAACATCATCCGGATTATCTTTGATAGCAAGGCAGGGACTTGCAACTCCCGGAGTGTAGGCCAGACCTAAATCACGTTGTGTTGCGTGTGGTTTTGTTGGAACAACCGAAATTTTGCCTGGTCTGCCATTGCTATGGTAATCCAGGGCATCTTGGTTCAATTTAGCCATGAAAATAAAATTTTATGTTGATTGCGGTGTTTTTTTATAGTGGAACAAATTTATCAAAAATTTTAATAACCGGTTTTGTAATCCGATTTCCATTCCAAGAATTAAGAATATAGAAACATTGGAAAAGGGTGTTTTTCTTAGAATTCAATACTTTGCTGTAAATCGGGTTTTTTGTTTTCAAAGAAATGATTTGAAATCGCAACAATTTCGCTTTTGCACCTTCCGCAATTGGTCGAAGCAAGTGTGAATTCGCTTACTTCATCTGCATTCCTTGCACCCTTTTTCAGGACGCTTAAAATTTCCGATTCGGTTACGCCGTTGCAGTGACATATCAACCTGATTTTTTTTACTGCCATCTTTTCTTATGATTTTGTCAGAGCCAGTTCAACCAGATAATCAAAATGCAAACCTCTGACTTTGTCAACTACCGTGAAACCAGATTTTTCAGCATAATCGCTGAAAGTATCCGGATCAACAAAAAGCCAGGGGAATTTTTTTCCTTTGATATTCTTATAACTTAACTGGTATTCCATTTCACCGTAATAGGTATCTGAAGCAATGTCAACCCAGCTGTCGCCGTTTTCGTCCGTAAACAGGTAGAGAAGGTCGGACGAGTCGGCCAGAATTCTGCCGCCGGAATTCAGCAGGTTTTTCAAATGGTCCAGTAATACAGGCAAGCCGGGAAGTGTCTGAGCAACGCCGGCTCCGTTCATCAGCAACAGGATGGAATCATATTTCTTGTCAGTAAGTGAGTAAATATCACTGCACAGTACATCCGTTAATCCCCTTTCACGCATCGTTTCGCAGGATAACGGAGATATATCGATGGATGTAACTTCAAGTCCGTTATTTTTCAGCCAGACGGAATGCGCTCCCGCTCCTGCGCCAATATCCAGCACTTTTCCTTTGCAGCGCTTCAGGGCCTCTTGTTCCTGCACCGGCATCTGCTCAAAGGCCCTGAAAAAATAGGCAGGTGAAAGTGTTTCATCTTCTGCTATATCCGTCCTGACCAAGATAGATTCTCCGGTAAACCCGTGAAAAAAATCATGCATTGCTTTCCCGATAGGGTCCTGATGTTTTTTTAGTACTGGCATAAGTATTATTTCTTGCTATTTAAAGCTTCCTTTATCTTCTTCCAGATAGAAGGTTTCTCTTCCTCTCTTTTGGGTGCAGGCTCGCCTTTTTGCTGCTGTTTTTCCCGGGCCTGATCAATACTCTTTTCTTTCAGCTCTTCCTGTTTTTTCTTATCGCTTTTAAAGATATCCCAGAATCCGGGTTTGCTTGTTTTGAGTTCTTCCGCAAAATGGGGGGTGTCCAACAGCGCCAGTATTTCGGGTGACGGCGCTGTAAAAGGAATATTTGCACTGGCGGCAAAAGCAGGATCGCTGTAATAGCTTCTGAAGAATCCGCCCACAATCGGAAGCGCCATATAGGCTCCCTGGCCATGCGCAAGAGATTTAAAGTGAACCAGCTGATCTTCGCCTCCTACCCAGCACCCGGTCACCAGGGTGGGTGTATAGCCCATAAACCAGCCGTCCGCAAAATTCTGCGTTGTACCTGTTTTGCCGGCAAATGCCCCGGGAATATTGAACCGGGATTTGATGGCAGCGCCGGTACCCTCATTGGCCACTGCTTCGAGGTAGTGGTTCATGATGCGTGCATTTTCGGTACTCAATACCTGCCGGGGAACAAAGTCAGAGGTGAATTGTTTGAGTATTTTCCCTTTACCGTCTTCTATCCGGATCAGGTAGGACGGTTCAACAGTCATGCCTTCGCTGGCAAAGCAGCAATAAGCCTGCACCATCTGCAACAGCGGAACATCAACAGCTCCAAGGGCGATAGACGGGTAGCGCGGAATATCCGTTTCAATTCCCATTTTTTGTGCCAACTGGACGGTTTGATCAATACCCGTTTCGAGCAAAACCTGGACCGCGACGGTATTTACAGATTTGCACAAAGCACCTTCCAGTGAATAATATCCTCCGTATTCATTGTCAGCATTGCCGGGACTCCAATCCTGGTAATCGCTGTAGGTAATTTGCTGGTTGGCGTAATATTTAGCGGGAGGCAGTCCGTTTTCAAGGGCAGCAGCATAGATAAAAGGCTTGAATGCTGACCCTACCTGTCTCGCTGCAGTAACATGATCATACTGAAAATAGCGGAAATCATCTCCCCCGATCCATGCTTTTACTTTTCCGTTTCGCGGATCCATGGCTACAAAACCACAATGCAGCAATTTGAGAGAAGCTTTTACCGAATCCATCGGACTGATCCTGACGGTTTCTTCTCCATCCCAGGAAAAGAGCTTGATGTTGGCAGGTGTCTTAAAAATAAGCGCAATCTCCTTGTCGCTCTTTCCCGATTCTATCAGCCTCTTGTATCTGACAGACCGTTTCATGCCCCTCAAAACAATCTCGTTGTTTTTGCCCCATGGTGCTTCACCTTTCCATTCGCTGTTGAAAGTTGCCTGAAGCTCCTTCATTTGCAGCTTCATTGCATTCTCTGCATATTTCTGCATCCTGGAATCGATGGTGGTGTAAATCTTCAGTCCATCTGTGTAAAGGTTGTAGGCCGTACCGTCCTCTTTGTTGTTTTCGGCGCACCATTTTTCAAGTTGGGGACGGATCATTTCCCGGAAGTATGGGGCAGGTCCTGTGTTGTAAACCAGGTAGTTGTACTTCAGATTGAGTGGTTCAAGGCAAAACCGGTTAGCCTCCGCTTCAGAAAGATGGTTGTATTTTTGCATCTGCCGGATTACCGTATTCCTTCGCTGCATCGATTTTTCGGGGTAAAGCCTCGGGTTGTATGCATTGTTTGCCTTTAACAATCCGACGAGTGTGGCAGCCTGCGGCACAGTTAGTTTGGAGGGAGTAGTACTGAAATAGCGTTCGGCCGCGGTGCCTATGCCAAAAGTATTTTCACCGAAAGGGACAGTATTGAGATAGAGGGTAAGGATCTCGTTTTTGGCATACAGTTTTTCCAAACGATAGGCAATGATTGACTCCCTGATTTTACTAACCGGTAAGGTCAGCGGTCCCCAGTTGTCGCGGCCAAATATGTTCTTGGCAATCTGCTGCGAAAGGGTAGACCCGCCGCCTGAACTGCGGTTGGCCATGAATATGGTTTTGACGAAAACCCTTAAAACGGCCCATTCATCGATACCACGGTGTTCATAAAACCTTGCATCCTCTGTCGAAACCAGGGCGTTGATTACATTGGGAGAGATATTTTTGAAGGTAACACTGCTTCTGTTTTCCACATAATACCTGCCCAGAACTTTCCCGTCCTGCGATATAACTTCGGTGCCGACGGGTTCCTTGATTTTTATCAGTGTTTCAGCATCGGGAAGTTCTCCGAACGTTCCTATGTATACCAGTATGAAAAGGACCGACATCAGGAACAAACCAAAAAGCCCGATTTTGACCGTCCACAGCAAAACAAATTTCCAGGTAGATTGGTTCCCTTTGCGGCGGAAACTATCCAGAAAATTACTTTTCTTTTTTTTTCTGGTAACCGGTTTGTTTGTTTTTACTGCTGACATTTGTGAAAAAATCAATATATTAACATCCGAAAGAACCTGATAATTATTTCATGAAGATAGCCATTACAGGAGGAACCGGATTCATTGGCCGGCATCTCTCCGCTTATTTAAGGACATTGGACCATGAACTGATTTTGATCCAAAGATCTGACTGGACAGAAGGAGCTGGCAGAATTTCAAAATTAATCAATTCTTCTGATGTTCTGATCAATTTGGCAGGGTCTCCTGTGATTAAAAGATGGACTGCCGCAAATAAAAAAAATATCCTGGCAAGCCGGTTGGATACAACCAATCTGTTGGTTGAATGTATAACACTCATGCCGGAAACAGAAAGGCCGAAAATATTTATATCTGCTTCAGCTATTGGTATTTATGATTCTACGAAAGTTCACACAGAACAATCAACCGACTTTGACAATAATTTTTTAGCTGACGTTTGTCAAAAGTGGGAGAAATGTCTGGCACCTCTTTCCGATATGCAAATAAGAGTCTGCGTCATGCGTATCGGATTGGTTTTGGGGGAGGACGGAGGTTTGCTGAAACAGGTACTCCCGCTGTTCAAAGCTGGTCTTGGCGGTAAAATCGGTTCCGGTTTGCAGGCATTCTCGTTTATCCATTACCATGATTTTTGCAGGGTAATTGAATATTTCATCAACAACAACCAATGCAAAGGGATTTTTAACCTGACCGTTCCGGAATTTTCAACCAACGCTGTTTTTACCAAAACTTTGGCTAAAGCGCTGCACCGCCCTGCATTCTTTACCGTTCCGGCATTTGCCCTCAAATTGATTTACGGCAAAGCTGCGGTGGCGTTACTTAAGGGACAGTCAGTCTACCCCCAGCATTTGCTTGATTGCGGATTTAAATTTAGGTACCCTGATATCGCTGCAGCAATTAAGGCTGTTCTGGCGGAATGACTGCCAAAAATCAGACGTTGAAACGAAAATGCATGATGTCGCCATCCTGGACAACATACTCTTTACCTTCGACAGCAATTTTACCGACTTCCCGGCAGGCGGCTTCTGATCCGAGGTTGACATAGTCGTTGTATTTAATCACTTCAGCACGGATGAATCCTTTTTCAAAATCACTGTGGATGATACCTGCTGCCTGCGGTGCTTTGATTCCTTTGACAAACGTCCATGCACGGCTTTCATCGGCACCGGTGGTAAAATAGGTCTGAAGGTTCAATAATCTGTATGCTGCATGAATCAGTTTATTCACGCCGGGCTCGTCCAGCCCAAGATCTTCCAGGAACAGCTGTTTTTCTTCATAACTATCCAGTTCAGCAATGTCAGCTTCTGTTGCTGCAGCTATAACCAAAATCTCGGCATTTTCATCTGCTACACTTTCTTTGAATGCCTTTGTCAAAGCATTTCCGGTTGCCGCAGATGCTTCATCCACATTGCAGACGTACACAACCGGTTTGCGTGTTAGCAGGAAAAAGTCGTGTATCAACTCCTCTTCGTCTTCCGTCAAAACCAGCGTTCTGGCAGATTTTCCTGTGATGAGAACATCTTTTAATCGTTCCGCTATGTTTACAGTTCGCAGGGCCACACGATCCTGGCCAACTTTGGCCTGTTTCTGAAGTTTGGCAATCCTGTTTTCGACTGTTTCCAGGTCTTTTAACTGCAGTTCAATATCAATCACCTCCTTATCGCGAACCGGATTAACCGTACCGTCAACATGGATAATGTTGTCGTTTTCGAAACACCTGATTACATGAATAATGGCATCCACTTCACGGATATTGGCCAAAAACTGGTTTCCGAGTCCTTCCCCTTTGCTTGCTCCTTTTACCAATCCGGCAATGTCTACGATTTCAATTGTAGTCGGGACAACTTTTTTTGGTTTGTCAATCTCGACGAGCCGGATCAACCGCTTGTCGGGCACTGTGATTACACCTAGGTTGGGTTCGATTGTACAGAAGGGAAAATTTGCCGATTGTGCTTTCGCATTGGAAAGGCAATTGAAAAGGGTCGATTTACCAACATTGGGAAGACCGACTATACCGCATCGTAAGGCCATTTTATTTTAACTTGATAATTTTTTGCAAAGGTACGATTTTAAACCTTGAGTAATTACCTTTGTCGAAGTCGATATATTGTACTTTAAACAATGTTTTAATCTGTGGTAGATAAAGACAAGGATTTGATTTCCGCCCTGAAAATGGAAGGAAAGAAAGATATAGCATTCCAACTGTTGGTAAAGACTTACCAGCAGCGTCTTTACTGGCATATCCGAAAAATTGTGATTAGTCACGATGATGCGGATGATCTGATGCAGAACGTTTTCATCAAAGTCTGGAAGAACGTCGACAATTTCCGCGAAGACTCAACCCTGTTTACCTGGTTATTCCGCATAGCAACCAATGAATCTTTGAGTTTCCTTCAGCAAAAAAAAAGAAGGAATGTGTTGTCAATTGACGGAGTTTCTGACTATCTTGTAGAGACATTTGAATCTGACGCCCATTTTGAAGGGGAGGAGCTTCAAAAAAGACTTCAACTTGCTGTATTGCAGCTTCCTGAAAAACAAAGGCTGGTTTTCAATATGAAATATTACGACGAGATGAAATACGAAGAAATGGCCGAAATTTTAAAAACATCTGTCGGTGCATTAAAAGCTTCCTACCACCACGCCGTAAAAAAAATTGAAGCCCATTTTGAGGGAGAATGAAAAAAAAGATTAAACCTTTTGACTTTTGAAATGTCTTAGTTATGATAATGAATATGGAACAGAATAACGAACATATTAAAAACCGGCCCGGTCTTCCAAAAGTAGATTCGGGTTTCGGTGTGCCGGAAGGATATTTTGAAACTTTCGGAGAGCGGTTACAGCTGAGATTGGATGCAGAGAAACATGTTTCAAAACCGAAGGGCGTACTATACTATCTTAAACCAGCACTGGGTTATGCCGCAGGTCTGGCAATCCTTTTAACTGTCTACCTTTATCCTCCGGGCAAACAAAGGACAGCATCAATCGCCAAAATGCAAGTTACGACAGTTGTTCCATCGGATGATCAGATTGATCCGCTTTCAAGTACCTATGCATCATTGATTTCAGACCCTCAGTTTTTTACTGCATTAACTGAGATGGACGAATATGATGCTTCCCAAATGCCAAAAGAAGCGCTTGTCGATTATCTGGCATCCAATTGTTCAGAATTTGAAATTCTAAATACCAATAAATAGTATGAGAACTACCTTATTCGCCCTGGTGATTCTGTTCGGTTCTCTTCAGCTTTCTGCCCAGAGACACATGGATCCCAAAACCATCGAAGTAATTAAAAGTAAAAAAGTGGCTTTTATTACCGAGCAGGTTGGCTTAACGTCCAAAGAGTGTGAAAAATTCTGGCCTGTTTACAACCAAATGGAAAAGGAAAGATATGATTTAATGGATCAAAAAAGAGAATTGGAAGAGTCGACTGAAGATAAAACGGTCAGGTCTGAGGATTTCTACCGGAAACTCGCTAACGAGATAGCGGCTACCCACACCAAAGAAAGTAGGATCATTGAAGAATACAATGCAAAATTTTTATCGATCCTGCCAGCTGAAAAAGTGGTTAAGCTATATGGTTCGGAAAGGAAATTCAGATCCTACCTGATGCAGGAAATGCGCAAGGATGGCGACAATAAGCAGGAAAAAAAATAAGGATAAAGGAAAAAAAATAAGGATAAAGGATAAAGGATAAAGTGGGCAATTGTGCAAAATGAAAATTTTACCATTTGGCCAGGATCCAAAAAAGAACGCTGCAAATCTGGTTTGCAGCGTTCTTTCCTTTTTCCTTTATCCTTTATCCTTTATCCTTTATCCTTTATCCTTTAAGCAGTATTCTGTCAGCCGGTTTGCAGCGATCCGGACCTGTTCGCCGCTTTCCATATTTTTAATTGTTACGCAATTATCGGCTATCTCTGACTCTCCGGCCAGAATAACAAACCTGACACCTTTCCTGTTGGCGTAATTCATTTGCTTTTTCATCTTGTCATCCGACGGGAATAACTCAGAAGGAATTCCGGCTTCGCGAAGTTTGTCCAGCAAAGGAAGGCAAAACTCCTCCTCTTTCTGACCAAAATTGACAAAAAGCACCTTTGTTGAAACCGTCTGATCTTTCGGAAAGAGATCAAGTTGTTCCATCACGTCATAAATGCGGTCGGCACCAAAGGAGATTCCCACGCCTGAAATATCGGGCAAACCGAAAATCCCGGTCAGGTCATCGTATCTTCCTCCGCCGGTAATGGAACCTATCTGAGCATCATTGGCCTTAACTTCAAAAATTGCTCCGGTGTAATAGTTGAGACCACGGGCAAGTGTCAGGTCAAGGTCGATAACCGTTGCCACATTCCCGGATTTAAGGTAATTGAATATCGTCTTCAGCTCCTCAATTCCTTTCAGTCCTGTTCCTGAACCTTTAATAACCTGTTCAATCCTGCTGAGTTTTTCTTCATTGTTGCCGGAGAGAGTCAGGATAGGCTCCAATTTCCGGATCGCTTCTTCCGAAACACCTTTCTCCCTGAGCTCTTCATTCACTTTTTCAAGACCGATTTTGTCAAGCTTGTCGATGGCAATGGTAATGTCGGTGATTCTGTCGGATTCTCCAATGGTTTCGGCTATTCCGGCAAGAACTTTCCGGTTGTTGAGTTTGATGGTTACACTGATTCCCAGCTGACTGAAGATCCGGTCAACAATCTGAATCAGTTCATATTCGTTGAGCAGTGAATTTGAGCCGATGATATCCACATCACATTGGTAAAACTCACGGTATCTCCCTTTCTGCGGCCGGTCAGCCCGCCACACGGGCTGAATCTGGAACCTCCGGAAAGGGAAATTTATTTCACTTTGGTATTGAACAACGTACCTGGCAAAAGGCACTGTCAAATCGTAACGAAGCCCTTTTTCAGAGATCTGAAAAGTGGTTTTGTTGCTGTTTTTTGCCAGCAGATCTCCTTCATTCGCTTTTGACAGGAAATCACCTGAGTTGAGTATTTTGAAAAGCAGTTTATCTCCCTCCTCTCCGTATTTTCCGGTGAGCGTGGAGAGATTCTCCATGGCAGGGGTCTCTATCTGCTGAAATCCGTACAGTTTAAACACACCTTTAACGGTATCAAAAATAAAGTTCCTTCGGGCCATTTCCAGGGGTGAAAAATCGCGGGTGCCTTTTGGTATGGAGGTTTTTTGGGCCATAATGCTTTTCTATATGAGATTGGCAAATTTAATGATTATATCCAAAAAAAAGGAGGGTGCCTTGCTGGCACCCTCCTGATATTATAATTCTGATTGATTAGTTAAATACATAACGCAGACCTAACTGGATTCCATATGTTCCGGATACAGAAGTAGGATCCTGGAAGGAAGAGGTAACATAATTACCACCAATTTTTTGCATTGAAACTTTCAGCATGCCTGTTGCAGCATCTTTCCCGACAACTGTCAAAGGAGAAGAAGTAACGATACCCTGGTTCAAACCCCAGCTGGATTTCAGCAGGTTGGCGAAGTTGATCACGTCAACCGTAAACTGAAGTTTGTTGCCTGTGTTTTTGAATTTCATTTTGAAATCCTGCATCAGTCTTACATCTATTCTCTTGTTCCATGGAGCATATGCGCCAAAACGTTCGGCAAACTGGCCGGCATGTTTGGATAGATACGGATCCTGTTTTGCATAGGCAAAATAAGCATCTGCATCTGCCTGTGTAGACCATAGCAATTCGCTTTGACTCTTTGGAATGTACATCAACTCATGTGTGGATGTACCATCCTTGTTCATGTCGCCGTAATACAGGTAGGAGTAAGCATTGCCCTGGTAAGCAGAAAAGAATACTGAAACAGTGGTTGCAAAGTACTTGGCGTAATCAACGGTGTAATTCATTTCAGCCACAATACGATGCGGGGTGTTGTTCGAAGTCAGACCAAGTTCAGGGTCATTGTTTGAGTTTTGAATGATGCGGTACTGCCATGCAGAGAACGGGTCAGATCCGGTTTTTCCTGTAACCTCATGACCTATGTTGCGGGAATATCCCACCATTCCGCTGAATCCTTTCGCTCTAGGTAAATCCAGCTGGGCTGAAAGGGTGTATCCGTCACCTTTTTTGGTGTTTTTCATGATAACCACGTTCTGGAAGGTTTTGTTGTAATACTTGTCCGCGGTGGTGCTGTTTGACCAGTAAGGACGGGTATTGGTACCTTCTGTAATCGTAGAGGCTGCTTCATTCAGGTTGATATTCTCGAACCAGATAGAGTTGATGTCTTTGGTATAGATGGCATCCATCGCCAACATCATGTTCAATGGTAATTTGATATCAACACCAATACTTGTGCGCCATACCTGCGGCAGTTTGAAATTTTTGTCGATGGCGGCAATTCTGCCTCCGACAACGTTTTTCTGTGGGAAGATATCGGCAATTGCCGTGTTGCTCAGCAACTTTGTAGCATCAGCTTCGAATGGAATTCTGGACAGTTGGGACTGACTTGCAGCGCCGCCACTTTGGTTGACCACAAACTGATATTGCAGCATACCGCTGTTGGTTGGCTGGTTGGTGAACCAGACAAAAGGAATGCGGCCGGTGAAAATACCGGTACCTCCGCGAATTTTCAAAGATTTGGCCCCTTTGACATCCCAGTTAAAGCCCAGGCGAGGTGACCATAAAATCTTGACTGTAGGCCATGTTGATAAGTCAACAGTCTGATTTTGTTTGAATTTCTGACCATTAAGTCCCGGATTGTCAACTGCACCGCTCAGGTACATTGGTACATCAATACGAATACCAGCCGTCACTTTCAGATTATTTAAAGCATTCCACTCATCCTGGATATAGGAAGAAAACTGACCGAAAGAGAGTTTAGCTGATGGATTATCATAACCGTTAATTGGATACGTATAAGCAAAGTTGATCGGATCGTAGCTTGCATTAAATGGTTTGTTGGTGCCGTCTGCATTCACGCCGTCACCGTTGATGTAACTCTTGAAAGCAGCAAGATCTTTGAAACGATAGTAGCCGGAACCCTGACGCATGTAGCTGTTGGCAAAATACTGATTTTCATAAGAAGCGCCAAAAGTAAGCGTATGTTTGTCCAAAGTGTAGGTAGCATTATCGGTAAGGATCAGCGTATTGTTGTCTACGTTATTCATCCAGGAAAAAAGCTCATACCCAGCAGACATATAGACGTTTCCTTTGGTTGCATCTCCTGACATAATGTCAATAAACGGGAAGGTACTACTGTCAGTAGAGCGTGGCTGATTGTATTTGGTATAGGTTATCAGCAATTTGTTCTGAAACTGACCAAAACGGCTGTTCAATTCACCTGAGACAGACTGCATAGTGCTGGTATTGTAATACTGGGAATTTTGGAAAGACATTCCGCCTAAACGTGCGTGACGGCCTCCTGCAATACTCGGGGAAGCATCACCGCTGCTGCTTGGACGGGATACAGTAGAACTCTTTGAATAGTTGTAACGAACGCTTAGTTTGTTGTTTTCATTTACGTTCCAGTCAATTTTGCCGAGGAACTTATCGTTCTTTTCCTTGTCGCCGCCCCAGTTTTCATAAGGCCCGGTTTCGTAATTCAATTTAGTTTTCAGGTAATCCGAGAAGTTTTGAAGATCGGTTCCCTGTACAAGTGAACTCACATTGGGATCAGTTGAATCACGGCCAGGACCAGCAGCAAGAAGTGTATTGCCTGGAGTTAGTGTATTTTCTGATTCACCGCTTATGAAGAAGAACAGTTTGTCTTTGATAATCGGGCCGCCTGCATTGAATCCGTAAACTTTTTTGGAAGAGTTGCTCACGGTTAATTCTTTGTCCCTTATTTTTTTACCGTTGAAACTCTGGTCGCGGTAGAAAGTGTAAGCAGATCCTTTGACCTTGTTGGTACCGCTCTTGGTTACAGCATTGATGCCGGCGCCGGTAAAGTTTGACTGACGAACATCGTAAGGAGCTACGGCTACCTGGATTTCTTCGATAGCATCCATGGAGATTGGCTCACCCGATACCCCCGGCATACTGCTGCCTGAAAGTCCGAAGTTGTTGTTGAAATTGGCACCGTCAACGGTTACATTGGTCATATAAGATTCCCGGCCAACAAATGATGATCCGCCTGTTGAAAAGGTTGAAAGCTTGGTGTAATCTCCTAAACTCCGGTTCATGGTTGGAATCATCTCCATTGCGCGGGAAGTGATGTTTGAAGAAGCGCCGGTCTTCTCGGTTGCAAACGCAGAAGGTTTAATCCCGACAACAATAACTTCACCAACCTCAGTTGTATTGTCTTTCAGTTCGGTGTTTAATACAAATGTTTCACCCAGTGAAAGGTTAATCTCAGTCAGGGTTGCCTTGTTAAATCCAACAAAAGAGATTTCTACTTTGTAGGGACCGCCGGTACGCATACCTTGTAAGTTAAAACGGCCGTCGGCATTGGTAACCGTGCCATAGCGGGTTCCGGACGGAACGTGAACGGCGATAACTGCAGCGCCGGGTAGCGATTCGTTGGCACCTGTAATCCTACCACTCATTCCGGCGGTAGTAACCTGAGCCATAACCGATGCAATCATTCCTGCAAACAGCACAAGGGTCAAGCAGAGCTTTAGAAAATTGTTTTTCATTAATGATAATTTTAAGTACACGTAATTAGGATAATTGATAATCTTATTTTTATTGACATTTTTAACATTTATTAGCACATCACTTCAGTATAGATTCTTGTTATCAATGCTTTAATATTCATTGTAGAAAACTACTGAAAGTGACCAAATATAACAATAGCAGTTGATTAAATTCTATGACCTTCGTTAGCAATGGTTATTTATTTATTAACTTTTTGTCACAATTTATTAACATTATTTTACCGTTAGACCTTGTTGTACCACTATTTCACCTTGTATCTCAGGATAAAATTAGAATTATTGGAATATCTTTTGGGATGATTTTTTACATTTGCAGCTTCTTTAGAATTATTATAATGAAGCATACTTACCAGGAAAGCATCAATAAGCACGGTTTTGTGGATTTGCCGGTAGCGGCAGGCATTGATTTGAAAGCCGGGATTCTCAGGCTGAAAGCCGAGAAAAATGCTGTTATTCTTGGCCATTACTATATAACACCCGAATTACAGGATATTTCTGATTTTCTGGGTGATTCTCTGGCACTTGCCCAACAGGCAGAGGCCACAACTGCCGATATCATTCTGTTTGTAGGTGTCCATTTTATGGCCGAAACTGCAAAAATTCTCAATCCCGGGAAAAAAGTATTGGTACCGGACATGAATGCCGGATGCTCTTTGGCTGATTCAACACCCGGGCCCGATTTTGAGCGTTTTGTCAAACAACATCCCGGTCATGTAGTCATATCCTACATCAACTGTTCAGCTGAAGTTAAAGCCCTTTCAGATGTTATAGTTACTTCTTCGAATGCAAAAAAAATAGTGGAATCATTTCCACAGGATCAGAAAATAATTTTTGCGCCTGATAAAAACCTGGGCAATTATCTAAACTCCGTAACCGGCAGAAACATGGTTTTGTGGGATGGTGCCTGCATGGTACATGAAAAATATTCCCTCGAAAAGATCATAGGTCTTAAAAATGAAAATCCTGATGCAGAATTAATCTCGCATCCTGAGTGTGAAAGGCCTGTTTTACTGGTTTCAGATTATATCGGTTCTACCACAGCACTCTTGAATTATGTTACTCAAAGCAGTACCCGAAAATTTATTGTGGCAACTGAAAGCGGAATTCTGCACCAGATGCGTCTTAACTGTCCGGATAAGATGTTTCTGCCTGCACCTTCAATTGATTCTACCTGTGGCTGTAACGATTGCAGTTTCATGAAATTGAATACCCTGAAAAAGCTTTACCTGGCTTTGCTGTACGAACAGCCTGAAATTATTTTAAGTGATGAGCTGATGGCCAGGGCCAAAAAGCCGATCCTTAGAATGCTCAGCTTGTCTAAATAGTTATTAAACCTTAAATCAAACGGGTATTAATTCTTCAAATCAAGGTAATATCCTTAAAATTTCTTTTCTTTGTCGCGGTGTTTTGAGGTCGGCTCGAAACTGCTTTAGTAACATTATATGTGGATGAGAAAAAATACTTTATTTGTCACAGCTCTTTTTTTAGCACTCTCTGTTGCCTTTTTTTCCTGCAAGAAGAGCACCAGCACCGATACTCCCCCGACAGTCCTGCCAGCCAACGTTTTTGGCGGAAGTATCAATATATATTCTAGTGGCAATGATACAACCCTGCAAAGGTTCTTAGACGGAAAATACACCACTGTGCAGGGTAGTATTTTGCTTGCTTCTTCTGACCCTATTGACTATAAAAAATATTTCGTCAACCTGCAACGGGTTTTAGGATCCGTTACGATGTATAAGGTGCCAAACCAGGATTTATCTTTTCTGTATACGCTCAGAAGTATACTTGGTAGTCTGCAAATTTCTGCGTGTCCTGAATTGACTTCTCTTAGCGGATTGACGATGCTTGATTCGATTTCTTCATCACTTATTATAGACAGGAATCCCAAATTGAAAAATTGCAACGGGTTAGAACAGATTCTTCGACTTGCATCAATATCGGTTACCTCCAATCCATCTTTTGTTTCTTTCGCCGGACTTCAGAACATGACAACCATGACCGGATCCTTGAGTATTACGCAGAATCCGGCTTTACAGTCATTTACCGGACTTACCGCACTTCTATCCATTGGCGGAAATTTGAGTTTAAGCGATAATACGGCTTTTGCCGGATTTACAGGTTTGGCCAATTTGCAGGAGATAGGTGGAAATTTGGTGCTGAATTCATTGCCGCAATTGACAACTTTATCCAATCTGATTGCGGTTAATGACACAATCATCTCCGTTTCTGTAACTAATTGCAACAGTCTGGTTAATTTTCAGGGGTTAAACAATATCCCATGCATTAAAGGCAATTTAAGTGTTGTGTCCTGTACCAATCTTGAGAACCTAAATGGTCTTGGTAAAATTGATACAATAAGGGGTGTCATCGAACTCAGCAAACTGGATAAACTCTCTTCTTTCACCGGATTAAACGGTGTCAGGTACATCAAAAAAGATGTGCGTATTTCAGAATGCAATAGTCTTGTCGGGATGAGTGGTTTTTCTCTCCTTGACAGTATAGGAGGAGGCCTTGTTGTTCAGAATAATGATAAGCTTCTTAATTTTAGCGGTTTCACAAAAACGAAAACTATCAGGGGGAAAATACAGATACTCGAAAACAGCACGCTGAAATCTCTGGATGGTTTGGAAAACCTGAAAAATGCCCGAAGTACCCTGGATGTTTATTACAACAGCAACCTGAGCAGTTACTGTGCTGTCAAAGCTTTATCCCTAACTGGCTTAGCGTACATCAGCCTGAATAAATACAGTCCGTCATGGGCTCAGATCAAAGCCGGTGATTGCTCTCGTTAAGCTTCAATAAGATCCATCCATCCGTAAGAATCCGGTTCTGTTCCGTATTGGATCCCTCTCAGTTTTTCATACAGTTGAACACTGATTTTGCCGGGTTCAGTTCCGTAAAGGTATTCTTTATCCAGATCAGCATCATAAACCCGTTTTATCGGAGAGATCACGGCTGCTGTGCCGCATGCGCCAACTTCGTCAAATTCGGCTAGTTCATCGGCTAAAATCGGACGTTCTTCCACTTCCATACCCATATCCAAAGCTATTTGCCTTAAACTCATGTTGGTGATGGAGGGTAGGATAGAGGACGATTTTGGTGTGAGGTATTTATTGCCTTTGATGCCGAAAAAATTGGCCGGACCACATTCATCCAAATATTTTTTCTCCCGTGCGTCCAGGTATAAAACTGCAGAAAACCCATTGGCATGTGCCCGCTGACCTGCGACCAGACTCGCAGCGTAATTGCCGCCTACTTTGATCTTTCCGGTACCAAGAGGCGCTGCGCGGTCATATTCTCGGTAGATTACAAGATCAGTCGGTTTGAAGCCTTCTTTGAAATAGGGTCCAACCGGCATAACAAAAATCATAAAAAGATATTCATCAGCTGGCTTGACTCCGATTTGGGCCCCAGTACCAATAAGCAAAGGACGAATATAGAGGGAGGCGCCGGATTCGTAGGGAGGAACGAACCTTGCATTTAATGCAACGGTTTTTTTAACCGCTTCAGTAAACAGTGCAACTGGTACTTCAGCCATCATCACTCCGGCGGCAGAACGCTGCATTCTTCTCGCGTTTTCAATCATCCTGAAAACCCGGATTTTGCCGTCTTTCCCGCGAAATGCCTTCAGTCCTTCAAAAGCTTCCTGGCCGTAATGCAAAGATGTTGCGGCCATATGTAGGTTGATTGTCTCAGAATCACTGATTTCCAACTCTCCCCATTTCCCGTTACGGTACCAGCATCGGACATTGAAATCTGTTTTGCTGTATCCGAAGTTCAGGTTTTTCCAATCGATTGCCTCCATTGTATAATATTTTACCGCAAAATTAAACTATTCTTTTGGTTATAGCCACAAATTTCACAAATAACACACTCAAAAACCCAGGCAAACCATAAATTTCACAAATTTACAAATATGGAAATTCCTGCAAACCACAGATTACATAAATTACACAAATGAAGGTAATTGTTTAACGTAAAAAAGTTGCATTTTCACTCTTTTGTGCTTTATTTAATTATTTTATTCATTTGTTGTAAAATTCGAATTATTTACATACCTTGTGGTAACCAAATAATTAATCACAGGAGGTGTGTTATGGCAGAAAAAACATTTAATTTTTCAGTGGCACTGGACGAAGATGAATTTGTTCAGGTTGAAGATCATATTTTTACGACAAAAGACATTTTGAAAAGAGAACTACCCAATATTGACATAATCGGGCCTATGTATCTCAAATTACTAAAGAACTTGGATATTAGTAACCTGACAATGAAAGCAGTTAAGGAGTGGTTGCTTCTCTCTCTGGCTTTGGATCATTGCTGTAGTTACCACAGTAAGTGGGACGATCACAAGATACTTGAAGAGCTGGTGGCAGGCAGGGAACATTCTATCTCATGGTACATGGAAAACTGCCATAAGCATAACTGACCCTCGGTGGCGGTAAGCCTGTAGCTCATTCTTTACTATTAGGTGCATAAAAAAAGCAGTTGAGTATCCAACTGCTTTTTTTAAATTCCACTTAACTTATAGTGAATCAAGATAATTGACAATAGCCCAACGCTCTTCTTCATCTACAATTTTCTTTTCAAAATTTGGCATATCACCACGGCCAACCATTGCCATAAAATATTTGTTTCCATCGGGTAATGCTTTAAAAGCAGCAGTAGACATATCATCCAATGGGGTTTTCAGCGAAGCTGCTTTGGCTCCATCACCTTTACCGGCTCCGCCATGACAGGACTTGCAATGTTTAACATAAAGTGTTTTGCCAAGGGCGATACTTGCGGCATCACCTTTTTTAACATTTTTCATTGCAGTATATTTTGCAGGAATAACCCAGGCAGGTTTTTTTTCTGATGCAATAAACGAGAATAAGCTCAAGGCAAATACAAGCGCAATAGCGACGAATAGAGTTTTTTTCATGATAAATCTGTTAATGCAAAATCTGGATCAAAACGGACACCCATTCCGGGCGAAGGCGGACAATGATTCCGTTTTAAAGCGGACACTCATTCCGGACGAAGGCGGACAGTGATTCCGGAGCAAGCCGGACACTTTTCTCGTGGTACATTTGG
>JBBQHB010000091.1:0-20288 GCA_038323575.1 Bacteroidales bacterium | reverse complement strand
AAACCTGCAATACGTCAAAGAACCACTGAACCGTAACTGTTCATAAATTATCAAAAAACCTCAGTAAATGCATAGCTTGTAGAACGGCGGGTGTAGTTCAACACCGACTCATCGCTGGGTCTTGCAGACCGCTCAGAGTCCTATTTATTACCAACCGTACTTTATCTGGTTAATTGATAATCATTTATTAGTAATTCAGGTGAAAGATTTAGTCTGGTAGTTAATTTTCTAATCATTTCAACCGTTAGTTTTCGTTTTCGGTTTAATATTTCTGAAACCCGGCTCTTTCCACCTATTTTATTCACCAAATCAATTTGTTTCAGCTGCATTTCTTCCATCCTTATTTTAATGGCCTCGATAGGATCAGGTGCTTCTATCGGATAATATTTTTTTTCATATTCATCAATTATAAGTCCAAGCACATCTGCTTTATCGCTCTCCTTCGTTCCAATTTCAGCATTAAAAATGGTTTCAAGCCTTTTTAATGCTTGGATATAGTCATTTTCTGTTTTGATTGGTTTTATATTCATGTCCGTTAATTTTAAATATTGTTGGCATCAATTTTATCGTATTCAAGATGAGTTCCAATAAAACGGATAAAAGATAATCAAAGATTCTCAATTTGGGAACTTTATTTTGCAATTCTTCTTTTCTAGTATGGTTGGTAAAGTATATATGCAATTGCGTTTATCCATCCGATATCAGGCGCATAGGCGCATTACTTGTTTTCGAAAAATATAAAATAAATTTTCCCGGGAAATTTCACTTCGGTTTAATATTTCTGTTTCAGGTTAGCCAAATTTATGGTTAATAACTGATTCAACCAAAAAACAGGAAGAAGAATGTTGTGTTAATCGACATGTGGCGGAGGACGCCCGGAAAATATAGATGCCAATTGGTGGTCTGTTAAGATTTATGCCAATTGAGTGGGCTTGCCGGGAATGGTGCATCCTGGTTTCGCTCCTGGTAATTGCCATGGGTAGTTGGCGGTATTGGAACCGGTGGTAAAAGATCGGGGGAAGGCCTCATGCAGTGACCGGGTGACTCGGAGCCACCCGGCTTAATTCAAAGATAATCTCGTAAGTCACCCGGTCACTCTGACTCTGCACCATTCAGTTGGTTGACGCTTCGCGCGCTTGAAAGATTTCGGGTTTCGGGTTCCGGATTACAAAAGCCTGATTTCCTCCGAATAATCAAACTGCAGATCTTCGTGCAGGGTGGCCCCCGCTCCCGCGCGAATCCTTTCGCGTGATTCCACAAAAGCCGGACGTAACCTTATTTATTTGATAAAATTACCATGCCGGGGATGGAATCATGCAGTGGCAGGGTCCATCAAAAAGCAAGGAATAGCTTTGGGATTCAATGCCTTCAACGTGTAACGTTGGGGATTTTGGAGCTGCGAACCTATCAACCGATAAGAGCCTTACCAGCGAGTAATGTAATTGGCAAACCACTGAATCCCCAATGTTTTATGACCGCGTATTAGGCACAGAAATTATCATTTTATCATTTTGTAATCAAGCTGTTTATCTTTCAAAAATCCTTTTACAGAATGAATAATCTCATTGCCTCTCTTAGTAGACAATACGTTTAGTTTAAGATTGACTTTCGAATTATCATGTTGCACAAAAGTAATTTTAGATTTTGAAATCAAAACATTACTAATATTTAACCATTCTAATTGCGTGGTTCTGCCCAATCCCCATAGTTTAAACTTTATCAAACTGTCTGAAATCGATACATAGGACTTAAATCTTCCTTCATAAATCAGTAATAGAAAAAGCAAACCATCAATCAAAATGAGAAATGGAAATAATATATGCTTTACTCTTTTGCTATTATCAGGATAATCATAAAGTAAAGATAGTACAACTAGAACAAAGAGTGGTCCCCATATTATCAATCTCTTTCGTCTTGCTCCTGAGGCTCTATCTACCCCAGATAAATTTAAATGAAAATTTTCCATGTTTGAGTAATAATGAATCTATTAATGAAAATTTATCAACCAATTTATAAATATTTTGCGTCTTTCCCGGCAGCGATTTATTGTACCTAACGTTTTCGGACTTTGCGTTAGTGGGCATTTGAAACCGAAAACTGTCTGCCAGCACCAACGTTTATTAATTGCTCAAATGTTTCTAGATGCCTGATCTCCTCCGAATAATCATACTGCAGGTCTTCATGCAAGGTTGCCAGTGATTGGTGAATCTTCCGGACTTGCCTCAGGTACAGATTGCCCAGGGCATTGCTGGCATGCACCGGGATTCCGGACTTTTCCAGATTTCTGCAAAAATGGATTAACAGTTCAACTTCCGCTTGTTTGGACCCCGTGTATTTAATGAATTTATTGGTAACCCCGAGTATTTTACGGATGGTTTTCTTGGCAAGAAAACTGCTGCCTTTGTTTACCTCTTTGAACAAAGCATCCATTTCGGATTTAACATCCCTGATATAGGCTTGTTCATCCTGCGCCTCAAACAGGAGGTACGAAAGCAATTCTTTGTTCTCCTTCCTGAACCGGGCAAGCTGCACGCAGAGTTCCTGTATCCGTTTGGGATGCAGGGTATTTAATTCCGTTTTAATTTCTTTCAGGGAGGCCGCTTTCATTTGATCACCGGTAAAATGATCTGACTGCTGTTGAGCGCATCGTGATAGATGCGTATCTCCGCTTTCTGAAAATCACTTTCTTTCGCCTCATAAATATTCAGGAATTTCTGGGGATTACGGTCTGCCAAAGGAAACCAGCTGCTTTGTATCTGGATCATCAAACGGTGTCCCTTCTGAAAAGTATGGGCTATACCAGGCAATTCGAACTTAACGTGTTCAATTTTACCGGGCTTGAACGGAACAGGATTTTCAAAACTATTGCGGTATTTACCGCGCATGATCTCTCCGCGAACAAGCATCTGGTAGGAATCCATCAAATAGGACTGGGAAGGGGAACGGCGGCTCATTCTTTCATCACCGTAACTAAATCCTTCGGGAAAAACATCGATCAATTTAACGACGAAATCAGCATCAGTACCCGAAATACCGGCAACCAAATCGGCAATCACCGGTCCCCCCAGCATCAGATCCTCCTCCAGAACCTCCGTTTGAAAAACCAGCACATCGGGCCTTCTGGCGGCAAAACGCTGGTCGTCTGTCATGTAGGCAGTGGTGCGGTAGAAGTGAACGTCCTCGGCGTAGGGCACCGGTTTGGAAGGATCGCTTACATATTCAGTAAAACTATTTTTGCCTTCAGGTTTCACCCAACTAAGTTTTCCTCCGGGTTGAAGAAAAACAGGCTTTTGCTTCATGCCGGCCGGAGGCCAGACGGGAAATTTTTTCCAGTTGTTCTCTCCTGTAAAGAAGATGGTTGCCTCCGACAGCTTATTAATATCTCCCTTGTCCTTCAGGTAAAAATTAAAAAACGGAAGTTCAATTTCATTCTGGTACCAGATGGCAGTATTACTGCCAAACCTTACATTTCCCAGTTTGCTTCCTTCACCTGAATTCCATTGACCGTGCGACCATGGTCCCATAACAATTTTATTGTTGTTTTTGGCGTACTTTTCGATGGATTCATAAGTATGCCAGGCGCCGTAGCAATCCTCGGCATCAAATAATCCGCCAACTACCAACGAGGCGGTACCTGGCGGAATCTGACCAACAAAATTCCTGATGTTCCGGCCTTTCCACCAGGCATCGTAATTCGGATGCCCGTAAAGTTGTTTCCAGAAAGCGATACTGTCACCTATCAGTGCGGCCAGTTTAGTCAGGGTTGCAGCCTCCAGGTAAAACTTATAACTGTCGCGGGTGGGATAATTAAATTGCGCCCGTAGTGACGAAGAGACGGGATTTGGACGCGGCTTGCCGAATCCGGTATAAAAAGAAAATCCATCCATCTGGAAAAATGCACCGTTGTGATGGAAATCATCTCCCATAAACCAATCCGTTACCGGCGCCTGCGGACTGACGGCCTTCAGTGCAGGATGGCCGCTCAGCGCTGCCATGGTAGCATAAAACCCGGGGTAGGATGTGCCCATTATACCGACGCGTCCGTTGTTGTTCTTGATATTTTTAATCAGCCAGTCGATGGTATCGTAAGTGTCGCTGGCCTCATCGATATCCGTATCCGTTTTCTTGTAGGGATTGAACGGACGCACATCGACAAATTCCCCTTCACTCATCCATTTTCCACGAACATCCTGTTTGACGATGATATACTCTTCACGCATGTAATACCTGAAATTACTGTACCAAAAAGAACTCCATTTATCCTCCCCGTAAGGCGAACAGGAATAAGGAGTACGCGACATCAGAAACGGATGCCTTTCTGTACTGTCGTTGGGGATGTAGAGAGCGGTAAAAAGCCTGACTCCATCGCGCATAGGTATGTAAACTTCCTTTTTAACAAAGTTGTCCCTGATCCACAGAGAGTCTTGCGTGTTTTGAGCTAAAACATCACTCCAACCAGCTAAGAATAAGAACAGCAACAGATAGATTTTCTTCATAAGACAATTAAATAATCGGTTAAATCATCATTTTGTTAGTCCGCCACCAAGTTTGTCTCCAAGTTTTTCGTATTCAACGTCATTTGGCTCCCATAATTCAATTTTGTTTCCTTCCAGGTCAAGAATGTGGACAAATTTTCCGTAGGAGACTGTTTCTATGGTGTCTGTAATTGTCACACCCTCTTTTTTCAATTCCACTAACAAAGACACTAAATTATCAACCCTGTAATTAATCATAAAATCCTTCGAAGATGGTTCAAAATATTTGGTCTTTTCAGAAAATGGAGCCCACACTGTAAATCCCTTTTTTGAAGAATCTCCGGCTTGCCGCCATTCAAAGTTAGTCCCGTATTTGTCCGTGTTCAAACCCAGATGGATTTTATACCATTCCTTTAATTTACCGGGATCTTTGCATTTGAAAAAGATACCACCAATGCTTCTCACTCTTTTAAGTGTTGCCTGGTTGTCGGTTTGATACGTTGTGGCTGCCTTGAATGCATAACCCAATCCAAAGGTCACAACAAATGCCAAAGTTACAAGGAATACTTTCTTCATTTTGATGTTCTTTTTTTGATGAGCAGCTTGCAATCAATGCTGCCTGCGGATCAGGGGTAAAGTGATTGTTTGAGTAAGGCTGACGCAGAAACCATTTCATTTAGTATTTCGCGATTATACGCTTTACCCATGCTCCGGTTCCAAATCTTTTTTGAAGCAGACACTGTTTTCAGCATTTTTATACTGCCCGTAATTCTGAATTATCTTGTAATTATTCTTTTTGTAAAGATTGATTGCTTCAGGTTGTTTTAATCCGGTTTCCAGGATACACGTTTTATAAACCATTTCGCTTGACCACTCTTCCAATTCCTTCAATACCAGTGATGCTACACCCTGTCCCCTGTACTCCATCCGGACAAACATCCGCTTAATTTCCATCGTATCCGTGGTATATTCCTTGATAGCGCCGCAGCCAACAGGTTCATCCTGATTGTAAGCAATCACAACGTGTTTAATTTGGTCAATTTTATTGAATTGAGCGTAAAACGAATGTTCTTCCCCGTCGCGTATTTTCAATTCAGCGTCCAGTTCCAGTACAAGCGAATGAAAGTTGCTATCGTCGGAATTCGTTCTTTTTATAGTGATCATTTTTTACCCAATTCAAAAATGGACTTGAGTTTGAACAAAACCACAAAAATAAATCCCCATACGGCCAAAACTACGGTTATGTATGTAATTAAAAGCCAAATCGGGGTTTTCTGCACCACATTCCAGAGTGCGCGCTGTTCGTTCAGGGGAGGCCGGTTGGTTGGTACCCCGATGGTCATCTCCGCCTCCGTTTTCACCAGTCCAAAAAGCTCTTCGTTCGACAACTGCGCCAAAAGTTCAACTTTGCCCGACGGATCTCCCGGCAGGTTCTTTGGAAAATTAAAAATTGCTTTGCCCGCTGCATCAGTATCTGAAGGCTTATCTACCAGCAGGTTGCCAAAATAACGCCTGGCAAAAAGCTTCACTTCCAGTCCGGGTAGCGGTTTTACCAAAGTCCCCTTAACACCCGAAACCTTTGCAACGATCATGGCCTTTGCCTGATCCCACTCAAGCAGGATAGAAACTTTGTCAAAAATCTCGCCTCCGTAGGTTGGTTTGACAGCAATCTGTTGTTTGTAATCTTTGTTGAAGCTCCGGATAAAGGCAATTACATTCCAGATATCTGCAGAACTCAGCACATTCCTGAATGCAGGCATAGGACCTCTTCCTTCACTGATTTTAAAATGCAGCGCCCCGTCCGTATTTTGCTGCATTAGCGCAGTTGCCGGATCAGGAGGCGGCGGAACCAGTTTAATGGGATTGTTTTTACCCGGATCGCCATGACACGATTTGCAATTGGTCTGGTAGAGATCTCTCCCTGAAGTCCCGTTTTGATCTGCAAACTCAGCCAGGCTAAGTTTTGCGTTGCGGTCAGCCGGCACCTCCCAGGGTGTTTGGGCCATCAGCAAAACGGAACTTAGATTAAGAAGCGCGAAAAGAATGAATCTGATTGTCATTGTAAGGGCATCTTTTATTCTACAGGGTGCTGGTCAGGGTGGTCACATTCCTCTTCTGCAACTTCCCAGATAGGGATAACAGGAAACAGTTTCATCAGAACGGAAATTATCATCACGGTCAGTGTCAGTGTTCCGATGGTAATGGCAGTCTCAATAATTGTCGGCTGATATACCATCCAGGCATCCGGTACATGCTGTTTTGGCAGGAAAGGCGATTCCATGGTTGGAACAACGATCAGCAACCGCTTAAACCAGGAAGCAATCAAAACAAAAATTGAAATAATAAGCAATGGCAGCGGTCTACGCATTTGTTTGAACAACAACAGGATCATCGGAATAATCAAACCCAGCAGCTGCACACTCCAGAACATAAACGCATGGTCCCCGACAAAAAGTTCGGTAAGGTGGTGTGCCTCCATCGTCTTCATCTTGTATGCCGGAACAAGGTACTCATTGATGTTGAAATAGAAATAGACGATTGATACCAGGAAGAGCAATCTTCCCATTTTGTCAAAATGTTCCAGCGTGATGTATCTGCTAAGTTTATAATTGTTCCGGACGAAGAACATCAGAATAATCACGGCCGCAGCACCGGCGACAAAGGCACCGGAAAGGAAGTAAGGGCCAAATATGGTGCTGTCCCAGCCCGGACGGGTCGTAACGGCAAACAACCAGGAGGTGACGGTATGAATGGCAAAGGCAGTCGGAACGATCAAAATCAGCAAGATACGGACGGCCTTCATCAGAATTTTATATTGTTCTTTTGTATGCTGAAAATTAAACGAGAGCAGTTCATAGGTTTTTTGCAGCCAGACAGGAGTATGGCCTATTCTTCCCCTGCTGATGGCCATATCAGGGATCATGGTTAAAAAATAAAGCAGAACACTGAGGGTCATGTAAGTAGTAACCACGGTAACGTCCCACAGGATGGGCGATTGTATCCTGCCGTACATAAACACATAAGGTAACCTCTCCGGACGTCCCATATCGGATACGATCACCAGACCTGCTACCGCTGAAAACCCAACGGCAATTATCTCGGCAATGCGGCCAATCGGTTTGACCCACTTGTATCCCATCAGACCCAGGACTGAACTGATCAACATCCCGATCAAACTGGCAGCAACAAAAAAGACGAAGTTGGCGATGTACATCCCCCAACTTACATAGTCTCTTAATCCAGTAACAATCAATCCCTTATCGTATTGAATGTAATAGGCATACAGACAGACCACCAGAAGCATTGTCAGGCTGGCCATCCAGATGAAAAAACCCCGGTCCGCCCCAACCGGTCTCAAAATATCCGTAGCGATGCGATCCAGCCGTTTGTCTGTCAAAAATTTGGTATTTACTTCTGATGCCATAGTCGTTGTAGATTGGTTAATTTTCCATTTCTCCTGCCATTCAAACCTTATAAAGCCCCGAAAATAGAGATTTTCTCCTAACTTCGTATCCCGAAAGGAAAGTGATTTTTTATAAATCTACATATTTATTTTAAAACACAGGGGTAGATGAATGATTTTTCGGCACTGAAGCAGGTCATACAAGGAGAATTGCTAACCGATGAAACCTCGCTTATACTTTATTCAACGGATGCTTCCGCCTACAAGGAGCGACCTGCTGCAGTTGTTTTTCCAAATAACAAAGACGACATTCTTCAGGTGATTTTATTTTGCCGGAAGCATCACCTGGGGGTCATTCCGCGTACTGCAGGAACTTCTCTTGCAGGTCAGGTTGTCGGGAATGGCATCGTGGTGGATGTCTCCCGGACGATGACAAAAATAGTGGAAGTAAACAAGGAAGAAAGTTGGGTCAGGCTCCAGCCGGGAGTTGTACTGGATGAACTCAATCTTTACCTGAAACAGTACGGACTTTTTTTCGGACCGGAAACCTCTACTTCCAACCGTTGTATGATAGGCGGAATGGTCGGGAACAATGCCTGCGGCGCTCACTCCCTGATTCACGGAAGCACCAGGGATCACCTGCTCGAAGTCACCGGATTCCTGTCGGACGGTTCGGAAGTTCATTTCAAATCCCTTTCGCAGCATGAATTCAAAGAAAAAACTATCGGCGACAGGCTCGAAAATTCCCTTTACCGGCAAATAGAGCAACTGCTTTCCGATCCGGAAAACCAGGAACAAATTGAAAATGAATATCCCCTGAAGTCCCTCAGGAGGCGAAACACCGGTTATGCACTGGACGAACTGATGCATACTGCTCCCTTTACGGACAGTCCGGCAGATTTCAATTTCTCGAAACTGATTGCGGGTTCAGAAGGGACTTTACTTTTTATCACCGAAATCAAGCTGAACCTTGTTCCGCTCCCGCCTAAAGAGGTAGGACTGGTCTGCATCCATTTCCGGACACTTGAGGAGGCGATGGACGGAAACCTGCTTGCGCTGAAGTACAAACCGGGAGCCATCGAACTCATCGATGATGTGATATTGAAGTGCACGCTTGACAGTATTGAACAAAGAAAAAACAGGTTCTTCGTGGAAGGTGAACCGGGCGCTATCCTGATCGTGGAATGGGCCCGCGAAACCATGGAGGAGATTGTTGCCCTGCGAAATGCGTTGGAGCTTGAACTGAAAACAGCAGGATTCGGCTATCATTTCCCGCTGGTTACCGGTGATGACATCAAAAAAGTGTGGGCCTTGCGCAAGGCAGGCCTCGGACTACTTTCCAATATTCCGGGGGATGCCAAACCGGTTTCGCTGGTTGAAGATACGGCCGTGGACCCGCAGGTTTTATCCGGTTACATTGCCGAATTCAAAGAGATCATGGCCGGTCACGGCCTGAGATGTGTTTACCATGCGCACATTGCCACCGGTGAGCTTCACCTCAGACCAGTCATCAACCTCAAGGATCCGGAAGGGGTCAAAATGTTCCGGACCGTGGCTACTGAAGTAGCGCATTTGGTCAAAAAATACCGCGGGTCCCTCAGCGGAGAGCATGGCGACGGCAGGCTGAGAGGCGAATTCATCCCGGTTATCCTTGGAGCGCATAACTTCGAACTGATCAAACAGGTCAAACAGCGCTGGGATCCTCAAAATGTTTTCAATCCGGGCAAGATTGTCAACACCCCACCCATGGACAGTTCCCTACGCATCAATCCCGGGGACAAAGATCCTGACCCTGAGACTTTTTTCGACTGGTCTGACTCGCTTGGGTTCGTAAGGCACGTCGAAAAATGCAACGGATCGGGCGACTGCCGCAAATCTGAACTGATCGGCGGAACGATGTGCCCGAGTTACATGGCCACCCGAGAAGAGAAGCACACTACCCGTGCAAGGGCCAACCTGCTGAACGACTACCTGCGCAGCAGGAAGATCGAAGAAGTATTCAGCAGCAAAGAGCTGTATGATATCCTCGACTTGTGCATCTCCTGCAAAGGATGCAAATCGGAGTGCCCGTCGGGAGTGGATATGACCAAAATCAAGGCGGAATTTTTGCAGCACAAATACGACAGAGAGGGTTCTCCCCTGCGGTCGAAACTGGTGGCAAATATTGCATCCGTCTACCGGATGGGTTCGGCCGTCCCGAGGTTGTTCAACCTGTTTGTTCACAACAGGACAACATCTTCCATCATGAAATCGCTGACCGGATTTGCACAAATGCGGAGCATCCCCGGTTTAAGCAGGATGACTCTCCGCAGTTGGTGCAAAAAAAACCTGGACAATCTGAATGCAAACCTGACCAGTCCCAAAGGCAGTCTCTGTTTATTCATGGATGAATTTACCAATTACAACGACACCGAAATCGGCATCAAGGCCATCAGGGTACTGAATCACCTGGGATACAAGATTTTGGTAGTTAAGCATGAAGTTAGCGGCAGGACTTTCCTTTCGAAGGGCTATGTCCGGAAAGCAGCTAAAATTGCCGCTAAAAATGTGGCGATTTTCCGTTCAATAATAGACGAAGCGCATCCCCTGATCGGAATCGAACCATCGGCCATCCTTACTTTCAGGGATGAATATCCCGATCTGCTGCGTGGGGAAGAGAAAATTGCTGCGAAAAGCATCGCAAAGAACAGCCTGATGATAGACGAATTCCTGGTAAGGGAAAAGGAAAAAGGAAATATTTCAGCAGACAGTTTTACCAACAAGGAGCTGACTATCAGACTCCACGGCCATTGCCAGCAAAAGGCCATCGCCTCCACCCTGCCGACCAAAAAAATGCTCTCCCTGCCGGTAAATTACCATGTCCGGGAGGTGCCGTCGGGCTGCTGCGGCATGGCAGGGTCGTTCGGTTATGAGAAAGAGCATTATGACCTGTCGATGAAGATTGGGAACCTGGTGCTTTTCCCTGAGATCATGGGTTTGGGTGATGAGGTTGTCGTTGCCGCACCGGGAACCAGCTGCCGGCACCATATCCTGGATGGAACCGGAAAACAGGCAGTTCATCCGATAGAAATATTATTCCATGCAATTCCTGATATGAAGTAATTTTATCATTCACTCATCTGTGTTAAAAGAAAAAAATAATGTATCCATGAGCAAAATCTGTTTCTTTTCACTGTTTCTGCTCCTCAGTTTTAATTGCAAGAGTCAGGCAACATCTGCACAGGACCAGATTACGCCAAAAGAACTAATAGCAGACAACGGAATTCTCACCTTAAAACTGGACCTGACCCGCGGCGGGGCCATCTCTTACCTTTCCGCCTCAGGGTCAACAAGGAGTGTGGTCAATATTGCCGATGAGGGAAGGTACATCCAGCAATCCTACTATGCAGGGAAATCGCTCGACCGCAAAGCGGAAGGTCAGGCGCCGCGGTGGTCGCCCTGGGCGTGGAATCCGATCCAGGTCGGAGACGCCTTCCGCAACCGCGCAAAGATCCTTACTTACCGGCAAACCAAAACCTCCTTGTATGTCAAATGTATCCCGATGCAGTGGGACATGAACAACAAACCGGCAGAGGCAGAGATGGAGCAGTGGACCACGTTGAACGGCAACGTACTGGAGGTCAGGAACCGTCTGACCTGTCACCGTACCGACCAAATTTACGGCGACAGTATTTTGTGTGACCAGGAACTGCCGGCAGTATACCCTGTTTCTGCACTGAAAAATTTATATACTTACCAGGGAAGCGCCCCGTTTACCAAAGCTCCGGTACAGCTACTCCCGGTAAAGAACCTTTCGAGCGGTTTCTGGGGTATCTACAATGAGGTATCAGAAAACTGGATGGCTTTCACAGATGATTCAGGTTGGGGAATGGCTGTTTACAATCCCAAATGTGTCAGGTTTTTGGCAGGCCTCTCCGGTGTGACAGGCAAAGAGGCAACCGACAGATCCACATCTTACATCGCACCGGTGAAAAAAGAGATTCTGTACAAAAATTCGGTTTACGAGTACCGGTATTATATCCTTATGGGAAATCTGGAAGAGATCAGGAACAAGATTTACCAGATAAAAGCAGTAAGCGAATAATTAAAAGATAAATACTTATGAAAAATAGCTATGTCAGATTATTAAATGTGATGATTTTTGTGTTTGGCTTGGTAGGTTTATATTTATGGTTTAAAAAAGATCCCAAAGATTTCTTAAGTACTGCACCTATAGGCTTTTTTGTCGGTTTTTTACTTTTGCTTATATTATTCTTTTATCAAAAGTGGCGTAACTCAAAGAATAAAACTAACTGACTAAAGATTTAAAACCACAATAGGCACAATAGGGCACTTAGAGCTAAATCTATTGTGTTCTATTGTGCCTATTGTGGTAAATTTTTTATATTTCTACCAAATCTTCGCCCGTTTCTCAGGCTCCAGGAACATCTTCTGTCCCGGTTTTACATCAAAAGCCGCATAGAACTCAGGCAGGTTCGGTAGCGGTCCGAGAACCCTGAAGCGGCCCAGCGAGTGGACATCTTCCTTGGTACGGCGCAGGATCTCTTTGTCCCTAATATTTTGTCCCCAAACGTGGGCATATGCCAGAAAGAAACGTTGTTCAGGAGTGAATCCGTCGATGGCCGCTTTTTGCTTGTTGGCATTCAGGAAAGCCTGGTGAGCAACGTTTAAACCGCCAAGGTCGGCAATGTTTTCGCCCATACTGAGTTTCCCGTCAGCATGAACAGAATCCAGTACAACAAAGCTGTCGAACTGATCGGACAGGACTTTGGCACGTTCGTCAAAACGTTTGGAATCTTCCGGTGTCCACCAGTCTGTCAGGTTGCCCTCTTTGTCAAATTTGCGGCCCTGGTCATCGAAGCCATGGGTCATCTCGTGACCGATCACCACACCGATGGCGCCGTAATTAACTGCATCGTCTCCGTCTTTGAAGAAGAAGGGCGGCTGCAATATAGCGGCAGGGAAAACAATCTCATTTTTAGTCGGGCTGTAATAGGCATTGACGGTTTGCGGAGACATGCCCCACTCCTGCTTATCCACCGGCTTATTGATTTTATTGAGGTTAAACTCTGTATTAAATTTGCCGGCGCGCATCACATTCAAAACATAAGCGTCGTCCTTGATTTCGAGTCCGGAGTAATCCCTCCATTTATCGGGATAACCGATCTTTACAGTGATGGCATTCAATTTATCCATCGCTTTTTGTTTGGTCTCCGGGCTCATCCACTCCAGGTTCTGAATCCTTTCACCGAGGCCTATCTTCAGGTTGGCAACCAGTTTGATCATGCGGTCTTTGGATTCCTGCGGGAAATAGGCCTTGACATAAAGCTGGCCCAACGCCTCGCTCAATGCACCGCTTGTCTCACCCAAAACACGTTTCCAGCGCGGGCGCATCACATCGGTTCCCGTCATCGCTTTGACATAAAAATCGAAGCTCGCCTTTTCAAAATCAGAAGAAAGATAGGAGGCCGTTTCGTTAATCAGGTTCCATTTGAGGTATATCTTCCAATCTTCTACAGGAACGGTTGCCAGAATGTTGCTTATCTCTTTGACAAAATCCGGTTGATTCAGGTTAATTGTTCCGGGATTACCGATGCCCAAATCAACAAAAAACCGGTCCCAGTTAAATACAGGTGATAATTTCACCAATTCATCGGTAGTGACTTTGTTGTAAGTTTTATTCGGATCACGGCGCTCCAGGCGTGACATGGATGCTTTGGCCAATTGGGTTTCGAGCGCAAGCACTTTCCGGGCATTCTGTGCAGAAGCACCTTCATCATTACCGATCAGTTTGAACATTGTGGTTATATAAGCCACATATTTGGCACGCAGATCCAGTGATCTCGGATCCTCCTTCAGGTAGTAATCACGGTCAGGCATACCCATACCGGCCTGCGTAAGCTGAGCAATGACCATGGAGCTGTTTCTTGCATCAGCCGATCCGTATATTCCGAAAAGCGGAGACATTCCGTTTTGGTGGAAAAGGATGATCGTCTTTTGGACATCGTCCGGAGTACTTATCTTATCAATCTCCTGAAGGTAGGGTGTCAGGGACTGGTATCCCTGATTCTCAATTTTCACGGTATCCATCCCCGAATTAAAAAGTGTAGCAATTTTATCCGGAATTGATCCTTTCGGGTTGTTTGCGGCAGCAGTAGTTTTAACCAGATCGTTCAGCTGGTTTTCGGCTACTTCAGCCAGTTTGTCGAATGATCCGAAACGTCCGCGATCGGCAGGCAGCGGATTGAGTTTCTTCCATCCTCCGTTAGCATAGGTATCGAAGTCGTTTCCCGGAAGGACAGTTTTGTCGAGGTTTGCCGGGTCAATGGCCGGAGTCTGCTTCTTACCCTCCAAGCACGATACCAAAGTGGTTGCAAGCATAAACAATGAAATTGAAATAACTACTAATTTTTGCTTCATGGGTTTAATATGAAATTTAAATTTCCAAAGATATTTATTTTTAATAAATTGCATGGGTATTGGCCGCTTCAGGTCAGATTTGCAAACTATTAGACGCTTAAAGGTCTGAGAAATTACAAAGTGGACGAAATAACCTGATGGAAAAATAACAAACAAACTATTATGCAGACTGTTACACGATTTGTCCTTTTATTGATGAGCTGGATAATTCCACTTAGCGGTTATTGTCAAAAGGAATTAACCGCGACTGAAGTTGCCACGAAAGCCTACGAAAGAATAAAAGGTGAATCTTCGGGGTACAGTGCCATGAAAATGGATATCATCCGTCCTACCTGGAGCAGGAGTATCTCATTCAAGAGCTGGAGCAAAACCACAGAACTATCGCTTTCGCTGGTCACAGCACCGAAAAAAGAGGAAGGACAATCTTTTCTGAAACGTGGAAAAGAGATGTGGAACTGGAATCCCACCATCAACCGGATGATCAAACTCCCGCCTTCCATGATGTCGCAGGGATGGATGGGCTCTGACTTTACCAACGATGACCTGCTGAATGAAGCCTCTATCGTTACCGATTACCTGCATAAATTGTCCGGTCAGGAAAAGATTGCAGAAAAAGATTGTTACATCCTGGAATTGAAACCCAAAGAAAATGCTGCCGTGGTTTGGGGGAAAGTCGTGATGTGGATTTCAAAAGGTGATTTTCTGCAAATGAAAACTGAATTTTACGACGAAGAAGACAAACTGATCAAAACCCAACTCGCATTTGAAATCAAGAAGATGGGCGGAAGGATCATCCCGACCCGGTTCGAGTTGATACCTGCCGACAAACCGGGCAACAAGACAGTGATCACCCTGGAAAGTGTTGAATACAACCGGACGATTGCGGACCAGTTTTTTTCTCAGCAGAATATGAAAGTTATCAAATAAAGTTTGAAATGTTTGAAGGGTTTATAATGTTTGAAAAGTTGCGGACTCACAACATTTCAAACGGCCGAAGGCCAAACATTTCAAACTTTTCAAACCTGAAATATGGAAAAAGAAATTAAGTTGAAATCATACAGAATTACAGCATGAGTGCCTTTCTGAAGATTGCCTGGAGGAATATCTGGCGGAACAAAACCAGAACACTGCTTACTGCGTGCGTGGTTTTCATTGCTGTGATCCTCTCCATCGTTATGACTTCGCAACAATACGGCATGTACGACAAAATGATCGAGAACGTTGTGGAAGTCACGGGCCATCTGCAGGTTCAGAACAAGGATTACTTTGATGATAAAAGCCTGGACAATGCCGTATCACCCGATTCTGCCCTGATCCGGCAGCTTAAGGCGTCGGATCACGTTGCTGGAACAACTACACGTCTAGAGTCATTTGCCCTGGCCTCCTACCGGGAAATGACCAAAGGGGTCATCGTCATCGGATTTGTGCCATCGGAGGATGACAATTTCACAAAAATAAAACTGAAATTACAGCGGCAATCCGCCTCGGGGAACAAATTCCTGACCGAAGACGACCAGGGAGTTCTGATGGGTGAAAAACTCGGATCCATGCTTGATATCGGGATCGGTGATACGCTGGTATTGATTTCGCAGGGATACCACGGAGTCTCGGCTGCGGGGCTATTCCCTGTCCGGGGATTTATCAGGCTCCCCTCTGTCGAAATGGAAAGCAGCCTGATTTACATGAGCCTTTCTGCAGCCCAAAAATTTTATGGCGCCCCAGGACTTGGCACATCCATCCTGATCAAGGCAGACCATTCGGCAAATATTGGTTTAATCAGGAACCAGCTGACTCCGCTTGTCGGACCGGAAAATTGTCTGAAAGACTGGGAAGAGATTCAACCCGAAATTATCCAGATGATCAACAGCGATATCTCATCAGGGTATTTTATGAAAGGCATTTTTTACATGATCATTGCCTTTATCATTTTCAGCACACTGGTGATGATGATGCACGAAAGAAGAAGGGAATTCGGTATTATGAATGCCATGGGATTACAGAAATCCCGGTTGTCAGGGATCGTCTTTCTTGAAATACTCATGGTAACTTTGCTCGGAACCTTTATCGGAGTGGTTATTGGTTATATCCTGATCAATTTTTTAAATCTGAATCCTATTCCGCTTCAGGGAGATATGGCCAAAATGATGGAAGAATACGGTTTTGAACCGGTCATCTTTTTCGCAAATACTCCTGATATTTTCTTCTGGCAACCGGTCGTTGTCTTCTTTATCACGATCATACTCTATATTTTCCCGCTGATAACCATCAAAAAATTAAAAATCATCCAGGCAATTCATGGTTAACTTATTCAAGAATATAATACGATGCTGATAATCAATATCGCCTGGAAAAACATCTGGAGAAACCGATTCCGGAGCATCATTATCATGAGCGCCATCAGCTTAGGCATTTATGCGGGGCTTTTCTTGGTTGCTTTCTCCAAAGGAATGGGCATTCAAAGGATTTCCGCAGCATTAAACACCGAAATATCCCATATCCAGATCCACAAGCCTGATTTTCTTGTCAGGCAGGATTTGAAAATGCTGGTCAGTCCGGTTGACTCCATTGAAAAAAACTTGAAATCAAACCCGCTTGTTGCAGGTTATTCCTGCAGAATCGTGATGAACTCGATTGCTTCATCGGCCGAAAAAGGTGCAAATGTGCAGATTAACGGCATCGACCCTTTGGAAGAACGAAAAGTAACAGACCTCTTTACCAAAATTACCGAAGGAAGTTATTTCGGAACGGATGTCCGCAACCCTGTATTGATCAGCCAGAAACTGGCAGAAAAGTTAAAGCTGAGGTTAAATTCCAAGATTGTCCTTCAAATCCAGGACCTTCATGGTAATATAACCCCGGCTGCTTTCAGGATTACCGGAATCTACCATACCAACAACTCACTCTTTGATGAGTACACCGTTTTTACAAAAAGAAAGGATTTGTACCCGCTTACCGGAATGGATTCGACAAAAGTGCAGGAAATAGCGGTCCTTCTGAATGATTATTTGCTATCAAAACAGGTTGCGACGCTTCTGCAAAAACAATTTCCTGCTATGGAGGTTAAAACCTGGAAGGAAAGAAGTGTGATGTTGGGCTACCTCAACGACGCCATGGACCAATATCTCTATCTCATCATGGTAATCATATTGCTGGCGCTGCTATTCGGGATAATTAACACCATGATGATGGCCATCCTGGAACGGATCAGGGAGCTGGGGATGCTGATGGCCATCGGCATGAACAAAAGACAAATCTTTCGGATGATTGTGGGTGAAACGGTGATGTTATCCCTTACGGGAGCAGTGATTGGTATTGCCGTCGGATTGTTGACCATCCGCTATTTCGGACGGGTTGGAATTGATCTCTCCATCTGGGGAAAGGGTTTGGAAAAGCTGGGATACGATCCTGTTGTATATACCTCGATTGACAATTTCTTTGTTTTTATTGTGGTAATCCTGGTGGTCGCTACAGGCATGATATCTTCAATTTTCCCGGCACTGAAAGCCATCAATCTCAAACCAGTTGAAGCGCTGAGGGATGAGCGGTGACGGGGTGACGGGGTGACTGGGAGACTGGACGACGGGGAGACTGGAAATGGGAAACGGAGAAACGGAGAAGAGGAGAATGAGGGGACTGGGGGACTGGGGGACTGGGGGACTGAGAGACCGGGGGACTTAGGGAATGGAGACGGAAATACTGTACGACTGGGAGGATTGAAGCAGCGAACAATTTTGTTTTTAATCTGTGTAATCTGAGTAATCTGTAGTTGTGTTGGCGTTTTGATTTGTGTGAATTTGTGAAATTTGTGGTTTATGAAAATAATTGAAGTTAAAAAGATTGTAAAGATCTACGATGAAAAGGGACCTAATCCGGTTACAGCGGTAAATGGTTGTGATCTGATTTTGGAAGAAGGAGAATTTACGGCAATTGTGGGACCTTCCGGCTCGGGTAAGACGACCCTGCTGAACATGATTGGCGGACTGGATGAACCCACCTCGGGGCAAATCCTGATCCAGGATATTGACATCTGGAAACTGAGCTCTTCCGGTCTGACAGATTTCAGGCTGCGTAACATCGGATTCATCTTCCAGGCATACAACCTTATACCGGTTCTTACAGCCAAAGAGAACGTTGAGTTCATCCTGCAGCTTCAGGGCAAAACGAAAAGTGAAAGAGCGCACAGAAGCCTTGAATTGCTTACCGCTGTTGGTTTGTCCGATAAGCAAAACAACAGGCCTGCAAAATTGTCGGGAGGTCAGCAGCAGCGGGTAGCCGTGGCCAGGGCACTGGCTTCAAGACCTAAATTTATCCTTGCTGATGAGCCTACCGCCAACCTCGATTCAAAATCTGCGGAGAACCTGCTGGACATCATGGAAAAACTCAACAAGGAGGAGAAGATCACCTTTGTTTTTTCAACGCACGATCCCAGGGTGATGAACAAAGCCAGGCGGGTGATACTGCTCGAAGACGGAAAAATTACCAAAGACGAAAGAAAATGATAACAGGCCGTACCTACCTGGTATGTATGCTGTTGTGTATGCAGCTTTCAGGATTGGCGCAGGAAGAGCCGAAAAACAGTGATTCCGGAACCGCGGGCGCCGGAAAAACAAGCTTGAACGGCTATTTCTCGGATCTGTTTTCGCCGCAATACAACAATGTGCAGGATCAGTGGAAAGCCACCAATTATCTGAATCAGCGGTTGAATTTCAACTGGATGCCCTCCAGCCATTTTTCTATTACGGTCCAGCTTCGCAGCAGGCTCATATACAATCAGACGAGCCCCGACACATCCTACTTCAATATTTACGACGGATTTGTCGGGCAGAACAAGAAACTCTTTATCAATTCAAATTTCGACAGGTTCAACCTTAAATTCACGCGGGAGAAATTTGAAGTTACTGCAGGCCGCCAACGTATCAACTGGGGACAATCGTTTGTGTGGAATCCCAACGACCTTTTCAACTCCTACTCCTTCTTTGATTTTGATTACATCGAAAGACCGGGGTCAGATGCCGTCCGGCTTCTGTATTACAATTCATATACTTCAAGCACTGAGCTTGCTGTAAAGCTCGACAGGTACAAGAAAATGACCGTAGCCGGATTATACCGTTTCAATCTTTCAGGTTGGGATTACCAACTTATGGGCGGGATGCTGAGCAGTGAGGATGTTGTTGCCGGTGCAGGGTTTACCGGCAATATCAAATCGATAAGTATTTACGGCGAAGTGAGCCATTTCAGACCCCTCAAAAACTTCGCAGATACAACGGCCCTTTCAATGGTAGATCTTGGTTGCAGCAAAACCTTCGGCAACAACATCGGCTTACAGTTCGAAGGACTTTTTGTAAGCAAAGAGATGAATATCAACAGCCTGCTCAATTTTTTTAATGAAACTTTAGATGTCAGGAAAATCGCTTTTGCCAAAATTAACCTGTTTGGCAATATCACCTATCCGATCACACCACTGATCAACGGCTCACTCGCTATGATGTGGTTTCCGGATACGGGCGGGATCAGTGGTTTTTATACCGGACCCTCTTTCGATTTATCGCTGGGAAATAATCTGAGCTTATCGGTTATTGCGCAATATTTTAAGGGGAATTTCCCGGATACTGTCACACAAAAACTGCAAAAACAGATTCTGCTACTCTCATTTGTCAGGTTAAAATGGAACTTCTAATCTCCAATCCAACCACAGATTACTCAGATTACACAGATTAAATAAAGGACCTACCACAAATTTCACAAATTCACACAAATTAAAACCCCAACTCAACCACAGATTTCACCAATTACACAGATTAAAAGCAAATCTGTTCGCTGTTCAATCCTCCCAGTCGTCCAGTCTTTAAGTCTTCCAGTCCTCCAGTCGTCCAGTCGTCCAGTCGTCTCGTCGTCCAGTCCTTCCGTCTCGTTTCAGCGACTGTGCATTCTTGTTAGAACTCCGCCTGCAGCTTCGATCGGACAGCTTTTTGTCTCAAAGGAATTTGTTG
>JBBQHB010000090.1:0-21178 GCA_038323575.1 Bacteroidales bacterium | reverse complement strand
CTGCCATATTAGATAGTCTTGTATCTGAAAGGTGATGCGTTGTTTTTTTGTTTTGACACCACTAAAATACTCATTATTAATCAGATATATAGACTATCTTTTAATTATTTATTCCTATAATCGCTCAACTTAGGTTATAGTCAATAATTTTGCGAAAAGTCTTTTTCATTACACTTGGTTTTATCCTTTTTCAAATAATAAAGGAAACAAGAAAATAGAATTCATCGATATCCCAGAATCTTTTTATAATGCTATTAAAGATATTCCGATTAATAATAGTGAGTCAATTATTAATAGTATTTATCCTCTATTTCTCCATGAATATTTTTTGGCTAATACATATAATAGATCGGAATTCACAAGAAAATATAACGAATCACGAGGTGAGTTGAGAAAATCTAAATACTTTCAGTTGGAATTTGAAAAATACCTTCAAGAAATTAAACGAGATTATAATGGAATAGCCTACGAAATATTGCTTAGTCAAGAACTATTTAAACTAATGGACTCATATAAGCGAATTGATGTTTTTGAAAACTTATATCCCAAGTACAAGAATATTTTGAGAAATAGTTTTTGCGTAATTCTTGACAGAAAGTATTCAGAAATAAAACTAGCACAAATAAGTCCAGATACGGACAAAAATTTTATGAAAAATGAAAATGGAATTGAGGTGGCAGCCAATGATATTTTAAAAAGGATAACTGAAAAAAATAAGGGAAAGATTGTCCTTCTGGATTTTTGGGCTACATGGTGTGGACCGTGTTTAGCGGAGTTTGAGTATTCCAAAAAACTAGCAAAAACATTTGAAGGCAAGAATATTGAATTTGCATTTTTATGTGTAAAATCTGAAAGAGATAAATGGGAAGACAGGATTAGGGAGTACAATTTACATGGTAGCCAATATTTATTAAACGATTCCGAATATGACATACTAAGCCAAAAGTTTCAAATCATCGGAATTCCTCATTATGTATTAATTGATAAAAGTGGTAATGTGGTTGACAAAAATGCACCTCACCCAAGTAATGCTACTGAGTTAATTAATCTTCTTAAGAAATATATAGACTAATATGCAATCACTTTCACCTTTAAAACGCTGAACAATCGGTTGCAACTATCTTCTTTTTGGTCTTACCACCCGAATAACGATAGAATTCAGAAAGATTTTCCAACATCGAACTGACTTGGCGGTGGCAAACATCCGCATTTCAAATAAATTCCTTTGACTCTTTCATAGTTTATCAGACTTCCTATATTTACGATAAATTAGGCTAAAACAAATCGGTTAATGATTTACGACTACATTGTGATTGGATCGGGATTTGGTGGAAGCGTTGCAAGTCTTCGTCTTGCTGAAAAAGGATATTCCGTTCTTTTGATTGAACAGGGAAAGCAATACAACCCGACCGATTTTCCGAAAACAAACTGGAACCTTCCCAAATACCTGTGGGTACCTAAATTAAGATTCTTTGGGTTCCAGAAACTTTCTTTTTTTTCAAGTGCCAGCATTCTGAGCGGAACCGGTGTTGGCGGCGGAAGCCTCGTTTATGCCAACACTTTATACATTCCACCTGACGAATTCTTCAGGAATCAGTCGTGGCAACACTTCGGTAACTGGAAAAAATTGCTCGGACCTTTTTACGACAAAGCCTCCTTCATGCTGGGAAGAAAAAAATATTCCAAAATAAATACCGAAGACCAGATTCTGAAAGAAGTTTCCATAGAAATGAATGCTCAGGAAACATTTGAAACGGTTTATGTGGCTGTGAATATTGATGGTGTTGAAACGGAATCTGATCCTTATTTTAACGGCCTGGGCCCACTCCGGAAAGGATGTATTGAATGTGCCGGATGCATGGTCGGATGCCGCGAAAATGCAAAAAACACGCTGGACAAAAATTATCTGTGGTTTGCCGGGAAACTGGGAGCTGAGATACTTCCTGAAACAAAGGCCGAAAAAATCAGTTTTTCAGAAAACCTTTACGCTGTTAAGACCAAAAACCTCACTTCATTTTTCTCAAAAAAAAGCAGAACTTTTCAAGCCAGAGGGGTTGTTGTGGCAGCCGGTGCTTTGGGAACCCTGAACCTGTTGCTGAAACAAAAATACAAATATGCCACGCTGCCTTTATTATCCGACAAACTTGGACATGAACTGAGGACCAATTCTGAAACACTCTGCGCTGTTTCAGGCGCAAAGGAAAAGTTGAATAACGGACTGGCAATTACTTCGGTTTTCAGTCCCGACGCGCAAACGCATGTGGAGGTGGTGAAGTATCCCGACAACTCCAACGCCATGAAATGGTTCTTCAGCTTAGCGGTTCCGGGCGCCGGCTCTTCTCTAAAAAGATCATGGATGCTTTTACAGAAAACCATTTTGCATCCGCTACTTTTCCTGAAAACGGTATTTAATTTCAAATGGTCAACAAATGGCATCATCCTGCTGGTGATGCAAACGGCTGACAATGCCATGAAAATGGTCTGGCATAAAAGCATTTGGGGAGGAAAAATGAAAATTGAAAACGGCGGAAATAAAAAGGTTCCTGCCTTCATACCGATCGGGCAGGAAGTTATGGAGCGATATGCCCGAAAAGTCGCCGGTGTTCCTCAGAACATTCTGCTGGAGGTATTTTTTGACCGGCCTACTACCGCTCATATCCTTGGAGGCTGCCCGATGTCGGATTCGGCAGATTCAGGTGTCATTGATAAAAACCTGAAAGTTCATGGCTATCCCAACTTTTATATAACCGACGGATCAGTTATTCAGGGAAATATCGGCGTGAACCCAAGCCTTACCATTACGGCAATGGCAGAGTACTGCATAAATGGTATTCCGTCAAAAGATGGATCTAAGCCGACTGAAATAACGAAACAACTTAATCAACTGGAAGAAGAATGGAAAATGAAAAAATCTGCCGGATAATTGAAGCGCAGCGTAATTATTTTGTTGCAGGCAAAACCATGGATATCGCCTTCCGGATTGAAATCCTGAAAAAGCTGAGATCCCTGATTATCCTTCACGAGAAAGATATTGTTGAAGCGCTTAGGAAAGATTTCCACAAGCCTGAATTTGAAGTTATTGCCACCGAATCGCGGTTTGTTATAAAGGAACTTAACTATACCATTAGCCACCTGAAAAGCTGGGCAAGGAAAAAGTGCGTTAAAACTCCGATCGTTCATTTTTTGTCTCACAGTTACGTGCTGCCACAACCATATGGGCAGGTACTCGTTTTATCGCCCTGGAATTTCCCGTTTCAGCTGGCATTCATGCCTCTGATTGGCGCTCTTGCAGCAGGTAATTGTGTGATTCTGAAAGCCTCGGCACAGGTTCCAAATATCGTAGCGGTAATGGAAAATATTCTGAGTCATTTCCCGGCCGAATTGGTCAAAATGATTACCGGCAATCATGAAACCAGCAGTTACCTGCTTGATCAGAAATTTGACTATCTATTTTTTACCGGCAGTCCCAATGTAGGAAAGTATGTCATGCAAAAAGCAGCAGTAAACCTGACCCCTTTCTCGCTGGAACTGGGAGGGAAAAATCCTTGCGTGGTAGCCGGTGATGCCCGGCTTGATTTTGCAGCCAAAAGAATCGCCTGGGGAAAACTCATCAACAGCGGACAAACCTGCGTTAGTCCTGATTACGTGCTGATTGACAAAAAGGTAAAGGATCAGTTTCTTGATCTGATAACCAAAGAAATCAACACCTTTTATGGAGGAAATCCTGAGATGAGTTCCGATTTCGCTCATGTGATCAGTCCTGAAAGTGTTATCCGGCTTTCAGCGCTGTTGAATTGCGGAACCATTGTATTGGGAGGAAAAACCGATCCGGGAACAAACTATGTGGAACCGACCATTATCAAGGATATTCGTCCGGAGGATCCGATTATGCAGGAAGAAATTTTTGGACCAATTCTGCCGATTATTGAATTTGACGACTTTGAGGAGGTATATGGAATTATCGGACAGCATCCAAAACCTTTGGCCACCTATATCTTTTCCGGAAATAAAAAACGAATCAAAGAATTTCTGTCAAGAACACAATCAGGCACTGCCGCCGTAAATGAAACGGTCATGCAGATTGCGTCACCGTATTTGCCATTCGGAGGCATCGGCACCAGTGGTTTGGGCAGATATCACGGAAAAAAATCGTTCGAAACTTTTTCGAATATGCGTTCAGTGCTGGTTAAATCAAACCTGTTCGATATCTGGCTTCGTTATCCGCCCTATTCAAAACTTAAAACCAAAATTGTAAGCTTTTTAATGCGTTGACACCACAACCATTTAATATTATGTATTTTGCTCAGTAAGAATGAAGTTGTTTTGTTGCAACCTTCGTGCGTCAGGTTCAGAAATAAAAATTGCAACGCTTACAATCATCTGACTTTGATTGTACAAAAGAAGCCTGATCCGGCCTGGTATAAGCCTTCCGACATTAAGGCATCCCTTTGATTTTTTTTTTGCGTTTATGTGTGAAAATTGCCGTAATATGATTACCTATATGCATATATTTAATGTCTAACAATCCTATTTATCATTTCGGAAATTGATAAGTATAAAAAGTACACTCGTGATGAAATACATGATCTTATTTTTCTTCTTATTTTCAGGTGTTTTCTGTTTAGCACAAGGGCAGTCCAAAAGCCCGGCTGAAAATGTTGTGATAACTTCCAATCAGGGTAAAACAGAGGTACGGACAAATGAAAACGGGGAATTGCTGATAAATGTATCCCCGGAGGATCTCCTTCAATTCAAAACCAATGGGTTGGTATCCTATCGGGATTTCGGTGCCAAAGGAGACGGCAAGACCGATGATATAGACGCGATAGCTGCAACCCACGCATTCGCCAATCAACAAGGCCTTCCCGTGAAAGCCGACGAGGGTTCCTCCTACTACATAAGCGGGAAAAACCGTACGGCGGTCATCCGAACCAACACCGATTTCGGCACGGCCAACTTCATCATTGACGATACTGACGTCAAAAACCGTAATGCACCGGTTTTCCTTGTCAGTTCCGGCCAGCTTCCGTTCAAACTTGAAGGTATATCTTCTCTTAAGAAGAATCAGGAAAAAATTAACGTCTCCTTACCAGGAACCTGCCTTGTCAGTGTTACCAATTCCAACGTAAAACGTTACATCCGGTTTGGGGCAAACCAAAACAACGGATCGTCGCAGACGGATATTTTTATGGTTGACAAAAACGGCAAGGTGGATATGAACGCCCCGATCATCTGGGACTTCGACCAGATCACAGATATCACCGCCCTTCCTATAGATGGAACTACGCTGACCATCGCCGGAGGACATTTCACCACCATTGCCAACAAGGCAGAATCGAAATACACCTACTACAGCCGTGGCATCTCGATCAGGCGCTCCAATGTTCTTGTGGATGGATTGGAACACCGCATCACCGGAGAAGAAGACCATGGTGCGCCGTATGGCGGCTTTATCTTTGCCGGCGACTGCTCCTATGTGACGGTCCGGAACACCGTCCTGACCGGACACAAAATGTATCCGACCATTGGCTCTGCAGGAGTTTCGGTCTCCATGGGCACCTACGACATCTCCCTCAACAGGGCCCTCAACGTGTCATTTGTGAACTGCAGCCAGTCGAATGATATCAACGACAGCAGGTACTGGGGCATCCTGGGGTCCAACTACTGCAAGAATCTCGTTTATGACAAATGCATCTTTTCCCGGTTCGATGCCCACATGGGAGTTGCCAATGCCACTATCCGCAATTCGACCCTGGGACACCAGGGAATAAATGCCATTGGCTGCGGGACCTTTACCGTGGAGAATTGCACTATCTACGGAAGTAGCCTAATCAATCTGCGCTCCGACTACGGCAGTACGTGGCAAGGGGAATTCGTCATCCGAAACTGCATTTTCGTGCCTTCAAACGGCAGAACGACCATTGCCAGCCTGATCGGCGGATCCTATTCCGGTCAGCATGATTTCGGCTACACCTGTTATATGCCTGAACGGATCACTGTCGAAAACCTTCGTATTGACGACTCCAATCATCCGGCGGACTACCAGGGGCCCGCTATTTTTGCCAATTTCAATCCACAAATGACCAACGATTCCTATGTGGAGAAGTTTCCCTATGTCAAAACAAGGGAAGTCATTCTCCGGAACGTGACCACCGCCAGCGGCAAGGCACTGAGGATCAGCAATAACCTGTTCATGTTCAAAGATGTGAAGGTAAAAACCGATTAACGGGTGCTGCATGGGGAGCCGCTTTTACAGGGAAAATCAGGATATTAAGTATTTCAACAGAGGTTTCCCGAAAATTGGGATAGTCTCAATTGGCTATTTTCAAGTACATTTATAAAGTCTCGCAATTCCATTTAATTAAAGTTAGGGCAATTCCTGATCAAAAAATAATTGAAATGAAAACTTCTGATACACTTTTATATTTAACTTCTGCGGCAGCTCTTATTTCCTGCAGTACAGCCCTGAATTCCCGGAACAGACCAGCTGAGAAGCCGAATATTGTTGTCATTCTTGCCGACGATATGGGTTTTGGAGACGTATCAATTAACAATCGTTTTGCAAGGACCCGTACACCCAATATTGACAGGCTCGCTGAAAATGGAATACGTTTTACAGATGCACATTCAGGAGGAGCTGTTTGCACCCCATCAAGATATGGGTTACTTACCGGGAGATATTTCTTCAGGGTTCCGACACAAAAATCTTATTGGGGATATTTATCTCCTTTGATCGAAAGCAAAAGAGAAACGATTGGCACGCTGATGCAAAAAGCTGGTTATGAAACTGCCTGCATTGGGAAATGGCATTTGGGGTTGAATTGGGGTCGCAAAGATAAGTCTAAACCACAGATTGAAAACACAAAAGAATTGGGATACACCAATACGGATTTTGGCTCCGCCGTGACCGGAGGACCAAATGAGTTGGGTTTTGATTATTCATTCATTCTTCCTGCTTCGCTGGATATGCCACCCTATACTTTTGTCAGAAATGGAAAAGTAATTGATCCAAATATTATTTTAACGGCAGATGCTTATCCCCATTCATTAGATCGGACAATTTATGCATGGGACAGAAAACACACCACTGTGAATGACGTTTATTGGGATCGCGGCGTTTGGTGGAGAAACGGAGAGATGTCTAAATCTTTTAAAGTAGAAGGTTGCTTTGACTCAATTGTCGGTGAAGGGGTTTCTTTCATTGAAAGACACATGGCAAAAGACAATAAAAAACCATTTCTGCTCTATTTACCCTTAACGGGACCCCATACCCCATGGATGCCTAATTCGAAGTTTAAAGGTTCTTCGGCTTTGGGAACTTACGGCGATTTTATTTCTCAGGTTGATAATGTCGTGTTTAAAATAAATGACCTGATTAAAAGGCTGAATATTGAAGAAAATACACTGGTGATTTTCAGCAGCGACAACGGAGCGCCATGGAACGAAGAAGATATTCAGGCATATGGTCATCAAAGTAATGCCGGGCGCCGCGGACAAAAAGGTGATGCATGGGATGGTGGCCACCATATCCCGTTGTTTGTAAAATGGCCTGCCATGGTAAAGCAGCCCCGCACTTATGACCACACCGTTAGCCTGGTAGATTTGATGGCAACGTTTGCTGATATTACAGGTTTTCAGGTTGATAAAAGATACGCAGAAGACAGTTTTAGCTTCTACAACGTTTTGAAAGGAGATAGTACCCACCCTTCGAGAGATCACGTGATTTACATTTCTTCATCCGGCAAATTAGCCATAAAGAAGGGCGATTGGAAATTTATTGATTGTTTAGGCTCAGGCGGTTTCTCCGATCCGTCGATCGTTCAACCTGTATTGAATGGTCCTCTGGGACAATTATATAATTTAAAGGAAGATCCCTTGGAATCCACCAACCTGTATTTTGAGCGAACGGACAAAGTTAAGGAATTGTCGGGTTTACTGCACCAAATAATAGAGCAGGGCCATAGCCGGTAATAATTTCTATATTAAAACAGAATGAATCAGCTTCTATTAAAAGCAGTAACAAGCTGCACAATATATCTTGGATGTGGATCGGCCGGAATTCTTCAAGGTCAAAATACGCATCCCAATATTGTCATCATTCTTGCAGATGACCAGGGATGGGGTGATTTGAGTATTCATGGCAACAAAAATTTAAGTACCCCCAATATTGATGCGTTGGGAAAGAACGGTGTCCGGTTTAACCATTTTTATGTATGTCCGGTCTGCTCGCCTACACGTTCTGAACTGCTTACCGGCCGTTACCACGACAGATCAGGTGTCTACAGCACTTCGGAAGGCGGTGAGCGGATGAACCTGGACGAAACCACCATCGCCGACGTTTTCAAAGAGGCCGGTTATGCCACTGCTGCCTTCGGTAAATGGCACAATGGTATGCAATACCCGTACCATCCAAACGCAAGGGGGTTCGATGAATTTTATGGATTCTGTTCAGGTCACTGGGGCGATTATTTCAGTTCTCAATTCCTCGAACACAACGGGGAAATTGTGCAGGGGAATGGATTTATCACCGACGATTTAACCGATAAAGCCATGGCTTTTATCAGCAGCCACAAAACCCAGCCGTTTTTCCTCTATATCCCCTACAACACGCCCCATTCGCCAATGCAGGTACCCGATCGGTGGTGGAATAAGTTTAAGGACAAAGATCTTGAAATGCTTGCTGATGATCGTGTAAAAGAAGATATTCCCTTTACCAGGGCGGCATTGGCCATGTGCGAGAACATCGACTGGAATGTGGGGCGTATTATGCAGAAACTAAATGAGTCGGGCATTGAAAAGAATACGATTGTTCTTTACCTCAGCGATAATGGTCCAAATAGTTGGCGATGGAACGGCGGCATGAAGGGCCGCAAAGGTTCGACAGACGAAGGTGGTGTGCGGGCTCCCCTTCTGATCGGTTGGCCCGGAAAAATTGAGAAGGGCTCTCAGATAGAAGCGATTGCCGGAGCCATTGATCTGTTGCCGACTTTGGCAGATATGGCCGGGATCAATTACCAGATCAAAAAACCTTTGGATGGCATCAGCCTGAAGCCGTTGTTGATGAAAGAAAAAACAGTATGGCCTGAACGCCGGATCATTTCGTCCTGGAATGGAAATTTAAGTGTCAGAAATCAAAAGTACAGGTTAGACAACCAGGGTGCATTATTCAATATAATAACGGACCCGGGGCAACTTAAGGATATTTCTGCATCTGAGCCCGAAATTTTCCGGGAATTAAAGAAGACAGCGGATCAATGGAAAACCGGTGTATTGAATGAGATATCCAATGACGAACGCAGATTCCCTGTGGGACACCCAAATTTCAAATACACCCAGTTGCCTGCCCGAGACGGAAAAGCGCATGGGAATATTAAAAGGTCAAGTAAGGCTCCCAACAGTTCGTTCTTTACCAATTGGACAAATCCCGATGATAAAATCACCTGGGATGTGGAAGTATTATCCGAAGGCGACTATGAGGTAGAGGTTTATTACACCTGTCCTGCAAAAGATGTGGGCGCTACCATTCAGTTATCGTTTGGTTCGGACCAATTAACCGCCAAAATCACCGGAGCCAACGACCCACCGCTCAAAGGGATGGAGAACGACCGTGTGAAGCGGATGGAATCATATGTAAAAGATTTTAAACCCCTTAAGGCAGGTATCATTCACTTGAAAAAAGGTGTCGGGGAATTGACCCTGAAAGCTTTGGATATTCCGGGTTCTCAGGTAATGGATCTTAGATTGATAGAAATTATAAGGTCCGTGCATAACTGAATATTTCAAATTGATAAAAATAGTATCAACCTGCTTTTGGTTTTCAATTGGAATTAAAAAAAATTCGATTATTAGAGAATTCAATATACTTCGGCACTTTCTGTTTATCCTTCCGAATACCATTTAATCTGCTGCGATGCACGCATAACAATGGCCAGAATGACAAACAGTCCGATGCTTCCGGCGAGCAGCGCGTAATCCTGCAGCTGCAATATGGCAAAAAGGAACAAATACAAACCCGTTTGCAACAACGTTACCCAGGCAACCATCCGAACATTCTGCAGCATGGTAAAAGCATACCACGAAATCAACGCAGTGACTGACAGGGCCGATATCAGGTAAGCCGGGTTGAACCCGATTTGTTCGGCGATGGATGTCAGCAGTACATAAAATATCAGCAAAGCAAATGCTACCAGCGAATACTGGAACGGATGAATCCTGGCTTTGCTTTTGATTTCAAAGAACAGAAAGATGATAAAGTTCAGTGCAATGAACAGGATGGCATATTTTACCGAACGCATCGATTTCTGGTAATCATCGACCGGAAGGAGCAGTTCAACACCCAATTTTGCTTCGTGTATGTTGTATTTCCTGTCGACCCATTGCTGCGGAAAATTGCGGTTAAGGTAAGTCACCAGCCAATCAGCCGTAAATCCTTTATCTGTCACCTGACGATTTACCGGAAGAAATCCTCCGGTAAAACTTGGTTGTGCCCAGTCAGACTTCATGGCAACCTCAGAAGATTTCCCCAGCGCTTCCACCGACAGATCCTCCGATCCGTTTATAACAAGTTCAATTTCAAAATTCAGGGATTGTTTCAGGTCAATCGAACCGGCTTTTACAGTAATTCCCGATAGGAACAGATCGGTATCGGCAACGCCGGGCTCGACTTTGCATTTCTGGCCATTAATCATCAATTCCGGCAAATTTTTGATGCCGCGCATATCCGAGACCCCGATTGTGAAGTAGGCTGCATCCCAGTTGTATTGTGCATTCTTAAGTTCCAGTTGAGAAACGTCAGGCTTTGTAAATGTGCCATTTAGTTTCAGCTTTCCTTCGTAAACCACTACTTCGTAAATTCCGCGCTTCCGCGTTTCAGGATGCAGAACACCGTCTGTTTTTAATGTTTCCGGCAGGAAATGCGCCACACCGCTTCGTTCGACTGTGGTTTTGTTGTTCTCCCCCGGTTCTGTCAATGTAAACGGCACATTCAACACCGGACCGGCAACCACCTGTTTCCCTCCCCATTGAGCGTAAAGTTCCTTTTTCACTTTTTCGCTTAAAAGAATTCGCTCGTGGATAACATCCTGAATTAAAAACGACGGGATCAGCAACATAATTGCTAATCCTGAAACGATGATCATCTTGACACTGTAGCTGTTCAGCAGCTGCTGAATACTCTTTGTTTCCATTGTTTTAAGTTATTAAAAGTACTTTGTATTTCAAAGTATGTTGTTAAAAAAAATTATTGATTGCTTATTAATTCTTCGAGTGCCGCCAGATGCCGGCGAAACAAATCCTTTCCATGTTCGGTTGCTTTATACGAAGTACTTGGCTTCCGGTCAATAAACTGCTTTGAAACCGCAACTATTTCCTGTTGTTCCAGGGCTTTCAGGTGGCTGGCCAGGTTCCCGTCAGTTAATTCGAGCAATTGCTTCAGCGCATTGAAATCGAGCGAATCGTTCACCATAAGCGCCGACATGAGTCCAAGCCTAATGCGGCTTTCAAATACTTTCTGCAGGTTTAAAATCGGATTTTTCATCTTTTCCTCTCATACCGGTAATACATCACTGCTCCGTAAATGAGGTGCATCACACCAAAACCAATCGTCCAAAACAACAGACTCTGATGGATGAAAACACCGGCCAGAATGCCCAAAACAATTTCCGTTAATCCCAGGTAATGAATCTCTCCCAATGTGAACTTGCCGGCATTTACCAGCGACAACCCGTAAAAAATCAGCATGGCAGAAGCAACCAGTTCCATATTGTTCCGGAACACCAAAATCAGGATAAAAATTCCCCCTGCGACCAGCGGAATCATTAAGTGTACGAGTAACCGACGGGTTGAATGAGTCCATAACCGTTGACCAGCCTTCCTGGCCTTCCTTTGAGAAAAGTAAACTGAACCCAAAACCGCACATCCAAGAACCAGTATCGCATCCAGCGTAAGATAAATCCCGATGCTGGATGTTGGCGAACTATCCGGAATAAACATGTATGCATGGTTCTGAATATGACCCGAATCCAGAATAAAAAACCAGGCAATTGCTGCTCCCGTCAGAGCACATACACCGGCGAAAATCCCGGATAATCCACTTAACGACAAAAATTTGGACGACCTTTCCATGATTTCACGAATGGTCTGAAGATCTTCCTTTGGATTTGTAGAATTAATTTTCATTTAAAAGTACTTTGTATTGCAAAGTTAAAAATTAAAACACAAATAGCAATAGGTTGGATAAAAAAACCAAAAAATCTCAATCAACCTATTTATCCATTAAAAGCTTTTTCACAACTTCGTCGTAATAGGGTTTCTCTTTCAGGCTTGAATGAGAACCGGGGAAATAGAGAATATCCACTTCGATAAAATGGGGGAAGTCGAAATCACGCATCACCACTGAGCACCTCATATCATTGGAGAGCCTTGTATTGTCAATCATTGGGAACTGGAAATAATCAATGGTAAACTGCTGGGTTACCATGTTACTGTACTTGCCATTTACAGAGGTCTCGATGTCCAGCCTCACATCAACAGTTTTATTGTCCACATTGTAACTCAAAGCTTTCAGATACACAACTCTTTTATATACATTAATTGTGTTTCCGATTCTGACGGTATCATAAATCTCTTTTGAATCTTTCCAATCAATGGCCATTTCCTGCGAAAGGCCCGGTTTATAATCGGCCGAATCCCCCGAAAAAGTAATAAACATCGACTCCCTGGTTGCGGCGCCTTCGAGGCTTGAAATTTGCTTGGATGTAACATCGGCAGCCATTTTATAGAGACGCCGCCGGTATTCTTCCCTCAACCGCAGGTTTTTTTCTGTGGCGATTTGCCTGTTCAGGTAGACAAACAGAGGCATCAGATTGAGGGATTCATGAAAATTATAGGCCAGCAGTTCGAGTTGCAGGATATTTTCATCCAACGAATGGGAATCTTTGAGAATGGTTCCAAGAATTGAGTTGAACATATCTTTCCTGAGGGCGCTTTCGGCCGCTTCACGGCCGCTCATCAATTCGGTATAGAGCCTGATCCTCGCATCATTGTCTTGTTTGTTATTCAGATAATCAGTACCAAAATAACTGACCAATGCAATTGTCAGGGCGGTGATCAGGCCGCCGAGTGGTTGCAAAATAATAACTATCTTGTCCCATCTGTCGCGTTTTCCCTTCTTGGGCGCTACAGGCTCTTCAGTATCCATTTGTCTCCGGTTTTATTCATCAATAAATTGTAGCGAGTAGAATTGTTGGATGAAAAAACCTCAAAACTTGCGTCTTTATAACCAACAATTTCAAGTTTAAATTTTCCAACTTCCTTTACTGTAACTGTAAAGTAGCCGTTTACATCGGTTTTTGCGAAAGCCATTACTTTGTCATTTTGCTTTATTTGTACAACCTGACCCGTCAATGGTTTTCCATCGTCACCTTTTATTGTTCCATAAATTTCTCCTGCATAAGACAGAACAGGAAGGAACAAGGAGATTAAAATAAGGATTACTGTTGTTTTCATAAAATTTTTCATATTAAATTCTGCTTACCGATTTGGTGCAAATATACGCTATAAATAAGGAAATCCTTAATTTTCTGCATAATAAACCCGATTCTGTTGTGCGATTTCAGTATACTTGAACAAAAATTTACCGGGCTTGCAGTCCTGCTTGTCATTCCATAACTGACAAACTTACCCGAAAACTTCGTGCAGTAAGCAGGACGATTCCGGGAATGCCCGAAAGCTTCGCGCTATCGGCAGGAAGGTTTCGGGAAGGTCCGCAAGTTCCGCGCTATCGGCAGGAAGGTTGCGGACGATCCTGAATGAGTGACCGGGTGACTTGTTGTTCGTCGCTGAGATCAACCCGGGCACTGAGTCACCCGGTCACTTCCAATGGTTTCCGGTAAAAAAGGGTCCAGACCGAACGATCTGAACCCTTTTTCTGATTTGTTGATTCCAAACCGGAAACTATTTCAAAATATCTGTTGTAAGATTATTAATGCTAACCTCCAGCGCTTCCCAAGGTTTACCCATTCCCTGGTTGTCATCCTCAACAAAGGTGTATTCTGTTCCGGCAACTTTTTTCGCTGCAAGAATCTTCTTGAAATCAATCACACCGGCACCCACGCTGCAGATATCGTCTTTGATCACATCATAGAACGGCGGCTGGTTGGTTTTCATGTCTTTCAGATGCAAAAGCTGGAACCTGCCGGGATACTTGTTGAACATCTCTACCGGATCCTGACCCGCTTTGGTAGCCCAAAAAAGGTCCAGTTCCATGGTAATAAGATCCTTGTCCATCTCAGGCATAAAAATATCGTAGTAAGGAGTAATTCCGTCGACAGTCTTAAACTCAAAATTATGGTTGTGATAGCCGAACTGTATACCGACAGCCTTCATCTCCTTCCCAACATTGTTCCAGTCGCCGATCATTTGCTTGTACTTTTCAACCGTACGGTCCTCGTCATTGACCCAGGGCTGGATGCAATATTTGACGCCGAGGGCGGCATGAGAATCAGCCATTAATTTAGCAGTATCAATGGTAATCCCTTTCGATTCGACCGCGGAGTGGCTGCTTATCACAACCATGCCCAAATCGGCGACCATTTTTTTGAATTCTGCGGCTGTATGTCCGTAAAATTTACCATCGGCATAACCTGCCAGTTCCAGATTCTTATATCCGAGGTCAGATAATTTCTTTAACGACCCCAAAAGATCTGCGGCCATGGCATCACGGATGGTATAAAGCTGAAGGCCAACTCCAAATTTTTTCCGTTCGTCAGAAATAGAAGCATTACATGCAGCTGCGCCGAATAACATCATCCCTACAGATCCTGCAGCTGAAATTTTTAAGAAGTCTCGTCTGTTTTTCATCTTTTTCAATTATTTATTACAATGTATTGATATGCTTTAATTGTATAAAGATAATACTCTCCTATTACGATGTAAAGGTTGGAACGCAAAAAAAAAATATAATCCATAAAGATTGAAAATACGCTGCGCCATTATTACCATTAATACGCACAATGAAAATTATTGCAGCTTACCTTGAATTCTGATTTCCTCCATGAACTCTTACAACTTATCTCTATCTTTGACTACTGAATAATCTACTGGCTTCCCCAATTAAAATGGCGTATTTACCTAATATTCAAGGCATATGAGATACTTAACCTTTTTATTGTTGTTACTAACTGTGGCCTGCAGGCAGCAGCCGAAAACGGTTATTTCGCCGTGGACAACCTACGATGAATCCACCGAACTGGCTGCGAGTGCAAAGCACGAATCCCCAAAATTACGGTATAAGCTTATCCAGTCGAAAATTCTGGACAAGAATGACATATGGAAATGTATTGCCGGTCAGATCGCCGATTTCTCAGAAAAAGATTACCAGGAACTGTCCCCCTTTATCCTGGACCGGGATATCAATTCCATCCAGTCGCATATCCGGTCAGGTGAATTAACCTACGAAAGACTTACCCAATGGTATCTCTACCGGATTGTCAAATTTGAAAATGACCCGGAGAAATTCCTGAATGCCATCGTCGCCATCAATCCCAATGCCGTTGCCGAAGCCCGCGAGAGTGACAAAAACAAAACGGCTGCCGACCATCCGATCTATGGTATGCCTATCCTCCTGAAAGACAACATTGATGCAGAAGGTATGCCGACTACTGCAGGAGCCGTTGCCCTGAAGAACAACAGGGCACCCGATGCATTTATCGTTGAAAGGATCAAAGAGAAAGGCGCTGTTATTCTGGGGAAAACAAACCTGAGCGAATGGGCCAATTACCTTTGCCTTTCGTGTCCCAACGGTTACAGCGCCGTAGGTGGCCAGACTTTAAATCCTTATGGCCGAAAGATTTTTGACACCGGAGGTTCAAGTTCAGGCAGTGCGGTTGCCATGGCAGCCAACTATGCAGCGGCGGCAGTTGGGACTGAAACCTCCGGGTCCATTACTTCTCCGTCAAGCGCCAACTCCGTTGTCGGGCTAAAACCTACTGTCGGCCTGTTGAGCAGAAGCGGTATTGTTCCGATTTCAAGTACCCTGGATACGCCCGGCCCGATCACAAGAAATATTTCCGACAATGCCCTGTTGCTTTCTGCCATGAGCGGCGAAGACAGCGCCGATCCGGCAACCAAAGACATTCCAAAAAACAAAAAATATTGGGAAGACTTAAGTGCTTATAGTCTGAAAGGAGTAAGATTAGGCATTATTAAAGATTACCTGAAAGATTCCGTTTACAGGCAGGCAGTCGGTAAAATAGTTGAAATGGGAGGTATTGCCGTTGAATTTGAACCCGAACAGTCCAAACTGGAAGGTTTTGGCACGCTGCTTAATGCAGACATGAAGATCGACCTGGCGGATTACCTGAATAAATACGCCTCACAGGAGGTTCCGTTCCGCTCTGTCTCTGACATCTCAGATTTCAACAAACAAGACTCTTTGGTAAAAATCCCTTACGGACAGGCACGTTTTGAAGGGATACTCAATGAAAAAATCAGCGGTGATGAGCACGCCGCGTTAAAAAACCGGTTACACCAGGAAGGAGTTAGCTTTTTTGAAATACCAATGGTAAAGTACCAGCTGGATGTTATCTTATCCGTCAATAACAGGAATGCCGGTTTTGCCGCTGCAGCAAAATACCCGTGCCTGACAATTCCGATGGGCTACAGGAAGAGCGGAGAACCTGCAGGTCTTACCTTGATAACCAGACCTTACCAGGAAGATAAACTCCTGAAGATCGGATATGGTTTTGAGCAGGGAACCAAAATGAGGCAGCCACTGCGACAATAAACACGGTGAGACATTAACAATACACTGACCCTGGTAACAAATAAAAAGAGGCTTCCTCAAAAGTTACTACGTTTCGAGAATGCCTCTTTTTTATGGTTTGAGTTCGCTTACCTCACACTAATCACCAGAACCTTGGATAAACTCCAGAATTCAGTCTGATTAAGTATGACAAGATTTTCGGCCGTATTATCGCCTTCAATCTTGTATGAACCTGCAGGATGCGTGCTGATAACGGTTGCTTTCTTTTTCATGATAGGTATGGAAGTAACCTTGGTGATATCAACTTGCGTCATTAAAGACTTGTCAATATTGCTGTTCACATCTTTGGCAGTTCCCAGCAGACCCTCGTTTTTGATGATGTTTTTATCTTTCAGTTCTTTGGTGGTACCGATGATGTAATAAGCCGTATTCAGTTCGGCAGTTCTTTCTTCGATAACTTGTTGTTTGTCTTTGTTCTCTGCATTAAGATTTGAGACATTAGAATTCAGACTACTAACCTCCATATCCAAATTCTCGACTTTAATATTCAGTTTATTCAACTCTTCTTTTAATACAACGATTTCAGCTTCCTTCTCAGCATTTTGTCTGTTGAGATTTTGAACCATTTTCGTCAATTCTGCAGATTGATGGTTCGATTTCCTTTGTTTGGCCGTTAGATCTGCGACCAACAACCTGTTCTTCTGCAACAGGGAATAAATGTAATTGATGTCGCTCTTGACCTGAGCTTTGCGGTCTTCTTTTACTTCCGGACCGGCTTTTGCCGCTTTATTTATTACCATCTCTCTCATCTTGATGGAATCGAGATTAGCCTGAATTTCATTGAAGGCACCTGCAAACTCAATCAGATTCACATCTTTAGCGCTGCCTACCATCATCAGACTGTCATTCTTTGCCTGTAGCCTGGCAATTTCTTTCCGGTTACAACTTGTGGTAACTAACACCGTTGCGATTAGTACCAGGTAAGTAAATTTTCTCATTTTAATTTTTTTGTATTAATCATTTTATACTAAAACTAATACAAAGGTGCTTATCAAATCAACATTCGTTGTTATATAAATTTAGGAAAAAGTTGCAATATTCACATATTCATGCTTTTCCAAATCAAGGTCAGCGTGTCAGGTAACTGCTAAACAGACTGCAAAAGAGAATAAAGAGTACTATTGACGTGATTAATATATAAATTTTGTCCCTCTCAATGATAAAACCTATCAATGAAAACAAAACCCTGGCAACCGGGGTTGCGATAAGCAACAACAGTCCGAATTGTATGACTGACTTGCCTCTGAATTGCAGCGCTTCAATGACGACGCTGTGGAATTGACGCAGCCTTTCCGGTTCCGATTTAAAGACTTTGAAATCAATCGTCTCCCCGGGATGCTGGATAAAAAATAGGATCGCACCCAAAACTACTACTGATGCAGATGTCAGCACGCCGATACGAAGTAGTGATCCCAATAAGTTCCGCATTTGCAGATCCCCCCAAACCACCTTGTTTTTCTGCATATTCAGATATTTTTAACAAAACCGTTGTAAATCATTTCGAAAGCCAAAAAGGTAATCACGACTGCAAAAACTATCCGGATTTTTCTTGTTTGTGATTTCAGCAACAACCGGGCACCAATCAATGATCCGCCCAAAACGCCGATCACAACCGGCATAGATAAAACAGGATCAATGTATCCCCTGCTGAAATAGACACCGGCACTCGCCGCCGCCGTGACGCCAATCATAAAATTACTGGTGGAAGTTGATACTTTGAATGGTATTTTCATGATGGAATCCATGGCAATGACTTTAAGTGCTCCCGATCCAATTCCCAATAACCCGGATAAAATACCGGCAATCCACATGACCAGGAAACCACCTCCTACATGCTGTAGTTTGTATTCCTGCATTTGCCCTCCTTCATCTTGGTAAGTACCTTTTGCCTTAAGTATTTGGGCTAATTTACCATGCTTTATATTACTCTGGTCAAACGAATTAATACTGTCATTTCTTTTTTTAAACGAAGCAGCTGCAGAATAAAGCAAAATGAATCCAAAAAGGATGGCAATTAGGTGGGTTGGGGCAAAATAAGCGATCGCAGCACCAATTATTGCTCCAAGTGTCGTTGCAATTTCCAGGAACATTCCGATACGGATATTCAGCAATCCTTCTTTTACAAATGCAGACGCAGCTCCCGATGATGTTGCGATGACCGAAATCAAAGAGGTTCCTATCGCATACCGGATGTCAACACCGAACCCAAGGGTCAGCAACGGTACTATTATGACTCCTCCCCCCAGGCCGGTAAGGGATCCTAAAAATCCGGCAAAAAGCGATCCTGCAAAAAGGACAAGCAACATAATATCCATTTCCTGACCTTTTAGTGAAATGTGTTTTAAAGTTCAAAATTAATTAAAAATGAGTCCAATGGTTTGATGGCACATGACAGTTATTGGTGGATCAATCGATTCAACAACCAAAACTTTTATCTGATTGACAATCAATGAATTTCGAAGTGCTTGATTTTTTTTTAATCATTGCTCTTTTTTAGCTGGCAGGAGAGAACTAAGATTGAAGAATCCTTATAAAAATGCTGTTATGAATATATTCCAGTTTTTTCAAAAAAAACTGAAATATATTTTATTTATGAACGCAGGTTCATTATATTTGCACTTATTATGAACACATGTTCATTACATTCATATAAAAAGACTATGAAAACTGAAATTCTGTCCAAGGCTCTTCTGTTATTGCCCGCAATTCTATTTGCAGATTTCCTGTTCATGACTTTGCTGGGTTGTTTAACAAATCGATTAGGATGTGGGGAAGAATTTTATTGCGGATTGTACTGTGTTATTGGGAAAGGTATCTTACTTTTATCGGCAATAATCTTCGTTTATCTGCTTTTGCAGGATTCGATCAAAAACCGATTCTTCAATAAAAATGCCAAGACCAGTTAAAAACCGCAAAATTCTTAATCCTCCTAAAATGGCCGGCTTTAAGCCATTTGGAATGCCGTTGTCTGAACTCAACGTAGTAAAGTTACACTTTGACGAATACGAAAGCATCAATCTTGTTAATTACCTGAACCTTCAGCAAGATATTGCTGCCGAAAGAATGGGTATTTCAAGACCAACTTTTACAAGGGTTTATAACAGGGCCTTAAAGAAAATTGCCAAGGCTTTTGTAGAGTGTCTGGCGATTGAAATTGAAGGCGGGCAGGTTGAATTTGAGAAACAGTGGTTCAAATGTAAAAAATGTTTCAAGTTGATAGACGGGCTGGAAAACCATGTCAGGTGCAAAGGGTGCATCTCTTTCGGCAACAATGAATTGGTTAAAATAAAGCAATAATTTTATAAAGCAATAAAATGAAGATCGCGGTACCGGTAACAAGTAACAACCAGGTCGATGACCATTTTGGACACTGTAATTTTTATGGCGTTTACAGCATTTCACCTGAGGGAACGATTACGGATAAGCAAACGATCCCTTCTGTGCAGGGGTGCGGATGCAAATCAGATATTGCCTCTGTTCTGGCAGCTGACGGAGTAACTGTGATGCTGGCCGGTGGAATCGGAATGGGTGCGATCAACGTCCTAAACAGCGCCGGCATCGAAGTTGTAAGAGGCTGTTCAGGTGATGCCTCTGAAATAGTGAAAAAATTCATTTCCGGCGGTATTAAGGATAGCGGAGAAAGTTGCCATCAGCACGAAGCTCATTCAGCTGAAGGCAGGGGTCATCAGTGCAGCCATTAAACATACTTTTGCTATTTATACGTTAACGACATTTCCTACATCGTTATAAAACAAGTGAAAATTGCATTTATTTTGCATCTCAGCATATTTTTCAATTCCTGTACAATGGCAAAGACCAATAGATTTTGGTTGAAGCATCCGAAGATAATAGGTTACATGGACATATTGCTCTATTGAACAATTCTTTAAATGAAAACCACCCAATATTAAACGAATTGGTAGGTTAAAATACATCATTGCTGTGGTGCAGATATTTGTAATTCCCCGATGTGAACAGGCAGTAATTACATTAATATGTTTCTTTTGTTTGATTACAACAAAAAGCTCATCGTTAAAATCATCAGGAACCATAAGGCCTTCTATTTTTTGATAAGATCCTTTAAAATTGGTATCAATAGGATGATGGATATTAATTTCAGGGAAAATAAAAAAATCTGTGTCTAATTCGGTGACGCTATCAACATTGACAAGCCTTTCATTAAGAAGTGCATCATTTTGTTCCGTTCCGTTAAAATGTGCAAAATCTGGATCAAAACGGACACCCATTCCGGGCGAAGGCGGACAATGATTCCGTTTTAAAGCGGACACTCATTCCGGACGAAGGCGGACAGTGATTCCGGAGCAAGCCGGACACTTTTCTCGTGGTACATTTGGC
>JBBQHB010000089.1:0-21359 GCA_038323575.1 Bacteroidales bacterium | reverse complement strand
GGGCGAAGAATTGGGAGGAGTTTATCAGGAAGAATCCCGATAGGGTGAAGTAGAGGGGGCGACTGGACGACGGGAGGACGAGACGACTGGGGGACTGGGGGACTAGGGGACTGGGGGACTAGGAGACTAGGAGACTGGGGGACTGGGGGACTGGGAGACTGGGGGACTGAAGACTGTGGACTGGAGACGACTGGACTGGAGGACGAGACGACTGGACGACGGGACGACGGGACGACTGGACGACGGGAAGACGGGAAGACGGGATGACTTGGTGACGGGGAGACTTGAAGACACTCAATTTCACATATTTGTATTCCAATCAGATATCTGTCGTTCTCTTTGAAGTTAAGCTTTTACCACAATAGGCACATAGAACACATTAGTACTATTGTGTTCTATGTGCCTATTGTGGTGAATTCCAAAACCGAAAATCGAAAATTTTCAGATAGTGAGGTAGGCTTCAGCTATTGCTTTGGCAATTCCGGCAAACTCCTCTGATGTCAGTTGCAGCTTGGCTTTGGAAAAATCAATGTCCCTTTCACTGTTAAGCGGAACCAGATGTACATGTGCATGAGGAATTTCCAGCCCGAGAACAGCAACTCCTACCCGCTTGCAAGGAATCACCTTTCCAACCGCCAAGGCTACTTTACGGGTAAACTCCATCAAACCTGCATAGGTTTCCTTGTCCAGATCGAAAAGATAATCAACCTCTTTTTTGGGGATCACCAGAACATGCCCTTTAACCAAAGGGAAAATATCTAAAAATGCGAGGTAATTTTCCTCCTCTGCTACTTTATAGCAGGGAATCTCACCGGCTGCTATTTTTGAGAATATAGAGGCCATAACGATAAATTTTGGAATTTAGTATTTCGATTTTGGAATTCAGGAAAGCAACATTATCTCTTTGCTTTCAAGTTGTCAGAGATTTGCAATAAATCAGTCCTTCACTCTCCCCGTCTGTCCCATCGTCCAGTCGTCTTCAGTCCACAGTCTTCAGTCTCCTAGTCTCCCAGTCTCCCAGTCCCCCAGTCCCCCAGTCCCCTAGTCCCCTAGTCCCCCAGTCTCCTAGTCCCCCAGTCCCCCAGTCTCCCAGTCTCCTAGTCCCCTAGTCCCCCAGTCTCCTAGTCCCACAGTCCCCCTGTCGTCCAGTCGTCCAGTCGTCCAGTCTTTCCTCGCTACTGCCCCAGTTCGATGTTGATAATTTCAAACGGAATAATCCCTGACGGGACCTGGATATCAACCACATCACCTATTTTCTTTCCGAGGAGACCCCTGGCGATAGGCGTACTTACACTGATCTTGGCCATCTTAAGGTCTGACTCATGTTCAGAGACAATGGTATAGGCCATTACGGCATTGTTTTTCACATTTTTGATGGTGACCTTGTTCGTGATCTGAACAACATCCGTATCAATCTTTGACTGGTCAATGATCCTGGCATTGGCAATCTGATCCTGCAAAACAGCAATCTTAGCTTCAAGCATGCCTTGTGCATCCTTGGCTGCGTCGTACTCGGCATTCTCAGAGATATCTCCTTTCTCTATCGCCTCACCTATTTGCTTGGATATGGCCGGCCGCTCACTGTTGAGCATCCTGTCAAGATCTGCTTTTAGCTTTTTCAACCCTTCTGCGGAGATATAAGTAACTTTGGCCATTCTCGTTGTCTGTTATCAGATATTATACATAAAAAAACAGAAGAACTCCAAACATCGGAGCTCTTCTACCATTCGATCTCTGACAAATGTAGAAAATATTCTTTTTTAATTTACAAACGATTAAACAATTTTTTTTCAAACCCATGAAAAAACATTGACAGGATTTAGAAACTGTTTAAATTTGTCAGATAACAAGATGCCGGAGGCATCACATGTTTATAGAAGGTTGCTGAGGTCCGTTATACAACCCCGCCGAACGTTCTCCAATTATCTCCTTTCTATAAACTTGTAATCCCTCCGGGATTGGAATAAACAAAATTTAAATAATCTCTGGTTTAGCAGAGATTAGGGCCCGCCAATTTTGAATGAGTTGACACTTTAATCCTCCTTTTTCTTATTTTTGTGTCATGGAAAAAGTTGAAAATAAAACAAAATTACTGATTTTCAGGCCACTTAATCATTTGCTGTTTGTTGCTTTGGCCGTTGCCTTTCTGGCCTGCTCTGACAACCAGAATAACTTTGTGCCCTATGCAAAAGTTGATAAATATATTTCCCTCGTCAACTACAACAACCTGATGATACCGGGGAATTCCATGACCTTTCCGTCGGAAGGATATTCCGGACTGATCACTATCTGCATCAGCGACATGCAGTACCTTGCCTACGACGCCTGTTGCCCGTACGAAGGGACTAAACTCAGTATCATCGAAACAAATCCGGGGCAGAGCGGGATCGTCCCAAGCAGTAATCCGGTTGCCACCTGCAAAATCTGCGGATCCCAATACATCCTTTACAACGGCGGTTATCCGGTGAAAGGACCTTCCACCAGAAATCTGAAGCAATACCAGGTAACGGTGCTGGATAACAGGATCTGGATACACAACTAAAGAAGGATAAAGGAGAAAGGATAAAGGATAAAGTAAAAACGCCGCGATCAACATTGCGGCGTTTTTACTTTATTATCAATTATTGGAATAAATTCTGATTTTTGCACCAATGCCACTTTATCCTTTATCCTTTATCCTTTATCCTTCGCTTTATCCTTTATCCTTTATCCTTTATCCTTCCTCCGGTCCCCTTTATCCTTTATCCTTTAATTTTAGTACCTGTAATGATCCGCCTTGTAAGGCCCCTCCTTAGGAATGCCGAGGTAGTCCGACTGTTCTCCGGTAAGGATGGTCAGCCTTACGCCCAATTGAGCCAGGTGCAGCCTTGCCACCTCTTCGTCGAGGTATTTGGGCAGCCTGTATACGCCAACCTCGTAATTGTTTTTCCACAAATCGATTTGCGCCAGTGTCTGGTTGGTGAAGGAGTTGCTCATTACAAATGAAGGATGACCTGTTGCACATCCCAGGTTAACCAGCCTGCCCTCGGCCAAAAGAAAAATGGCATGTCCGTCGGGATATAAATATTTGTCAACCTGCGGTTTGATGTTGACTTTTTTGATCCCCGGCCATTTTTCGAGACGACTTACCTGAATCTCGTTGTCGAAGTGACCAATGTTGCAGACGATGGCCTGATCAGGCATGTTAGAAAGGTGTTCGGCGGTAATGACATCCTTGTTCCCGGTAGTTGTCACAAAAATGTTGCACTCTTTTACTACATCTTCAATGGTGGCGACCTGGTAACCTTCCATGGCAGCCTGAAGCGCACAGATGGGGTCAATCTCGGTGACGATCACACGTGCACCGTAGCCTCTGAGCGACCTGGCACATCCTTTGCCGACATCCCCGTATCCGCAGATAAGGACTACTTTCCCGGCCACCATCACATCGGTAGCCCGTTTGATCCCATCGGCCAGCGATTCGCGGCATCCGTACAGGTTGTCGAATTTCGATTTGGTGACAGAATCATTAACATTGATAGCGGGAAACAGCAGTTCTCCGCGCTCCAGCATCTGGTACAACCGGTGAACGCCTGTTGTTGTCTCTTCCGAAACACCCTTGATCTCCTTGACCGCATTACTCCAGCGGTTAGGAGTCACTTTCAGTATCTTTTTAAGCGCCAGGAAAAGTTGTTTTTCATCCTCTCCTTCAACCTCCTTGTCCAGTATGGACGGATCTTTTTCAGCTGCATTCCCGATATGAACCATCATGGTGGCATCTCCTCCGTCGTCGACAATCATCTGAGGTCCCAGTCCGTTGCCGAAATCAAGCGCACGCTCGGTGCACCACCAATACTCTTCGAGGTTTTCACCCTTCCAGGCGAAGACAGGAATTCCGGCCTCAGCAATGGCTGCAGCGGCATGGTCCTGGGTGGAAAATATGTTGCAGGAAGCCCAGCGAACCTGAGCGCCCAGTTTTGCCAAGGTTTCAATCAGCACGGCGGTTTGAATGGTCATGTGGAGTGACCCCATGATCCTGACGCCCTTCAGTGGCTTTTCAACTCCGTATTTTAAACGCAGGGACATCAAACCCGGCATCTCTTTTTCGGCAATCTCAATCTCTTTGCGCCCGTAAGCTGCCAGAGAGATGTCTTTTACTTTGTAATCGTTCATTATTAAGGTATTTAAATTCTATAATTTTCTTAATGCTAATTTCCATTCCCTTAGCTTCTTACTATACTTTTCCACGGGTTAAAACCCAAGGTTACAAAATCGGTCGCCGTTACGCGGCTGGTATTCCTGAGCCGCAAATCCGCTCCTGTTTCCCATTTCTCCAGTCTCCTAGTCGTCCCATCGTCCAGTCGTCTCGTCGTCCAGTCGTCCAGTCGTCCAGTCGTCCCCTCTCCGTTCTCCCTTCTCCGTTTCCCATGCCCCATGTCCCATGCTCTTTGCATCATTCCCGGTTTGCAAATATACGCAAAGCACTGATTTTATCATTCTCCAACTGAGCTTTGAGCTTTTCCATGCTCTCAAATTTTATCTCACTCCTGATCCGCTCAACGAAATTAACAGAGATGGCACGATCATAAATATTTTCCGAAAAATCAAAAATATGTACCTCGATGCTGCGGTGATCAACATTGGAATTCACGGTAGGACGGGTACCAACATTGAGCATTCCCTTGAGCTGAATTCCTCCGACAGTCGCCAAAACAGCGTAAACCCCGTCGCACGGCACCATTTTATGACTGTCGTCAGGTAAAATATTGGCAGTCGGAAAACCGATTTCACGACCGAGCCTTCTCCCGTCGACCACTTTGCCCTTCAGTAAATACGAATAACCAAGAAAATGGTTTGCCCTGCTCATGTCGCCTGTCTCAAGCGCCCGCCTTATCTTGGAAGAACTGACAGTAACATTTTCAACAAGCAACGGACTTAGCTGCTCCACTTCAAACCCGTAAATTTCGCCCAATTTTTTCAGGGCGTTAAAGTCTCCCTCACGGCCGTGCCCGATTTTGTGATCGTACCCCGACACAAGCTTATGGATATGCATCTGATTTACCAGGATGTCCCGCACAAAATCGAAATACGAAAGTGCAGCAAATTCCTTTGTAAAAGGATATATTACAAGGTGATCGAGGTTTAACTCTTCAAGCAGCGCCGATTTTTCCGCTATGGTCGACAGTAACCGGATGGTATCTTCTTTCGGAGTCACAATCATCCGCGGATGCGGGTAAAAAGTAAATACAACGGATTCTCCCCCGGTATCATGACTGATCCGCTTGAGTTCTGCAATAACCTCCCGGTGCCCGAGGTGCACACCATCGAAAGTACCGATTGTAACAACCGGCTTTTTGACATTAAATTTTCCTAAACCGTAATGTATCTCCACGTAAAAAATAAAATGCAAAAATAATCAAAAATGCAAAGAATCCCGAACTGATTATTTGCTTCTAATTTCTATTTTTGTTCCTTCGTTGGTCTCATAACTCATATCTCATAACTCATAACTTACATGAACCGTATCCTAACTTTGCTGACCGTCGTCCTGCTCACCGTTGCCTGCGGGAAAAAATCCAACTTTACCATCACCGGAAAAATTGAAGGGGGATCCGGCAAAACTATCTATTTAAACCGGCTGCTAACGACTTCCCAGATTCCGGCAGATTCTGCCAAACTGGATAAATCAGGGGAGTTTAAGCTGAAGGGTAAGGTTGGCGCTCCAACTTTTTTCCTGCTGAAAATCTCGGACAACAATTTTGCCACTTTGGTGCTCGACTCAGCTGAAAATACAACCATCACAGGATCATACAACCACTTCTCCGCCGATTACGATGTCAAGGGCTCGGACAATTCATCCAAAGTCAGGGATCTGACTTTCCTGTTTACGGCGGCAAAATCAAAAGTCGACTCCCTTCGTTCACTTTACCAGAAACACCAGAATGATGCCGGTTACACTTCCGATATTGCGCGCTGGAACGTCGAATACACCAAACTGGTCACGGATTATACCGGTTATGTGAACGATTTTGTCAAAAGGAACCCTTTCTCAATGGCGTGTGTCTATGCACTCTACCAGAAGTGGGACGAAAACAACTATGTTTCGAACGATTTTCAGAACATGAAGACGGCCGCGTCGGCCCTTTATGCGGTTTACCCTAAAAACGACCAGGTAAAAGCGCTCTATAATAACGCTTTGAACATCCTCAAGGAACAAAAAAATGCCAAGATAAACAACCTGATGTCGCAGTCAGCAGTGAACTCACCCAACATTAAACTTCCGGATGTCTCGGGTATTGACCGCGAACTCTGGTCACTGCACGGAAAGTTTGTGCTGCTCCATTTCTGGTCGGCCAAAGACCGTGCCTGCAGGATCCAGAACCAGGTTCTGGTCGAGCTGTATGCCAAATACAGACACAAAGGATTTGAAATATTCATGGTAAGTGTTGATGATGACGCGACGGCATGGAGAGCAGCCATTTCTGAGGACCAGCTTACCTGGATCAATGTTGGTGACATGAAAGGCAGTGTCTCCGCTTTGATGAACTACAATATTCATTCCGTCCCTACCAATTACCTGCTCGACAAAGAGGGGAAAATCATTGGAAAAAACCTTCAGGGCCCGGACCTCAACAAGGCAATGGCCAAGATATTACAGTAGGGAAATTACCAGGAAAACAGGTCGGATAACACTGTTAACATTTTTTGTCTTGCGAAATTATGATTTACGGCTATCTTTGTCGCGAAATTTAATGCAGGATTTGTCACTATAATTGTCTGTGGTTATCGGAAATAAAATCTATTTTGTATCTGACTTGCACCTTGGGGCAACAGCACTGAAGGACAACAAAGAGCGGGAACTGCTCTTTGTCGATTGGCTTCAATCGATCAGAAAAGATGCTTCCATGCTCTTTCTGATGGGCGATTACTTCGATTTCTGGTTTGAATACAAGAAAACAGTCCCCAAAGGTTTTGTGAGATCCCTGGGCGCTCTGGCAGAAATATGCGACAGCGGTATCCCTGTTCACTTTTTTACCGGCAACCACGACATCTGGGCTTTCGATTACCTCTCCAAAGAGATAGGAATGACGGTCCATACCGGCACTGCCAAAATGGACCTTCTCGGCAAGAAATTTTTCCTTTCGCATGGCGACGATCTTGGCAAAAAAGATTTTGGTTATCAGCTGATTAAAAACTTTTTTCACAACCGGATAGCGCAGTGGGCCTTCGCCAAAATCCATCCTGATCTCTCCATCAGGTTCGCGCACCACTGGTCGAAAAACAGCCGGCTCGCTTTCCAAGACGGAGATCACGGATACAAGGGAGCTGAAAAAGAAGCGCAGTTTCTGTTTGCCAAAAGTGTCCTGCTAAAGGAACATTTTGATTATTTCGTTTTTGGCCACCGCCACATTGCCCTGGATGAACCGCTTGACGGTTCCGGCAGGCTGATTATCCTGGGTGACTGGATCAAAAAATTTACATACGGCGTTTTCGACGGAAATGAATTCCGCATCGAAAAAGTTGAAGAAAAAAAACTTAAAGAATATCGAATAAAAGTCTGATTATGAGCAAAAAGGTTTATACCGTCATCGTGGGTACAGGTTCGTATGTACCTCCAACCATTATCCCCAACAGTTACTTTCTGGATGCCGAATTCTACGATCCGGCCACACAAAAAAAATTCGAAACTCCCAATGAGGAGATTATTCGCAAATTCCATGAAATCACCAATATTGAAGAGCGGCGCTATGCTGAACCCGATCAGGCAACCAGCCATCTGGCCACTTTTGCAGCAGAGGATGCCATCGTCTCTTCAGGCTACGACCGCGAAAAACTGGAGTTCATCATAGTAGCACACAATTTCGGGGATATTTATCCCGGGACTTATCGTTCAGACAGCTGTCCGGCTATCGCCAACCGCGTAAAATTAGATCTGGGCATTAAAAACACTAATGTCCTGACACATGATGTGATAGCAGGATGTCCGGGATGGACAACTGCAATGATTGTGGCCAATGCTTACATCAAAAGCGGAGAATTTAAATGCGGACTGGTGGTTGGCTCAGACCTCAATTCACGTGTTTCTGATCCTTACGACCGCGACCGGATGATTTTCTCGGATGGCGCAGGGGCAGTCATCGTCGAAGCACTTGAGAGCGACGTACCTGTTGGCATACTGTCTCATGCAAGCCGTTCGGACAACGACCCGGTTATGTTGAAAATGGGAGTCTCTTTGAATCCTGACTATCAGGGTACTGAATTAAATATCAGGATGGCAGGGCACAAAGTGTATGCCTATGCCCTCAGCGCAGTTCCCGGAGTGGTAAAAGAGAGTCTCGACAAAGCCGGACTGCACCTCACCGACATCAAAAAAGTGCTGATCCACCAGGCCAACGAAAAGATGGATGAAGCGATCCTGGTAAGGGTGTTTAAATTATATGGCATCAAAGAGATGAACCTGGATGTTATGCCGATGACGATCCGTACCCTTGGCAATTCTTCGACAGCTACCGTTCCCACCTTGCTGGATATGATCCTGAAAAATAGAATGGAAGACCATGCCATTGAACCGGGTGACAATATTATCCTGACTTCAGTTGGTGCGGGTATGGTAATCAACTCAATCGTCTATCGCTTCCCGGAGGACGCGGTGATTTAGAAGGAATAAAAAATATTTTCAATGGAAATTCTCTATCCGGCTTTGGCTTTTCTTGCAGGCAGCATGCTCGTTTATTTCTGGCAGCAACGCCGGTTAAGCGATGAAAAGGCCGAACAAATTGCCAGGCATAACGAATCAGAAAAACTTGGTCTGGCAAGAATTGCCGAAGCCGAAAAGGGCCGTTCACTGGCAGAGCAGCAAATATTGTCCCTGTCAGGAGATTTATCGGAGATTAAAACTGAGCTTATCGCCGAACGCCGGAAAAATGAAGATACGATCAGACAGTTGACCACCTCCATGGCTGAACTGGAATACGCAAAAAAACAGTTAACAGATAAAGCCCGGGAGCTGGAGCAGATTCAAAAACGGCTTACCATAGAATTTGAAAACGTTGCCCACAAGATCCTGAAAGAGCACTCTGCCGAATTTACCACTTTGAACCAGAAAAACATCGGGGAGATCCTTTCGCCACTCAAGGAGAAAATTATGAACTTCGAAAAAAAGGTGGAAGAATCTTATGAGAAAACACTGCGGGATCAGACTGATTTAAAGGTGGAATTGAAAAAACTGCAGGAACTGAACCACAAAATAAGCAACGATGCCCAAAATCTGACACAGGCGCTCAAGGGAGACGTCAAGAAACAAGGGAACTGGGGCGAAGTAGTACTGGAAAGGGTGCTCGAACGTTCGGGTCTGACCCTGGGCAGGGAATATGAACGGGAAGTCGTCGATGAAAACAGCGACGGCAAACAGATCCGGCCCGATGTGATCATCCACCTTCCGGATAAAAAGCACCTGATTGTCGACTCGAAAGTATCGCTGGTGGCTTACGAACGTTTGGTAAACGAACAATCTGATGAACTCAGGGTACAACATCTGGCAGACCACCTAAAGTCGCTGCGATCACACATTAAAATGCTTTCCGACAGGCACTACCCTACTGCGAAAAACCTGAACAGTCCGGATTTTGTGCTGCTCTTCCTGCCCATTGAATCCTCTTTCAGCATTGCGATTCAGGAAGACCAGGAGTTGTTCAATTTTGCCTGGGACAACAAGGTAGTCATTGTGAGTCCCTCCACCCTGCTGGCCTCCCTCCGTACCATTGCTTCTATCTGGAAACAGGAGAACCAGACCAAAAATGCGTTGGAGATTGCCTCGCTCGGAGCCTCACTCTACGACAAGTTCGTCAATTTCGTCCAGGATCTTGAGAAAGTCGGCAAAGGCATCGAGACCGCCCAGTCTAATTATTCAGAAGCGCTGAAGAAACTGCATACCGGCAAAGGCAATCTGGTTCGAACATCCGAAAAACTAAAAGAGCTGGGGATAAAGACCCAAAAAGCTCTTCCTGATAATTTAATTGATGACGATATGCCGGATGAGCTTCCCAATGAAACTCCTGCGCTATTCAAAGAGTAAAAGGTGACTTGCGACCAGTGTCAGTACGAACAGAAAAAAGATAAATTCCCGCCAGAATCCCCTTTTGCCTGCCATAAAAAAATGCGTGATCAAAAAAGCTACAGGAATGGTTGAGATGGCAATGATCCCCAATCCGGTTGAAGGGAAGAGAAAAACAGCCGGAATGCTCAGTCCAAGCATCCAGTAAAGGATGATGAAATATTTCCGGGTACTCATTTTGCGGATGTTGACCGAGTTGACCAGGGAAATACTTCCGAATGCCGAAAGAAGAAAAATAAAAGCAGAAATGATCAGGAAGCCCAGATTAAACAAGAACTGGTTGTTTACTGTTGCGATCCCCTGAAAGATAGATAAAATAAAGGATTGATCAGAACCTGACACAAAAAGGAAAGCCCAGAGCAGCAACCACGGAAGCGCAATTCCTATCAGCGGGCTGACCAGCAACCTCCAGTTGTCATTCTTCTGCAGCACAAAGATACTGATCCAGATCAGCGGGAATAGTGTTACAACAGGCAGGTAAAAAAGGGCCCCGACAGAGAGGAAGAAAGAGGCATTAAAGGTGGAAGATATCTCATTTTTCCTGCGGTAGGTCGAGAAGATATAATAGACCGATAAAAGTACAAACAGTGTAGCCGGATAAACCGGATGAAATATCTGCAAAGTCGGGAATGAAGATACGATGCTGACATAGATTATTCCCGGCAGGAATGTACGGTGCTGCAAATACTGGAATTCATAACTAAGCAGGGAAAGGATAAGCCCATTTAGCAATACCAGAATAAAGCCTGTCACCACCGGCCAGACCGTAGTACCGGTGTAGTACCGGGCAAAAAGTGTAAAGAGAGGCATCATGCCCTCTCCCGGAGCCACCACCTGCGGGACAGGCACCTTGAGCGCATCCATCCAGAACAGGAAGGCAACTACCGGAATGAAAACGGCGCTGTAAACACTTTTGCTGTTAAATAACCTCAATAACATGAATCTATTTTAAGTCCTTTCCAATATCGGAACGGTAATACATTTTATCAAAAAACAGTTTGCCAATATTTTTATAGCTCAACGCCAAAGCCTCATCCATGTTAGCTGCGAGTGAACTGACGGCCAAAACCCTTCCGCCGTTGGTGAGCACTTTATTGCCTTCATATTTGGTGCCGGCATGGAATACCACACTTTCCTCAACATCATCAAGGAATTTAATGGTTTCTCCTTTACAATAGCTTCCGGGATACCCTCCGGCCACCACAACCACGGCAACAGCTGTTTTGGGATCAATCACCAGCTCCCTTTCATCCAGGTTTCCCATGGCGACTCCTTCGAAAAGCTCCACCAAATCTGATTCAATACGCATCAGTACTGCTTCCGTTTCCGGATCGCCCATCCTGACGTTGTATTCGATCAGGTACGGATCACCCCCACAATTCATTAGTCCTAGAAAGATAAACCCTTTGTAAGGAATCCCCTCTTTCTGCAAACCTTGTATAGTCGGTATCACCATTCTCTCTTCTACTTTATGAAGGAATTCGGCTGTAGCAAAGGGTACCGGAGAAATGGCGCCCATTCCGCCGGTATTCAATCCGGTGTCTCCCAGGCCGATCCGTTTGTAATCTTTGGCTTCGGGCAGTATTTTATAGTGAAGGCCATCCGTCAGCACAAAGACAGAGCACTCCACACCTGAGAGAAATTCCTCGATCACTACAGTTGCGCTTGCACTGCCGAACATTCCGTCCAGCATCTCTTTCAGCGAGTCAACAGCCTCCTGCAGGTTATCTATAATCAGCACTCCCTTTCCGGCGGCCAGTCCATCCGCCTTTAAAACATATGGCGCCTTCAGGCTTTTTAAAAAACCAATGCCCTGCTCCAGGTTCCCGGCATGGACGGTAAAATATCCTGCAGTAGGAATCCCGTTTCTCAGCATAAACGCTTTGGCAAACTCTTTGCTGCCTTCCAGCCGGGCACCGTGTTTTTTGGGACCTATCACCGGTATATTTTTCAGCTTTTCATCCGCCAGGAAGAAATCGTGGATACCTTCAACTAGCGGTATTTCCGGACCTACAACAACCATATTGATGTGGTGATCCAGAACTGCTTTCCTTATTCCCTTAAAATCTGTTGATGCAATGGGCAGGTTATGACCCAAACCTGCGGTTCCGGCGTTACCGGGTGCAATATAGAGTTCATTAATCCTGTTGCTTTGTTTTAGTTTCCATGCAAAAGCATGTTCACGCCCTCCCGATCCGATGATTAATATGTTCATGAAGAATTTTATTACCCTGCAAAATAAACAAGATTTTCGTTTAAAAAGTTCAGAGAAGGGGGTATCTGGATATTTATATTATTTTTATAGGAGAATTAAGTGAGCTAAAGTGAACTAAAGTGAACTAAAGTCACTCTTTATAAAAATAAACAAATGACTTTATCTACCATCACCGTCATAGGCAGTTCGAACACTGACATGGTCATCAAAACCTCCAAACTGCCGGTGCCGGGAGAAACGATTCTCGGGGGAGATTTTTTGATGAACCCGGGCGGGAAAGGGGCCAACCAGGCCGTTGCAGCTGCACGTTTAAACGGGAATGTATCGCTTGTTGCCAAGATCGGGGAAGATGTCTTCGGCCGGCAGGCGAGAAGTCTGTTCCGATCCGAAAACCTGAATACCGATTATCTGTTTTCTGACCCTGACACACCTTCCGGTATCGCACTGATCACTGTGGATGAGCTGGCCGAAAACTGCATTGTCGTTGCACCGGGCGCCAACGCCAGGCTGTCCAGGGAGGATATTGACAGGGCTGCCGAAGCCATCCTGCAAGCAGATATCGTCCTGATGCAACTCGAAGTCCCGCTGGATACGGTTATTTATGCCGCCGGAATTGCCGGTAAAGCCGGGAAGAAAGTCATTCTGAATCCTGCTCCTGCTCAAAAACTGCCGGACGAACTGTTGGCGATGCTTTACATGATCACCCCCAACGAAACGGAGGCAGAATTGCTTACAGGTATCCGGGTTTCCGACACTAAGTCAGCAGAAACTGCTGCATTGGCTCTTTTAGCCAAAGGGACAGAAGTGGTTGTGGTAACATTGGGAAGCTTAGGCGCTTTGCTGGTTACAAAAAATGTGTGCAAATTGATTCCGGGCTTCAAAGTCGAGGCTATCGATACTACTGCTGCCGGTGATTGTTTCAACGGTGCACTGGCAGTTGCCCTTTCAGAAGGTACCGGGCTGGAAAAAGCCATCGCTTTTGCCAACAAGGTTGCCTCTGTTTCGGTAACCCGGATGGGCGCCCAGGCATCGGCGCCATACCGGCGGGAGATTGATTTTACGTTATGAGCAATAAAACCACAAAGTGGTTCCAAATTGTTTCCCAACATAATCTAACTAACTATAAATTAAATGAAAATCCCAACCTGTTTTCTTCTACTGTTTTGCTTTTGGTTAATGATGGCCTGCTCATCCCAACCCAAACCGCTGCCATCCGGTCCGGTCAAAATCATCCTGGATACGGACATAGGTCCGGATTACGATGATGCGGGCGCCATGGCGGTGCTGCATGCCATGGCCGACAGCGGCAAAGCCGAAATCCTGGGAACCTTCGCCAGCAACAAAGATTCGCTGGTAGTCCCAACCATCGAAGTAATGAACACCTGGTTCGGGAGACCCAATATCCCGGTGGGATCGCCAAAAAAACAAGGTGTAAACCTGGGAGCATCACAGCATTGGCCTGATTCGGTCGTTTCACGTTTTCCGCACCAAACCCGGTCAACAGCTGATGCGCCTGATGCGGTAACCCAATACCGAAAAATTCTTGCCGCGCAATCCGATCATTCGGTAACGATTGTAACCATCGGCTTCCTGACTAACCTGAGCAACCTGCTGCAGTCGCCTTCAGATCAGATCAGTCCCCTGAACGGTACCGACCTGGTGGCCCTGAAAGTTAAAAAGCTGGTCTCCATGGCCGGCAAATTCCCTGCAGGCAAAGAATTCAACGTTTATATGGATTCTGCAGCATCCATCCATTCCTTCAAAAACTGGCCGACAGAAATTATTTTTACCGGGTTTGAAATCGGGGAAAAGATAAAAACTGGAATAACACTGGTCGCTCAACGGGGCAGGGACAATCCTGTCAGGGAGGCTTTCCGGATTGCCATGACAGCCTCGAAGGAGGACGAAAAAGGCCGGATGAGCTGGGACCAAACGGCCGTCCTGATTGCAGTATACGGGACAGAGCCATTTTTTACTACCGTGAAAGGTACCATCAGTGTGAATCCGGACGGCAGCAATGGCTGGGAGGATAATCCAACAGGGAAACATGCCTATGTCAAATTTAAAATGACGCCGGAAAACCTGGGAAGATTTATTGAGGATCGGATGATGCATATACCTACCGTCCGAACCATTTCACCCGAAGTGCTGAAAGACAAAATAGCCGGCGGCTGGGCCGGAAAGATGCTCGGCGTGACCTATGGAGCGCCGACCGAATTCAGGGCTTTGGGCCATACTTATGAAGATTCGATCCGCTGGACACCGAACGATGCGATCGGATCCCTCACGCAGGACGATCTCTATGTTCAGCTCACCTTTCTTATGACCATGGATCAGTACGGGATCAACGCCCCGGCAAAAAAATACCAGGAGTTGTTTGCCAAAGCGGGTTACGAGCTATGGCATGCCAATTGCCAGGCCCGGAAGAATTACTACGACAGTATCTTCCCTCCCCGTTCGGGCGCTCCGGAATTTAACTTTCATGCCAACGACATCGATTTCCAGATCGAAGCCGACTACATCGGGTTTATGTCTCCCGGAATGCCGAACAGCGCCGTCAGACTGGCCGACAAGATCGGCCATATCATGAATTACGGCGATGGTTATTACGGCGGGGTTTTCCTGTCCGCCCTTTATGCGGAGGCATTTTTTGAAAAAGATCTGTTGAAGATAGTAGAGAAAGCTTTGCGTTCGTTGCCTGCAGCATCCGATTATGCCAAAATCATCAATGATGTTCTTCTCCTGAAAGATAAAAATCCGGGCGACTGGCGCGCAGTCTGGAAAGCCATAGAGGATAAATGGGGCAAAACCCACATCTGCACTGCAGGTGAAGCCTTTAACATTGATGCCAAATTCAACGGCGCCTATATCGTGATCGGCCTGTTGTACGGTGAGGGCGACCTGATGAAAACAATGGAGATCACGACCCGCTGCGGTCAGGATTCCGACTGCAATCCTTCCAATGCGATGGCTATCCTTGGTGTGATCAACGGCTTCAGCCATCTGCCCGAACCGATGAAAAAAGCGGTCACCGGAATGCAGGACTCGATTTTCATTTTCACTGACTACTCCTTCCGAAAAGCAGTAGACAACACATACAAATACGCAGTAAATCACATTATTGCAGAAGGCGGTACGGTTACACCGGATCAGATCAGTGTTAAAATCCAGGTTCCGGTCCCGGCTCCTCTGGAAGTAAGTTTTCCGAAAATGGTACTGAGTGAAAAGGTCTCCATTTTCGACGAAAAACGGTGGAAATTGTCCGGCAACTGGCAAACCTTCCCAATGGCGCCTGAAAACGAGACCAAAAAAGTCAAACAGGCAAAATTTGCCGGTAACAAAGGGGATGCCCTTGAGTTTGCTTTTGAAGGTACTGCAATTTCTCTGGAAGGAAACTGGAAGAAAGACGGAGGTAAGGCCGAACTTTTCATCGACGATAAACTACACTCCACTTTTGATACTTATTTTTATTACAATAAACAGGAGCAAACGCCCATCAACATCTGCCATGCGCTCAACCTGACACCTGGCAAACATACCCTTAAGCTGGTGGTCACCGGGGATAAAAAACCGGAGTCGCTGGACAGCAGGATTTATGTGAGTGATGCGCTGGTGTTCAGGGAAAAATGAAAACTGATTTTAAACTGACAGAAAAATCTAATGTAATCATTCTTAAGATTTTGAAATCTGTTTCCATCATTTTGGCCGGATTCATTTGTATCGTTTATTTAAAGCATTGCCCGGCAGGCTACTTTTATGGGGTGCTTGCTTCAGGCACTATTTGCATCCTACTTTTTTATTCATTGCCAGGCTACCAAGTGATTGGCAAAATCACCTTTGATCCGGAAGCGCTAATTATTGATGCGAACAGCCTGACAATTGAGAAACGTAAACTGCCCGTCATATTGGGTGATTCAATATGACACTTTGAAACTGTTCATTAATCTTTATGAATATAAAATATGAGGCACCATGTCGCCTGCCCAAGTACTTTAGGCACTTTAGTTCACTTTAGATCACTTTAGATCACTTTAGTTCACTTTAGGCACTTCTCTATAATATAACCAATTTCAATCTAAACGTCATGTACATCGTTGAAAGTTACACACTGGCAGTCGCTCTGACTTTTGTTACCATGCTTTGCTGGGGTTCGTGGGCCAACACCCAGAAACTGGCCGAAAAATCGTGGAGATTTGAACTTTTTTACTGGGATTATGTCATCGGTATCGTACTGATGTCGTTGCTTTTCGCCTTTACACTGGGCAGTTTCGGCGATCAGGGACGGGGCTTCCTGGCCGACCTGAAACTGGCCGATCCGGCCAACCTTCAAAAGGCAATCCTTGGAGGCTTCATTTTCAATGCGGCTAATATCCTCGTGGCTGCCGCGATAGCCATCGCAGGCATGTCGGTGGCTTTCCCGGTAGGGATAGGCATTGCCCTTGTACTGGGAGTTGTCATTAACTACATGGCTACACCTCAAGGCAGTCCTGTCTGGCTTTTTGCAGGCGTGGGCCTGGTAACGGCGGCAATTGTGGTAGATGCCATTGCTTACCGGAAAAAGGCATCGCAGGCCATGAAAGTGCCCACCAAAGGAATCGTTTTGTCGCTTGTAGGCGGTGTGTTGATGGCGCTGTTTTACAGGTTTGTCGCCAGTTCCATGGCCGGAGATTTTTTACATCCGCAAGCCGGGTTCCTGACGCCCTATACTGCAACCGTATTCTTTTCGATTGGCGTACTGGTGAGTAACCTGCTGTTTAATACGATTCTGATGAAAAAACCATTCGAAGGGGTGCCTGTAAGTTATGCCCAATATTTCAAAGGTGGACTGAAGGAGCATCTGACCGGTATTCTGGGCGGAATGATCTGGTGTGTCGGCATGTCATTGAGCATCATTGCCGCAGGCAAGGCGGGATTCCCGATATCTTACGGTCTCGGACAAGGCGCAACCCTGATCGCGGCACTGTGGGGGGTGTTTATCTGGAAAGAGTTCAAAGGCTCAAAAGGAACTTCAGGATTGCTGACTGCCATGTTCCTGCTCTTTGTGGTGGGAATCGGATTAATCATTTATGCCGGAAGCCATTAACAAAAAAGAGGGTCTCCAACCGACACCCTCTTTTTTTGTTCGAAACTTGCTTTATTTAAGCTTGTTTTACGTTCACGGCGATTAAACCTTTTCTTCCGTCTTGTAGTTCGAAAGTTACATGGTCGTTTTCTTTGATTTGATCGATTAATACTGTTACGTGTACAAAGTACTCATTTTGAGACTCATCGTCTTTGATAAACCCAAATACTTTTGTTACATTAAAGAATTTGACAATTCCATTACTCATTTATTGTTATAATTTTAATTCGTTTCAAAGATATAATTTTTTCCCAAACAAGCGTCAACCTGCCTGAAGACGTAAAGTACTGATCCTTTCAATTTTTTCTGAGGCAAATTCCGGCGTGATAACCATGCTGGTTCCCCCTTCAGAAGGCATATCGAACATGGCATCAATCATGATGGTTTCGCAAATGGACCTTAATCCGCGGGCGCCGAGTTTAAACTCGATGGCTTTGTCGACTATCACATCGAGGGTCTCTTCCTTGAATTCCAGTTTTATGCCGTCCATCTCGAACAGCTTGTGGTACTGCTTGATGATCGAATTCTTGGGTTCGGTGAGGATCCTGCGCAGGGATTCTCTGTCGAGCGGCACCAGGTAGGTTAATACCGGTAAACGGCCAACGATTTCCGGAATCAAACCGAAAGCACGCAAATCCTGGGGAGAGATGTACTGAAGCAAATGGTCCCTGTCGATTTTCCCGTATTCGGCTATGGCTTTGTATCCGACAACTTTGGTATTCAGCCTCAATCCAATTTTTCTTTCAATACCTTCAAAGGCGCCTCCGCAGATAAACAGAATATTCTTGGTGTCAACCGGTATCATCTTCTGTTCCGGGTGTTTTCTTCCACCCTGTGGCGGCACATTGACGATAGCTCCTTCCAGCAGTTTCAGCAAACCCTGCTGTACACCTTCCCCTGAAACATCGCGTGTAATAGAAGGATTATCCCCTTTCCGGGCAATCTTATCTATTTCGTCAATGAAAACAATACCGCGTTCCGCAGCCTCAACATTGTAATCTGCAGCCTGCAGCAGACGGGTCAGCAGACTTTCGATATCCTCTCCCACGTACCCGGCCTCGGTCAGTACCGTCGCATCCACGATGGTAAAAGGAACATGGAGCATCCTTGCAATGGTTTTGGCAAGCAATGTTTTACCTGTGCCGGTCGGCCCTACCAGGATGATATTGGATTTTTCAATTTCTGTCCCATCATCCGTAACTTTCTGGTTCAGCCTTTTGTAATGGTTATACACTGCAACGGAAAGAATCTTTTTGGCATCATCCTGTCCGATGACGTACTGATCGAGAAATGCTTTGATCTCCTTGGGCTTTTTTAACTCCAACCCCTGGAGGTCGAAGCCCACATTTTTCTTGAACTCTTCTTCAACGATCAAATGTGCCTGCTCAATACAGTTATCGCAGATATGGCCTTCCATTCCTGCGATCAGCAACTGAACATCTTTCTTCTCCCGTCCGCAAAACGAACATCTGTCGACTTTTTTCATTCCATTTTTATATGTTGAACAGCAAAGTGCACCTGTTATTTTTTCTGGCGTACAAGGATCTCATCGATCATGCCATAGGCTTTGGCTTCTTCCGCCGTCATCCAATAATCCCTGTCCGAATCTTTTTCCACTTTATCGACCGGTTGTCCCGAATGGAATGCAATGATCGCATAAAGCTCATGTTTCAGTTTCGTGATCTCCCTGGCTGTGATTTCAATATCGGATGCCTGTCCCTGGGCTCCGCCCATAGGTTGATGGATCATGATCCGGGAATGTTTCAGCGCTGAACGTTTCCCCTTTGCCCCGGCAGTCATCAGTACGGCAGCCATGGAAGCGGCCATCCCTGTACAAATCGTGGCAATGTTGCAGTTAATGTACTGCATGGTATCATAAATTCCTAGTCCGGCGTGTACTGACCCACCCGGAGAGTTGAGATAGATCTGGATATCTTTGCCCGGATCGGAAGATTCGAGGAAAAGAAGCTGTGCCTGAATGATATTGGCTACATAATCATCGATCGCAAGTCCCAGAAAAATGATCCTGTCCATCATTAACCTGGAGAAAACATCCATCTGTGCGATGTTCATCTGTCGTTCTTCGATGATGGTCGGTGAGATATAACTGGCGTGAACAGACTCAAATTTATGAAGGGATAAACTACTTATTCCCATCTGTTTAATCGCAAATTTGCGAAATTCATCACTTTGTAGGCTCATGGTAATATGATTTTATAATAAAAAAACTTCGTAAAAACCGAACCCTTTGCTTTGGATAAAAGCAAACGGTTCGATACACAAAGTTATTAAAATACCCCTTCCAATGGTAAATCAGAATGATATTCTCACCAAAGGAGGTTGCTATTTTTCAAAAAGGTCGTCGAAAGCCTTCTGGGAAACTGTTTTTACATTCAGTTCAGCATTGGCTTTGATAAAATCAAGGACCATGCTCTCCGATTTCTTTTCGACCAGGCGATGCCGCTCTTCTTCGTTTTTCAGGATGGATTTTGCATAATTGTCCAGGTATTCCTCCGGGACATTAAACATGCCATACTGACGGAACTGCATCAGGGCTGCCTCTCTGGCCAAAGCGATCACATCAGCTTCAACTACCTGAATATGATTGTCTTTGGAGATGCGACTTTTGATCAGCGTCCACTCCAGGTCTTTCACAAACAGGCTGAATTCCTCATCGACCTGCTCCCTGGTAATATTTTCGTTGGAATAAACCAACCAACGTTTCAGGAATTCTTCAGGAAGTTTCATGCCTACATAGTTCGTAAGCGCCTCTTTGGTATCAACCAGGAAACGGTATTCGGTTGAATAACCCAGGTTTACCTTCAGGTCTTCCGCTATTTTTTCCTTGAATTCATCGATTGTAGCTACATCTGTAACACCGCCGAGCGATTTTTTAAACATCTCTTCGTTCAGCTCAGCCGGAACGAAAGTATTAACTTTGGAAACGGTCATTTCGAAATCAGCAGTAACTGACTCTGCCTGAGTTTCATCTATCTTAAGCACCTGTTTAACGTAGTGGTGGTTCCCGAAAGCAGTCTTGGGATTGAATTTAAAACTGTCTCCGGCTTTTTTGCCCAGAAGCGCTTTTTTCTCCTTTTTACCTTTGACCATCTGGATCGAAACCTGCGCATCTTCAGCCTGAATACCGCCCTCAAGCACGGCGCCGTTCTCATCCAGTTGTTTCATACTTCCGACCAGATTGTCCTTCTCACCCGACACTTCCGCGTCAATATAACTACCGAAACGGTTCTGGAATGCCTCCACCTGATTGTTGATCATCTCCTCATCGATGGCAATCTCATAAAGCGGCAATTTGCCGAGTTTCTTGAAATCAATGTCGATAGCAGGTGTAAATCCCAGGTCAAAAACGAAGTCAAAGTTCTCGTCATGATCAAAATCAATCGGCTTTTGTTCGGTCTCGTTGGGGAGCGGTTCGCCAAGAATCTGAAGTTTCTCTTCGCTGATGTAACGGCTTAACTCCCTGCTGAGCATCTTGTTGATCTCCTCGGCAAGAACTGCTTTACCGTACATTTTCTTAATTAAACCAGCTGGCACCATTCCCTTGCGGAAACCAGGCATATTGGCTTTTTTCTTGTAATCTTTGAGTGTTTCGTTAACTGTAGCTTCATAATCACTTTTCTCAATAGAGACTCTGATGATGGCGTTCAGTTCGTCGACGTCTGTTCTTGTGGTATTCATTAATATAAAATTGAATATGTATTTTCGAATTAACTTAAAAAACCGCCTCTGATTCCGGCATGGGAAAGGCGGTTTTCTTTTTGTGCGGACGAAGGGACTCGAACCCCCACGCCTCTCGGCACCAGATCCTAAGTCTGGCACGGCTACCAATTACGCCACGTCCGCATTTTTTCGAGCTGCAAATATACGATATTTTTTAAATCCGCCTATTATGAAATCAAAAGTGAATT
>JBBQHB010000088.1:0-21435 GCA_038323575.1 Bacteroidales bacterium | reverse complement strand
CAAAAGCGAAAGGAGGTAAGAAACAAAGACAAATTTTTGGGCAAAAGAATGTTGGTGCAAACCGCCAACCGGAATGGCATACCTCGAAATGAACGCAAAGCTTTAACCGTAGAAAAAAATACTATAAGCTGAATCGCTGAGCGGAAGGTATCCGTTCCGGTTTTTACCCGATTTTGTTTACTTTTGTCCGGAATTATTTCACAGACTAATTATGCAAACCAAGAAAACACTCATCTGGATTTTTGCCGTCATTCTGACCATTTCTGCAGCTTTCTATCAAAGGCTGACAGGGCCGACGCACCCGCAGAGAACCCAGATAGCCATGGCCGGGCAAACCTATAATTTTAAACTCCTCAGATCTTTCGACGGTGACGGTGACTGCCCAATTACTATATCCTTGCCTGATCAGGAGGTTACCGGCACACTTGAATACCGTATTTATCCGCAGAAGGTTGATTTCACCAAAGTGCCTATGTCGCGAGATGGGCAAAATCTTTCGGCCGGTTTGCCGCACCAGGGGATGGCAGGCAAACTTGAATACAAGATCACACTGAACAAAGGCAACGAACAGTTTGTACTGAACAACGGCGTTCCCACAGTTATCCGGTTCAAAGGTTATGTACCTAATGTGATTTTGATTCCCCATATACTGATTATGTTTTTAGCCATGCTGTTCAGTAATGTAGCAGGATTTTTCGCACTTTTCAAAGTTCCTTCTTTTAAGATGCTGAAAATCACACTCGGGACGATTTTCGTCGGAGGTTTAATCATGGGACCACTGGTGCAGAAATATGCTTTCAATGAACTTTGGGCCGGAGTGCCATACGGATGGGATCTGACGGATAACAAGACGCTGATTGCCTTTGTTGCATGGTGGATAGCATGGTTATTCAACCGCAAACAGGAATCCAGGTACTGGACGGTGGCTGCCATGGTAGTTACATTAGCAATCTTCTCCATTCCTCACAGTATGTTCGGTTCACAACTCGATCCTGCTACAGGCAAGATTATCCAGGGTGTCATACATCCCTTTATTTCCCTGTTCTTTTAATTTTATTAATCTGATCAACAAGCGAATACCACATGAGAAAATCCCTTACTGCCTTTGTGTTACTGCTGCTCTCCATCCAGCTTTCGGCTCAACCCGACAACTGGTATTTCTCCTTTTCGATGGGAGGCTGCCTGCCGCTTAAAACGTTTGCAGCGACCGATCCTGTAGGTGCTGATGCCGGGTTTGCCTTAAATGGTTTTGCCTTGAACCTGGATGCGACCTATCCGCTGAGCAACCACTGGGGATTGAAAGGGATGGTTTCATTAAACACCAATCCGGTCGACCGCAGCGGAATGGGGACCATGATGGAAAACAGAATGAAAAATCAGGTGCCTTTCACGGAAACAGAAAGGGTCAACCTTGCACTTACAGTAAACCCCTGGATGACTAACAGTATGGTGTTCGGTCCGGTATTCTCTGTGAATTTCGACAGGCTTGCCTGGGATTTCCAGGCTATGGCTGGAATGAATGTCACCTATCTTCCCGACCAGCAACTCCTTTTTAAAAATCCCTCCAACAACTGGGAATACCTGCAGCACAATACCAATTCCGTGAATGTTTCTATGGCTTATTTGGCAGGGACCGCCCTGCGGATCAAAGTATCCGAAAAAGTACAGCTTAAACTGGCCGTTGATTACCAGTTGTCAAAGTCTACCACCAAATATGAAGAGATTAAATCAACCAAAAACAACAATACGATTATCACTGAACAGTTGAAAAGCGGCAGCATGATTGTTCCGAAAGAGGTGGTGATGGGAACTGTTGGATTTGTCTATTATTTGTAGTTAAAGAATGCTCCTGCTACGATAATACAGATTAACAGCAGTTTAATTTTTTAAAATATTGCATTGAATGCTCTAATTGCTGTATTTTTGTCTTGTATCATCATCCGCAATGCCGCCTGATACAGGTAATGGATGAATCGTATGAAGCAGCGCTTTCATTTGTTGTTTCACCCCGTCATATTTTGGATTACCGGCAAGATTGTTTAATTCTTGGGAGTCAGCTTCTTCATTGTATAATTCTTCTCCCAGCTTTCCGAATCCCCATTCGGTATATCGCCATGCTTCGGTACGGACGCTGTGGCCCGGTGTATTTCCTCTCTGAACCTGGGTATAAGCCGGATGCTGCCATTCAGCTCCCGGATTTTGAAGAAGCGGCAACAAACTATAACCTTGAATATTTCCGGGAGGTGTCAAACCTGTAAGTTCGGCAAGGGTTGGATAAATGTCAACCAACTCAACTGTCCGACGACATATCTTTCCGGCTGATTTAGCTCCCGGATAAAATATGATTAAAGGACTTTTGGCTGATTCCTCAAAACAACTTTGCTTGAACCATAAGCCGTGTTCTCCCAGATGGTATCCATGATCGCTCCAAAAAACCACAATGGTGTTATTACTTAATCCCAATGCATCAACGGCATCGAGTAACCGTCCGATTTGCGCATCGACAAAGGAAATAGCTGCAAAATAAGCCAGTTTACACTCCATGGCCTGGTCGGTGGTGATGCCAAAATAGGGCCAGGGTTTAGTTGAGGCTAAGGCCGGCTCAGGGTAATTAGCCGGCGTTTCCGGAGCTATTTTGGGAAGACTCATGTCGCCGGGTTTATACATATCGAAATATTTCTTAGGTGTTATCCAGGGGGTATGCGGCTTATAGAAACCTGCAGCAATAAAAAACGGCTTGTTTTTATGCTTCTCTAACAGCTTAATAGCTTCATCGGCAACTTTCCCGTCAGTATGCTCCGCGTCTTTTCCCTTACTGTCGGAAAGAAAGGCCATCGCTGAACCCAAACCCCTGTCAGGCGTATAATTAATGATGTCAAGTTCAAGGGAAGTTTTATCAAGACCAGCAGGATTGATGCGCTCCATCCATGAAGCCCTGTCGTCCAATCCATTGGTGCCTATATCACCCGGGTTCCCGTAATGGTACATTTTCCCTACCCGGGCAACATAATAGCCGCTTTGAATAAACATTTGCGGAAGGGTTACCACATCCGGCATATCCTGCCTGAAGTGATATTTTAAATCAAAAACACGGGTTTTGTCAGGGCGCAGGCCGGTTAAAATGGAGCTGCGACTGGGGCTGCAGAGCGGAAACTGGCAATAAGAGTTTGCAAATGCAGTGCCTTTAGATGCAAGACGGTCGATATTCGGAGATTTCACCAATGGATGACCATAACAGCCCAAATCATTATTCATGTCATCAACGGATATGAAGAGGACGTTCATTTTCTTTGTCTGGGCATTGCTCTGAACCGAAAGTGCCAGCAAAGAAAGCGTAAGAAATTTAATTGCTTTCATTCGAAAATATCCTAGTTAAATTAATGATTACTACCAATTACCCGTGATTATCATGATCCAACTCCAATTAATCATTATACAGGTTATCACAAAGATATAATAATCAGTTTCAATTAATCAGTTTGGAAATGCGGAAATATAAAATAGTCATGAGCATAACTTCTAACCATGTCAGCTATTTTATATTCAAAGATAATTTTTTTTGACATCCTCGTCAAAATGCCCCCTTGTTGTTATTGTGCGTGGCATTTCTTTTAGCTCCCGGCATCTCCCCTCTGATTTCAAATTCGGGAGTCTTGATGTTTCCAGCCTTTTTGAGGTACCAGTCTTTGGTGAGGTTCTGAGGAATATCATCTCCTGTTTCCTCCATCCATTCGGTTACTACTTTTCTAAGTTCCTCCAATTTTTGCAAGTATCTCGGTTCGGCAGCCAAATTTTTTACCTGATCCAGATCAGAAACATTCTTGTACAACTCCTCAACCGGTCTTGGTGTAAGAAATACATCTGCCTGAACGGTCGAAATTGTACGGTCGTTTTTTAAATCAACCAGATCCTGAAAAGAGGGACTGCTCACTGCATCGAGCGGACCGGTATTGGCAAACTGTGGCCGTGAATTCAAAATATAAAGGAAATCTTTTGTCCTGACCATCCGTTCGTGGGCCTCGTAATCATGCCAGTTGTGTTCGGCAAAAACATAATTTCTGAAAGGTTGCCGCGGTTCATCCAATAACTTTTGGCCAAAAGAGTACAAACGGCGTCTTCATACCCCGGTCGTTTACCCTTGTTTTGCTGTGCGGGAATGGCCGTCCATTATCTGCCATTACAATGATAATCGAATTTTCCAGTATACCTTGTTTTCGAAGTTCTCCAATTACCAATCCAATGTAACGATCAAAACGTGCTATTTCGTCGTAGTATTTTGCCAGATCACACTTTGTAGCGGAGGCATTGGCGAGATAAAACGGAGGTGTTACACTTTCGGCTTCGTGTGTACCTGTCATTTCGTCCGGTCCCCACGGCCTGTGCGCATCATAGGAAGCATACCAGAGCATAAATGGCTTATCTTTTGGCCTTCCCTTTAGCGTCTTTACCCAGAGTTCTTCCCCTCCGTCTGCATTTAGTTGTACATTCTCATTAGTTACATCAAATCCTCTCCGTGCATATTCACCCATGTGAAATTTACCAACCTGAGCAGTGAAATAACCGTTTTTTTTCAATATTTCCGGAAATGAAACCATATCAAGTGGGGGTTCCGTATGCAATTCAGCTGCCCCTGTATTGTGCGGATACCTTCCAGTGATGATGCTATTCCTGCTTGGACTACAGGAACTAGCCGTCAGGAAGAAATTAGTAAATCTGATACCACTTTGGGCCAGACGATCAATATTTGGTGTCTTCACTTCCTTATTGCCATAGCAGCCAAAATCATTCCAACTGACATCATCTGCAAGGAACAAAACGATATTTGGTTTTTGAGCTTTAACCAGAAAGGGAAGCGTAGCTACACTTAATAAACATAGGGTTTTGAAATTTAATTCGGGCATGGACGTTTTTATAAGCTATTAGTTTGTTAGCAATTAGCCATTAGCTTTAGTATCACTATATCTCTCAAAAAAAATATGGTGTTTAGTATTCGCAATAAACCTTCGACTTAGCCTCAATTGATAATCGAAAAATTTTCAATTAATGCCAGATTCCTTTTTCTGAATGGCTTTGAGTCTCAGCATGGCCTCCAGAAAATAGTAATCTGCATAAGCGAGCGGATTGTCTACCTCCAAATTTTTAGGCTTGCTTGTAACGCTGTGCATTAAAATAAAGTTTCCGTTGCTTCCTTCTGTGGCCCTGTAGGCGGGAGAGGAAAGAGATCTTATTTGATCCTCCGCTATAGAAATGCATTTTTTTGAAAATTCCGGATCCACATATTGGCTGAGCTCAATTAAAGCAGATGCCATTATGGCTCCTGAAGATGCATCACGGGGTTCGTTGGGAATGCCGGGCGCATTGAAATCCCAATATGGAATTTTATCGACAGGTAAATTAGGCTGGTTGATCAGATACTTTGCAATATTGATGGCATGATCCAGATACTTTCTATCTTTTGTCTCCCGGTAAGTCATGGTGTATCCATACAATCCCCAGGCCTGTCCACGTGCCCATGCCGATTCATCTGCATATCCCTGAGCAGTTTGCCGTTTATCGACCTTCCCGGTAAGGGTATCATAAGAAACAACATGGTAACAACTATAATCAGGCCTGTAATGGTTCTTAAGTGTATTATTGGCGTGAGAAACTGCCATTTTATAGAAAGTACTGTCACCTGAGTATTTGGAAGCCCAAAACAATAATTCAAGGTTCATCATGTTGTCAATAATCACCGGATACTGCCATTTGTCCGGCCTCTCCCATGACTTAATGCTTCCGATTTTAGGATTGAAACGGGTAGCCAGTGATTTGGCGCCGGTCAGTAAAATATCGTTGTAGCTTTTCTCGCCGGTCAATCTCAAGCCATTGCCAAAACTGCAGTAAAGGATAAAACCTACATCATGATTGTTTGTTCTGAATTTCTCTCTTTCCACGCGGGTATTTATCAGTTTTGCGTATTCCAGAAATTTCGTGTTCCTGGTCGTCTCGTACAGGTACCACAAAGAACCGGGAAAGAATCCGCTGATCCAGCTTTTGGAACTATCGGCAACTAATTTCCCTTCCTTATTGATGGATCGCGGAAGTAAACATGGTTTATCCTTCATGACTTCGGCCATCAGCGTGTATTGTCTGGCAGAAAATGCCAGCGAATCATCGATCGTCTCTGTGACGGTTTTCTGTTTGGAGCAGGATAGCAATAATGCCAGAGAGAACATTGTCAGAAAAACATATTTTTTATTCATTTGAATCTTTATTTAATCAGGTATTGAGCAAACGAATCCTTGTATTTTGTGCACCAGTTTTCCAGGTGTTTTCTATATTCCGCCAACACTTTTTTATATTTCGGATCTGTCGCCAGATTGACCATTTCTCCCGGATCATTTTTTGTATCGAACAGTGATTCAGGCTGTTTACCTTGACTGTAGATCCAATATTTATATCGTTTTCCTTTGACCATCCTGCCATCCGGATCGGGTTTGACGCCATCAACTGCAACTCCCTGTATCGGTTTCACGGCGGTAACAACATATGCTCTCAAAGGACTCCCAGCAATTGCTGTCATCTTTTTCGCGCTCAACCCGGGAAATCCAGCAGGAACAAGAATCCCTGCATAATCACAAATCGTCGGGATCAGGTCAATTCCTGTCTGAATGAGTTGCGTTGAAACTTCCGGTTTTGACATTCCTGGTAAGGTGATTATAAATGGAACATTGACGACTTCCTCGAAGAAATTAGTCTTCTGATTCAAAAAATGAGCTCCTTGACTATCCCCGTGATCGGCCAAAAAAACGATCACCGTATTCTTGTCGATACTGGTCGTTCTTAATTCAGTAAGAATTTTGCCTATTTGACCATCCACTTTTTCAATCATCCGGTAATAGGCCCATCGGTACTGCCTCCATTGATCATCATCGAAATTTCCTACCGGGAACATCGGACTGGCATGTGCTGAAGTCCTCAAAAGCGACACTATATCTGACTCATTCTGGCTGTGAGCGTGATTTGCCAATAATGGTGGGCATAAATCGGCAGCAGGAGGCGTTCCAATAGGTCCATCGGGAAGTCTTTGTCCCCTGGCCCACTCGCAGATATTATGAGGATCGATGAATGAAGCCACCATCAAAAACGGTTTGTCATGCTTTTGGCGAAGGTATTGAATGGCGTCGTCCGGAATGATTGAATCGATGCCGTTGGATTTGTTGTGCGCCATAAACTCGAATCCATGCGATTTCTTGTCATTGATATCGTAAGGAAGATGCCATTTGCCGAAATATGCAGTTTCGTAACCACCTTTCCGAAAAATTGTTCCCATCGTTGGAATTCCTACAGAAGCAAGATCCTTGTCGTTTTCATTGGCTTGAATTCCAACCTGATGCGGATAAAGACCGGTAAACATCGAAGAACGTGACGGAATACAAAGCGGATTGGCACAGTAAGCCTTGGTAAAAGTTATCCCGTGATTAGCCAGATAATCCATGTTGGGGGTCTTGATATACTGGCTTCCAATCCGGTTACTCATGGCATCAGAGGATTGCTGGTCAGTGATGATGATGACAATATTAGGTCGGACGTCAGTTTTCTGAGCCCATAACTGGAAGGCTGAACCAGCAACAAGGGCGCTGCAACCAATAACCTTCGCAAGAGGATATGTTTTCATACTAATTTTTGTTTTAATATATCTATTGAACGAGGTATAATACTACAACTTTTTAAATGAGATCTGAACTTTACCTGCAAGTTTTGAATCTGTCAGCGTGAGTCTGAGCCGGAAAAGATTTTCTCCCCATGCACCTCTTATTTTCGAATCCATCTTTACTGCTTCCACGGATGGGGTCATTTGTTCAGTTTTGTAGCTCATAATCACAGTTGAATTGTCGTCCAATTCAAAACGAATTACTCCCTTATCCTGATCAATTTCAGGCTTATACATCACCAGAAAATTTAATTCAACAGGCTTCACAAACCGGGATAGTGCATATTTTTCGTCCAGGATTATAACTTGTGAACTCCTGTTGTAGTAAATATCTCTCTTCCATTGTTTGATAAAAGCTGCTTCAGGGTAAGCTCCTGCCAGATCCATACTGAAATGAACCGATTTAGAATCTGTCGAATATTTTATATTCTTTGCCCCGGAATTTTCACCATGCACCTGCATTTCTCCATTGATCGTCGGAAGATTATGGTACCCCGACTGCATTGTCCAGATCTTATAACGACCGGGGCCAAAAGTTGCCCCGCTATAAACGCCTACTCCAGCGTCTATAAGGATGGGATTACCATCATAGAATATCATAAAATTTCCAGCATCGTTGTGACCATGAGGCCCGCCGTTAACGCCTCCTTTGGCTGTTATATAGAAGCCTTTTGACGATCCGCCCGAATTGCGTGCAGTCATGATTTGAAGATCAGGAAACCAGGAATCCTTTATAAATGGTTCAAGGGGCTCTACTGCGACAATTTTATCATAAGCGGCCAACCCCCAAAGTACCCGATTGATTCGATCGTCGATGTAACCCTTATCATTTTTAAACAAATAACTACCATATCTCATCATGACAGAATCACCTATAGCCAGGCCGTAGTTAAAAACCAACCCTGAACTAATTGTAGCTCTTGATACAGCATCGGCATAATTTACCACCCTGTTATTTCCAATATACATTTGACAAATAAATGATCCCATTTTAGAAATAATCTTCTCATCAAAAAGGTTAATTTTATTTCCACTGGCAGAGTTAAGCAACTGAAGGATTTCAAAAAGACTCCCCGGAGCATGGGACCAATAGGTAGAACCTTCGTCACATCCTCCGTCATTTTCGTAGCCATTCAAAAAGAAATTGGCACTCTCAACGATTTTGGCAATAGACCTGTCTCTGCGTTGAACATCATCCTCAATCAATAATGTACATATTAGCCAGTTAGAATTCACCCAAGGGTTCCAGTTGTTGACTTTCCGACCGTCATAACCCATCCAAAAGAAATCGCTTCTCTCCAGACACGGCGTCAAAATACGACTGTTTATCTCTTCTTTAATTCTTTTGTTTATCACAGGGGACATTTCATCGAATCTTTCCTTAAAAAAATAATGAGACCAGGCTATTGCCACTGCTATTTCGCCGGTATGCAGATCGACGATTGGGAGCTTTCCGTTGCTGATATCAGGGAGTTTTTGAGGGTCCTCTGATCTGAATAACGGTGACGAAGCATTTGCCCACAACGACATTTCGCAGGCTGTCCAGATACAGTCGACCATTGAATTTAAGAACCTGCCCTTATTTTCAAAAAGCTCAGCCATCGTCAGAATAATCAGTGCTTCCGGAATTGCATTTAAATATTTGTCGTTGCCTCGTTTCCCGGTTGCTGCAAACTCAAGATAGGATGAAGCCGGCACTGAAACCCATTGATTATCTAAAAGGGCTTCGGCTTTCTTGATATATTTTTGTTTAACAGAGTCAGGGACTTGCACCCATTGCCCCACCTTTGGAAAGGGTTTCCAGTCGGCCTTTGGAAGAATGCTGCGATTGATGAGATCCACAGTAATCTTGTTTTTCAGTAAATTTTTATGATACTGTGCCTTAAGTGGACCTACCGAGAAAAGCAAGAAAAATAACGAGGCTAAATATTTATATTTCATCATTTTAAGGGTTAATCAAATTTATACTTAAAAATTGGGTTCCGGAACGTTTACGTAGATAGGGGCATCCCACTTATCCGTCCTGAAAGGAAAAGCTGCAATTCCTTCTTTGTTCATCAGATTAGTGATCGCTCCTCCCGAAAATGCATATCTGACCGCCACGGGCAGATTTACATAGGAGGAAGTAACTACGATTGAATTACCTTCGATGGTTGCCATTGCCGGATAAAACTTTTGATCATCACCGGCAATCTTAAAACATTTTGGCATCATGCCATCTTTGGTCGACAAACCACTACCTATAGATTTGGGCAAAAAATCAATCTTAATACTATGCCCCTGAACATTATAAGATTTCAACTTTGGACCCAGGTACTGAATTTTTTGACCATAGTCTTTCGCCAGAGCCAAGTAAGCCAGACGCATGCCAACCTGCTTTTTCATTCTTGGATGAATAGCCGAAAGTTCCTGTTTGTTTAGCATCAAATCAGTTGTCACAATGATTCCCGTCTTGCGTTCAGACATGATATTGCTTTGAGCTTCGCGGAACATACACTTCCTGTAATCGGAATCGAAATCATTCTGCAAACTTAATCTGGGTGTCAACTGGACAGCATAAAACGAAAAATCTCTTCCCCAATCGGTCCTCCAGTCTTTTAGCATAGCCAGATTGGCTCTGGTATAATAGGATCCATCAAAAACATTTGATTCACCCTGATACCAGATTGCCCCTTTAATGGCGAAAGGGATAACGGGCGCAATCATTGCATTGTACAATCGCGAAGGGTTAGTCGATTCACTCTTAAAAGTCTGATCTGAATATTTGGCTTTCAATTCAGGATCGGCATCCAGTACCGCTCTCTTCATCCATGCCTGGATTGAAGAACCGCCATATGAATCATTAATTAGCCCTATTGGGATATTGAGATGCCTAAATAACTCGCGTCCGAAATAATAACCTACCGCGGAAAATGTTGAAACAGCTGTCGGGTTGCAATCTGACCATGTTCCGGTGCAATTGTCCAACGGTACAAGAGAGGCATCTTTAGGCACCGTGAACAATCGGATATTCGGATAATTCGCGGCTGCTATTTCATTGGCATAATCTACTACTCCCACCATTCCTGCATACGAATAGCTCATCGGCATCCACATATTTGATTGACCGGTACAAATCCAAACTTCCCCAATAAGCACATTTGAAAAGGTAATTTTGTTTTTAGAGCTCTCAACAGATAAGGTATATTTCGTGTCTTCACCAGGAATCGCTTTCGGGGTCCGAATCCAAGCTATCCACTTTCCATCCCTATCAGCTTTAACTGCTAATTTCTTCCCCCAGCTGACACAGATTTTCACTGTTGCTTCTGGTGCAGACCATCCCCAAACAGGAATTTTTGTATTCTGTTGTAAAATCATGTTGTTCCCGAAAAGACTTGAGACTGTGACGCTATCTGATTGGTGTACATTTGATTTCTGCAAGGTAAACGGCCTGCTAATTGATTTTGCCGATTGCACAGCCGAATTATCGAGTCTTGCTTGATTGGTTTTAACAGCAGGTGTATTACCTTTCAAATTGCTGCAGCTTAACAATATAACCCAGATCACCAAATGCGCAAAACTTCTGGATAAAATTTTGTTAACCGGAACATGGTTTACTTCGTTATTCTGTGTCTGTATTCTTCGCACTTTTGGCATTTTCAACAATTTTCCTCATTTCTGCAGCGGATATGGCATGAACTGATTTTAAATAACCGTCCAATTTTGACTCAAGTGATTTAGCTTTTTTGACATCAAGATTGGACAAATCCTTCTGCTCGCTGATATCGTTCTTCAAATTAAAAAGAAGTACCTGGCCGTCATCCCAATATTTAATCAACTTGAAATCTCCATCCCGAATGGCAGATGTTGGTCTTCCTATTCCGGCGCCACCAAATATCGGATAATGAAAATATAATGCTCTTTCTTTGATACTGGTTTTCCCATCCATCAAAGGTTTTATTGACTGACCATCAAGATTGGCAGGCAATTTGCCTTTGAAGTTAATTATATCGGCTATGGTTGGTAACAAATCGTAGGTAATTACCGGCACATCGCAGAAAGTATTAGGTTTAATACCGGGTCCTTTTACCATAAACGGAACACGCACGCCACCTTCGAAAAGGTCCCATTTACCTCTTTGTAACGGCACATTGTAGCCCATTCCCTTTTTTAATTGTTTTTCGGGACTGTTGGGCGGGAAAAACGGAACACCACCGTTATCTGTCAGGAAAAAGATATAAGTATTATCACTTAAACCCAATTCTTCCACCTTGTCCAGGAGAGTACCGATTGATTTGTCGAGATCAAAAAGCATGGCAGCAAAAGTGGACAAATTGTGCTTTTTACCTTTTGGCAAGGCTTCAAATTTATCGTAAGACCCTGGGGTACAGATGGTTTTTTCATGCGTCGCATAATGTGAAAGTTGCAAAAAGAAAGGCTTACTTTTCGACTTCTGTTCTTCAATAAACTTTATTGATCGCTCTGTCAGTGAAAAAACCAACTTGGGATCATCCTGCCTGATCACTTCCAACCAAGAGGCTTTCTTACTCCAACCGCCTTGTTTATTGCTCGTTTGTCCATCGCTGAAGTCATAACCCATCACGGATGGATCGCAACCCAAATGCCATTTCCCAAAATGAGCCGTGGCATACGAAGGATTTGCAGCCTTTATCATTCTCGGCAGTGAATATATTGTTTCGTAATTTATATGGGTTGTAGGTTGTCCTACTTTTACATGATTGATGCGGGCAGGCGATTGTCCGGTTTGTATGCTATGCCTTGTTGGCGAACAAACAGGTGCGGCAGCATAACCATTGGTAAACCGGAGACTCTGAGATGCCAGCCTATCAATATTAGGGGTTTGATGAAAGTCGCTTTTAGAATCGGATACATTCCTGTCCATTACCGTTGAAAGGGAAGACCAACCAAGGTCATCGGCCAATATCACTATAATATTCGGTGATGCATTTTGGGAATATGCGAGAGTTGACGATATCATTAACCCTGTTAGTAACAGGTATCCTCCCTTTTTCTTAACTACTTCATTATTCATTTTTTCGTTTTTCATTTCTAATTTCTATTCAGAATATTTCCTTTGTTAAGTGTAACATATTCGTCTCCCTGAGCGCCTGATACAGGTCGGTGTTTGTCGATCCATTCTACTATTGTCGGGGATAGATTGCAATTGTTATTGGCCAGTTCAAAACTATTGAACTGGTTCATTTTCTTATTATCAGGCATGGGGTTCCATGGGAAAGTCATTCCTTGCATCGACCATTTAAATAATTGCTCGATCACTCCATAGAAAGATGCACCTTCAGGGGTTTTGGAATTCCAGAAATTGAAACCGGCATATCTTGCTATCTCCAACGCCTGAACCCCTGTCGTCAGGGAATAGTAAGTATAGGTTAGTCCGCTGCGGCCATTATTTCTGGTTACCTCCGAAGTCAGATAAGTTCCTTTATCATCGTTGGCCATTTTCCAGGAAGTGCCATACTTGGCGACCTTCTCGTTTGAATTGGGTTTGTAGTAACTAAGTAACTCATTAAGCGACTCTACCATTAATTGTTGATTCTCAAATACTACTGCTGCACACATTGTCCCTAAAACTCCGGCATCCTTCCAATTGTTCAACCGGTTATGCATTACTTCATCGGTATGTACAAGGCAATTGTTTGTCCACCACGATTTAAATCTTTCGCGGTCTTTCTTCTTCCAACCTTTGTATGAATGGAGTAAATCAGAGGCATATAACATTGGAGAAAAGTATGATCCTATTTGCAGTCCCCTGTCCTGTCCGGTGAATGTGGTCCCTCTGATTGCCCAAGCATTCAGGACCTCGATCGCTTTATCGGCATAATTTGATTCACCGGTATATGTATAAGCTAAAGCGGAAGAATAGGCTGCATGACAGTTCCTCCACAACCAAGCCCGATTTACAGCCAGATTGTTATTCTTTTCATAACCACCCATCACATTCATTGTCACAGTTGGATCAGCAGTGAATGACTGAGAAGAATCTGCTGACAGGATTAATTTCCTGAAAGCAGTAACCTGAGGTTCAATTCCATTTTTAATTCTATCCTTTACTACCGCAATCTCCTTTTTAGAGGTCACTGTCATTGGATGCTGAAATTGAAAATCCTTTGGCAGGGAAATGTGATCTTCCTTGCCTGTCACATTTACTTGTGAAAAACCGAATTGACAAATCAGCACCAGTGCCATTAATAGTTTGATTCTTAAAATTAAACGTAAGATATTGCTCATTTCTTTCGGCTTAACTTAATTGTCAATAATTGAAAATATCGCCTTTATTGAGCGTGACATACTCATCTCCCTGTGCTCCTAATACTGGTCTATTCTTCTTTAGCCAGGCTTTCATCGCTGCAGGGATCCTGCAATTACTGTTTGCTATCTCGAAGCTGTTAACCTGAACAGATTTTTCATTGTCCGGTTTTGGATTCCATGGAAAAGGTTCACCCTGGATACTCCATTTGAACAGTTGTTCTATTACGCCCTGGTAGGTTCCTCCGTCAGGAGTTTTGGCAGTCCAGAAATTATAACCGGCATACCTTGCCATCTCCATCGATTGAACAGTGGTCGTCATGGAAAGATAGCTGTAAACCAATCCTTTGCGGCCTAATTCACGCTCTGCCTCCAAAGGAAGATAAACGCCCTTCTCATCTTTTGCTATTTTCCAGGATTCATTTTTGGAGGCATCCTTCGGATTTTTTTTATAAGCTAAAAGCAATTCATTGAGTGCTTTTTCCAAAAGCTCACGGTCTTCAAATACCATAGCTGCAGATATAACACCCAATATCCCGGCGTCTTTGAAGTTGTTTTTTTTATTTACCATGATTTCAAGGGTATTCACCAGACATTGGTCCTGCCACCATTTCTTAAATTTAGCACGATCATTCTGATTCCAACCTTCAAAATCATGCAAAAGATCTGCAGCATAAAGCATCGGTGAGAACCAGGCACCAATCTGCAGATAACGACCGTTTCCAATAAAAACAGTGCCTTTATTTACCCATGCATTCAATATTTTGACCGCCTTGTCTGCGTATTTTTGATTTCCGGTATAGGTGAAGGCTAGTGCAGAAGTATAAGCTGCGCTACAGTTTCTCCATAACCATATTCTCTGATCCAATGTGTTTCGCGTACTTGAATTTTGCTTCCCACTAATTATTTCCATTGAAACCGGTGGATCGGGGATAAAACGTTGAAATGAATCAGCTATATAAATTAGTTTTCTGAATGCGGTCTTCTGAGGTTCCATTCCATTTTTAATTCTATCCTTTACTACCGCAATCTCCTTTTTAGAGGTCACTGTCATTGGATGCTGAAATTGAAAATCCTTTGGCAGGGAAATGTGATCTTCCTTGCCTGTCACATTTACTTGTGAAAAACCGAATGGACAAATCAGCACCAGTGCCATTAATAGTTTGATTCTTAAATTTAAACGTAATAAATTACTCATTTTAACGGCTTAACATAATAATTAATAATTGAAAATATCTCCTTTGTTGAGCGTGACATACTCATCTCCCTGCGCTCCCAATACTGGTCTGTTCTTCTTTAACCAATCCTTCATCGAGTTTGGTAACCTGCAATTATTGTTAGCAATCTCAAAGCAATTTTTTTGCACTGATTTCTCGTTATCTGGATTTGAGTACCAAGGGTAATCTTCACCCAAAATACTCCATTTGAACAATTGTTCTATAACACCCTGAAAATTTGCCCCCTGAGGTGTATTTGCGCTCCAAAAATCGAAACCGGCATACCGGGCCATTTCTAATGATTGGGAGGTGGTGGTCATGGCAAGATGACTATATGTCAATCCTTTACGACCTTGTTCCCGAACCGCTTCCAACGGTAGATAAACTCCCCTTGAATTTTTCGCCAATTTCCATGAAATTCCCATACTATCTGCTTTCCCAGTCGTATTTTCTTTATAATAAGAAAGCAACTCATTGAGTGTTTCTTCAAATAAAGATTGGTCTTCAAATACCATGGCAGCAGCCATGCATCCAATGACTCCTGCATCGGCCCAGTTATTCAGCTTAGTACGCATTACATAAATAGTATTCACGAGACACTGCTCCTTCCACCATTTTTTAAATTGTAAACGGTCTGTTACTTTCCAACCATTGTAATCATTCAATAAATCGGCCGAATATAACATTGGAGTAAACCATGCACCAAGCTGCAGAAAACGGCTTTTCCCTGTAAATACCGTGCCCTTGTTTGCCCAGGCATTCAAAACCCTAACTGCTGTTTGGGCATATTTTACATTTCCTGAATAGGTATAAGCCAAGGCTGAAGTGTAAGCTGCACTGGCACTTCGCCACAAAGAATCTCTATTTTCCGGACTACCCTTATCAATATAAAATGTATCCGGCATATTTGGTAAAAAGTCCTGCAAAGAATCGGCCGCCAACAGTAGCTTTTTGAAAGCCGTTGCCTGCGGTTCAACGTCGATTTTTATTCTATCCTTTACGACAGCAATCTCTTTGGCAGAGGTCACTGTACATGGATGATAAAATTTAAAATCCACAGGTAAAGCAATATGATCTTCTTTGCCTGTGATTTTCATTTGGCATAATCCCAACTGACAAATAATAACAAACATGGCTGACAATAGTAGCTTCATGGTAACGATTCCATCCTTAAATATGTTGATGAGTCAGTTAGTTCAAGAAAAGCAGGCTGCAATATTATCTTTACATTGCAGCTTGCTATGTACGTTACGGAAATTAGTTAACCGTATATCTTTTGATGCTCACCGTCATTCTTTTATTCGGCTTATCGACTGAATTAATCAAGACAAATGCCTTGTATTTCTTGTCTCCGGTCTGCAAAAATGCGCCGTTCGTTGCGATCAGGTCTAATGTGAAATTCTGTTCATCATTACTGATGTTCAAAGTCTCAAAATCTAGATCATCGATGAATTCAGCATAAACACTACCCAACTGTGCATCCTTAACGTCTCTTCTCTTAGAAACCTTGGTGTTGTTAGTACCTCCGGCAGGAATGACTGTACCATACAAATATTCGGGAGAAGTGGCCGGGCTGACCAGTGCATGACCGATGCCTGTTGTCAGGCTGTAATAATAGATCAGATCGATCTCACCGGCCAGATTATTGGCTGTAACTTCGGCCAGTGTGAATGCCTTCATTTGCTTAATCGAGATAAAGCAGGCGCCTCCACTGGTAAGAACGATATTCCGTTGTTTGTCCATCTTCGAAATTTTGTATTCTGGTGTTGCAGATGAAACGGTCTCTCCATTGCTGGCTGTACCCGAAAATTTGAATGAAACACTCTGTCCCCGGGCAGCTTCAGGAATCACATAATAATACCTCAAAGTGGCAGCAGATGTATCTATATATGCTGCAGTCGAAATATTACCATTGGTCACACAATTTTTTGCAACAGTAACGGGAACATCATTGCCACCGCTATTTGTGTACCATGAATACGGTAATAATCCGGTGTTTTTTGATCCGGGAACAGAGGCTTCAACAGATGCTGTTGCTAACTTCCCGCCGGGAATTGCCAGGGCATAGGCAAACTGGATGGTGTCATTCACAATGTTAGGGCCTATCGTTTTCTTGATCAGGTCGTTTTTTAATGCTGTTCCGTCATCTTGCTTATTACAGGCAATGGCAAAAGCAAGTACAGACAATAGCATGAAGCATTTAATATATATGCGTTTCATAAATAATTGTTTTAAGGTTTGGGTTGAACAGAAAGGACAATCTTGTATGGTCTTTGCACTAACCTGTTTCCTGAGATCACAGTATATATCTTAGGATTAACCAGATCGGAAAAGTCTGTCCAAACACCCATCATTGGGGCAACGGTAGCTTCCGTGACTACGGAACAATAGGGCTTCAGAATTTTTAAGTTTGTACCATATTTCACAGTGGCAGTAACTATTCCCATTTTTTTGTCTGTGATTGTATCGAGGGCTGCTTTACCTATTATAACGGTTGCATGAGATTCGTCAAGAAGATCGAACATGGTCATATAGGAAGCGGTGCTGCTTGTTATTAATAGTCCCTTATCATCTATCGGATAACTGCATGCTCCTGCAATCAAGGCCACTATCGCAATTATTGTTTTTATATAATTCTTCATTGTCATTAAGTTTTGTATTTATATTCCTGATGATTTAGTACCAGCAATCGTTTTGCGTCAAATTTTTGTTTCTATTCCGCTCTGCTATCGGAATTCGATTGATGTAATATCTCTCAAAATCCAAAGGTGAAGCAGCTAAAAACTCATCTCTTAATCGGTCTCCCCAGGTCGTAAACAGTGTTTGACCCGGACCCGCAGGAGCGCCCCAAATCTCGTTAGCCTTGCGCCAGCGTCGGATATCGAAGAAGCGGTGTCCTTCGGCAGCCAGTTCCACAATACGTTCCTGCTCAATGGCCTTGAAGAATGACGTTGCATCGGCAGTGAATTTTGCAGGTAACACAGGCAGACCTCCGCGAATACGAACCTTGTTGACAAGATCAATAGCCTTTGGACCAGGTCCGTTGGCAAAGTTGGAAGCCTCAGCATACATAAGGTAAACATCTGCCAGCCGCATCAGGTAAAAGTCCTGAGGTCCGTCGCCCCTGCCTCCTTGTCCCGCCTTGTAGCGTAACCATTTACGATAAATATAACCGGCAATATTACCCCCGTAATTGATGTAGTTCACACCATCCAGATAACCAAAGCGAAATGGAATACTATCGCCAACAATTTCCCCGGAACCATCTACTGAAATAAGCTTTTGTGTATCCCACAACATGGTAGCACGCATCCTATAGTCGCGTCCAACATATGATTTTGGGTTACAACTACCATTTAACAGTGTATTCGATTTATTCAGCACCAATTTAAAAGGAGCAAAATCACCTGTTTGCACAAGCTGATACCGATCGGCTAAACGTGTGGTTGGTGTTAACCTGCATTGTCCCCCAAAATTATTTCGTTGTCCAAATTCACGCATCATAATTTCTCCCTGGTTCAGGAGCGGACTGGAGAAACAAACGGAAAAAACAATCTCCTTGTCAGTTTCGTTATCGGGTTGGAACAGGTAAAAATAGCCAGGATCATTGGGGGTACCAGGATTACCACTTCTGAAAAGAGTCAATCCAAAATCATCGATAACATGTCCAAGATCAGCAGTTGCAGTTTTGTATGCATTGGTGGCTTCAGTCGCATCGGCTTTGAAAGTGGTTAGTTCCGGCCAGCCGAATTTATTCCACGAAGCCCAATAAAGCTGCAGTTTACCTCTATACCCATACGCAGAAGCTTTGCTGGCACGACCCGCAATATTTGAAGCAGGCAATTTATCAATGCCATAAGTAAAATCAGCAAAAATACTATCCTTTATAGCTTTCAACGGAGTCCTCGAAAGCGTTATTGCTTCGTCATTGGTATAGACTTTATCCAGATAAGGTACATCGCCCCACATTTCAATCAACCTGAAATAAGCCAATCCACGGGCAAACCTGGTCTCAGCCAGAATGCCTTCCAGATTGCTCTTATCAGTTGCAGATTTAGTCTCTGCAATCATTTTCCTTATGTTCAAAATGGTGTAATTAGCATGGTTTACAATTGAATAACAATTTGACCACATGAAATCAAAACCACTTCCCATTATTGTAGAAGGATTATAGGTTCCCTGACCATCCACATTTCCTGAAAATTGAAATTCACCTGCCCCATCAAAATAATAATCAGTTGCAAAAGCTGAACGGACATCCGAATAGACTCCGGTAAGAGCAAAAAGGGCGTCATCATTGGTTTTCCAATATGCTTCAACTCCTAGTTGTGAAGTTGGCTCCTGATTAAGCAAATTGGAATTGCATGCAACATTGGAGAACATGATGCAAGCCAACAAGTTGATTATAACCAGATTTGATATTATTCGTTTCATAGTTTCACTATTTTTTTTAGAATCCAACATTAAGACCTATAGAAAATGACTTCAACAGCGGGTATAAGTCAACACTATTCCCTGCCTTTTCCGGATCGATACCCTGATAAGATGTTATGGTAAAGATATTTTCACCGGACATGAAGAGCCGCACATTATCAGAACTGATTTTGCTCAATATTTTCTTAGGCAGGTTGTATCCGAGCTGTATGTTTTTCATACGCACATAACTCATGTCCTGCAAGGCATAGGTAGTCTGATCCTCACTTGCTCCTCTGGAACCTGTCTGAACTACCAGCCTGGGCAATTGAGCTTCACGGTTTTCCAAATTCCACGTATCGGAATACTGCATATCGGAAAATGAAGCACGGGTAGCTAAAGGAGTTACAGAATTCCATTTTTCAAGCCACCAGCTTTTGCGCCCTGTGGCACCTTGAAATACCAGCGAAATGTCAAATCCTTTGTAAGAAGCGCTAACATTTAAACCAAAATTCGTTGTGGGCCGATCGAGCTGAACTTTCGGAAGGGCCTTTTTATCCTCCCCAGTTATTTGTCCATCCCCATTCAGGTCTTCTTTAAGAACATCACCCGGAGCAAAATACTGTCCCTGGTATGGTGCATTGTAAATATCTGTCCAAGTTTGGGCAATACCTTTTGCAACAAAAGTGTAAAGGAAATGGTAAGGCATGTTGAGATAAACATTACCTGTATTTAAAAATTGATTCCAGCTCTCGAGCCTGTTTTGGTTGTAAGCAAAATTGAAATTGATGGTATAGTTGAAATCATGCAATCTATCTCTCCAGGTAAAGTTCCCTTCAATGCCCCTGTTGCGCAAATTTCCAATGTTACGCCTTGGTGCAGTGTAACCGGAAAGCAATGAAGAAAGATCAGATGGACGGATCATTCCGGTTGTTAAGCGGTCGTAATAATCCATTTCAGTTGTGAACCGGTTGTTGAAAAATCCCAGATCTAAACCAAGGTTTAAGACATAGGTCGATTCCCAGCTGAAATCCTGATTGATCATATCCTGCATGGTAAAGCCTTTCGAAACCCCGCCACCAAAGGCATAATTTGAGCTGGTCATGGTCTCTTTCTGTTCGTAACGGTTAACTCCGGCATTGTTCCCCAATCCACCGTATGAAAGTCTGAATTTGCCGCTTGACATGGATATTTTTTTTGCCATTGAACGGACAAATTGTTCTTCGGTAAATCTCCAGCCCAATGAGGCTGAGGGAAAGAAACCATATTGGTACCCTGGAAAGAATTTTGAAGATCCATCATAACGGCAGTTGAGTTCGACCAAATATCTATCGTATGCAGTATAATTTACCCGCCCAATATAAGATCGCAGTCCTTCCGCCGAGGAGCTACCGCCGGATGTTTGGTTATCCGTTAAGGCTGCATCAATTTCGGATAAGCTTGGATGAATGCGGTCAAGCCTTGATCCAGACAGGTTACGATCGTTCCAATATTCCTCACTGTAAACAAAGAGTGCACTGATCTGATGGTTCACAGCAATCTTTTTATCATATGAAATGCGCGTATTAAACTGGGTTTTATAACCTGTATTAATCGAATTATTTATACCCGTATTGTCCGCAATTACCTGACGTACAGGCAATCCAGTCTGAAGATTGTAAACGGTAAAAGGGATCATCCAACTCTTTAAAAACTGATTGTAATAATTGAGGGAGTAATCAGTCCTGACCTTCAATCCTTTGATCATTTCCCATTCGAGAAACATGGTGCCGTTTAATTCTTGTCTTGTCACAAGATTATTTCTGCTGCTGTATTCTGCCAGAACATTACCTGCAAATGGATCTTCAC
>JBBQHB010000087.1:0-21779 GCA_038323575.1 Bacteroidales bacterium | reverse complement strand
GGAGAAAGAAAAACGGGCTGCCGAATTAGTTATTGCCAACAAAGAATTGGCTTATCAGAACGATGTAAAGGAAAAACGGGCTGCCGAACAGGTCATTGCCAACAAAGAACTGGCTTTTCAGACTGAGGAGAAAGAAAAACGGGCCGCAGAACTGGTCATTGCCAACAAAGAACTGGCTTTTCAGAATGAGGAGAAAGGAAAACGGGCCGCAGAATTAGCCATTGCTGACAAAGAGCTGGCTTTTCAGAATGAGGAGAAAGGAAAACGGGCCGCAGAATTAGCCATTGCTGACAAAGAACTGGCTTTTCAGAATGATGAGAAAGGAAAACGGGCCGCAGAATTGGTCATTGCTGACAGGGAAGTCAGCATTCAAAACACGGAAAAAGAGAAACTCGAAAATGTATACAAAGAGCTGGAGGCATTCAGCGATAAAGTAAAATTTTCTTCCCAATATACACTAAGCCTGATTGAGGCAAGCCTCGATCCGCTGATTACCATCAGCGCAGAAGGAAAAATCACGGACATGAACGAAGCGTTGGTAAACATCACCGGCATGTCGCGCGAAAAAATAACTGGCAGCGATTTCTTCGATTATTTCACTCAACCTCAAAAAGCGCGTGAGGTTTACCAGGAGGTATTTGCCAAAGGTTCTGTAGCCGATTCGCCGCTGACGGTCCGCCACCAGAATGGCAAACTGACGGATGTGTTGTTCAATGGTTCGGTCTACAGGGATGAAAAAGGAAATGTACTCGGAGTGGTGATTGTTGCCAGGGATGTGACAGAACAAAAAAGAATTGAAACAGAACTAATTGAAGCAAAGGTATTTGCCGAACTTGCAACAGAAATAGCGGAAGAAGCAAAAAGGAAGGCTGAAAGCGCAGTAAAAGTTGCCCAAAGCGCAGTAGAAGCCAAGCAGCAGTTCCTTTCGAACATGAGTCACGAAATCCGTACGCCTATGAACGCAATCATCGGATTCACCAAAGTTTCGTTAAAGACTGATCTGACTGCCAAGCAGAAAGAGTACCTGACGGCAATTAAATTGAGCGGCGATGCATTGATTGTTCTGATCAACGATATTCTGGATCTTGCCAAGGTGGATGCAGGCAAAATGGTATTTGAAAAAATCCCCTTTAAAATGGCCTTGTCAATGGCGGCCATGTTGCATTTGTTTGATGCCAAAATCCAGGAAAAGAACCTGAAACTGGTCAGGGAATACGACAGCCGGATTCCCGGTGTATTGATCGGCGACCCGGTCAGGTTAAACCAGATTGTTCTCAACCTGGTGAGCAATGCGATTAAATTTACTGCGCATGGGAAGATCACTGTCAGCGTCCGTTTGCTGAGCGAAGATGACGAAAAAGTAACCATCGGATTTGCCGTCGAAGATACTGGTATTGGCATTGCAAAAAATAAACTGGAAAAGATTTTTGAAAATTTCCAGCAGGCTTCCAGCGGAACCTCGAGGTTTTACGGAGGCACAGGTTTAGGGCTGGCCATTGTCAAACAACTGGTAGAGCCCCAGGGCGGCAAAATTCAGGTTAAAAGCAAAGTCGGTATAGGTTCTGTTTTCAGCTTCACCCTAAGTTTTCAAAAAACAAGCGATGATGTTGATCCGGAGATAGAGGTAATTGAACTGGACACTGATATGAAGCACATCCATGTACTGGTGGCAGAAGATATTGCACTCAACCAGCTGCTGATGAAAACGATCCTGGAAGATTTCGGATTTGAGTGCGAAATTGCGGATAACGGCAAGATTGCCATCGAAAAATTACAGGCCAAACCATTCGATATCATATTAATGGACTTGCAGATGCCCGAAATGAACGGATTTGAGGCCACAGCATTTATCCGCAATAACCTGCGTTCAAAAATCCCGATCATTGCGCTGACTGCCGATGTAACCACTGTCGATTTAGCCAAATGCAATGCAGTTGGCATGAATGATTACATCGCTAAACCTATTGACGAAAAAATACTGTATACCAAGATTGTTGGTTTGGTTAAACCTGCTATTTTGGTAGGGATGCTGAATAAGGAAATAAAAAATCCGGATGAAATCCAAAGATGCATTAACCTCGACTACTTAATTCGTCGGACAAAATCCAATCCTGTATTGATGATGCAAATGATCTCGCTTTACCTTGAGCAGACTCCTCCCCTTGTGGCTTCCATGAAACTGGGACTGATAAACAAAGACTGGACAGCATTGTACTCTGCTGTTCACAAAATGATCCCCTCTTTCTTAATCATGGGAATAAGTGTTGATTTTGAGAACATGGCCATCAAAATTCAGGAATATGCCAGCACGCTGCAGCAGGCCGATGGTATACCCGAACTGGTTTCACAAATAGAAAATGTATGTGACCAGGCATGTAGAGAATTAACAGCGGAATACAATACACTCAAAAATAAAAACTCATGATTGTCAATAATAAAATCAAACTCTTCCTGGTAGACGACGACGCTTTGTACCTGAAGTTGCTGGAGATCGAGTTCCTTGAAAATGCAGACTTCGCCATTGAGACATTTGCAACAGGGGAACTTTGTATAGAAAACCTTACGCACCAACCGGATGTAATTATTCTGGATTACCATTTGGACGGTGTTTTAAGAGATGCCATGAACGGCATAGGAACGCTGGATAAAATCAAAGAATTCAATCCGGATATCCCGGTCATCATGTTGTCCTCCCAGGATAAAATCGACGTGGCCATCAATTGCATGCACCACAAGGCGTTGGATTATGTAGTCAAAAGTGAAACCTCATTCCTGCGACTGAAGCAAATCATCAAAACCTTTTTGAAGTACGGGAAAATGGAAAAACAATTGAACTGGTACATGGATCGGATGTAAGACAAAAAACCAATTTGTAATAAAAATTAACGCATTGAATATTTATTAATTACATTCAAAAAGAATCAAATCCGATCAGGAGGCTGTCTCAAAAGGCAGTCTCTTTTTTAATTCGATTACTATTTGTAATTAAACGAAATGTTCTGAAAGGCTGCAAGCCCGGCTTAATTCAGCCCCCTCTTTTTTTCAGCTTCACCCCCTTCTTTAACCGTCTCGTTAGTAAAATTCCGGCATTCCCCTGATACCGCTAATGTACTGCCATTACCGGTTTATAGTGCCTATTATTCCCCTTCCCTTTCAATCAGTTAACAAAAGTATATTACTGCAAACATGTGATATATGTAAGTTTTTCCCATAGAAATGTAACAGATGCGCAGCAGTTTGGTGGCAACTTTGCTTGTATGATCCATCAATCTTTAATACAATCAAATATGGGAAAAAAGTAAACAAAATTGAAGCAACCTTCTACCTTAAAAGGAACCGGAATATCCGGCCGAAACTTCTTTATGAACTACAAACGCAACATACTGATTCAGAAATGGAGTTCGGGTTTCTACGATTCAGTTCAATATAAAATAAACATAAAATTGGACGGAATTTTTAATTATTCCGATAATTAAATAAATAAAGCAATGATATTCAAAACATTAACAAAAAAAGAAAAAATGACACAAAAAATACCGCAGAAAAGGTATACCAGCCGGTTTAAATCTACATGGCTGCTGATGCTGTTACTGACAGCTTTCTTATGGCAATGCAAAAAGGATGATTACAAGGGTGAAACAAAAGGTATTTGCCCTGAAGTCATTTTGACAGACCCACTGAGAGATGCCATCAATGTCGTAATTAATAAGAAAGTTACGGCAACCTTCAATGAAGCAATGGATCCTGCCACTATCACCGGAACAACCTATCTGCTGAAACAGGGAACCAACGCGATAGCAGGAGCAGTAACTTACTCCGGGATTGTAGCAACTTTTTCACCTTCAACTCCCCTAACTCCTTTTACGCTTTACTCAGCCACTGTTACCAAAGCAGCCAAGGATCCTAGAGGGAATGCACTGAAGGCAGATTATTTATGGAGCTTTACAACCCAACCAATGGTTACCCTATCATCAAGCCCGGCGGCAGGGGGAACAGTAATCGGGGCTGGCGCTGTCAATAATGGTTCAGTTATCACGGTAGTTGCAATGGCAAATCCGGGATTTTCATTCCTGAACTGGACAGAAGCAGGAAACATCGTATCAACCAGTTCCAGTTACCTGTTTACCGTAAACGGGAACAGAACACTGGTAGCCAATTTTACTTCGCAGTTCGTTGTAGCGTTGTCAGCCAATCCTTTGGCAGGAGGCGTAACAAGCGGAGGCGGAGCATTTAATTCAGGCGCCACAGTCACAGCAGTGGCAACATCAAATCTGGGATATCTGTTTGCAAACTGGACAGAAGCAGGCTTGGTAGTTTCCACATTGGCAAATTATCCTTTTACGCTAAGCGGAAACAGGACACTTGTAGCAAACTTTACGGCTCAGTTTACACTGGGTTTGTCATCAAATCCGTTGCCTGGAGGAACCACGACAGGCGGAGGCTTATACAGTTCCGGCTCATTGGTAACTGCAACAGCTATACCCAATGTAGGATACACCTTTAAAAACTGGACAGAAGCAGGAAACATTGTATCAACCAATGCAGTCTATCCGATTACCTTAACCGGTAACAGGATACTCGTAGCGAACTTTTCTGCTCCTTTATCAGTCACGCTTATTTCAAATCCGCTAAACGGAGGAACAACCAGCGGTGGAGGAGCATATAATGCAGGCGCTTCAGTTACAGCTGCGGCAGTTCCAAATCCGGGATTCGTGTTTGGGAACTGGTCAGAAGCAGGAGTTATTGTCTCAACAGATGCCAATTACCTGTTTACAATAAGCGGAAACAGAACGCTTACGGCCAACTTTATTGCCCGATACAATATAGTGACATCAGGTAATCCATTGCTGGGAGGTACAACCAGGGGAGACGGAACTTTTGATTCAGGTTCTCCTGTTGCTGCACTTGCATTCCCTAATCCGGGATATGTGTTTACCAATTGGACAGAAGCAGGGCAAATTGTATCTACGCTTGCGGTTTATCCATTTACGATAAGCGGAAACAGAACGCTTGTGGCAAACTTTGGAACTCAGAACACCATAACCCTTGTGTCAAATCCTTTGGCAGGAGGAACAACCCTTGGTGGTGGAATATATAATTCGGGTACTCAGGTTTCTGCAGTAGCCACTGCAAATCCGGGCTATCAATTTACCAACTGGACTGAAGCAGGAGTTATCGTCTCCACATTGGCCAATTATCCATTCATGGTAAGTGGAAACAGAACACTGACAGCAAACTTCGCAACACAGGTAAGTTTAACGTTGAATGCTGTTCCATTGGAAGGTGGTAAAACAAACGGCGGAGGCCTCTATGGTTCAGGTACCTTGGTATATGCCACGGCAGTTCCCAATTTGGGTTACAACTTTAAAAACTGGACAGAGGCAGGAAACATTTTATCTAACATTGCTATTTACCCGTTTATCCTGAACAGCAACAGAACGCTGGAGGCCAACTTTGTGGCTCAGTATACCCTGGCACTTTCATCTAATCCATTAAACGGAGGTACAACTGTGGGAAGTGGCACATATGATTCGGGTGCTTTAGTCCTGGCTGTTGCATTAGCAAAACCTGAATTTCAGTTTACCAACTGGACCGAAGGGGGTGTGATAGTTTCAACGCTGCTCACTTATCCGGTTACATTAACCGGAAACAGGACCTTGGTTGCAAACTTTGTACCAAAGATCGTTATAATGTTATCATCCAATCCTTTGGCAGGAGGTAAAACCGCCGGTAGCGGCTCTTATAATTCAGGCGCTAATATCTTTGCAACAGCAGTACCCAATTCCGGATTTGTATTCAAAAATTGGACGGAAGCAGGAAACATTGTATCAACGAACGATTCTTACCCAATTACTGTTGTCAATGACAGAACGCTGGTAGCTAACTTTTTAGCTAAGTATTCAGTAATTACAACGGCAACTCCTTTTGCAGGGGGTCAAGCCAACGGAGGTGGTATATTTACTGACGGCGCTTCAGTTACTGTATCAGCTACAACCAATCCGGGTTATACCTTCACAAACTGGAAAGACGGAGCAAATATATTGACAACCAATGCAAGTTACACCTTCATCCTGAACAACAACAGGAACCTTACAGCCAACTTTACGTTGAATCCAGTCGCTGTAGTTTGTCCTACAATAGTAGATTTAGGATTAGCCAAAAATTATGTAATATTAGCAAAATCAGGAATCTCAACGACAGGTGCTACTTCCATTACTGGTGATTTGGGTATAGATCCTGCTGCTGCAGGCTCCATAACCGGATTTGGTTTAATTCTTGCAGGAGCATATTCTACATCAGCATTGGTAACCGGGAAAGTATATGCATCGGACTATGCAGTTCCGACTCCTGCAAATATCCTTACCGCCCGTCTTAATATGGAAACCGCATACACCACAGCATACGGATTGGTGGTTCCGGCGCCTGTTACTGAATTATTGGCAGGAAGTCTCAGCGGTCAAACATTGACAAAGGGTATCTACAAATGGAGTACGGCTGTTAATATAACCGGCGGCATTACCTTAGACGGTGCCGGTGACCCATGTGCAACATTTATATTCCAGATTGCCGGAGACCTTATAGTTAACCCTGGCGCTGTTATTACCTTAACCCCCGGAACAGATCCTAAAAACATCTTCTGGGTAGTAGCCGGTTCAAAAGCTGCTCTTGATACAGGTGTTGATTTTAAAGGTAATATCTTATGTCTAACTAAAATTACCGTGAATACCGGCGCTACAGTTAAAGGTAGATTGTTGGCACAGACGGCAGTTACATTAGATGCCAATACTATTACAATGCCATAAAATTACCAACCCTTAAGGTTTATAGCCTTAAGGGTTGATTATAAAACTTTAATATGAAAAACATAATATTAAGTAATCGAAAAATGATACAAAAATTATTTCTCTTCCTGCTGCTGTTGACCGGCTTTGCCGCGACAACCCAGGCGCAGGAAACGCAAAGGGTTCAGCCAAAAGTATGGTTCGGAGTCTCTGGTGCTGCCAATGTTAACTTCTACAGCGGTACCACCCAAAAGATCAACTCTTCTCTGTATGCTCCGGGAGCATTCCACGATGGTTCGGGTGTTACACCTTACGGATCCATCCTTTTTGAATACCGGCCAAAACCGGTTTGGGGATTGATGCTGAACGTCGCTTACGACGGACGTGGCGGCAAATTCGACAGCCAGGATGCTCCCTGCAACTGCCCTGAAGACTTAAGTACAAAACTGGCCTACATCACCTTAGAACCCAGTTTGCGTCTTGCTCCATTTTCAAACGGATTTTATCTGTTTGCAGGACCTGTTTTAAGTATGAATATCGACAAGTCGTACGAATACACCCAACTGTTGCAACCCGATTCAAAAGGTGATTTCAGTGATATGCGTACCAATAAGTTATCAGCTCAAATCGGAGCAGGTATCGATATCCCTATCTCTGCCAAAGAAAAAGCGCGCCAGGTCACACTTTCACCGTTTGTTTCCTACCATCCCTATTTCGGCGCTGAACCACGCTCAATCGAAAGTTGGTCGTTGCAAACTGTCCGTGCAGGGATAGCCCTGAAATTCGGAAAAGGTCATGTGGAAGCGCCCGTAGAACCTGTTGCTGTTGTCCCCATTCCGATCGCAGAACCGCTGGTTACATTTACGGTCAATTCCCCAAAGAATATTCCTGCAGAGCGCAGGGTTAGGGAAACCTTTCCATTGCGCAACTATGTCTTTTTTGACTTGGGATCTACCGCTATTTCCGACCGCTATGTTTTGCTGACCAAGGATAAGGTGAAGGATTTCAAGGAAGACAATTTGGAAACTTATGGCGCGATCCAAAATTCAGGCCGTTCAAAACGACAAATGACTGCTTATTATAATGTTCTGAACATTCTTGGTGACCGCATGAGCAAAAATCCTGCAACTACCATTACTTTGATCGGAGCTTCTGAAAAAGGGCCAAAAGACGGAAAATTGATGGCAGAATCAGTAAAGGCTTATCTGGTAGATATTTTCGGTATCAATGCCGGAAGGATCACTGTTGAAGGCCGCAAAAAACCCAAAATCCCATCGGAACAACCAGGAGGAACGAAAGAACTTGTCCTTCTGCGCGAAGGTGACCAAAGGGTATCCATTGAAAGCACCTCACCTGCCATGCTGATGGAATTCACCAGCGGGCCGAATGCACCGCTCAGACCCGTCGAATTCGTTACTGTACAGGAAGCGCCCTTCGACAGTTATGTCACTTTCAATGCTGAAGGAGCAAAAGAAGCATTCTCTTCCTGGTCATTGGAGATCAGCGATGAAAACGGTAAAATGCAGAATTTCGGACCTTATACCCAGGAAAAAGTCAGTCTACCCGGAAAAGCAATTTTGGGAAACCGTTCTGAAGGACAGTACAAAGTTGTCATGGTAGGTCAGACAAAATCCGGTAATACGGTCAGAAAAGAAAGTTCTGTACACATGGTGTTGTGGACCCCGGCTAAAGTTGAAGAAGGATTGCGTTTCAGTGTGATTTTTGAATTCGACGATGCGAAAGCCATCCCGATCTACGACAAATACCTCACGGAAGTTGTGGCACCAAAGATTACCAACGGAGCCACAGTAATCATTCATGGTTACACCGATATCATCGGAGAAGATTCTTACAACCTCATCTTGTCAATGGCAAGGGCCAACGAGGTAAAGAAAATTCTTGAGAACAGTCCTGCAATGGCAGGCAGGAGTGATGTCAAATTTGAAGTAAACGGTTATGGTGAAGATCTGAACCTGGCACCATTTGACAACAAATATCCGGAAGAACGATTCTACAACAGGACGGTTATCATCGATATCGTGCCTAAAAATGAATAAAACGGAATAGTAATTAACAATACAAATTCCCGGACTAATAATGAAGGTAGAGACGCAAAGCATTGCGTCTCTACCTTTTTTTATGGCATTTATTTAGCGTAAACAGTGAATCATGTAAATTATTCATTTCAATGTGTAACAGTGCAGCACTTGATTGTACCCAACTTTGCCAATATGATTCATCAATCTTTAAAACAGGCAAATATGGAAAAATCAACAGACAAAAATAGTGATCCTTACCGAAATCAACAGTATCCGGAAAATCCGGTCACAAATAATTCAAATAAATAAACTTATAAAACAATGAATTTCAATATTTTATTAATAACCCAAAAAAAGATGGCACAAAAATTACCTAAAAAAGGGTATGCCAGGTTACTCCAACCTACCTGGCTGATTTTGCTGTTAATGACAGTATTTATCTGGCAATGTAAAAAAGACACTTACACTGGTGAGACAAAGGGAGTTTGCCCCGAAGTAATTTTAACGGATCCCCTAAAGGATGCGGTTAACGTTCCGATCAGCAAAATTATTACGGCAGATTTCAATGAAGCGATGAATCCTGCGACAATAACAGGGACGACCTTTTTATTGAAACAAGGAACCACTGCAATTTCTGGTGTAGTTTCCTATTCGGGAGTTAAAGCAACTTTTGCACCTGCTGCCCCGCTTGCTCCTTTCACACTCTATTCTGCTACCATTACCAAAGCAGCAAAAGATCCCGCAAAGAATGCGTTAAAAGCAGACTATGTGTGGAGTTTTACAACTCAGCCGTTGGTGACCTTGTCATCCAATCCGGTATTGGGTGGTACCACAACCGGAGGAGGTCTGCTTAACAGCGGTACAGTAATCACGGTAGGCGCAACAGCGAATGCAGGATTTGCATTTTTAAACTGGACAGAAGCAGGAAACGTTGTTTCTACGCTGGCAAATTACCCGTTTACACTGGCCGGTAACAGAACCCTTGTTACAAACTTTACCGTTCAGTATGTTCTCGGACTTTCTGCCAATCCAATTGCTGGAGGAACTACCAGCGGCGGCGGTGCATTTAATGCAGGTTCAACGGCAACAGCAGTAGCAACTGCCAATCCGGGATACCTGTTTACCAACTGGACTGAAGCTGGCGTTGTTGTTTCAACACTGGCCAGTTACCCTGTTACCATCAGCGGAAACAGGACACTTGTAGCTAACTTTACAGCACAGTATAATTTAGCGCTCTCTTCACTTCCCGTAGCAGGTGGTACGACCACAGGCAGCGGAACATTTAATTCAGGCGTTACCGTAACTGCCACTGCAGTTGCCAATACAGGCTATGTATTTAAAAACTGGACAGAAGCAGGAGTTGCAGTTTCAACACTTGCCATTTATCCGTTTACAATCAGTGCAAACAGGACATTGGTAGCAAACTTTACTGCACAGTACACATTGGCGCTCTCTCCTTTACCTTTATTAGGCGGAATAACAACAGGCGGAGGAACATTTAATGCTGGCGCTTCAGTAACGGCAACTGCGACAGCAAATGCCGGTTATGTGTTTACCAACTGGACGGAAGCAGGTACCATTGTTTCTACACTTGCGGTCTATCCATTGACCTTAAATGCAAACAGGATACTTGTAGCTAACTTTGTTGTTGGAACTGCACAACTTACTGTAACCCTTTCAGCCAATCCATTGGCAGGAGGTATAACAACAGGAGGTGGCTCGTTTAATTCGGGCGCTTCAGTTACAGCAGCAGCAGTCGCTAATGTCGGTTATGTATTTACAAACTGGACCGAAGGCATTATAGTTGCGTCAACGAATGCTAATTACACCTTCAATGTTACAGCAAACAGGACCCTGGTTGCCAATTTTACACTTTCAGGAACCGGCGGCGCCGGACCTTTAACGATTGACCTTGGTTGTGCCAAACCGTTTGCAGTGCTTGCCGGCTCAACGGTAACCAGCACAGGTCCTTCAATCATCAACGGGGATGTTGGCTTGAGTCCGGGATCAGCGTTGATTGGCTTCCCACCGGGAATTATTAACGGTGCGCAGCAAATTACTACAGCTGTAGCAGCAGCAGCAAAGCTCTGTTTAACAACGGCATTCTTAGATGGTCAAAACAGGTCACTAAATGCCCTGCCATTGCCAGGACAACTCGGCGGTCTTAAACTTGCTCCGGGTCTGTATACCAACTCATCAACGAGCGGAATATCAGGAACGGGAGTAAACGGCATCCTGACTCTTGATGCAGGAGGTAACGCAAATGCCGTTTGGATCTTCCAAATGGGTTCTACATTGACAACAGATCCTGGTACAAGTGTCGAATTGACTGGTGGTGCAAAGGCGGACAATGTATTCTGGATTGTAGGCAGTTCTGCCACTCTGGGAACAAATTCTACCTTTAGCGGAAACATTTTGGCCATGCAGGCTGTAACACTGAATACCGGTGCGACACTCAACGGAAGGGCATTAACTCAGATTGCTGCCGTTTCCATGGATGCAAGTACAATCACCAAACCTTAAGGTTTATAAAACAGAACTCAATGAAACCCGCATGAACAAATTCGAATGATTACGACCTCATTCATGCGGGTTTCTTAAACCTTAAATATTTTATTCTCATGAAGAACACAACAAATTTTAAACGCAATCAAAAAATGATACGAAAATTATTTATCTCCTTGTTGGTGGCGGCAGTCTTTGCCGCGACAACGCAGGCACAGGAGATGCAAAGAGTTCAGCCAAAATTTTGGTTCGGAGCTTCTGCTGCTGCCAATATCAATTTCTACAGCGGAACCACACAGAAGATTAATTCATCTGTTTATGCTCCGGGTGCTTTCCACGAAGGATCGGGTGTCACACCTTACGGATCAATCCTTTTTGAATACCGGCCAAAACCGGTTTGGGGATTGATACTGAACGTCGCTTACGACGGACGTGGCGGCAAATTCAACAGCGTAGATGCTCCCTGTAACTGCCCAGAAGACTTAAGTACAAAACTCGCCTACATCACGTTGGAACCAAGTTTACGTCTTGCTCCATTTTCAAACGGATTTTATCTGTTTGCAGGACCTGTATTAAGTATGAATATCGATAAGTCATTTGCTTATACACAGCTACTACAACCCGATTCAAAAGGTGATTTCAGTGATATGCGTACCAATAAGTTATCAGCTCAAATCGGAGCAGGTATCGATATCCCTATCTCTGCCAAAGAAAAAGCGCGCCAGGTCACCCTTTCGCCGTTTGTTTCCTACCATCCCTATTTCGGCGCTGAACCACGCTCAATCGAAAGTTGGTCGTTGCAAACTGTCCGTGCAGGGATAGCCCTGAAATTCGGAAAAGGTCATGTGGAAGCGCCCGTAGAACCTGTTGCTGTTGTGGTAGTTCCGGAACCAAAACCGGAACCAAAGCCGGAACCAAAACCGGAACCAAAACCTGAACCAAAACCGGAACCGGTGGTAGTTGTTAAACCAAACGTTATTGGTAATGCTTACCTAGTACACTTTGCGTATGACAAATGGAATCTTGACAATGAGGCTACTTCAAATCTTGATCGTTTAGCTAAGGATATGAATGATAACCAAACTGTTGAAGTCGAAATTAAATCGCATACAGACTCAAGAGGCCCTGAAAGTTACAACATGAAACTCTCTGAAAAACGTGGCAAGGCAGTGATCGATTACCTGGGTAGTAAAGGGATCAATGCTTCAAGAATTAAAGCTAATGTTTATGGTGAAACGCAATTACTTAATAATTGTGCTGATGGTGTTCCATGCACTGAAACTGAACATGCGGTCAACCGTAGAACTGAAGGTGTTATTATTGAATAGTAAGTTTGAATTAAAATTTAATAATATTACTTCTTATAAAAAAAGGCCGTCTGATTTAAAATCAGACGGCCTTTTTGATAACAGACCTACCGATGTTATCGGAGAAGAAGTCTATAATATGCAATTATCCAAGGAACATGCAGACTATATTCAAAACACGAAAAGTGTGAATCATGTAACCTATTTCAGGAATTATGTAACGCTTTCGGCCCGTTTGATCATCAACTTTGCACAGTAATAATTCAATTACACTTTAAGACTGCAAAATGAAAAAAATAGGACTATTTATGGTAATCAGTGCGGCAATCTTTATGATGAGCACCTCAACCATCCAGGCACAGATTGGTTTTAGCTTAAATATCAGTTCCCAGCCGCAATGGGGACCGACCAACTACGACCATGTTGAATATTATTACATGCCCGAATACGGCATTTACTACTATGCCCCGGGTGCTCAGTTTGTCTATCAGGTCGGCTCCAGGTGGGCCTACTCAAGTACACTGCCCTACAGATACCGCAATGTCAATCTTTATGCAACGCACAAAATAGTTGTGAATGAATCAAAGCCCTATTTGCGCAATGATTATTATGCCAACAAGTACAAGAAAAATGACTACCGGTATATGCATTCAAGGCAGGAAGTGATCCGCGACAGCAGGGATGACCGTTACCGCGACAACAACAGCCACAACAATAACAACTATTACAAGAATAATTCCGACAACAAAATGGAAAAGTATTACCATGACCATGCGATGCAGTACCAAGGCTACAAAGGCAACAATAATGATTCGCGCGATAACAATGGAAACAGTAAAGGCAATAAAAAAAGCAATAAAAAGAAATGACCGCAAAGAACAGTGACTTTGAAAAGTCCAAAGCGCATATAATGGTTGAAATACTTGAATACGTGCCCAATGCGACATTAAGCAAAACCATTGTAAAAAAGCACACCGGCAGCATTGTTGTCAGCTCATTGGATTCAGGAGAGGGTTTCAGCGAAGGAACCTCTCCTTTCGATACGTTTATCCAGGTTATTGACGGTAAGGCAGAAATTACTATCGACGGGAATTCCCGCATACTGGAAGCAGGCGACGGAATTATCGTACCTGCCAACCAGCGTAACAGCATAAAAGCAAATGAACGGTTCAAAATGATCTCTACAGTCATAAAAAGCGGCTACGAATGATCAAATTATCGGGAAAATTCAAGAAGTTTATTAATATTCTCGGACCTGGTGTTGTGACAGGTGCCAGTGATGACGACCCTTCCGGAATCGCAACTTACTCTCAGGCCGGTGCTCAGTTTGGTTTTTCCACATTGTGGACAGCCCTGCTCACTTTCCCGCTGATGGCGGCCATCCAGGGAATGTGTGCAAGAATCGGTTTGGTCACGTCCCAGGGACTTACAGTTACGCTGAAAGAAAACTATTCGAAACCATTACTGTACACCATGCTCCTTTTCGGATTCCCTGCTATCACCCTGAATATTGGGGCTGATATCCAGGGAATCGGCGCTGTAGCCAACATGATTTTTCCCAAAATTCCTAGTTTTATTTTTTGCATTGGATTTACTGCACTATTGATGTTTGTGATCATCAAGTATCCATACCAGAAAATAGCCAGTATATTAAAATGGCTTTGCCTCTCCCTGTTACTTTATATTATCGTCCCGTTCATGTTCAAACAGGACTGGGGTCTGATTGCCAGGAGTACTTTAATACCAACCATAAAATTCAACAAAGAATTCCTGTCCATCCTGGTAGCTATTCTGGGGACCACCATTTCGCCGTACCTGTTTTTCTGGCAGGCCACTATGGAATCAGAAGAAATGGCTCACCTCAAACGAAAAGTTGTCGTCAACAAACGAATACTGAGTGAAATGAAAACAGATGTAAATATTGGAATGTTTTTATTCAATGTTGTGATGTTTTTCATCATCCTTACAACCGGAAGTGTACTATTCCCCGCAGGAATACATGAAATTGAAACGGTAGATCAGGCGGCTAAAGCATTGGAACCTTTGACCGGCCAGTTTACCTATCTGGTTTTTGCGTTGGGGGTTATTGGTACCGGACTCCTGGCGATACCCGTTTTGGCCGGATCCCAGTCATACATGTTAGCCGAAACATTTGGATGGAAAGCCGGACTGGATAAAAAATTCCCAAAAGCCAAGGCATTTTACATCTCTATTATCATCTCGCTGTTGGCAGGCCTTTCACTCGACTTTTTAGGAATCAGCCCAATCAAAGTTTTGCTCTACACGGCTATCTTATACGGCCTGACGGCTCCGGTACTGATAGCAATCATACTGCACATCGGCAACAACAAAAAAATAATGAAGGAAAATACCAATTCGAAACTTTCCAACGTTCTTGGATTTATAACATTGGCATTAATGTCAGCAGCCGCGGTAGGATTACTGTACTTTTTAATTATAGCGTAGTCACGCAAAATCAACTGCTGGCACTGTTTAAAATTTCACACAAAAAGCTGCAAAGGGAATGCAGAGAAAGCAATGTGATGGATCATATAATTCTTCTTTGAGTGCTTTGCACGAACTTTGCAGTCTCTGTGAGAAATTTTAAAATCTCAACACTTAAAAACAAAAAAAATGAACATTAAAAGAATTTTTGGAGCCATTTTGACACTTCTCGGAACAGGAGGTCTTATCTATACTGCCGTGGTTTTCGCCAATACATCCGGCAGTACCCGCGATATGAAATCACTTCTCATTTATGGTGTACTCGGACTTCTGTTTTTTATCGCCGGAATTGGCCTGGTGCGTACAACCAAGGACGAGTCGTAATATGTGAATGATGTAACTTCTTTCCTTATTTGTGTAACAAGTTAACATACACCATCACTTAAATTTACATCATTGTTAATACATACAAAATTTAAAAAAAAAAAATGAAAAAAACAACTTTTATGGCCATCTTAATGTTTTTTGCATTAAGTGTAACAACAACAATCGCCAGTGCCAATTCGAAAAAAGCTTCAGACAACAACGCAACAAACAACAAAGAGAACAGGTTGACCGACGAAGAGATTAGCCGAATGACCAAACGTGTTGAAGAAATCAGTAAAATGGACAAGTCCAGTCTGACAGCTACAGAAAAAAGTGAGCTCAGGAAAGAACTGAAAGCAACCAAAGAAAGCGTTAAGAAAGACGGTGGTTATGTTTACATTGGCGCCGGTACCTTAATCTTAATTATCATCTTGATTATTATCCTGGTATAATATTATCTTTCAGATTGACCTCAAAATCAAAAGAGGATCAATGAGAATAGAGTTCTGTAGCAATATGGGACTCTACTTTCATAACCATTATTTCACAATTCCACAACAAAAATCATGCAAGCAGGAAAATCATTTTTTAAGATAAGTATTCCATTAAAATTGGCTCTCCTATTATTTATAGTACTAAATATTTCCTGCGCAACCCAAAAACCAGTATCTGCACAGGAGAATTCAGTTTCCATGCAGGTTTTTTACGATCAGCTGAGCCCTTACGGCGAATGGATCGATTATGAAAATTACGGATTTGTTTGGATCCCCGACGTAGATGAGAATTTTGAACCCTACAAGACTGACGGATATTGGGTCATGACAGATTACGGGTGGACCTGGTCGTCTGATTATGAATGGGGCTGGGCTCCTTTCCACTACGGCAGATGGGATTTTGACAACTATTACGGATGGTTTTGGGTACCTGATACCGAATGGGGCCCTTCCTGGGTTAACTGGAGAAGAGCTGACGGCTATTACGGATGGACACCCATGAGGCCGGGAATCAGCATTAGCCTGAGTTTTTACGGAGGTTACGGCGATATAAACCATTGGAATTTCGTCAGGGACAGGGATTTCGGCAGACCGGACCTTAACAGGTATTATGTTGACAGAGATAATTATACCGTGATAATCAGGAACTCAACAGTTATCAACAATACTTACATTGACAACAGCCGCCATACAACCTATATCGCAGGTCCTTCAAGAGGCGATGTACAAAAATATTCGGGAAGACAGATCAATAACGTTACGATCAGAAATACTGACAGGCCCGGTGAGAGCCGTAACAGAAATCAGATAGAGTTATACAGACCAAAGGTACAGCACATGAATGAAGGCCGCACTGCTCCTGCCCCTGTCAGAATAACCGACAAAAAAGACATTAAAACTGTAAAAGAAAGAAATTCCGGATTTCAACAAAATAATCCTTCACAGGGTCGGCAACAGCAACAGCCTCAGCAAAGGCAGCAGGAACAGGAAAAACAGCAACAACGTCAGCAGCAGCAGGAGCAGGCCAATCCGACACGTCAGCAGCAGCAGGAGAAAGCCAATCCGCAACAACAGCAACCTCAAAAGTCTCAAAGGCAGCAACAGCGGCAACAACGTCAGCAAATACAGCAGCAAAAAGCAGTTGATCCTAAGGCTGATAAAAAGAAAGAAACGCGGCAGGAGGAGACAGATCCTTCTAAAGTGAAGCTATAACAAGCAAAAAACAGAGGTACCAACAGAACAATTTGAAGATGCAACTTACTATCAATATTTCCAGGCAGTTATTGCTCTTCACTTTGTTGGTATTTGGGGTTTTTAAGCAGGCTGAATCCCAGGTTTACTTTCAGCAGGAGGTCAATTACAAAATCAATGTTTCCCTGAATGACCGGGATCATGAGCTGAGCGCATTCGAATCGATTGAGTACATCAACAATTCTCCCGATACACTTCAATTTCTCTATTTCCACCTTTGGCCAAACGGCTATTCGGATAACCGGACTGATTTGGCAAAACAACTATTCAGTACAAAAGGCAAATCACGTTTGTTTAAAGATCCCGCACTGAAAGGTTACATCGACTCACTTGATTTTAAAGTAAATGACTCGCAGGTCCGATGGGAATTATCGCCGGGCCAGCCAGACATTTGCAAAGTGGTTCTTAATCAACCATTGCTTTCGGGTGATACCATCAGCATATCTACCCCGTTTCATGTGAAAATCCCGAAAGGAGTAACTTCCAGGTTAGGCCATATAGGGGAATCGTACCAGATCTCGCAATGGTATCCCAAACCCGCTGTTTACGACAGGTCAGGCTGGAACCAGATGCCCTATCTCGACCAGGGTGAATTCTACTCAGAATTTGGAAGCTTCGACGTAAGTATCACTTTACCCGAAAATTACATTGTAGGCGCTACCGGAAACCTGCAAAACGTCCAGGAGGCAGAAATGCTGGACAAGTTGGCAACTGATACAACAATTGTCCGCCTCAAAAAAGGTAAAAAACCCACCTTCCCCCAATCCTCCGAAAAATTAAAGACATTACAATACAAAGAGAAGAATATCCACGATTTCGCCTGGTTTGCCGACAAACGTTTTCATGTCCGCAAAGGCAGCGTGAAACTCCCGCAATCCGGCAGGGAGGTAACGACCTGGGTCATGTTTACAGATCAGCAGGGGGATCTGTGGAAAAACTCAATTCCTTATGTCAATTCTGCCGTCAAATATTTTTCCGGTTTAATCGGCGATTATCCCTACAGCACTGTTACTGCTGTCCAGAGCGCCCTCGCAGCCGGCAGCGGAATGGAATATCCCGGCATTACGGTCATAGGACTGGTAAAGAGCGCCTATGGACTGGACCAGGTGATAGCCCATGAAATTGCACACAATTGGTTTTACGGCGCCCTCGCATCGAACGAACGGCGCTATCCTTTTATGGACGAAGGAATGACAAGCGCCTATGAGGAAAGATATTTAGACCTCAGCTATCCAGGCAAGAAACTCTGGGAGGTCTACCTGAAAAACAAAAAACTGGCAAAATTCCTGCATGTTGAAAAGATGCCGGTGGTGCGCATGCTGGAACTGGAATGGCTTGCCATTTCCCGAAGGAGCCTTGAACAGCCGCTTAACCTGACCTCGGCCGACTACAGTGAAATGAACTATGCCACCCTGATTTACGACAAGGGAGCAATGGTATATAAATATTTAAGAAGCTACCTGGGAGATTCTCTCTTTGATGCAGCGATGCAGGATTATTACCAATTTTGGAAATTCCGGCATCCGCAGCCCGACGACCTGCGAAATGTCTTCATATCACACACCACCAAAGACCTGACCTGGTTCTTTGATGATTTACTTGGCACGACGAAACGTCTCGACTATAAAATTACCGGACTGAAAGACAGGCAACTGGAGTTAGTAAACAAAGGAGAGATGGTCTCACCTGTTGTCATATCCGGTCTTAAGGGGGACTCCGTCTGTTTCGAAAAATGGTATGATGGTTTTAAAGGAAAAACTTCCTTCACAATCCCTGCCGGAGATTATTCACAGATAAAAATTGATCCGCTTCACAGAATGCCGGAGCTTTACAGACTCAACAACAACATCCGGACATCCGGCCTTTTCAGGAAAATTGATCCCGTTCTAACCCAGTTTTACTTCACGGTAGAAGATCCCGAAAAACGAACAATCATGTGGATCCCCTCAATTAACTGGAACAGTGAAAATGGGTTCATGGTTGGTGTCACTTTGCACAACGGATTCCTGGTGCCGAAACCATTTGAATATTTCCTGATGCCTTTCTATTCCATCCACAATGCCGATCTGGCCGGATTCGGAAAAATCGCTTTCAACATCACTCCCTGCGATAAATTTTACAGGTTGGCTACCATTTCGCTGGACGGAACCCAATACAGGGCTCCGGCTTTTCAGAATTACCACAATCTCAGGCTTGGGCTGCAACTTAACCTGAAAGAGAATAAAATCAATCCCGATTTGAAACAGAAAATTTACGGGTATTACATTTTAGCCACAGATCTTAACAAAGCCATAAATACGGAACAGGCAAAAATGCTGGCTTATATTCAGTTCGGTTACCTTTTTGAGAAGACAAGTGTGATCAATCCCTGGCAATTTTCAACCCTTTTTGAAGCCGGTAAAACTTTTCAGAAGACCTCTGTTGAATTCAATTACCGTTACAGCTATTTTGGCAAAAAAAGCGGTATGAACCTTCGGTTGTTTGCCGGAACCATGCTGAAAAGCAGTAAGGATGTTCCGTTTTATAACCTGTCTGCCGGCGGAAGGAGCGGGCGTGAAATTTATCTTTACCAGGGCACCTACCCCAACCGGTTCGGCGAATTTCCAAAGACCATTGGCTCCCGGCAGATGTCCTTGTCGGAAGGAGGAATTGCATCTCCTGTCAACGCAGCGCTCGGATACAGCAAATGGCTGTTCTCAATGTCTCTATCAAGCAATTTACCCGGCATAGCAGGACGGATTCCTGTCAAACCATTTGTGAATCTGCTGTTGAATGACCACGGACTGGATGCCGGTCACCCTTCCAAACTGTTTTTTGAAGCAGGTATAAAAGCAGGCATCTGGAATCTTTTGGAAATTTATCTTCCGCTTGTTGTTTCCGATAATATTGGATCATTATCAGGGACAGTAAAAGAGCGGATAAGATTTGTATTAACCCTCGATTTGCTGAGCCGGTATAGGCTGAACACAAGCAATGTGAAATAGTATCCGGCCAACCGGAGTATCCCGAAAAGGAATGTGTGAATAATGTAAATTTTTGAAAAATTTATATAACATATTCCCCAATTTAACTTGGCAACTTTATACACAAATTAGATACCCGATTTAGTCAATAAAATTCTATCATGAAAAAAAATCTAAAAAATGTGATAATAGTTCTCTTGCTGATTGTCATGCCAACCTTCTTATTTGGTTACGCAAACCCACTAGCGCCTAATTTAGGAACAACTTCCACTTTTGCGTTATATACAAAAGCTGGAGCGCTAACCAATACCGGAGTATCAGCCATAACAGGCGATATTGGCAGTTCTGATACTGCCCCCGTCGGATTCGCCGGATTAGTCATTGGAACTATTTATCCTCTTGGCGATCCTGTTCTAGCATTAGCTTTTGCCGATGTGGGTACTGCATATACTGATTTGGCGAGCAGGATTCCTGATGCGATTATAGCAGTTGAATTAGCCGGACAAACGCTTAAACGCGGTGTGTATTCCACGTTGGGACCAGCAACATTAACCGGAGAATTAATTTTAGATGGAGAAGGTGATCCCAATGCTGTATTTATTATCCAGATAGGTGGCACATTTAGTATGGCCGGTAGCTCAAACGTAAAGCTGATTAATTCAGCCTCCGCAAGCAATGTGTACTGGCAAATAGGCGGAGCAGTCTCTTTAGGAGGTTCTGCTACTTTCAAGGGCACTATAATTGCCAACGGGGCAATCAATTTAACAGGAACCGCAACCCTTACTGGCAGAGGACTTTCTATTGGGGGAGCCATTTCCACAGCAGCTAATATGGTTACTTTAGGAGTACCACTGACGGTTACCGCAAATAAGGTCGATGGACTATGTTTCGGCACCGGAAGTGCAACAGCCATTCCGGCTGGAGGCACAGCGCCTTACAGCTACTCATGGAATACAACTCCTGTGCAGACCACAGCCACAGCTTCAGGACTTGCCGCAGGTACCTACACAGTCACTGTAACAGACGCTACCTCAAGTACGGCAACGGCTTCTGTTACCATTACACAGCCGGCAGCCTTGGTTGCCAGCGGCAGTGTTACCACACCGATCAGTTGCAACGGCGGCAATGGCGTTGTTACCGTCACGGCCAGCGGCGGCACCCCACCATACACCGGAACGGGCACCTTTACCGCAACCGGAGGAAGCCATACTTATATCGTCACTGATGCCAACGGATGTACTGCCACCACTTCCGCAGTAGTTGTCAGCGAGCCGGCAGTCTTAATGGCCAGCGCCAGTGTTACCACACCGATCAGTTGCAACGGCGGCAATGGCGTTGTCACCGTCACGGCCAGCGGCGGCACCCCACCATACGCCGGAACGGGCATCTTTACCGCAGCCGCAGGAAGCCATACTTATATCGTCACTGATGCCAACGGATGTATTGCCACAGCAATAGCAACCGTTGCACAGCCACCGCTACTCGTTATGACCAGCGCAGCCGTAAGCTCCCCGATCCTCTGCTTCGGAGGAACTGCATCAGTATCCATCATGGCAAACGGGGGAACACCGCCTTATAGCTACACATTTAATGGCCAGACCAATGCAACCGGACTATTTATAGGTGT
>JBBQHB010000086.1:0-21964 GCA_038323575.1 Bacteroidales bacterium | reverse complement strand
TTTTGGTGCGGTAAGTGTTAGTTGATTCAGCCATAAAGTATTATAAATCAATTAGGTAAATAATTGCATGTGCTTTTCCAAAGGTAGTCACGAGATGCAGAAATCCATAATTTTTTCCTGCAAAAGAAGTAACGGACTAGTAATGCCTGACTCAGCAAATTACTATCCGGTTTATATTTTGGCGGGTAGTTATGAACAGCAATGAACACAGGTATCAACTGAATGTCGATAAGATTTTGGGGAAAATAAGCAAAAAAGGTTGGAATGGGCGATTTAAAAAGATTCCTCACTACGTTCGGAAGGACAACATTGCCATGTAGTAAATGGGAAGAGAAGGGCGGCGAAGCTGCCCTTCTCTTCCCATTTACTTCCCAAAACTACCTGTCATTCCGAACGAAGTGAGGAATCTTAACCTTTCACATTTTCAAATTGTCCAGGATAATTTCCGTCAGCAGATCCGTCAGATTCAATCCTGCCGCTTTGATCTGCTGGGGAATGAAACTGGTGGCGGTCATTCCGGGTACGGTATTGATCTCAAGGAAGTAAAAAACCTGGTTTTTCAGGATGTAATCGACCCTGACAATCCCTTTGCAGTTGCACAGGTCGTAGATTTCTGAAGACAGCTCCTTGATTTTCAGGGTTAGTTCTTTATCGATTCTGGCAGGCGTGATCTCGTCGGCCATGCCTGGAGTATATTTGGCTTCGTAATCGAAAAATTCATTCTTCGGAATTACCTCGGTAACCGGCAAAACCAATTTTTTGTCTTTAATCCTCACTACTCCGCAGGTAAACTCTTTTCCGTCGATAAACTGCTCTATCAACACTTCCGGACTCTCTTTCAACGCCTTCACTACGGCTTCGGTCAGTTCGTCTTCATGTTTTACTTTTGTCACGCCGAAGCTGGACCCGCCTGCACTTGGTTTAACAAACAGGGGCAGTGACAGTTCTTTGACCACAGAAGCGGGATCAAAATTTTCTCCCAGGACCAGCCTGATTGATCTCGCCATGGGAATACCGAATGATTTGAGGTAATTGTTGCAGAAATTCTTGTTGAAAGTGAGCGCCGAAGATTGGACACCACTGGATGAGTAAGGGATGCCTACCATTTCAAAATATCCCTGCAGGTTGCCGTCCTCACCAGGGGTACCATGGATCATGATGTAGGCATATTCCAGTTTGATTCTTTCCCCGTTCAGTTCAAAGGAGAAATCACTTCGGTCGATAGCAGCGACCCGGATATCTCCGTCCAGTATTTCCCAACGGTTATCCCTGATAAAAACCATCCAGGGAGTAAACAAGCTGCGGTCAACTGCCTGCAGCACATTGGCTCCGCTTCTGATGGAAACGACGTATTCAGAAGAGTCGCCTCCTGTTACAATGGCTATGTTTTTTATCGTCATTGGTTCAATAATTTATTGTTATACTCCAAAAAACAAAGGATAAAGGATAAAGGATAAAGGATCAGGAAGAAAAGGATAAGGGATAAAGGATAAAGGATAAAGTGGCATTTGTTCTGCAATGAAACATTGTAAGTTATGAGTTATGGGTTATAAGTTATTTTGCATCAATGTTACATCGTAGCGTTCTTTACTTTATCCTTTATCCTTTATCCCTTATCCTTTTCTTCCCTGTTTGTGAGGTACGTCCTCCATTTTTCGATGACCAACCGCATATCCTCCGGCAATTCCGAATCAAAGATCATCTCTTCACGGGTAACCGGATGGATAAACCCGAGCGTTCTGGCATGCAGGGCCTGACGCGGAAGAATTTTGAAACAATTCTCCACGAATTGTTTGTATTTTGTGAAGGTAGTTCCTTTCAGTATTTTATCGCCGCCGTACACCTCATCGTTGAACAGCGGATGGCCAATCTCTTTCATGTGAACCCTGATCTGGTGCGTCCGCCCGGTTTCGAGCACGCACTCCACCAGGTTGACGTAACCAAGCCGCTCCAGTACGCGGTAGTGTGTTACCGCAGATTTCCCGTGATCACCTTCCGGGTAAACGCAAAAAACCTGCCTGTCCCTTGTGCTGCGTCCGATATTCCCTTCTATGGTACCCGACTCTGATGTAAGATTGCCCCAGACTAAGGCGACATATTTCCTTTTGGTGGTTTTCATGAAAAACTGCATGGCCAGGTTGAGTTTGGCGTGTTCAGTTTTGGCCACCAGGAGCAATCCGGAGGTATTCTTATCTATCCGGTGCACGAGTCCCGGCCTGGGATCGTCGCCACCATAAAGGGGGAGTCCTTGAAATTTAAAAGCCAGTCCGTTGACCAGCGTACCGCTGTAGTTCCCGTGTCCCGGATGCACAACCAGGCCTGCGGGCTTGTTGACAACAAGTAACTCTTCATCTTCGTAAACGATGTTTAGCGGGATATCCTCCGGAATGATTTTTGTTTCCCGCCGCGGATAGTCCATCACGACGGTTACCTCGTCATTGGGCTTAACCCTGTAGTTGGATTTGACCGGCTTACCGTTTACCAGGATGCTTTCGGCTTCAGCAGCCTGCTGGATCCGGTTACGGGAAGTACCAAGGATGCGGTTGGAGAGAAATTTATCGACCCGCATCAGCCCCTGTCCCGGATCGGCTATAAAGCGGTGATGTTCAAACTGGCCGGCTAACTCTTCGATCTCTTCAGAAAGGTCGTTTTCGTCAAATAATTCTGGTTCTTCTGGGTTCATGTGAATATGGGTACCTGGTTATTCCTTCCGCTGAGTGGAAAAGATGAGGTTTACTGCACTGCCAACAGGGACGAAAATGGTCGAATCGGCCACCGGGAATTGTGAGATTACTTTGGCAGCCATGGAGTCTTCGTGATTGGTTACCGAGGCGTCGAAAACGACAGATCCGGTCTGCAGCTGCTGCAAATTGCATATGATCATAACTTCAGCAAGAGGGAGTCCTGTAAAATCCGGAACTACTGTTTCGTTGAGCCCGCCGCTCCGGCCTACCACCAGGTCTATTGTTTCGCCGTTATCCAGGCTGGATCCCGGTAGGAGAGGAATCCCCTTGTTTTTTTGTTCAAGCACCAAATCGCTAAACTCGGAGGAAATGAAATCGACTTTGCCAAGGATAAATCCTTTGGATTCCAGAAGTACCTTGGCCTGACGAAGCGAAATGTCGGTCAGTTTGGGAACAATTTCTTTGCCGGGTATGGAAGACACCAGCGTCAGATAAATCAGCCTACCGGATTTGATTTTGTGTCCGGCGCCGGGATTTTGCATCAGGATCGTTCCCGGTCTTTTGTCGGCACGGTAGACAGAATCTTCTACCTCAAAGCGTAATTTCATCTTTTTGGCAGCCTGATTTGCTTCTGCTATGGTCATTCCTGAAAAATCAGGTATGGGCAGACTTTCCCCCCGGTGTGTGTACAACGATAAAATTTGCATGGTGAGCCAGAGAAATACAATGGTCAGCAGAAGGGCTGCCAATAGATGTTTCCCGAATATTTTGCTGCGGAAGAATTCCTTGATGGCCATTTGAGCGCGATGATTGTTTATTAGTTGTAAAAGTAGAATTTATTCTTTAGCAAGGAGTGAGCTAAAGTGACTAAAGTGAACTAAAGTGACTAAAGTGAGCTAAAGTACTTACGCCGCAATCAAAATGCGAAGATCTGATATTTTAAATTAGTAATGACTTATAATCAAGAGCCTAAAGTTGGGAGTCCCTAACTTTAGTCACTTTAGTCACTTTAGTTCACTTAAGGCACTTCTAATAACATTGTACAAAGTATCCCTTTCCACCGCAACGAACCCTGCCCCTTGTATCATCTCAATAAGTTCACCGGTTGATGCGGCAGGAGATTGTTCTTCGGAACCGGCCATCGAATAGATTTTGGTGGTGTCATCGATAGTGCCGTCCAGATCGTCCACGCCAAAGGCAAGCGAGAGCTGGGCCACTTTTTTTCCAATCATTGGCCAGTAGGCTTTCAGGTGAGGGATATTGTCCAGGAAAATACGGGAGACTGCATAATTTTTCAGATCTTCTACGGTAGTGGTTTCTTCCACATACGAAAACCTGTTGTTGTAATGACGGAATTTCAGGGGAATAAATGCATTGAAGCCACCTGTCTCGTCCTGTAAAGTCCTGAGCCGGTTGAGGTGATCAATCCGGTGGGTGTAATTCTCAAGTAAACCGTAAAGCATGGTTGAATTGGTAGGAATACCCAACAGGTGCGCAGTGCGGTGGATGTTAAGCCACTCATCCGGGCCCGTTTTGTCGGGGCAGATTTTAGCACGGAGCGTTTCATCGAAGATTTCGGCTCCTCCTCCGGGCAGGGACACCAGTCCTGCTTCTTTTAGCAGACTCAGGCCATCTTTGATATCCATCGAGGCAAACCGGCACATGGCATCAATTTCTACCGCCGTAAAGGCCTTAATTTGCACTGAGGGAAGGATCTTCTTAATTTCTGCCAGAAGATCAACATAGAAATGAACATCTCTGTCGGGATGAACGCCGCCGACAATATGAATCTCCGTGATTCCGGACAGTGCATGACTTTCAGCCATTTTCACCAACTCATCAATACCGAATTCCCAACAGCCCTCTTCACCTTTTTTCCTTCTGTACGAACAGAAAGCACAGTGGTTCACACAAATATTGGTGGGTTCAAGATGGATGTTGCGGTTGAAAAAGACCTGTTTGCCGTTGATCCTGTGACGGACATTGTCGGCAAGAACAGCCAGGAATGGCAGGGAGCCTTCGCGGAAGAGCAGAACACCCTCTTCCGGAGAGATACGCTTTTCGGATGCGACTTTTTCTGCAATTCGCAACAATTCGGGAGTTGTACCTGATTGCTCAAAAAGTGAAAACATGGAAGATTTCATCCGAATATAATTTGTTTTCTAATTGCCGGATGGAACTCGCATGTGAGATATTCATCCGTGTTTGTGTTTAGCGAACATGCTCGTTTCATAAAAAGTATTTCATTAAAAGTTCCGGTCCCCGAGCGTAGTCGAGGGGCAAAGGTATTGATTTTGTTAAAACAATTTTCGGTTTGCCCTATAACACAAAAGGTAAAGAATCCAGTTCTTTACCTTTTGCCTATCACATCCGGATAACTTAAAAATTATCTTTTGTGACGTGGCTCATCTGAAACGCTCAGTTTGTGGCGACCTTTCGCACGACGGGCGTTCAAAACGCGGCGACCGTTGGAGGTTGACATTCTCTCACGGAATCCGTGTTTATTTTTTCTTTTTTTGTTCGAAGGTTGAAATGTTCTTTTCATCTCGGGGGAATATTTTTATTAAATACTTTTTTATTTCTCTTATTTAAGGAGTGCAAAAATAGGTTTTTTTTATATATCGTCCAAACAAATGGACAAATAGTGGATAAATTTATATTTTGTATAAATTACCTGACAGGCAGGTAGATTACCTTCTTGGTTTCGAAGTAGGATTCCGAAAAGATTTTTGAGAGGTCGAAAACCTCTGCAGTTGTCCGGAAGGAGCTGATCTCCTCATTAAAATCACCACCTTTCAGGTAAAGTATCCCGTTAGGCAATGCATTCATCCCGATGCCGGAGATGTTTTTACGCACCATTGCCACAAAATCAGGAAAGGCAGTGACGGCCCTGCTGACAATAAAATCGTAGCGTGTTTTGATCTCCTGGACCGGGCTTTTCCGGGGAAGGACATTGGCAAGATTTAATGCGCCGGCAACCTCTTCCACCACCCGGATTTTTTTCCCGATCGTGTCGATCAGCGTAAACTGACATTCAGGAAAGAGGATGGCCAAAGGGATGCCGGGAAAACCTCCTCCGGTTCCGACATCGAGGATGGCCGTACCCGGCCGGAAATTGATAATTTTGGCCAATGCCAGGGAATGCAGTACATGGTGAATGTACAGGTCGTCAATATCCTTTCGGGAAATCACATTGATTTTTTCGTTCCACTCACGGTAGAGCGGTTCCAACTGCCCGAACTGGCTGATTTGAAGCGGACTTAACGCCGGAAAATATTTTGTAATCACCACATCTATCTTGCGATTTCGTTGTTCTTCAGTAACTCAAACAGCATCTCGCGCGAGCGGAAGAGCTGCACTTTGACCGTTCCAAGCGGGAGATCCAGTTCTTTGGCGATTTCATCGTACGAATACTCCTGAAAATACCGCAGTTCAAGTAGTTTTCGGTAACGTGGTTTCAGTTTGGCTACCATTTTGCGCAGAATAAGGGAATTCTGATCACGGATGATGCTCTCTTCCGGATTGTAACCATCGGCCCGGGCATTGTAGTTGTATTCCCCGCTCACCTGCCTGTCGCCGGAAGATGGCTCCAGCGGAACGGTAATCGCTCTTTTTTTCCGCATAAAGTCGATGGCATTGTTGGATGCTATGCGGAAAAGCCAGGTACTGAAAGCATATTGAGGCGTATACTGGTGAATATTGGTAAAAGCCTTCCCAAATGCTTCGATGGTAAGATCTTCGGCATCTGTACGGTTGTTTACCATCTTCAGCAGCATGAAATAGATGGTATCTTTGTAGCGCCGCATCAGATCGGCATAGGCTTTTTCGCTTCCTTTCCGCGCAGCCTCTACCAGCTCAATGTCTCGCTTTGCATTACCGGATGGGCCCTGACTTACTTCCATTTTCTTTTTTGACCGGAGAATAATTGGTTGATAATGAAAAAGCCATTAATCAAAGGCAAAAAAGCCTTGTAAATCATCAACATAGGCAAAAGATTTTTTTCACCCAGTTTATTGGTAGCAACTGCAATCCATGACATTTCAAAAATCAGCAGGAAGGACCATGCACCCAAAATCCAGAACTTCCATGGAGAAGTGATAAGCAGTAAAACCAGAGATGCCGTAAGTATCAAACGGCTAATAAGGTTGATTGAACGGAAAAAGCGCTGTCGGGCTGAAAATTTTCGTCTGAGCAGCAACTGCTTTTTCTTGAACTCGACCAGGTCGATCCATGTTGCTTCGCCGGTAAAGGCGATCGGGGTTGTTTTGTTGATTTGTACAACAATATTTTTCCGATTGGCTATCTTGTTGATAAACAATTCGTTTTCGCAGAATGGTGAATCCAGGACGGCAGCAAATCCACGAAGTTCCAGGAATTTTTCGCGCCTGTAGGCAAGATTGTATTCGAAAACCGGCATAGCCGTCCCAACGTCCTTGCCTGATCCTGAAAGCAGATAGGAGGCGAAGTTTTCAAACCGCATCCAGTTTTTGTAATTGCCGTTGGCTTCGTTGAATTTCATGTACCCGATAGAAGCCTCACTGTGAGGTTCAAGCCTTTGTGTGTAACTTCTAAGCCATTGATTGTCAGCGATATGGCAAAGCGGGCTCAGGAATATCAGCCATTCCTTGGAAGAGGCTCTTACGCCGATCGTGATAGCCAAAGCATTGGGAAAATCAGTCTCCTGGATGATCCTGGTATTTTTCAGGTTCCCGTGACTGATTTTCATCTCTGCGATAAGCCAGTCGGTACCATCTGTGGAACAATCATCCACTACTACAACCTCGTAATCAGGATAATCCTGTGCAAGGAGGGTTGGAAGCAATCTTTGCAGTTGCTCTATGTAATTTCGGGAGGTGATGATAATTGAGACAGAAGGAAGGTTTGGTTCCGTGTTTTTCTGCTTTCCGCTGAAAATGAATTTTATCAGAAGAATCAGATAAACCAGTTGAATCAGAAAGGCCAGTCCGAAAAAGATCAGCCCGATAAACTCTTCTATACCAAATTGAAATTCCCCGATATCTATTGTCATAATGCAAACAAAAGTTCCCAAAAATACACAATGCGTCGGTAAGTACCCTATATTTTACCTAAATTTTTTAATTGACCGTTACAACAGCCGGAAATGTTATTTTGCTATTATGACTATCTTTGCGCCTTGAAATCTATTTCATGAAGTTTGAATTACAGCATACATCCGCAGATTCCAAGGCAAGAGCCGGTGAATTCCATACGGAACACGGAGTTGTGGAAACCCCTGTTTTTATGCCGGTTGGGACTGCCGGTTCGGTAAAAGGTATTCATTTTAAAGAGCTCAAAGAGGATATTAAAGCACGGATTATCCTCGGAAATACCTACCATCTCTATCTGCGGCCGGGGATTGAAATCCTTGAAAAAGCCGGAGGTTTGCATCGTTTCAACGGATGGGATAAACCAATTCTGACCGACAGCGGCGGTTTTCAGGTTTTTTCTTTGGGGGATATTCGCAAGATCACAGAAGAGGGAGCCAAATTTCAGTCACATATCGACGGATCCCGCCATCTTTTTACCCCTGAAAGTGTGATAGATGTTCAGCGATCCATCGGAGCCGATATCATCATGGCATTTGACGAGTGCACTCCGGGTGATGCGGACTATGACTACGCCAAAAAATCACTTGAATTGACACAAAGATGGCTGGTGCGCTGCATGGATAGATTTGCAGCTACCCAACCCAAATATGGCTATCAACAGACGCTTTTCCCGATTGTACAGGGATGTGTTTATACCGATTTAAGGATAAAAGCGGCTGAGCATGTTGCTTCCTTCAACGCGGATGGGTATGCCATTGGCGGACTCTCGGTAGGCGAGAAGGAAGAAGACATGTATGCAATGATAGAGGTAGTCAACGAAGTATTGCCTGCTGATCGTCCGCGGTACCTGATGGGAGTCGGAAACCCGGTCAACATCCTTGAAGGGATAGACAGGGGGATCGATATGTTCGATTGTGTCATGCCAACCAGGAACGGCCGCAACGGTATGTTGTTTACCCGGAACGGGGTGATAAATATCAGGAACAACAAGTGGGCCTCAGATTTCTCCCCGGTCGACCCGGAAGGGAGTTCCTTTGTCGACCATCAATATACAAAAGCATACCTGCGTCATCTGTTCCAGTCGAAAGAGATGCTGGGACCTATGATTGGCAGCATTCACAACCTGGCTTTTTATCTTTGGCTGGTAGATGAAGCCAGAAGACAGATTTTTCAGGGTACTTTTAAACCCTGGAAAGAACGGATGGTGGTGCAGATGCGCAACAGACTTTGAGAAGGGCATGGGGCATGGGCGCAGGGGCGACCCTGTGTGGTCGTTCGGAGAACGGAGAACGGAGAACGGAGAACGGAGAACGGAGAACGGAGACTGGAGACTGGGGACTGAAGACTGGAGACTGGGGACTGAAGACTGAAAACTGGGGACTGAAGACTGAAAACTGGGGTTTAGCCGCGTAGCGGCGCTATTTTGGTAGAAGATGCAAATTGGTGATTTGCAACCGTCCGCGGTAGAATAACGGCAAAAAATAAGTCTTCTATCGGACGGAAGGCAACAAAACCAGAAAGTGGAGCAAAAAAGTCAAAACTGATTAATAGAAGTTTTTTAAGATGTCAAACAAGTTTTTAAAAAGAATAGACACTTACATCATCAAGCGGTACCTTGGGACTTTTTTCCTTGCTATTGCCTTAATTATCAGTATTGCAATTATTTTTGACGTCTCCGAAAAGATTGATGACTTCATTTCTAATAATGCGCCGCTCAAAGCTATCTTTTTTGATTATTACCTCAACTTCATTCCCTATTTCATCAACCTATTCAGCGCCCTTTTCAATTTTATTGCGGTGATATTTTTCACCTCCAAGATGGCGGCCAATTCTGAAATCATCGCCATGATGGCCAGTGGTGTCAGTTACAAGAGGCTGATGAGGCCCTTTATGATTGCCTCCGGAATCATCGCTGCAATGTCCTGGATATTAGGGAATTTCATCATTCCTCCTGCCAACCTGACGAAGGTAAATTTCACCAATACGTATGTCATCAAAGACTATGTCAACCAGGATAAAAACATCCACAGGCAGCTTGAACCGGGGTTGTTCGTTTATATGAAGAGTTACAACGTCAAAATGGACGTCGGTTATAAGTTTACCATCGAGAAGTTTGACGGCCGTCAGCTGAAGTCGAAACTGATCGCAGATTACATAAAGTGGGATCGCGAGAAAAAAAAGTGGGTCATACACAATTATTATGTCAGGGATCTTAGTGGCCCCGTTGAAACAGTTACTGCAGGCATTCAGATAGACACTACGCTGAGGATGAATCCCGCCGATTTTGGTCAGCAGAACTCCAGACAGGAGACCATGGATTACTGGCAACTCAACCAGTACATCAAAGACCTGAAACTCAGGGGTGTAGACAACGTGTCAAGATATGAGCAGGAGGAGTACCAACGAACTGCAGGCCCCATCAGTACTTTTATCCTGACCATTATTGGGGTATCCCTTTCCTCAAGGAAAACAAGGGGAGGTATTGGCATCCACCTTGGATTGGGACTTTTGCTTGGATTTTCTTACATCATGTTCATGCAGGTAAGCACGATATTTGCCTATAAAGCCGGATTCAATATTCTCCTGGCCGTCTGGCTGCCGAATTTGATTTATGCAGGTATAGCGCTGGTATTGTACAACAGGGCATCCAAATAGATATTTTCAATCCAAACAATTAATTTTTGTACTTTTGCCAGCAATATTCTGACCAAAAATTCGTTCCCGCAAGGAACAAAATATTAGTAAAAAACTACAGATTATGTCAATTAAAAGAAACATCCTTGACCTCCGCAGAAGAAAGACAGAGGCTCAGCAAGGTGGTGGCGAAGCTGCCATAGGAAAACAGGTAGCCATGGGCAAAAAGACAGCCCGCGAAAGGATCATAGCGATCCTTGACGAAAACTCCTTTCATGAGTATGACCTGTTTGTCGAGCATACCGGTAAAGACTTCGACATGGAGAAGAAGGTTCTGCATGGCGACGGCGTCATCATAGGTACAGGTACAATGTACAACCAGCCCGTTTGTATCTATGCACAGGATTTCACGGTAGCTGGGGGTTCCCTGGGATTGATGCATGCGCGCAAAATCACCAAAATAATGGATCATGCGCTGAAGATGCGGGTTCCGATCATTGGAATCAACGACTCTGGAGGTGCGCGTATTCAGGAAGGGGTTAATTCCCTGGCAGGATACGGAGAGATATTTTACCGAAATACTGAAGCATCAGGAGTAATTCCGCAATTATCAGTAATCCTCGGACCTTGTGCCGGAGGTGCTGTCTATTCACCTGCACTTACCGATTTTGTATTCGTTGTGGAGAATATCTCCAAGATGTTCATCACCGGTCCGGGTGTAATTAAAACTGTACTGGGTGAAGAAATTTCGATGGAAGAACTTGGCGGTGCTTTGGTTCACAGCGAGATAACCGGGAATGCCCATTTCTATGCACTAAGTGAAGACGAATGTTTTGAGCAAATCAAGAAGCTGATCTCCTACATCCCATGGAACAATACCCAGAAGGCACTTCGCTTTCCGACCCAGGCCCCGACTTTCCCTGTAAGTATTGAGGACATCGTTCCAAGTGATCCCCATTATCCGTATGATATCCGCGACATCATCAGAGCCGTCTCCGACAGCTCTGGCTTCTTTGAAATCATGGAACTGTTTGCCCGGAACATAGTAATCGGATTTGGACGTATTGCCGGCAATACGGTAGGTTTTGTGGCCAACCAGCCAATGTATCTTGCCGGCGTACTTGACTGCGACAGTTCGGATAAAGCTGCACGCTTCATCCGTTATTGCGACGCTTTCAATATTCCTATCGTGACCCTCGAGGATATGCCTGGCTACCTGCCGGGAGTGGACCAGGAGCATGCCGGTGTTATCCGTCATGGCGCTAAATTGTTGTATGCCTACAGCGAAGCTACTGTTCCGAAAGTAACGGTTATCATCCGTAAAGCCTATGGCGGAGGTTATATTGCCATGAATTCACGCCACCTGGGTGCCGACTTTGTGTATGCCTGGCCAACGGCTGAAATTGCCGTAATGGGTCCTGAAGGAGCTGCAAATATTGTTTTCCGCAAGGAGATCGACGAAGCAGAAAATCCTGCTGAAATGCGCAAACAAAAAATTCAGGAGTACAAAGATAAATTTGCCAACCCGTTTGTTGCAGCATCCAAGGGATACATCGACGAAGTGATTGAACCGCTTGAGACACGCGCCCGCCTCATTCATTCACTCGAAATTTCTGAACACAAGGTTGACAAAAGGCCTGCAAAAAAGCACGGAATACCTCCGTTCTGATCATTGACTGATCTTAATACTAGTCTATTATGAAAGATAAGAAACCAAAATACGAGGTATTGATTGTCAATACAGCGCAATACTACACCCTGCTGACCAAAAAGTATGGTCTGCGGAAGAGGTGGCAACCCGTCGACCTGAACGAGGTACGCTCTTTTATTCCCGGAACAATACTGGATATCTATGTTAAACCAGGACAAGAGGTTCCTGCCGGAGACAAACTGATCAAGTACGAGGCCATGAAGATGCAGACCGTTCTCGAAATGCCCTTTACCGGTAAAATAAAAGAGGTAAATATAAAAGTGGGTGATAAAGTAAGCAAAGGACAGGTTTTGATTTTGCTGGAGGAGTTACCCGATTAAGTGACTAAAGTGAGCTAAAGTGACTAAAGTTTGGGACCCCGAACTTTAGTCACTTTGATTATAAGTCATTACTAAGTTAATAATATCAGATCTTCAAATGTTGATTACTGCGTAAGTACTTTAGTCACTTTAGCTCACTTTAGCTCACTTTAGTTCACTTTAGCTCACTTTAGTCACTTGTCTTATCTAGCCCCCTGAAGATCTCCAATAATTCCCTCGCACTAATTTCCCCGGAAATTTTAATGTTCATTTTGTCCAGCAGTCGGACCGCTTCTTCCGCCAGCAAACCTTTGCCTCCGCTATTCGCTTCAGAAAGATTAAGGTATTGGATAATCCAGAAGGCATTTACCAGGTGGTAAAATCTTCTCACGAAACTCCTGATGTCGGCACAATTTTTTTTCAATTCTTCCAGGCGGTCAAGTGATCCGGTCTGGTGAATGTATTCCTGCAGGAGCAAATCAAGTTGCCCTGTCCGGGTTCCCCATTCTTTTTTGTTCGCCGTGTAAAAGTATCCCGGATCTGAAAAGAGTGGCCGCAGGGTTTCGAATGTTTTAAAAGCATAAGCTGAACTGAGTTCCTGATCTCCCTCTTCCCATCTTTTCAATGCGGCACCGGTGCCAAACGGCACCCTGTGCGATATCCTTGCAGCCGGGTAAACAGTAGCATTGGTTATATGGCCGTAGTCGCCGAGCAAGACGATTTTATGCAGGAAATGAAAGTCTTCTCCTGCCTGTCGTCTGTTCATCCCGCCTTGTTTAACATAGGATGAAGCCTTTACCGCAAAACTCGATCCCACCGTATGGATGGCATGCGGGTAGCCGCACCACTGCATGGCATTGCGCAGGTAACGGAGATACAGCTCGTAAAGGATGATCCCCTCGCGCAAAGAGGGATCCAGGGTGGGATCATCAACGGGATGGCAGAAGTTGAGGTTGAAAAAATTGTGCCGCGGATTTTTGCTGAAAGCAGCCTCTATGGAGGTAAGGTAATTGGGAGAGACATAGCTGTCGGCATCAAAGGCAACCAGAATGCCATCATCCGCTTCTGCCTGATCCAAACACCTTATTGCTTCGTCCATAGCAATTTTCCTGGCCCATCCTACGCCTGCCCATTTAGATGGCAGGGCAGGTGCATGAAGCAGCCTCAACTGATAATAAATGTCGGGATGATTTTCCATCCAGCTTTTAACCGAAGAAATTGTCCGGAGGTTGCGTTCAAGGACTTCCTTAGGGGTTTGATCAGAGGAGTTGACAACCACTATGACGGTTACTCCCGAAGTCGGGGGAGTGCAATCAGCCAGGGAACGCAGTGAGGATATAAGGTCTGGTTCATCGAAACAGGGGATTGTCACAAAAAACCTGTTCCTGCAAGTTGTTACGGGGAGATGCTCTTCTACCAGCAACTGTTGCTGCCGGTCTAAATAGGCCCTGAATTGTGACATAAAAAGCGGATGAGTCCAGTAACCTTTCGAAAGGGGTGAATCAGCACAATGCCTGCTGTTTCAGCTAATCAGGGCTTGTACCTTTTGTTGAGGCCATTAGCAACATCCTTCGTGATGTTGAATTTTGGCGTTCCTTCCAGCATACTGGCGCTGTTAAGGATAATGTCGTATTTTTTGTCGGCGTTGTAGCTTTTGAGAAATGATGAGATACTGTCGATGATCTGTTGGTTAATCTGCCGCTGCATCTCATTGAGTTTTTGGGTCAGCTCATAGTCGAGACGTTCGATCTCCTGTTGCTGTCCGATAAGCCGTTCCTGTTCGAGTTTGGCACGTTCCTCCGTAAGGAACCCGCCTTTTTGCACCTTTTCCTGGAAAGAGGCCGCCTCCTTTTCAAATTTTATCCGTTTAACGCTGTACTCTCTTTTGAAGGATTCCTGGTTTAACTGAAGATTAGTAGTCAGTTTCTTTGCCAGTTCATAGGTAAAAAGAACTGAATCCATTTTAACATAGGCGATAGAAGCTGCATTGTGACCTTCTGAATTCTCATTGCCTTTTTGAACGTTACCGCCCTTATTCATCGTGAAATGAAGCAGGTAAAGTATTGCTAATGCAATCGCTAATATTACCGAAACAATCGTTGAATTCTTCATATACTGTTAGTGACGTTCAATTATCAAAATTTGAACGTTACAAATATAAGGTAAATGTTGAAAGAGTATATCACCCTTCCATTTTTCCTCTTGGAAATTTTTTATTGAGTTGATAAACATCATAGATTGTCAAACCGGACATCACTATTTTTGCCGGACCTATCAAGGGTAAAAAAACAATAAGTGATGATAAACCGAATCATAGCAAGTGTTCTTCCCCATATGCCCAAGCGTCTGGTCTGGATCTTTTCCAAAAAGTACATATCGGGAGAATGCCTCTCTGATGCTTTGCGCGAATCAAAAAAGCTGAATGACGAAGGATGTTCGGTTACCATCGATGTTTTGGGCGAATACATCACGAAATTAACAGAGGCTGAGCAGTATAAAAACCAGTATATAGATGCGATTGAACAGTTTTCCGCAGCAAAGATTACGGGAAATTTTTCGGTGAAGCCCTCTATGTTCGGCCTGTTGCTGGATAAAGAGGCATGCTGCGCCAATATCCGTGAAATTGTCATGACAGCGGAAAAGCACAGCTGTTTCATCCGTATCGACATGGAAGATTCAACTTGCACAGATGACGAAATCAAACTCTACCGAAAGCTCAAAACAGAATTTCCACAAAGTGTCGGGTTGGTTCTGCAGGCTTACATGCGGCGCACATTAGGAGACATCAAACAATTGATGGATTGTCATTCGGATGCTTCACCGCTCAATTTCCGCCTCTGTAAAGGGATCTATGTGGAAGATCTGTTCGTTGCCTTCAAAGGATACCAGGAGGTGAGGGATCATTTCCTGGAGGATCTGGAATTCATGCTGCTGAGCAGTATTTACGTTGGCATTGCTACCCACGACAAATATCTGGTTGAAAAATCTATGCAGATGATTGAAAAGCACAACATACCAAAAGAGAAGTACGAATTTCAGATGCTTTACGGTGTAAATTCCAATCTGCGCCGGTCAATAGTAGGGAAAGGGTATCCGATGAAGGTATACGTCCCGTTTGGGAAACAATGGTTCAATTATTCAACCCGCCGCCTGAAAGAAAATCCCAACATGGTTTGGCACATTACCAAGGCCATATTTATCAGAGGCTAAAATGTGATCAGGGTTTAAAGGGAACGTACTTGGTCGTATCTAACCTGGTCAAATATCCTGAATCTGGCAATTCTCCATTTTTGCAGACGGTATTTGATGGAAACAAGCAAAACGCCAATGCCGTAAATCGTACTTCTCCTGAAATTGATTGACGAAGCTTCTTCGAAATATTTGGTCGGACAAGTAATCTCAGCAATTTCAAAGCCTGCATAAAATATTTGGGCGATCATTTCGTTGTCAAAAATAAAATCATCGGAATTCAATCTGTAACTGATTTTCTTCAATACGTTTCCGGAAAATGCGCGGTACCCTGTGTGGTATTCCGACAATTTCTGGTTAAGCAGGAGATTTTGAAAGAGCGTTAAAAAGCGGTTGGCAATAAATTTGTATACGGGCATCCCCTCCCTTACAGCGCCTTTCCCCAGGATCCTGGAACCTAGTACTACTTCATACACGCCGTTGGCTATAAGGTACGACATAGAGTGAATGAGCAAAGGAGTGTATTGATAATCAGGGTGCAGCATGACTACAATATCCGAGTTCAGTTCGAGTGCCTTGTCGTAACAGGATTTTTGGTTGCCGCCATAACCTTTGTTTTCCAAGTGAGTCACAATGTGCCTGATCCCCAGGTTTTTGGCTACCTCTACGGTATTGTCCCTGCTGAGGTCATCAACCAGGATGACATGATCAACGATGTCAAACGGGATTTCCCGGTAAGTCTGCTCAAGTGTTTTCTCTGCGTTATAAGCAGGAAGGACGACCGTAATAATTTTGTTATCTATCATTTTTGATTGCGTTACGCTTTAAAAATACGAATCCGTTTTTTTCATACAAAAGCTGCAGGGTTGGATATTTTCCCATGTTTTCAGCCAACCTGTCAACCTTCACAATAAAATAAGTATCCTGTTCAATATCTCCCTTGAGCAGCCATTCCATATCATATACTTTTGGATTGTCGGAAGGCTGCCGTTTGGCATAAAACAGCGGTGCATAGCTGAAGTAGTCGACCGCATAGGCACGTGCATTTTTTGCGGAAACATCTTCCAGGAATTCAATGGCAGCACGCTGTGAATAACCTTCGATGCGGGGTGTTACCAGCAGCGTCAGCAGGGTGACGCAAACAAGCGAACTGAACAGTAAAATCCTGTGTGCGGCGATTTTTTTCTTCCATGCATAAAGCCCGTAAAATACTAGACCGGCAAGCAGGATAATACCGCCGGATGATTCAAGTCCTGACCAGTGAACCGCTGCTTTCATGTTTCCGGCGGCAAAGGCATCATCAACCCATCCCTTTTCAAGAATCCATGAGATATTCATGGCAAAAAAAGGCAGTGCAACGGCAACAAGCGCGATGAGTCCGCCAATTACCAGTTGCAAGTTGCGCACCCATTTTCGGGGAGCATAGGAATTATTCTCCAACGACCAGGCGTAAAGTGCAGCCAGAAAAGTGATCGGAAAATAACACAAAGATGAATAATGGACAATTTTTGTTTTAACGATCGTGAAGAGGATAAGCACCGTCCAGAAAAGAATGATCATCCACTTTTGAAATAAAACCTGCAAGGTATTTGCCGGAAGAAGTTTGAGGATGAGCGGCAGGGCAAAAACAGAGGCAGGGAAAACGCCCATCAGCAGCACCACGAAATGGTAAAAGAAGAATCCGCCGTGCCCGGCATCCTGGGTGGTAAAAAGCCTGATCTGGTAATTAATGAAATCCATGATGACCGAACCTTGTCCGGTAAGCCACTGGATGATAAACCAGAATCCTCCCACAAAACTGAACATGACCAGGTAAAGTAATACATGCAGCGGTTTTATCTGCATTTTGAACCTGATCAGCAGCAGGAACACTGCCAGTGCAAGACTGAATACAAGAAAAGCAACCGGACCTTTAGTCATAACTGCCAGGCCGATAAAAATGGCGGAAAGAATCAAAAACCGTATCTGTTTAAAATTTCCGGTCTTTTCAGTCAAAGCATGAATATAGTATACAAAGAAGGCTATTCCGTTGAAAATAAATAAATTAAACCACGGATCAATGATTCCTGATTTAAAATACAAATAGGGAAGTATGGAGCAGGCATACATGAGCACCCAGATGAGACCGAATTTTGAATCGTACATCTTTTTGCCGTGGTTGTATAGACTCAGCAGGGTTACAACGCCGCACACGGCGTTGGGAAACCTGGCGGCAAATTCATTGATCCCGAATAGTTTCATGGAGAGAACCTGAAACCAGATAAACAGCGGCGGCTTTTCCCAGAAAGGTTTGAAATCAATCTGGACGGTAAGGTAGTTGTGCGTAACCAGCATCTCTCTGGCTGATTCGGCGAAATTTATTTCATCCCAATCGAACAAATGCATATTGCCGATAAACGGGACGAACAACAAAGTGGCTAATGCTGCAATGATTAACTGAACCAGCCAGGGTCTTTCAATTATTTTTTTCAGCATGTTTTCGTTGTATGGGGAATAAACGATGATCCAGATTCCTGAATAGATTTTTCTGTTCAAACAACACCAGCAGCGACAGCGAAGCAAAAGTTCCGATAACAGCGCCGGTAATAACATCCGGTAAAAAATGCTGTGACAGGTACATCCTTGAATAGGCGATCAAAGCAGCAAAGATGAGCGCAGTAAATTGAAGCCATTTCCTTTCTGTAAAAGCGGCAAGGCAAAAAAACAGGGCAAATGCAGTTCCGGTATGCCCTGAAGGGAAGCTGTAAAAAGACCAGATCCTGACACCTTCAACCAGATGGAGGGAATAGGTTTGCCCCATCAGGGCAACCGGACGTAAAATATCGGGGAAAACCAGGTTTTTTAACACCTGGATGATAAATCCCGACAGTAAGAAACCCGATAAAAGGAGGATGCCTTTCCTGATATTGAAAAAAATAAAACCCAGGGATAATAATATTGCAGCCAGTCCGTCCCCTAAATTGGTGAAATATCGAAAGAAATAATCCAGGAAGGTACTGTTTCGGGCATTCACCCAGAGTTCCACCTCGACTTTACTGTAAAAGAGCAACAAAACAGATAATCCCCCGACAAGAACAAAAAAAGGAATAGAAAAAACTTTTGTCTTTCGCAAGAATCGAATCATAGGCTACGCTAAATTAAGGCCACAAAAATAGACAAAGAAATTAATAAACCTCCAATTCCCTCCAGCCCGGAATTTTGGGGAAGCCGGCATGCGGATCTGCCTGATACCAGAAGCAGGTAGAGGCAATGTCGGAATGCTGGGCGAGATACCTCCCGCCGTGGTGCCATCCAAGATCCTGAATGGTCACCTTCAGGTCTTTTTCGAAACGGATGGGATCCATGATGTGCCAGCGGTAGAGTCCGAACCGCATCATTACCTTGTAATCCCCTTCAGGCCTTATCACCTGAGGCAATCCCGAGTAAGGAGTGCAAAATTCTTTGTATTTGCCCTCGCGGTCAAAATTATAGGATCCGCAGAAATAGTCCTCTGTACCGGTGCCGCAAATGGTCGGAAACTTGCTGTCGCCGTCAATATAAAATTTGATCTCCCCTTCACCCCACCAGCCATTGTTATTGACCCCCCAGGCCATGTAGAGCCCGACAAACTGCCCCTTGCCTTTGATGCCGTCTACGATGGTGTAGAGTGAAGTCTCAACAGGATTGGTGCGCCGGAACTGTGCATGAAAATAGGCGGCGTCAGAAGGAACATCCGTTAGGGTATAATCTATCTGGTAATATACGGACATGGCATCCTTGTCGTTGATGTTTTCCATGGTTATTTTGCACTTTTTGCGGAAAGGCATCGGCCAGTAGCAGTTGAAGGCGCTGCCCGGATTGACACATACCGGAAGTGAGGTCAGCTGGGCATAAGCGTTCCAGCCCTGACCGAAAAAATCACCCACCGGACATTCTACCGAAGGCTCTGTTTCGTCGTCCCAGTATATGCGCAGAATGGAGAAGCGCCAGTTCCCGGTAGGGGTCATCCAAATGTGCTGGATGGCGCCGGGACCCTCCATTTCGGCCAGCGTAAAAGTTTGTCCGGGCTGAATTTTAATAAAAGGATTGATTTTCCATCCCTGGCCCAGGTCGCGGGCAGCATTGGCGGCATTCGCCGTATTCGGCTTGTCTTTGTCGGCAGGATTGGCCATCCCGCCTTTCCCTTTTTCTCCTGAGAAATTTTCGGGACTTATTGAACGCGTTTTGGCGTCAGACATCCGGTAGAGGTTACCCATGTTCATCTCCAGTCCGCTGAATTTTGACTGGGAAAAACCATTCAATGCAATGACCACGAAAAGGGCAATAAAAAAGATTTTGCTGTTCATTCTGTTTTGTTATTATGGCTTTATACTGATTCAGAGGCTCAATTTACTGAAAATTTATTTCTGTGCGTTTAAAACTCATTATTTTTCTCTTTTCAAATTAAACTTTACCGTATATGGTGGGTCTAAAGTTAGTCCGTCAAAGGGCAAGGTTGGTTTTTAATATTTTAATTTGAAGTGAACGATATATCCGTCATAATTGTCAACTACAGGGGAGGGGATAAACTTACTTCTTGTCTGGAATCACTCCGGAAAATTGAAGATATTCGTTTCACTTTTGAGGTTATTGTGGTAGATAACCAATCAAATGACGGCAGTCTGACTAAATTGGTCTGCGATTTCCCTCAGTTTTATTTTGTGTCCAACAGTGGAAACAACGGATTTGCCAACGGCTGTAACCTGGGTGCTAAATGCAGTGTCGGATCCAATTTGTTGTTTTTAAATCCGGATACCATAGTTAATGCTGATGCACTCTTTAATATGCTGGAGGAGGTTAAGGTCAGACCTGAGTTTTCTATCGTTTCCTGCAGGCAGGTCAGGGAAAATGGGACAAGAGAACGCCCATACGGTAAATTCTTAACTCTTTTTACCCTGACAGGGTGGTTACGGGCGGTACGTAAGATCTTTTCAGCAGGCATCGTGAAATCATTCGAACAGACAAAGCATTATATCTATCCTGATTGGATTTCCGGTTCCGTAGTTATGATAAAAAGGGATTCTTTTTTCAGGTTAGGCAAATGGGATGAAGATTTCTGGATGTATTTCGAGGACGTGGATTTGTGCCGCAGGGCCAGAAACAGGGATGGTGAGATAGTTAAGATGAGAAGTGCTGTTGTTGGTCATTTTCACGGAGGTTCCTCCCGTTTAAACAAAGAGATCACAGTCATGACCAAAACAGAGGTTCACAAATCCCGTCATGTATATATCTCGAAACACGAAAAAAATGAGCATGCCTTTTATATGCACCTGCTATTAATCCTGAACAACCTTGTACTTGGATTTTTCCCAGCCCTACTTGGTGTGGTTTTATTCCTTAACGATCGAATTAATGTTTATGCCCTAACCTACATCAAATTAGCTGGTTACTACTTTAATGTGCTTAAAACAGGAATTTGGGTAAGTGAGCGGTCAGTGAACTACTCTGCTGTAAAAAATGATACGGAACGACGGACAGAAGGCTCTGGCTTCAAACGGACTTATCCGCTTGAGTGGTAGGGAATGATTGTAAATGATCCCTTGTCATTGACCTGTACAATTTCATCAGATTATCTGCAACAGTCTGGTCGTTAAATTTGCGTGAGTTGGCTATTCCTTTCAATATCAATCCTTTTCTTAAGTCACTGTCAGTTAGTAATTTTCGAATAGCCAGGCCGATTTCTGCACTTTTTCCCGGATCAATATACAGTGCACCATCTCCTCCGGCTTCAGGCAGGCTGCTGATGTTGGAGGTAATGACCGGGCATCCGGATGCCTGAGCTTCGAGCACCGGAAGTCCGAACCCCTCGAAGAAAGAAGGATAGACCATTAGTTCTGCCAATTGGTAGATTGCCTGCAACTCAAAGGAGTTAGTGCCATGGAGGAAAATCAGCTGTTTACGGATGTCCGATTCAATGATGAATTCATCCAGTTGTTTTTTGTAGGCGGTAGGTTTTCCAAGCAAAACCACCGGTATATCAAGTTTTTCGCGAACTACACCTTCCAGAATTGCCAACTGGTTTTTTCTTTGCTCAATGGTTCCGACACAAAGGATAAACTTTTTAGGCAGGTTATATTTCTGTCTGACAGCCTCTTTTTGTTCTTCAGTCACTCGTTCGTAGAATCGCTTGTCGCACGACTGATAGATGACTTCGATTTTTGCCGGATCAATTCCCAACATTTCCACCAAATCATTTTTTGTCTGGTGGCTGATTGCCAGCACCTTCGTGGCCATACGGCAGGAACAGATGGTAATGAAACGATACAGTAACCGGTCAATCTTCTTGTAGTAAGAAGGAAATCTCAGGAAAATGAGGTCGTGGATGGTTAAAACAGATGGTATCCCGGATTTTTTAAGGCC
>JBBQHB010000085.1:0-22182 GCA_038323575.1 Bacteroidales bacterium | reverse complement strand
ATGAATTGTGCCTATGGCACGCGGCATGGATCGTGCCTACAGCACTCCCGAATTAATATTGAAATGCGTGATATTTTCCACGGAATAAATTCCGAGGCTACAATATGAATTGTGCCTATGGCACGCGGCATGGATCGTGCCTACAGCACTCCCGAATTAATATTGAAATGCGTGATATTTTCCACGGAATAAATTCCGAGGCTACAATATGAATTGTGCCTATGGCACGCGGCATGGGTCGTGCCTACGGCACTTGACTGAAATTAGAAGATCGTAAATATCAATGCCGTTAGGCATGGCCGATGTTGTAGCCTCGGAATTTATTCCGTGGAAAGAACGATTAGAGATTTGCCTAAATGCCGTAGGCATGGCCGATATTACAGGGATCGTTTTGCCACCCATGCGGTTGCGAGCGTCGCAAAAGCCACCACAGATACCGAGCTGAGCGGCATTAAAATCGCTGCTACCACCGGGGACAGGTGTCCCGACAGGGCATAGGATAGTCCTCCGACGTTGTAAAGAAAGGAGATGGCAAAACTGATCCGGACAATCCCCAGCGACTGGCGGGCAAAACGGAAAAAACGGTAGAGTTGCCCGAGTTTGGAAGCTTCCACGATGGCATCGCCGGCAGGGGAGAAGTGGTAGATATCGTCTGCAATGGAGAGGGCTACTTCGCTTTGGAGGAAGGCTCCGGCATCGTTCAGCCCGTCACCTGTCATCAGTACCTTCTTCCCTTGCTGCTGCAGTTTCCATATGAAATCCTTCTTTTCCTGTGCCTGCTGGTTGAAGAACATCTTTGACGGATCAAAGTAATTTTCGAGCCTCTCCCGTTCTGCATCGTTATCGCCTGAGAGCAGGTAGATATCGAAGTGTCCCTTCAGGTCCTTCATCAATGCGTCAAAACCTTCGCGGTACTGGTTTTCGATCGTAAAGTAACCTTTGGTGATGTCATTGACAGAAAGATATACGCGGGAGGCATTGTTGATTGTTGCTTCTGAAGAGCCGGTTACATATTCCATTGAGCCCATTTTGCAGGCATGGTCTCTAACTCTTCCGAAAATTCCGCGGCCTGCGATTTCCACAAAGCCTTCTGTTTCGGCAGCATCACCATTTTGAAAATTCCTGGCAATGGCGTTGCTCAAAGGGTGGGTTGACTGTCGTGTGAGGGAGTAGACCATGCAGATTTCTTCCTCTGTCAAAGGTTTTCCGACAAATTGAATCCTGTTGGCATCAGGTTTGGTAATGGTCCCGGTTTTGTCAAAAACGATGGTGTCGATCTGGACCAGTTTCTCGATTACTGTTGTATTTTTCAGGTAGATTCCCTTTTTCCCGAAGATACGCATGGCACTGCCCAGCGTGAAGGGCAGCGACATCGACAATGCACACGGACAGGCAACAATCAGAACGGAAGTAAAAACAGTCAGGGCTTTGTGAAGGTTTCCATGCCAGGCCCACCAGCCAAATCCGATCGCGGCAATCAGCAGGATGGCTAGTGTAAAATAAATACTCAACCGATCTGTGAGGTTGACGATCGATTTTGCGGCATGGGTTTTCTCCTCTTCCTGGTTCCAAAGCTGGGTAAGGTGACTCTGCCTGACGGTCTTTTCTACTTTAACAGTGATAACGCCACCGGTCTGCCGTCCTCCCGCATAAATGAATTCCCCGCTGTTTTTACGGATGGTTGTAGACTCACCGGTTACAAAACTGTAATCGATCAGCGCCGTTCCGCTTACCAGGACAGAGTCGGCAGGAATCAGCTCTTTGTTGCGGATCACCAACTCATCGCCGACCGCAATCTCTTCAAGCATGGTGCTGACCTCGATTCCGTCAACCATTTTGCTTACAGCCACCGGAAAGTAGGATTTGTAATCCCTGTCAAAAGCCAGCGCCTGATAGCTCTTGCTCTGGTACCACCTGCCGAGAAGGAGAAAGAAAAGGAATCCCGCCAATGAGTCGGAATATCCCGGACCACTCAGCGTGAAAACATCGTAAGTAGTTACCGAGAAGAGCGTGATAATTCCGATGGCTATGGGCAGGTTGATGTTGACAATGCCCCGTTTCAGACTCTGCCATGCGGATATCAGGTAATCACTGCCACTGTAAAATACCAGCGGTATCAGAAGCGCATAACTCATAAAATAGAGAAAAGTACCGAGCGATTCCCCCAAGGGCTTGCGGTTCAGGTATTCGGGAAGACTATAAAGCATTACATTCCCGAATACGAACCCGGCCACCCCGATTTTGTACAACAAGGTTTTATCTCCGGAATCTTCCTGTTTTTTTAAGATTGTTTGTGCAGAGATATCCGGAATATAATGAATGGCAACCAACAGCTCAACCAACTGGCGAAGGGTGATTTCAGCAGTATTAAAAGTGATGGTTACCTTCTTGGTAATAAAATTCACGGTGGAATTCAGGATGCCCGGATTAAGTTTGTTGAGGTGTTCTAGCAGCCAGATACAGGAGATACAGTGGATAACCGGGATGTAAAAGGTTACCTTGGCAATGTTGTCCTCATGGAATTCGTACAATCCTGCTCTGACCTCCTCCTTGTCGAGATAGGCATATTTGGTTGAATATGGCAGCTCATTCAGTTTAATTCCCGGAATTTTTTCCGCTGAATAGTATTGTGTCAGCTTATGGTCGTTTAAAAGTTGGTAGACCATGCTGCAACCTTCGCAGCAAAACAGCCGGTTGTTCCAAACTACAGGGGATTTACCGCAATCGGATCCGCAATGAATGCATTGGTTGTCAGAAGACATGGGAATTGTTTCGGGTTTTTTGTTTCAGGTTTCGGGTTATGCCGGTTAATCAGTTTTTGTTGTATCCCCTTGGCAGCATGAATTTTCCAAAATATTGGTTGCTTCAACATTGTATGGCTTCTGGTGGTGAGATGGGGTCAAACGCTCCTTGGGAGGGCTCAGGAATGGTATTCCAAGGGCTAATCCCCTTAGAATAAATAGGACGCCAATGATGACAACAACAACAGGAACGACTTTGTTGATCTTCCTCCGGATGGTCTGGCTCAGTATGTCACCTAAAAGGGAGATCACCAGCAACAAAGGCAGCGTTCCGAGTCCGAACAGGGCCATGTAGCCGATTGCCGGCAGAAAGTCTGCCGTGCCTATGGCTCCTGCAACAGCAACGTATACCAGGCCGCAGGGAAGGAGGCCGTTAGCGATCCCGATCAGGAAGAGGGCCTTGTTGTTTTTTTCCCTGAAAAGGTTCTGGAACCCTTTCCTCACAGGATTGAAGATAGCGCGTAATCCGCCAAAAGTATATTTTTTAAACAATGCAGGCAGAAAGACAGAGAGGACCATTACAATTCCCATGGCAACAGAGATGACCTGCTGAAACCCCAACAGTTTAAATCCGGACCCAATCAGGCCGAAAAGTGCGCCCATCAAACTGTAGGTGACGATCCGGCCCAAACTCCAGAGTATACTCCCCCAAATTTTCTGTAGAACTGATTCACCCCTCAGGGGAAGGCTCAGGGCAATAGGGCCGCACATTCCCACGCAATGCAGGCTGCCCGCGAGGCCAAGGAGGAAAGCTGTAATAAGAATTTCCATACAATTATCGTTATATTATCATAAAGTGAACTAAAGTGAACTAAAGTGAACTAAAGTGACTAAAGTACTTACGCTGCAAACGGCATTTGTTCGGAGTCCATAACTTTAGTCACTTTAGTTCACTTCCTACTTTATATCCAAAACCTTCTTCACCATAAACTTCTCCCCCTGGTCGTTCCAGCTAATGAAAGCCAGATACCGCCCGTGAGAGAGCATGTTTTTATCGATCATCAGGGGTGATTCACTTTTTTTAAAGCCAAGCCTGATATCTTTTGCTTTGTCTGACGACCGGAAAAAATACACCTGAATGGAATCGACTGAACTTGCCAGGCTTTTGCACAACATTATCTCTATCTTGTTACCCGCAGTAGTGATTTGAAGACTATCCGCATAAGCGGCAGACCTTCGGTTGATATTGATCTGATCGGTGTATTTAGCCCCTTGCTGGTAATAATCGTCGGTAACCAGATCGTTGTTTTGGCGCATTGCAAAGAACACGAAAGAAAATACCCAGACGAAAAAAACCAGGAAGAAAATGATGAGGCTGTTCCCCCAGTTGAGCTTTATTTTCATTTTTCACTTTTCATTTTTCCGTCACGGTGCCAGAAAATTGGTGGTAATGGTTTCTTTCAGCTGATCTCCGGCATACATACCGATCCTGATTTCAGTCTCCTTACCAGTTAATACGCGCTTTTTCATCTTGATGATCATCATCTCTTTCAGCTTCCCGTTAGGGGGCAGGACGACCTTGTTGCCTGCAATGCTCACCTCCCCGGTAGGGAAATCGAGCAGTCTCGGGGTGAGTTCCAGCGCTTCAATACCCTTGTTCAGGAACATTACCTGGTAAATATTGGAATAGGTTTCCGGATCAAGCTGTTGGTAAAGTGTTCCCTGCGCCCGCCACAATGTGACGTCAATAGTGGTCCTTCTGCCGGCCGTGAAGGCCAGAAGGGTCACCAATAACAGGAGAACAACTGAATATGCTATGGATCTGGGATTTAATAAGGCCCGTTTCCCGGATTTGACTCCCTGAAATGAGTCGTACCGGATCAGGTTGTAAGGTCTACCGATTTTTTTCATCACGATGTTGCATTCATCGATGCAGGAGGCACAATGGATGCATTCGAGTTGGGATCCGTTCCGGATATCTATCCCGGTAGGGCAGACAGCAACGCACTGCCGGCAGTTGATGCAGTCGCCGCCTTCGCTCACTTTCGGGTTTCGCGGTTCACCACGTTTGTAATCGTAAATAACCGATACAGAGTTGTTGTCAAGCAGGACGCCCTGCATGCGTCCGTAGGGACAAAAGAGGGTACAAACCTGTTCCCTGAAGGAGGAGTAAATCCAGTAATAAAAGAGGGAGAGACCGGTCATTACCATGAATCCGACCAGGTGATCACTAACGGGTTCTGAAATTATTTTCCACAACTGTTCCGGTCCGATGAACCACATCACAAGGACGTTGGTGAATAAAATGGAGATTAAAAGGTAAATGGTGTGTTTCAACAGCAGCCGAATCTTTAAAGTGCCGGCATCCACCGTCTTATTTTTTCTGGTCCTTCCGTTGCCATCTATCAGAAATTCGATTTTGCGGTAAATCAGCTCCAGGAAAAGAGTCTGCGGACAGGCCCAGCCGCACCAAACCCTTCCGAAAATGACTGTGAAAAGGACAATTGAGATAATGGCCACAGCCATTACCAGCGCCAGGATGTAGGTATCCTCGGCAAATACCATCTGGCCGAAAAGAAAGAATTTACGGTGGAGAATGTCGAGCATCATCAACGGATGACCGCCGATTTTCAAAAAAGGTGCGGCTATCAGGAAAGTCAGCAGCGTATATCCCACGATACTCCTTCGCCGGTACCATTTGCCTTTTGGTTGTTTGGCCCTGATCCACTTTCGTTGTCCGGAGGCATCAATATTGTCGGGACGGTCGCGAAAGTCAGCGTCGTTGGGTTTTTCCATGATGTTCATTTACACTCCACTCCCTGGGGAGCTTTCCCGTTTGGCGGGTTTGAACCCACCATAGAACCTAAAATATAAGCAGTCAGATTTTTGATCTGGACTTCGGTCATCATGCTTTTGAACGGGGTCATTCCTTTTTCAGGAACACCTTCAGCAATTACTTTGACCAGGTCAGCCTGTTTGCAGCCATGGATCCAGAATGCATCTGTCAGATTGGGACCGATGGCATTGCCTTCTCCTTTCATCCCATGACAGGCGATGCACCCTTTCGAGGTAAACAGGCTGGCCCCCTCAGCGATAATTTCTTTATCGGTTAATACAACGCCGCCGCCTTGTGATTGGTCCTGATCGGCCAGCTGTTTGCCTGCTGCTGCCATCTGCCGGTTGTATTCACTGATCTGGTCTTTGCCGTTGTTGGGATACCCAAAATAATGCACGGCATAAAAAAGCGAGAATCCGATTGTTGCCAGAAACAGAAACAGAACCCAATAAGGCGATGGATTATTTAGCTCCCGGATGCCGTCGTATTCGTGATCCGAGAAGTATTTCTCTTCCCGGGAATCCTCGTTCTTGACTTTATTATCCTGATCTGTCATAACTAATAATTTTTATTTCCAGTTAACTCGTCTTTTTCAAAAATAGAGGTTTTGAATTTATGCAGATCCTTCTTCGGAATTGCATAGGTGTAAATCAAGACCCCGATAAACAGACTGACAAAAATGATAATCCCTGCAATGTAGTACCACTCTATTCCCGCTACTCCTGCCAAAGTCTCGCTGATATTTCCCATGACGGATCTATTTGTTAGTTTTTTCAGGAAGCTTTCCTTCCGGTGAAATGTCCCTGCCAAGTTTGTGAAGGTAAGCTATCATTGCGATTACCTCCTTGGTTGGCGAGATGTCGACTCCTGCCGCCTTCAGCTCGTCAGCGATTTTTTGGGCATCAGCCAAATATGATTCGATGGCTTTGCTGTCAAAACCTTCCTGGTAAGGCACGCCAAGTGTCCGCATGGCCCTGATTTTGGGTGGGATATCGTTCAGATTCACCTCATTTGTCAGCAGGAACGGATAGGCCGGCATGATGGATTTTGGAACAATAACCTTTGGTTTGTTGAAATGGTTGAGGTGCCAGATGGCTGTTTTATAGGTTGAGCTGCCTATATATCCTGCCCTTGCCAGGTCCGGACCGGTGCGGCGTGACCCCCACTGGAACGGATGATCATAAACAAATTCGCCGATTTTAGAATATTCTCCGTACCGGTCTGTCTCGAACCTGAGGGGACGAACCTGCTGCGAGTGGCAGTTATAGCAGCCATTGGCAACATAAATATCCCTGCCTTGCAGTTCGATCGGCGTATAAGGTGTAACTGTTGAAATCGTCGGGATATTGGATTGCACCTTCATCATCGGAATAATTTCGACAATGCCTCCGATGGCAAGTGCAATAAACATGAGGATAGATAGGCGAACAGCTTTTCTTTCGAGCCAGCGGTGTGGAGTTTCTCCACTTTCGGCCCTCGTAGCCAGATTAACCAGTGCAGGCGCCTCTGCTGCTTCGTTCGGTACAATTTTACCGATAGCCATGGTTTTGCCTATGTTGTAAAGGAAGATGATAAACCCGGCCAGGAAAAGCATCCCACCCAATAACCTGATGTGGTACAACGGTAGGATGCGGATGGTGGTTTCCATGAAGATCGGATAGGCCAAAAGCCCGTCGGGGGTATATTCCCTTAACATCAGCCATTGGGTAATGCCGGCCCAGTAAAGCGGAATGGCAAAGAGCAGAATGCCGAGCGTTGCGATCCAGAAGTGGGTATTGGCTAATTTTTTAGAGTAAAGCGGGGTCTTGAAGAGTTTGGGAACAAGCCAGTAGAACATTCCAAAAATCAATCCGCCATTCCAACCCATCCCGGCGATATGGGTATGTGCGATGGTCCAGTCGGTGAAGTGGCTTACGGCATTTACACTTTTGAGCGACATCATCGGCCCTTCTAATGTCGCCATACCATAAGCGGTGATGGCGATTACCATGAATTTCAGTCCCGGATCCTCCCGTACTTTGTCCCATGCACCGCGCAGGGTCATCAAACCGTTGATCATACCACCCCAGGAAGGGGCAATCAGCATAATAGAAAAAGTAACCCCCAATGCCTGTACCCAGTCGGGCAGGGCATTGTACAAAAGGTGATGAGGACCAGCCCACATGTACAAAAATATCAGCGACCAGAAATGAACGATTGAAAGCTGGTAACTGTAAATCGGGCGTCCGGAAGCCTTTGGAAGATAATAGTACATCAGGCCGAGGAAGGGAGTCGTGAGGAAGAAGGCGACGGCATTGTGCCCGTACCACCATTGCACAACGGCATCCTGCGCACCGGCATATACAGGATAACTCTTAAGCAATGATACCGGCAGCTCAATGGAATTAACAACGTGAAGAATTGTCACACCGATAAAGGTGGCAAGATACCACCATACTGCTGTATAAATATGTTTTTCGCGGCGTTCGATCACCGTGCCAATCATGTTTGCGCCAAAACTGAGCCAGGCAACTGCGATAAGCAGGTCGATTGGCCACTCGAGTTCTGCATACTCTTTGCCGGTTGTGAATCCTGCCAGCAGGGTTACAGCTGCAAGTGCAATAATCGTCTGCCATAACCAAAAATGCAGTTTGCCCAGCAGGTCATTGAACAACCTGGCTTTCAGTACCCGCTGCAATGAATAGTATATGCCGGCGAACATGGCATTCCCGATAAAGGCGAAAATAACCGCAATGGTATGAACAGGTCTGACCCTGCCGAATGAAATATATTCTATGCCGAAATTAAGCGCCGGGAAGGCAAGTTCCAGGGCAGCCACCAATCCGACCAAGAGTGCGACTGCTCCCCAAACCAATGTGGCAAGGATGAAGTTTTTTACAATCGTATTGTCGTAATTGAATTTTTGTATTTCCATAAGAGCGCTTTATGTGACTAATTTAATGATAGTTAGTTGTGGTTATGTTTGAAATGTTTGAAATGTTTGAAATGTTTGAAATGTTTGAAATGTTTGAAATGTTAACTTTTAAAAACCTCCAAACGGCCGAAGGCCAAACATTTCAAACAATATAAACTTTTCAGACTAATTTTCTTCGTCTTCCTCATCCTCGAATAAAATCCTCACCGACGGGGTGTAATTGTCGTCGAACTGGCCTGATCTGACAGCCCAAATGAACAGGGCTAAAAAGATCAGGGCTGCAAAAAGACTCACACCTATTAACAGAAAAAGAATGTTCATTTACCAATTTTAGGATCAGATGGCCAAATTTAAGAATAATTTTAAACTCTCAGCTTACCAGTGGCAGTGTGACTGAACCATTATTTCGTTTAGCGAATTAAGCCATTATGCCAATGTTTTTACAAAACCTGCCCTGGAAAGGATTACAGGCATTAATCAAAAACAATTGCACCATTATGCAACCGGGTTAAAAAAACCACGCCCTGAACAACGAAAAAAAATAGAGACTGCCTTGCACCGGCTAGGAACAGAACTATTAACTGTGCAATTGTAGCGTTCTAAATATCTTTCTGGTAAATTCTGAATTTCTTGTAGACTTTTCCGCCAAATTTCTCCATTTCAGCCCTCACTTTGGTATTGTATTCCAGCTCAAGGTGCGAATCCATCACTGTTTTTCCGGCTTCTCTGGCTGATTTAACCAGACTGAGTCCCATCCAGACATCCAGTCCGCGGCCCTGGTAGCGTGGGTCGATGGCTCCCAGAAGCAGGTTTACCTGTTTTGTTTTACGCGCAGCTGCGAAGATCCTGAATATCCCGAAAGGGAAAAGGTAACCTTTGGATTTTCTGATGCCGTCACTGATATCAGCCATTGCAATAAACAAGGCAATGATTTCATCTTTCTCGTTGACAATTAATTTTACAAACTTCGGATTGATCAAAAAAAGGTATTTGTTGGCAAATTCATCCATCTCCTTTTCGTTGAAAGGAAGGAACCCGTAAATATCTCCGAAGGTGTCATTCACCAACTGGAGCGCAGGTCTGACCAATGGTTTTATTTTACGTCTGGAGGTAAATTGAAGCAACCTTAAGTTGGTGTTTTGTTTTTCTGCGCGCTCAAGTATTTTTTGGTGGAGTTCAGGAATCTTTTCAGGAATCGGAATTTGATAGACAACACAATCGACTTTTTTTGTAAAACCGGCTGCTTCTGTTAAATCTACCATATAGGGCAAATTGCAGTTTGTGGCAATGACGACGGGTTTGTCAAACCCCTCAATTTGGAATCCCTGCGGATCTTTGTCAGAAAAAGCCAGCGGTCCTACAATCTTATCCATGCCAAATGACTTACCCCACTGAACAACATAGTTGATCAGTGCATTGAATACTTCGGGATCGTTCCAGGTTTCCAAATTGGAGAAACGCACATGATTCTCGTTGTGCGATTTGTTGTAATCATTGCTGATAAGACCCATGCAGCGGCCCGCACATTTTTCGCCCTTGTATGCCAGCAGAAGCAAATAATCACAATGTTCAAACAATGCGTTCTTTTTGGGATTGAAGTATTCCCATTCATCCATGTAAAGAGGTGGAACCCAATTCGCATGGTCTTTGTGGATTTCTGCCGGAAGGTGAATAAAAAGACGCAGGTCTTTTTTGTTTTCTACTTTTCTGATAGTTATGGTCATAGAGGGGCAAAAATAAATAAAAAATTAATAAGTGAACTAAAGTGAACTAAAGTGAACTAAAGTGCCTAAAGTTTTAAGAATCAAGATGGATGCTCTGAAGCTAAAAGTACTTTAGTCACTTTAGCTCACTTTAGTTCACTTCTAATTTTGTTAAACAAATCCCACAAAACAATCCCCGCACTGACAGAAATATTAAAGGAATGCTTGGTGCCGAATTGCGGTATTTCGATCGCCAGGTCACACTGATCGACCACTTCCTGTTGAACTCCTTTCACTTCATTGCCGAAAACCAGTGCCAGTTTTGCATTAATACGCGGAAGATAATCTGCGAGCGAGATGCTTTTTTCGACCTGTTCTATGGCTATAACGGTATATCCTTTTTCTTTCAGACTTGCGACAACTTCAAGTGCAGAAGCGTGATATTCCCACTGAACTGTATTCTCAGCGCCCAGCGCTGTTTTCCGGATCTCTTTGTCCGGCGGAGTTGAGGTAATCCCGCAGAGGTAGATTTTCCCGACAAGCAGTGCTTCTGAAGTGCGAAAGACAGATCCGACGTTATGACTGCTTCGTATATTATCCAGTACAACAGCAACAGGCATTTTGACCAAATCAGGATATTCGCCGGCGCTGGGCCTTAAGAGTTCATTGTTTTCCAGTTTTCTCATCCGGTTACCAATTTACATTTTTCCGTCTGACAGGCATAGTCATACAGCGGGCGCCGCCGCCACCCCTTGCAAGTTCGGATCCGGCGATGGTAATAACGGCCCGTTGGTAATCATTGATATTCACCCGGTCTTCAATCACATCCATGGCTTTAAGGATTTCGAAACCATTCCGGTTCATCTCTTCAAGGGTCTTTTCATTTCGTTCATACCCGATCACTTTTCCAGGAGCAATGGCGAAGAAATTGGCACCGCTGTGCCACTGTTCGCGTTCCATGATCCATGGGTCGCCATGCCCGCCGCAGTTGATGGGGGTCAGTTCCATACCGCTGCGCTCAAGGGCTTTCAGCAGGCTTGCTTCCTCTTTGATGGAGACTACCTTGCCGTTGTCGATGGTAATTTTGATTGTATGGTATTTGGTCTTCTTAAGTATCAAAGGCTCGTAAACCATGCAGGCGTTTTTATCAAGGAAAGTAAAAGTCATGTCGAGGTGAATGAACGACTCAGGTGTTCTTGGCAATTCCTGAACGATCAGGTACTTTGTCCCTTCTTTTTTATCCCTGATTATCTCCGTCAGCAGATCGATCCCTTCTGTTGAAGTTCTTGCTCCGGTTCCGACAAGAATGATGTGCTCGTTGGCGATTTCAACATCCCCTCCTTCGATGGTGGCATTTTTGAAAGCCTTTCTGCCTCCCGCAACACGTTCCGGGTTAATGGTGCTAACGCCGAAAGATGGATGGTCCCTGAAGATTGTCTCCATGATCAGTGATTCCCGTTCCCTTTCTTTACTGGCCATCTTTCCGATCAGAACCTCATTCCAGAATGAGATGGCAGCGTCCCTGGTGAAGAGGAAATTATGGAGCGGACGCATGGAATAGCGCTCATTGTTAAGGAATTTCGTCAGGTTGTCCCGTTTAATAATGACTCCTTCGATCAGTTGCCTGGCTAAAAGTTCAGGAGGCATGCTGAGCAAAAGGTCCAGTTCTTCTTCTGCCTCTTCATGGGCACAAACGTTTCGGATCAATGCCTCTTTCGACACGCTGTTGCTGAGTGTTTCGGTCAGAAGCTGTTTGATTTCGTAGGTTTGGGTTACCTTGTTTAATACCTCTTTAAGTTCGAAGTATTCCCTGGAGGCAACCGATAGATTGAGGATATCGCTGTACAGTGCACGCTCGGCATTTTCAGGGGTCATATTTTCAACTTCCGAGCCGGGACTATGCAGGATAACTCCTTCCAATTCGCCGATTTCAGAGTTGACATTCACATTGTATTTATTCATCATTATACAAAGATATTCAATATAGGGTGGTAAAGAATGTTAAAGAGCGATTAATCACTGTCAATATTTGGTGTATCGCCATAAGCTTTATTAAATTTGCGGCAAAAATTGTCGGCAATGGGCATAAAATGGTGCTGTTGGATATTGTTTGTGATCTCCCCATTAGTGGTATTCGCGCAGTCGGCGGTTAAAGATACCGTTGAAAGGACTCCGGTTCCTGTCCGGCAGGATTCTTCGCTACATTATGATCTAAAGCCAATTGATATTTTCCCGGATAAGAGGGACATGCCACCAAAGAAGCTGAGGGAATATTCCCTTCTGGAACTAAAAATAAGAAAAGTTTATCCGATTGCTAAAGTTGCCGCCATAAAACTGGCTGAATACAACCGGGTTTATACCTCCTTCAAAACCGAAAGGGAACGTAAAAGTTATGTAAAAGGAGTTGAAAAGGAACTTTTTGCAGAATTTGAAGATGAACTAAGGATGATGAAAGTTTCTGAGGGCCGAATCCTGATCAAATTGCTCGACAGGGAAACCGGTAATTCATCCTACGAAATCATCAAAGAGTTTAAGGGTGGTTTTTCTGCATTTTTCTGGCAGTCGGTGGCAAAATTATTCGGACACGATTTAAAAGCGCTGTACGATCCGGTGAGGGAAGATATTTGGATCGAGTGTATTATCCAGCAGATAGATTTGGGTTTGATTTAGAGAGTGAACTAAAACGGTATATATCAGATCAAAACAGAACTGAATTCCAGCTTCTGGTTGATTTTTTCTATCAGATGAAATGTCTTTGTTTCCTCACTCAAACCCGACCGCTGGTAACTCTTCCTCAAAATGCTTTGGGAGAAATCGGCAATCTGCTTCACGAGCAGGGCATTTTCAAACAACTGTGAATGCTCCTGCCCTGGCGCAAACTCCAGCGTCTGGTAGTTGTCCTCTTTGAAATTGTAGGTCTTCACTCCTTTGGCTGAATGGACTGAAAGCAGATGTTCCTTTTTCAGACCGGTAAATGAGAGCGTAAGTGAGGCAGCGGATCCGTTTTGGAAATTCAGGTGCAGGTTCACCAAATCGGGCTGAAATCCTGAATTGGGAATGGAGAAGACGCTTACGCGGGAAGGCTCTGAGTCGATTATTTTAAGTGTCATCAACAGGTTGCTGTACATCATTTCCGGGAGTCTGCCCGGCTTTCCCGGGACAACATGGTGTATTTCAATCAATTTTGATTCCGTACCGTTCTTTCCGCCGTTTTTAAATGACGGATGAAACTGCAGGTCATTACGGATTTGGATAGAAGTATTCCCCTCTTCGGCCAGTTGGATCAGCTTCATTCTTTCTGAGGAGTTCATCTTTTGCTTTTCCGTCAGGAAAAGGTGACATCCGCTTCTGACCAAACCTGACAGGTATCCATAGGATGTAAAATCAGGATCCAGAATAACAACCAGGTTACAATGCTTCGGAAGTATCCCGTCGTAAACTCCGTGGTCCTCACCCTCCGGGGAAACCAGAACAGCCTCCCACTTCACAAGCCTGATTGTGCGAAGGGAGGATATAAAAGAACCTTCCGGTTCACCGGGATATATCAAAACTCCGTGTAACATATTGCCGTAAATGTAGTTTTTTGAAAGTGTTCAGGCACTTGCATCTCCTTGCAACTTCTTTTATTTATCAACTTTTCGGTGTTGAAAAACCCAAAGAGAATAGTAATTTTGTCTTTCAGATACCAAAAATGTCATCAATTGGAAGATACCTTCAAACACAAGGGATTACGGAAGAAGTTGGTGGATGAGATCAGGAACAAAGGCATTCATGACGAATCCGTCCTGAAGGCTATAAATATTGTTCCCCGGCACCTTTTTATGGACAACAGCTTTGTCGGGTTTGCTTATGTCGATAAAGCGTTTCCCATCGCTGCCGGGCAGACGATCTCTCAACCTTACACCGTGGCTTTCCAGACCGAAGCACTTCAGGTCAAAAGGCTCGATAGGGTGCTGGAAGTTGGTACCGGATCAGGTTACCAGGCAGCTGTGTTGTGCGAAATGGGAGCTACCGTGTTTTCCATCGAAAGACAACGGTCGCTTTTTGATTTTGCCAGAGAATTATTACCGAAGCTGGGCTATCATCCCCAGTTTTTTTACGGGGACGGATATCTGGGATTGCCGACTTACGGACCTTTCGACAAGATTATCGTCACCGCAGGAGCCGCTGCTGTTCCGCCGCTGCTGAAAGAGCAGCTGGTAATTGGAGGAAGGATGGTGATCCCGGTTGGAGCTAGGAGTTTCCAGGTGATGAAAGTTATTACCCGGGTCAGTGAAGATGTCTATAAGGAAATCGATGCAGGGAATTTTGTTTTTGTTCCCCTGCTGCCCGGATTATCAGGTCAAAGCAAAACAAATTCATGATAAAAATTAAAAAATTCACCTTTAATCCGGTGTCAGTCAATGCTTACCTGCTATGGGATGAAACCGGGGAGGCAGTCTTGATTGATCCGGCCTGTTTCTATCCGGAGGAAGAAATGGAATTGAGTCACTTTGTTGAGCAACAAGAATTAAGAATAGTCTGTTTGCTGAATACCCACGGTCATTTTGACCATCTTATGGGCAATACTTTTGCGGAGGGGAAATGGGGGCTAAAATGCAGGATTCATTCCGGGGATGCATATATGCCTGGCCAGGCCAGACAACATGCGCAATTTTTCGGGATTACCATGGAAAATCCGCCTTCTGCAGGAGAATTATTGACGGAGGGTGAGGTGATCACTTTTGGTCAATCTGCCATGAAAGTTATCCATGTACCCGGCCATTCTGCTGGAAGCGTTGCTTTTTACAGCGAAAGGGATAAAATTATTGTTGTCGGAGACATACTTTTTGAAGGGTCAGTCGGGCGGACTGACCTCCCGGGAGGAAACCATACACAACTGATCACTGGTATCAAAGAAAAATTGATGACCCTGGACGATGATGTAAAAGTATATTCAGGGCACGGCAATGAAACTACGATTGGGTGGGAGAAAAGGAAGAATCCTTTTTTGAAGTGAACTAAAGTCTTTAAAGTGAGCTAAAGTGACTAAAGTTTCAAGAAGGGTGCTAAAGTGAACTAAAGTGACTAAAGTTCTTTTTGGTTCAAAGGGTTAGTACTATTTTTCTAAAACTAATATTACTTTATTGATTTAGTAAATTCAAAGTAAAAATGTTGAGTTACGTTAACTTTAGTCACTTTAGTCACTTAAGTCACTTTAGTTCACTTTAGTCAATTGTATATAAATAATAAACTCATATAATAAAGATAGAAATGGCCATCGACAAATTTGTAAACCGTCACATAGGTCCCAGAGAAAAAGATATCAGTGATATGCTGGCAGTTATCGGGGTATCCTCACTTGAAGAGCTGATAAATCAGACAGTTCCGTCCAATATCAGACTGGAAAAACCCCTCAGTTTGCCGAATGGCCTGACCGAGCGGGAGTATTACCGCCGGATTCTGCACCTGGCATCCAAAAACAAAGTATTTAACACTTACATCGGAATGGGCTGGTATGATACCATTACCCCTGCCGTCATCCTGCGGAACATAGTTGAGAATCCGGCATGGTATACCTCTTATACACCTTACCAGGCGGAGATTTCGCAGGGAAGGCTCGAGGCGTTGCTGAATTTTCAGACCATGGTCTGTGAGATGACTGCGATGCCGCTGGCAAATGCCTCATTGCTTGACGAGGCTACCGCTGCGGCTGAAGCGCTTCATATGATGTTTGCCCTTCGTTCGCGGGCCCAGGAGAAAGCAGGCGCCAACATCTGCTTCGTGGATGAAAAGATTTGGCCCCAAACGCTGGATGTTCTCTTTACCCGCGCCGAACCGCTTGGTATTGAGATTGAAGTCGGAGATTTCAGTAAGGCTGAGCTCAATGAAAAATGGTTCGGCGCCATCGTCCAGTATCCGAATTCTGACGGTGTTATTGCTTCTTATGGAGACTTTACTGCAAAAGTACAGTCGGCAGGGGCGAAAATTGCCGTGGCAGCCGACCTTCTCTCACTGGCACTTTTAACACCTCCGGGTGAGTGGGGGGCGGATATCGTTTTCGGCTCAACCCAGCGCTTCGGCGTTCCGATGGGGTATGGTGGTCCGTCTGCTGCATTTTTCGCCACGAGGGACGAGTTCAAAAGAGATCTTCCCGGCAGGATCATCGGTGTTTCCAGGGATGTACACGGAAAACCGGCGCTGCGTCTGGCACTGCAGACCAGGGAACAGCACATCAAAAGGGAAAAAGCTACATCAAATATCTGCACCTCCCAGGGATTGCTGGCTACCATGGCCGGTATGTATGCCATTTACCATGGTCCGGAAGGAATCCGGAACATTGCCGAGCGCGTTCACAGCATCGCATCGCTGCTTGCGGGTAAGATTACCGGACTGGGCTACGCCTGCGCAACTACCGGCTTTTTTGATACGCTGAAGATTTCCCTGCCGCGTCATGTAAGGAAAGAGGACATTGAGTGGCTATCCGTTGCACTGGAGATGAATTTCAGGTACTTCGAAAATGGAGAGATAGGTATCAGCATCGATGAGACCACTAACCTGGAAGATATCAACTGGATTCTGGAAGTTTTTGCCAAAGCTGCCAATAAAGCTGTACCCATTATTTTAACCTTCCCGGAAACGGGAAGTATTCATGAAAACTACAGAAGAAAATCTTCTTTCCTTAAACAGGAAGTTTTCAGCAAATTCCGTTCGGAAACCGAGATGGCCCGTTACATCAAAAGACTCGAAAAGAAAGATATATCGCTGGTTCACTCCATGATTTCACTTGGATCATGCACCATGAAACTTAATGCTGCTACCGAGATGCTCCCCCTCAGCTGGATCGAATTTAACGGTATTCATCCCTATGTTCCAAAGAACCAGGCAATGGGATACCACGAGATGATGGAGGAGATGCGCAGGGATCTTGTCGAGATCACCGGGTTTGCAGATATCTCTTTTCAGCCCAATTCAGGCGCTGCCGGCGAATATGCCGGTCTGCTGGTTATCCGCGATTACCACAAAAGCAGGGGAGAGGGACATCGGAATGTGGTACTTATTCCGTCATCCGCACACGGAACCAATCCTGCCAGCGCCGTGATGGCAGGGAATAAAGTGGTCGTTGTCGGCTGTGACGAAAACGGGAACATCAATGTGGAAGAGCTGAAAACCAAAGCGGAAGCGCACAAGGAAAACCTGGCCGGGTTTATGGTTACCTATCCTTCAACGCACGGGGTTTTTGAAGCGTCTATCGTTGAGATGTGCGAAATTATCCACCAGAACGGCGGACAAGTGTACATGGATGGTGCTAACATGAACGCACAGGTTGGACTGACCAATCCTTTCCGGATCGGAGCGGATGTCTGCCACCTGAACCTGCACAAGACTTTCGCCATTCCGCACGGCGGCGGCGGTCCGGGTGTCGGTCCGATCGGGGTAGCCAAACATCTGGTGGAGTTTCTGCCTTCCCATCCGGTGATGAACAACGGACACATCGGGAATCATGCAGTATCAGCCGCTCCCTGGGGCAGTGCGTCGGTACTGCCGATTACCTATGGTTACATCAAGATGCTTGGCGCGGACGGATTAACGGATGCAACCAAAATCGCCATCCTGAATGCCAACTATATTGCAGCCAGGCTGAAAGACAACTACGGCATCCTTTACACCGGCGCCAACGGACGGGTGGCACACGAAATGATCCTGGAGTGCCGTCACCTGAAAAGCGCTGCCGATATTTCTGAAACAGACATTGCCAAGCGCCTGATGGACTACGGTTTCCATGCGCCGACACTCTCATTTCCGGTACACGGAACCCTGATGGTTGAACCAACTGAAAGCGAATCCAAAGAGGAACTCGACCGGTTTATCGATGCCATGAATGCCATCTTTAATGAAATTAAAGAGATCGAAACCGGTGCTGCCGATTCCGAAGACAATGTACTCAAGAACGCACCGCATACACCGGATGTGCTGACAGCAAACGAATGGAACCATGCTTATTCACGCGAGAAAGCCTGCTATCCTTTGGATTGGTTGCGCGACAATAAATTCTGGGTACCTGTCGGCAGGGTCGACAATGCTTACGGCGACAGGAATCTGTTTTGTACCTGCGAGCCGCTGGAGAGCTATTCAAATTAGCAATCGTATTAGCGAGTAGCTTTCAGTTGCCAATTTCAAGGCACTTTGCTGACAAGTTATACAAGAGTTCATTAGATGCAGAAATACTGAAATCTACACGGATGCGGCAATAAAATATACTGTCTGTTTGCACTGGATAGCCCAATCATTCGGGTAGTATTCTTTTATTGGGATAGTAAGTGGAAAAGCTTGTGAATGTGATTATTCGAAAATGGAATATAGGGGATGTTCACACATTTAACTTAAATGAAGATACTCCACAAGATATTGCAGAATATATTTCCAGTAAGATAGCCTCCAGTAACTTTGAAATTCTTCAAGCTGGCCGTTTCGTAAACCCACGCCTTACCAATTGGTAACCCGATCGGAAAAAATAGGCTATTGGCATCACAAACATGTGCATAAGTTTGGTGTAAGGGAAAATCATGAAGATGAAAAGCCCTATTACGATATGCAACTTGTAAATAAGACTGTGTCCTGCAATTAAAGCGCCTGCATCAGGCTGAAAAGTGATAACCTTTTGCGCCCACTCTCCCAGCTCCGCGTAATTCTCGACGGTAGAACCGGCCGTAATGAATATGGAAATCATCCCAAGCCCCATCTCAACCAGAAGCAAAACGATCAGCAGGATATCCTGTGGATTACTGTTAATCCGAAGCCGTTCGTTCTGCAAACGCCTGATAAGAAGGATAATGATACCTACGATAGCGGCGGTACCAAAAATAGAGCCCATTGTAATTGCCAGTATCTTTTTTGTGGCCGTGGTCATCACTATATGGTAGAGTGCTTCCGGCGTGAAAAGGCCTGTAAAATGCCCGATGAATACCATAAGAATGCCATAATGAAACAGGTTCCCGCCCCACCGTTGTCCTTTTTTTGATAAGAACTGGCTCGATTCGGCCTGCAATGATTGAGGAGTTTTCACAATACGGGTAATTAACCCAAACCAGAACAGGGTCATTGCAATATGCGGCAGATAGGTAAATAACAGGTTGTTGATAAAATTATCCATAATATCTATGATTTACAGGTTGTACATGGATTATCGCTCGCAAATGTCACCGGTTTTTCTTCGTAAGCTTCATCGATGCTGATTTCCGGCATGTTGGATTCCATTTGTTGTATTCTTGCTTCGACAGGTTGTTTGGCCGACAAGTTAATAATAGCCGACACAAGGTACTGATACGGGTTATCTTTTTCTTTAAGCTTTTTATGAATGAACCCTACAATATCAATAACCTCAGCCAGGTATTCATTTGCTTTCGCGGAGGTCTGTAATGCAAGGAATTCAAGGAACACAGGCAGGAAATCGGGTAATTCCGATTGGTTAATCTGCAAACCGTTTTCCTTATAGAGTTCGATCAGGTCAACCATTGCCTGTCCGCGGTCTTTTGAATCGCCATGCACATGTTCGAACAGGTAGAGTGAAACCGATCGAGAATAATCGAAAAGCTGGACATAAAATTCCTGCCAGAATGTTAGTGATTCACGGTTAAAAAAATCGACAAATACATCAATTCCGGCAATAGTTTCAGTATCCAATAAATTCTCCTCCTTAAGCGAAGTGTTTACCTGAGGTAAAAAGTTGTAAATTTCCTCATTGGGATACGTCAGTAACAATGATATTATTCTATAGGATTTAAGCATTTTACATTCCTCCAAATAGATTTTTTAAACGACTTTCCATACTGCCGCAGCCTTCGCCATCACTAAAACCGCAGTCGGACTTATCGCCAAAAGAATCAAAGGCGTATTCCTTATGCGAGATGGGAATCACATAGCGGTCTTCATAATCGGCTATGGCCATGTAGCGATACATTTCTTCAACCATTTCCTGTGTTAGTCCGGTTCCCTCTAATACCTTCTCATCTGTAATGTTTTCCACGGTTTTACTCCTCATGAAAGCACGAATGGCGAGCATCTTTACCAATGCTTCCCTTACGGGTTTTTCGTCGCCGGCGGTGAACATATTTGCTAAGTATTTAATAGGGATGCGCAGCATATCAACATCAGGAATAATGCCATTAAATCCTAGTCTTCCACTTTCTACTTCTTCCTGAATAGGAGAGAGTGGCGGAGTGTACCAAACCATTGGTAAGGTGCGGTACTCGGGGTGAAGCGGAAAAGCGACCTTCCATTCTATGGCCATTTTGTAAACCGGCGAATTCTGTGCAGCCGCGATAAAGTTGTCTGGAATCCCCTGTTTGCGTGCTTCTTCTGCAATTTCCGAATTGTTGGGATCAAGGAAAATATCGAGATGAGTCTGATACAGATCAACCGGATTTTCGGTTGAGGCTGATTCTTTGATTTTTTCGGCGACATACAGCATCACGCCGATATACCTGATCCGTCCGACACAGGTTTCGCTGCAGATGGTCGGTTCTCCGTTCTCAATTTTCGGATAACACAGGGTACATTTTTCAGAACGCTTGGTTTTCCAGTTGAAATAGACTTTTTTGTACGGGCAGGCGCTCACACATTGGCGCCAACCCCGGCAGCGATCCTGGTCGATGAGCACAATACCGTCGTCTTCGCGTTTGTATATGGCTCCTGAAGGACAAGCCGCCACGCAGGTCGGATTGAGGCAATGTTCGCACAATCGCGGCAAGTACATCATGAAGGTATTCTCGAACTTACTATATATCTGTTTGTCAATATCTTCGAAATTATTCTCTTTGCTCCGGTTCTCAAAAGTGCCCCCCAGATCGTCTTCCCAGTTTGGGCCTTTCTCTATTTTTTCCATCGGAAGGCCGGTAATCATGGAGTGTGGCCTTGCTGATGGTGGTGTTACAAACTTTGCAGAAGAATGTAAGACGCTATAGTTGAAGGTGAACGGTTCATAATAATCATCAATTTGTGGCAAATAAGGATTGGAAAATATATTTTTCATGATACCCGGTTTGCTGCCCATGCTCGGGATGAGTCTCAATTTATCAAGCTTCCAGCCTCCCTTCCATTTCTCCTGATTTTCCCAATCAGTTGGATAACCCATCCCCGGTTTGGTCTCAACATTATTGAACCAGGCATATTCCACCCCTTTACGGGTAGTCCACACATTTTTACAGGTAACCGAACAGGTGTGGCACCCGATACATTTGTCGAGGTTTAAAACCATGGCTATTTGAGCTCGTATTTGCATGATATGATTTTTTTAGTTCTATTTGTTTTTTACCCCAATAAGTAATTTTATTTTAAAATTTAATACATTTTATTTTTGTTCACTGAAGTATTTGGGATTTGCTGGATCGAGTCCCAATGTTCAATGATTTTATCGTTCGCATCAAACCTAAAAAAGTCCATAGTGATATATTCATCATTCCCGGGCCAGATTTGGTGAGTATGTAATGCTACCAAATCATTTTCAGCTATTGCCCGTACGAATTCAATTGATTTATTTGGATATTCTGCCTGCATTCGTTCAAAATATTGGATAAAACCTTCAATTCCATCTTCAACTGCAGGATTATGTTGGATATATCTTGAACCCACATATAATTCCGTTGCTTTTCCTGGATTTCCATTATAAGCCATTTTATAGAAAGCAATGGCATTTTGTTTGTTCTGTTCTAAATTATCAATCATATCTCGATGTTTTATAACTCAAAAAAATTCTCTTGCTCAAATTTTTTGCCCGTTCACTTCTTCCAGCGCTTCATCCTTCCATTCCACTTTGCTCAGTTTGCGGATAACGACAAATTCATCGCGGTTTGATCCGATAGTTCCGTAGTAGTTAAAACCATAAGCCAAATGTGCGTATCCGCCAATCATGTGAGTTGGTTTCAGACAAATGCGTTCCACCGAATTGTGCCCTCGATACCTCGCAGGCCGCGCTCCTCACGTCCAAGGCGGAGTCTATCCCCGAGGCAC
>JBBQHB010000084.1:0-22613 GCA_038323575.1 Bacteroidales bacterium | reverse complement strand
AGAACACTATACTGAAAACCAGTAACTTGGGGCTCAGCCCCTTCGGCTCCCGCCCTACAAAATTAGCCGGAAAAATTATTTTTCCAACATATTGCAACTATTTAGTTTTCAACAATATTATTTTTGAGCTGAATCGCTGCTTCCGCTACAAATTGGTCATATACAACAGCTCTGACCTGACAGATGAAGCCAATAATTCTATTGCAGATGTTTTTGCAAAAAAAATGAGGGTAATCTTGTACCTGATAAAAAAAAATCCGAAAACCTTCTGGATTTTTTTATTTTTACCATCGTAAGTAGTCCCAAACTTTTCTTCAGCGCTAAATGGCCTTAAACTATATCTGGATCTCTTTCTTTTTGGTTGCGTTTGTGATCGCACTTTTCAAGTTGATATTCCTTGGTGATGTGAATAGTTTTCCTGAGATGGTGAATGCAACTTTTGAGATGTCTAAAACTGGATTTGAAATCTCATTAGGCCTAACCGGGGTATTGACATTCTGGTCGGGGATCATGAAAATAGGTGAAAAGGGGGGCATTGTCGCTATTATATCCAAGCTAATTGGTCCCTTTTTCAATAAGCTTTTCCCCGAACTTGGCAAAAATCATCCGGCATACGGACCAATGATGCTCAATTTTGCCGCCAACATGATGGGGCTCGACAATGCCGCTACACCCATGGGTCTCCAGGCAATGAAAGAGATGCAGGTAAGCAATCCGCACAAGGAGGTAGCCTCTAATGCCCAGATCATGTTTCTGGTGTTGAATGCCTCAGGATTGTGTCTGATTCCTATTTCAATCATGGTGTACCGCGCCCAGTTGGGCGCAGCGGACCCTGCTGATATTTTCATCCCGATTTTAATTGCTACTTTCTTTGCCAATATGACCGGATTAATTACTGTCTCGGTTGTGCAAAAAATCAATCTTTTGGATAAAACAATTCTGGCTTATCTGTTGGGAACGACAGCGCTCGTTTTAGCCCTGATACTGTCAATGAGCAGCATGTCACAGGGTCAGATTTCACTTGTTTCCAAAGTTGCCACCAATGTAATCCTCTTCTCACTTATTATGTTTTTTATCTTACTTGGAGTAAAAAGCAGAATAAATGTTTACGAGACTTTTATTGATGGTGCGAAGGAGGGTTTTGCAACTGCTGTGAGAATTATTCCGTATTTAGTGGCTATCCTGGTTGCTATTGGGGTTTTCAGGGCATCCGGAGCCATGGATTATTTTGTGGCAGGTATAAAATGGATCTTTGATTCCATGGGTGTCAATTCGGAATTTGTTGCAGCTTTGCCTACGGGTTTGATGAAGCCTTTGAGCGGGAGCGGTTCACGAGGAATGATGATTGATGCAATGAAAACTTATGGGGCCGACTCTTTCGTGGGTAAGCTCAGCTGCACTGTACAAGGGGTGTCAGACACTACTTTCTTTATTTTGGCAGTCTACTTCGGATCAGTGGGGATTAAAAAAACAAGGCATGCACTTGCCTGTGCACTGATTGCCGACTTTGTCGGACTGATTGCTGCCATTTTAGTTGGTTATCTTTTCTTTCATTAATATGACCTGAAATGAGACAAACCTGGATCATTGATGAGGTTGAAAGTGTATTTAAAGAACTTGATGAGCATATAAGCAGGACTGCCGCTCAAAGCGGATTAAACTGCCCGGATTTTTGCGGAATGTGCTGCCGCAAATCCGATATAGAGGCCTCCACCATTGAATTTATGCCTTTGGCGGCATGGCTTTATAAAACCGGCAAAGTCGACGAGTTTCTGGCGAAGCTGGATCATCCTGAACATCCCTGGTGCGCTTGTTTTGACCCTGACGCTTCTGCAAGAGGAGCGTGGGGTTGTCAGTATTACGAGCACAGGGGATTGATATGCAGGCTTTTCGGATTTGGCTATCGCTTAAACAGGGAGAATCAGCCTGTTTTGGTGACCTGTAAAATCATGAAAACCACCAGGACAGCCGCTGTTGCCAGGGCTGCAGTAATGGCCGCTGCCCACCCGGAAGAGATGCCAATTTTTAGCCACTATTTCATGAAATTGCTGGCTGTCGATCCTGATCTGGCTGTCCCGCAGATGCCTATTAACCAGGCAATCAGAACAGCCATCGAGAAATTGTACTTTTATTTTCTGGACAAAGAAGAAACCCAAGGGAAGGATAAAGGATAAAGGATAAAGGATAAAGTAAAAAGGATAAAGTAAAAACGCTCTTATCTTAATTATCTCATGTCTCATCTCTTTTCCCCGTCCGCTTTCCTGATTTTGCTGTAGAATGCTTTGGCCATGGTATGTCCCCTGAATTTTGCCCGTTCAGCAATCATTCCGGAAAAAAGCTCATCCACAGTTTCGCACCAAACCTTTAACCAGTGGTCGAAATGTTCTTTTTTAATATTCATATTGAAATGCAAGGGTACCGGATTACCAAAATAATCCGGACGTCTGAGCAGTACGGTGTGCCAGAACCGGTACAATTTTTTGTGGTGTGCCTCCCATTTGCCAACCAGGCGATCGTTGAAAAAGAATCCGATGGTCTGATCCTTCCTGACCTTGGCATAAAAAGTATCCACAAGCAGGTGAATGTCTTTCAGGGAAGCAATGTCTTGCATCATGGAAATTATTTTTAGTTATCAAAAATCGTAAAAAATATCAAACGATTCGCATTTTATTGAGAATGAATCTTTTTAACATTACGCATCTAGATATTTAGATGAAAAGCTATATTTTTGACCTAAATCACTATACGCTAATATATGAAACCATCCAGGAAATTTTACAATTGGATGAGCCTTGCAGGGTTCGTTATTGCAGCCAACAGCTTGCTTGTAATTCTCGTTTTATTTCTTTTTTCGTTTTTTTCAGCTCAAAGTAACACCTATCTGGGTTTGTATATTTATATTATCGTTCCGATGTTTTTGGTGATCGGCTTATTGATGATTCCGTTGGGTATAATTCTTGGTATCCGCAAGAAAGAAACTACTCCTGAAGATTCGGGTAACTGGCCTATATTCAATCTGAATGATGCGAAATTTCGCTCAGGGTTCATTACCATCTCTGTGATTACCGTCATCCTTTTGTTGATTTCAGCCATGGGAAGTTACAAAGCATTCCAATATACTGAATCGGTAGAGTTCTGCGGGAAACTTTGCCACCAGGTAATGGAACCTGAATATGTTTCTTACCAGCATTCCCCTCACGCAAGGGTTGCATGTGTTGAGTGCCATGTAGGCGAAGGTGCCGACTGGTATATGAAGTCAAAATTGTCGGGACTTTACCAGGTCTATTCAGTAACCTTTAAGAAATATGCCCGGCCGATCGAAACGCCGTTGCACAATTTAAGGCCTGCACGCGAAACATGTGAACGCTGCCACTGGCCGGAGAAATTTTATTCCAGGAAACTGATCAACATCCGTTCCTACCTTACCGATTCAACCAATACAGAATGGAACAATTCGCTGATGATGAAAATCGGACCTGAATTCAGTTCTTTGGGATTGACAGAAGGAATTCACTGGCATATCAACAAGGATTTCAAAATTGAATATGTTTCGACCACTTCCGACAGGGAAAGTATTCCCTGGGTAAAAATGACCAACCTGAAGACAGGTGAAGTGAAAACATTCATGGATACTGAAAATCCTGTGGATAAAGCTGTTTTAGACAGCATTCCTTCCAGGACCATGGACTGTATGGATTGTCACAACAGGCCTTCTCACCTTTACAATTCGCCTACCTTTTACATTAACAATGCCATGGTTGCAGGAAGAATCCCGAAAGATATTCCTTACATCAAGAAGGCAGCCATGGAGGCATTGAAAATATCTTACACCAGCATGGATTCTGCCATGAACATGATCAACCAGACTGTTGTAGGTTTTTATAAAGACAATTATCCTGCCGTCTATTCAAAAGAGGAGGGGAGAATTACACAGGCTATTACCGCAATCCAGGCGGAATATAAAGTCAATGCATTTCCTTACATGAGGGCAGATGCAACCCGCTACCTTAACCACATCGGACACCTCGAATCGGATGGTTGCTTCCGTTGCCACTCTGATCGTCACAAAACAGATAAAGGCGAAACGATTTCACGTAACTGCGATCTTTGTCATTCGATTGTAAGCCAAGGCCCTACCGGGAGAATATCTACCTGTTCCACTGACAAGTCATTAGAGTTTGTTCATCCGATTGAGATCAGAGGCGCCTGGAAAACGTCTTTCTGTTCGGAGTGCCACAAAGTGCTGTACGAATAAAAAGACATGAGATATAAGACATGAGATAAGAGAACCTCCAATCTCATATCTTATGTCTCATGTCTTATATCTCATATCTTTAAAAGACTCGCACAAATGAAGGTGTTATTGACGGGTAGTACCGGCTATATCGGGAAAAGGCTGCTTCAGAATCTTTCGGTGAACGGACATGAAGTCACCTGCTTCGTCAGAAGTATGGGACGGATGATCGTGCCTGAGCAATCCAATGCCATCGTAACCGGGCACGAAATCGATTTACTAAAACCCATTCCCGAACATCTCCATTCCATTGATATTGATGTGGCATATTACCTCGTACATTCCATGTCATCCTCTATTGGCCAGTTCATGGAAGAAGAGGCACAGTCGGCCCGGAACTTTGCCGATTTTATCAGCAAGACCAATTGTAAACAGATTATCTACCTGAGCGGAATCTCCAATTCCGAAAAGCTGTCGAGGCATCTTCAGTCCAGGAAAAACGTTGAGGATCTGTTGCGCGAGTCAGGTAAACACCTTACTGTCCTTCGCGCAGGCATAATAGTCGGAAGCGGAAGCGCGTCGTTCGAAATCATCCGCGACCTGATGGAGATTCTTCCGGTTGTTGTTGCTCCGGCGTGGGTCAAAACCCGCTGCCAGCCGCTTGCTGTTGCGGATGTATTGAAATATCTTACCGGCTGCATGCTCAATCCAAAAACCTACGATGATATCTTCGACATCGGCGGTCCTGAAATATTATCTTACAAGGAGATGCTTTTACAATATGCAGAAGTGCGGGGACTAAAGCGGTACATAGGAGTCGTACCCTTCTTCAGTCCCCGGATGTCTTCCTACTGGCTCTATTTCGTTACATCTACCTCCTATTACCTGGCCGTCAACCTCGTCGACAGCATGAAAGTGGAGGTCGTGTGCAAGGATAACAGACTGCAGCAAATGCTGGGCATTGAACCGCTTACCTACCGGGAAGCCTGTAAAAGGGCCTTGACGCGTATCAACCTCGATACCGTCGCATCCAGCTGGACCGATGCCGTATCCATGACAAAACGAAATCAGTTGTTCGGATACATGGATGTTCCTGTATTTGGTATTCTGCGCGACCGGAGGAGCCTTAAAATTCATGGGGATCCGGATAAGGTGCTGAACAGAATTTTTTCGATCGGCGGTGAAACCGGATGGTATTTTGCCAACTGGATTTGGAACATCAGGGGAGTGATTGATAAAATGGTTGGCGGGGTAGGTCTCCGCCGCGGCCGTCGCAACGCCACTGAGCTGAATCCCGGCGATGCGCTCGATTTCTGGAGGGTACTGATTGCAGATCGCGAGGACAAAAGATTACTGCTGTTTGCCGAGATGAAGATTCCCGGTGAAGCATGGCTTGAATTCAAGATTGTGGTAAAGGAGGATGGATTTTACCTGACCCAGACCGCCACTTTTATGCCGACAGGATTAAGCGGCCGCATATACTGGTGGGGCCTTCTTCCTATTCATCTGGTGATGTTCCAGGGGATGATCAGGGCAATAGCAGGCAAATAAGTACTCCGTTTTTATTCCATTAGAAAAATCCGGTTAACTTTATTTATTTTAGGGGAAAATATTTTGGTTGATTCTTCCTAATTATAAAAACTCCCCAAATCCGGACCACATGAAAATTTTCAGGTTAATTTTCACATTTGTTCTTGCGGTTATCTTTAATTGTAATGGTTATTCTCAGGTAAAAGGTTACTACCGTTTCCCCTCTTTGCACAACAATCTGGTTGTTTTTACAGCCGAAGGCGACCTCTGGGAATATGACATGGCCTCCGGATCATGTTTTCGCATAACAACCAACCAGGGAGTTGAGTCCAATGCGTCAATTTCGCCGGATGGAAAAACAATCGCATTCAATGCGGAATACGAGGGACCCACAGAAGTTTATATAATCCCCATTGAAGGCGGAATCCCTAAACGGATCACCTGGGAAGGAGTTAAGGCAGGCTCTGCGCCTAAAGTTTACGGCTGGACCAAAGAAGGAAAACTAATCATTTCGACCAGTTATTATTCTACTCTTCCCGGGAAACAGTTAGTGCTGGTTGATCCCGTTGTGCGTGAATACAAACGGATAGCGCTGGCTCAGGCTGATGAAGGCGTTTTCGATGAAAGCGGCAACATTTATTTCACCAGATTGGCTTTTCAGGGTAGCCATACCAGACGGTACAAAGGTGGTACTGCCCAAAACCTTTGGCAGTTTGACGGTAAAAATGAAGCCAAACCATTGACAACTGATTATACGGGAACCAGCAAAAATCCGATGTTTTACTAGGGTCGGCTCTATTTTCTGAGCGACCGCGACGGAACCATGAATCTTTGGTCAATGTTGCCTGGTGCAACTGACCTTAAACAGCATACCCGTTCGGTTGCCTGGGACCTAAAGGATGCTGATATGCAAAATGGTAAAATTATATACCAGAAGCAGGCTGATCTTTTCCTTTTCGATATTGCCAGTGGTGTGGAAAAACAACTGGATATAAAACTCATTTCGGATTTTGATCAAAAACGACCGGTTTGGGAAAAGGATCCCATGAAAAAAATTCAGTCGCTCAGCCTTTCCAAAACCGGAAGTCAGATTTTGATCACCACCCGGGGCAGGGTTTTCAGCACTCCGGTTGATGGCGGCCGATGGGCAGAAATCACCCGTAAATACGGTATCCGTTTTAAAACCGCTAAATTTTCAGGCGACAAGGACGATGTACTTTACATTTCAGATGAATCAGGAGAAATGGAACTTTGGAAAACTGAAAAGAACGGATTTACGGTCCCTTCCCAATTGACCAGTGGAAGCAAAGTGCTCATCATGGATTATTTGCCGTCACCCAACGGAAAATACATTGCTTACACTGAAAAGGACTATGCCTTGAAATTGTGCGATACAGTTACCAAAACGAGTCGTCAGATTGACCAGGGAAAGGTAAGCGGAATCAGTGACCTGAAATGGTCGCCCGACAGCCGCTGGCTGGTGTATTCTGATGCTGCCAACAACCAGATTTCACAAATTAAAGCAGTGAATATTGAAACAAACCAGTCGTTTTTCATGACCAGTGACCGACTGGAAAGTTCTGATCCAACATTCAGTCCTGACGGGAAATGGCTCTATTTTATATCCGACCGCACTTTCAGTACTGTTGTGGCAAGTCCCTGGGGCCCCCGCCAACCGGAACCATATTATACAAAGACCAGCAAAATGTATATGCTGGCCTTATATGATTCCCTGCGTTCGCCTTTTCTGAATTATGACGAATTGAATCCGAAAGAGGAAAAGAAGGAGGCCAAAAAAGATTCAGTAAACTCCGCAACGAAAGACAAAAAAGATAAAGGGAAAACCAAAACAGCTGTTAAGCTTCCGGATATGGCCGGCGCTGCAGGCCGGCTTTATGAAGTTACGGCTCCGGCTGACAACATCTCATCCCTACAGGTCAACAAAAAATATCTCTATTGGATCGTGAGGGATGCTGCTGACTGGCAGAACAGCAAGCTTTTTACCATGGAAATCTCCAACAAAAAAGAGAATCCGCCTGTTGAGGTATCCGACAAAGTGATGGGGTTCGATCTTTCAGGCGATGGCGAAAAGATTCTGATCCGCAAAAGCGACGGTATCTATGTGACAGATGCCAATGGTAAAAAAGCCGAATTGAAAGATGCCAAAGTGAACCTGAAAGACTGGGTCTTTCAAACTGATCCGGTGGAAGACTGGAAACAGATGATGGTGGATGCATGGCGGCTTGAACGTGATTATTTTTACGATAAAAACATGCACGGCGTTGATTGGAAAGCCGTGCTCGACCGTCATTTGCCGTTGGTTGAGCGGCTGACCGACCGGTATGAACTGGACGACCTGCTGGCAAGCATGGTTTCCGAATTGTCGGCCCTGCATACCTTCGTTCGCGGCGGAGATAAGCGTTTATCATCTGATGACATTGCCCCGGCTTCCCTGGGAGCCCGACTTGAAAAACATGCAGAAAAAGGCGGATATGTTATTGAGCATATCTATAATGGGGACCCAGATTTCCCGGAAAAGCGCTCACCGCTTTCACAACCCCAACTTCAGATAAAAACAGGCGATATCATTACCAAAATAAACGGGGTCAATGTCCTTGAGGTCGAACACATCAACCAGTTACTGAACAAAAAAGAGGGACAGGAAGTCAGGTTAAGCCTTACAACCCAATCGGGGAAGGTGTTTGAGCAAATTGTGAAGCCGGTAAGTATGGCCACCGATGCCGACCTGCGTTACAGCGAATGGGAACAATCGCGCAGACTGGATGTGGAAAGTAAAACGGATAACAAAGTTGGCTATTTGCATCTTCGGGCCATGGGAGGCGGTAATTTCGATGAATTCGTTAAAGGCTATTATCCCGTCTTCGACCGGGAAGGATTGATCATTGATGTACGCAACAACCGTGGTGGCAACATCGACAGCTGGATATTGAACCGCTTGCTCAGAAAAGCATGGTTTTACTGGCAGTCGCGCGCAGGGCAGCCCAGTTGGAATATGCAGTACGCTTTCAGGGGCCATATTGTGGTGCTTTGTAATGAAAGTACCGCCTCCGATGGCGAAGCATTTACTGAGGGTGTCAAACGGTTGAATATAGGAAAAGTGATTGGAACCCGTACGTGGGGCGGTGAAATATGGCTTTCTTCTGGTAACGTGCTGGTTGACAATGGTATTGCCACTGCAGCTGAGATGGGTGTTTATACCGAAAAAGACGGATGGATCATTGAAGGACACGGCGTGGAGCCGGACATTACAGTGGATAATCTGCCCAATGCAACTTTCCTGGGAAGTGATGCGCAACTGGATGCAGCCATTCAGTTCCTGAAAAAGAAAATGGTCGATGAACCTATTGTAATCCCGCAATTTCCGGCTTTACCCAATAAATCATTCGACTATAAAAAGTAGATTTCAGCCCCTGAATAGGTATTGAAGGTGGTGCCAATTGGTGTTTAGCTGGTTGTATATAGTTTTTAAATTACATTTGTGTCATGGATACAATGGAATCAGCATTTAAGTTAGATCTGCATAATCCCTGGATTATGCTGCCTGCCATACTTTTTGTAGTGCTGGTTGCTTACTTCCTGATTAAATTTTTCTCCGTCTTTTTCCAATTTGTCCAGGCAAGGGGTTGTCTCACAGTCTTGTTAATATTGCTCGTAGGTTTACCCGGACTTGTGGCCATTTCCCTGTTGGCAGGATACACAATTACGGCAACGATACTCATTCTAGTTGCAGTAATTGGTGTGATTACCGGTTATATTGCAAGAGATTCGGAGGAGAATGTGGGTAAATTCGGTAATTTTATCATGATAGTATCTATCATCACCCTAATACTGGCGCTATTCCTGGTTAAATTTGTATAGGTATTTGATTTGTTCAAACCTATTAAAATGTAGAGCCGCAATGCATTGCGGCTCTACAATGCATTGCGGCTCTATCGGTATTTCCCCAAATGTGTTATCCGTAATTTTCAATTTCCCTCCAATGCCTCCAGCAAACCTTTTACTGCCTCATCCGGTGAATTCTTCTCTCCCAAAAGCTGAATAAACTTACTTCCCACTATTGCCCCGTTGGTATGTGCAGAAGCGGCCTCAAGTGTTGCCTTGTTGCTGATACCAAAACCTACCATCAGCGGATTGCGGAGTTTCATGCCTGCAACCCTGGTGAAATAGGCCTGTTTGCTGTCGTCAAACGCTGTCTGTGCACCTGTCGTCGACGCACTCGAAACCATATAAATAAACCCTTCTGTGTGTTGGTCTATCAGCCAGATCCGCTCATCAGATGTTTCAGGGGTGATCAGCATGATCATTTTCAGGTCGTGCTGATCGGCGATCGATTTGTAATTGGCAAGGTAGTCTCCAAAGGGGAGATCCGGTATAATCATACCGTCGATGCCTGACTCAGAGCACGATTGGCAAAAATTCCCGAACCCGTACTGCATAATCGGGTTGAGGTATCCCATCAGTATCAGCGGCATTTTTACCCGGTTACGCACAACTTTCAGCTGCTGAAACAGGATTCGCAGCGACATCCCTTTTCGCAAAGCTTCTTCTGCCGAGTGCTGAATGACCGGGCCGTCGGCCATCGGATCGGAGAAGGGGATGCCTACTTCGGCCATATCAATTCCGTTTTTTTCGAGCGCTTCAAGAATCGGAACTGTGTCTGAGTGATTGGGGTAACCCGCAGTGAAATAGACAGACAACACATTGTTTTTTTTGTGCTCAAAAAGTTGAGTAATTCGGTTCATAGCTGTAAAGAATTTAAATGTTGAACGAAGTCGGCAAGTAAAGCAACATCCTTGAGTCCGGGGGCAGTTTCGAACCTGCTGTTCAGGTCTATTCCTGCCCAAAGTCGATGGTGGAAATTGCCAAGCGATTCGATACTGTCATGGCCTATACCGCCGCTTAATAAAAAGGGGATTGAGCCTGAGTAGTACTGAAGAATTTTCCAGTCGAAAGACCGTCCGGAACCCCCATAGCCGCTGGTTGGTGTATCAAAAAGAAAATATTCGCAGAGATCTTCGTAACCTGATGTTTGCTGTAAATCTTCTTCCGATTTGATTGAAAATGCCTTGATGATTTTTACTGAGAAAGGAAGTAGTTTTATCAGGGATGTCAGGTATTCCGGTGTCTCATTACCATGAAGCTGGATATAATTCAGATGGTATTCCCTGCATCTTTCTGCCACTACTTCAGGTTTTTCATTGACAAATACACCAACTATTCCCTTTTCTTTTAAACCTGAAACCGTAGCGGCCGTTGCTTCAGAATCTACAAAACGGGGCGATGGCGCATAAAATATCAGGCCGATCAGACCGACTCCCTGAATAGCAGCAACTTCTTTTATGTTGCCGGGGTCACGCATGCCGCATACCTTAATTATCATGGCTGATTCCTTTCAAGAATTGGATCAGGGTTTCCCCCGGTGTGCCGTTTCGCATAAAAGTTTCCCCGATCAGAAATCCGCGGAAACCATATTTTCGCAGTTCATTTACAGTGGATGGCAATGAAATGCCGCTTTCCGATACGAGAAGGGCATTGCAGTTAAGTTGTGAAAAGCTCTCCGCAAGTCTGTAGGAGTGATCCAGTGATGTTTCAAAGGTGCCCAGGTTGCGGTTGTTGATCCCGAGCATGTGGATGTATTTGTTCAGGTGTCCCATCTCATTTTCAGTATGAACCTCCAATAACACCTCCAGCTGGATCCCGTAAGCCTCCTGTGCGAGGTCGTAACACATTTCGGGCGTGAGTACGGATGCGATCAGCAGCACGGCATCTGCCCCTGCTACCCGGGCCTCGACAAGCTGGTAAGGATCAATGATGAACTCTTTCCGCAGCAAGGGAAGGCTGACAAGCTGTCTGGCCGTGCGAAGGTCATCCAGTGATCCGCCAAAAAACGCATGGTCCGTTAAGACAGAGCAGGCAGATGCTCCTGCAAGTTCATAAGCTGGAACTACCTTTCCGGCATCAGCCTCAGGAAAGATCCATCCTTTCGATGGCGATTTTCGTTTGAATTCCGCAATTATTCCTGTTGGCGAAGCAGCCAAAGCAGCACGCATAGATACAGTCGGCCTTTTCATCGCTGCTGTCAGCTGACTTTCCAGTATTTGCAGCGGAACAAGCTTCTTTTGTTGTTCAACCTCCAATCGCTTGTGAGAGATGATTTTCTGCAGAATATCTTGCATATCACTAAGAATTTAATTCGACGAATTTCTTAAATTTCAGGATTGCTTTGCCGCTTTCCAGCGATTCGCGGGACGCTTCAATGCATGCCGCGATGCTCTTTTCCGGACAAAGTACCCTGATTGCAAACGCCGCATTAGCCACCACGCAATTGGTCTGATTTAAAGTTGCAGTTCCGGTTAACACGGAATCAAAGATTTCCGCGGCCCGGGCAACAGTGTCCCCGCCAAAAAGATCCGCTTCGGTGTTGCGGTTCAGGCCAATCTCTTCCGGAGTATAAATATGTTCGCTTTTGCCGGTGATTACCTTGAAAGAATCGGTCAGTGAGATTTCATCATAGCCATCCAGGCTGTGGACGACTGCAAAACGGTTGCCGCTGTGCTGAAACGAATAACTGTAAAGTCTCAGCAACGGCAGGTTGTAGACGCCGAGCAGCTGGTTCCTTGGCATAGCGGGATTAACCAGCGGTCCAAGCATGTTGAAGAAACTGCGTACGCCAAGACTTTTCCTTACTCCTGCCACTGCTTTCAGCGCCGGATTAAAGATCGGGGCATGCAGGTAAGCCATGTTTGTTTCGCCGATCGACCGTTTCAATCGATCGATCTCGGTTGTGAACTTCACCCCGTGGTATTCCATCACATTGGAGGCGCCGCTTATGGATGTGGCCCCGTAATTGCCGTGTTTGGCTACTTTGTATCCGGCGCCGGCCACCACAAAACAGGCGGCAGTCGAGACATTGAAGGTATTCTTGCCGTCTCCGCCGGTTCCCACGATATCGATCGGATCATATTCACTCAGGTCGGTTACCACCCGCATATCCAGCAGGGCATCGCGAAATCCCGCCAGCTCTTCTACCGAGATGCTGCGCATCAGGAAAACGGTGATGAGCGAAGCGATCTGGGCTTCAGTATAAAGCCCCGAAACCATATTCTGGAGTATCTCCCGGGCCTCATCACGCCCCAGGAACTGGTGTTCGAATAATCTGTAAAGTATTTGTTTCATTTGTTAAAGTGACTAAAGTGAATTTAAAAGTGCCTAGAGTGCCTAGAGTGCCTAGAGTGCCTAAAGTGCCTGGAGTGCCTGGAGTGCCTGGAGTACTTACGTTCTAATCTAAATTATCTCATGTTTCATGTCTCATATCTCATGTCTCATATCTCATGTCTTTTCTTCCAGCCAGTTCTGCATGATCATTTTCCCCATCGGGGTAAGAATCGATTCAGGATGAAACTGAACACCCCTGACATCATATTTTTTGTGGCGCAATGCCATAATCTCCCCCGAACCATCCAGTGCAGTAACCTCCAGTTCATCCGGGAAATTATCGGCGCTTACAGCCCAGGAGTGATAACGCCCGGCATCGAAAGAGCTGCCCATTCCCCTGAACAAACTTTCGTCACCAACGATGTTTATTAGTGATGCGACACCATGATGCACCTCTTTGAGATTGATCAAAGCAGCCCCGAAAACTTCACCGATGGCCTGGTGCCCGAGGCAGACCCCAAGAATACTTTTGGTAGGGGCGAATTGCATTACAATTTCAGTCAGCAATCCGGCTTCCGAAGGAATTCCTGGTCCCGGACTCAGCAGGATCTTGTCATACACTTTTACCTCATCCATTGTGATGGCATCATTCCGGCGGACATCTGCCTCGTAACCCAGCGATTTGATCAGATGCACCAGGTTGTAAGTGAAGGAGTCGTAATTGTCTATCAGTAATATATTCTTCATTTTCACTTAATTTTTCAGGTTTTCGGCAATATCAATTGCCCTTTTCAATGCACCCAGTTTGTTGTTTACCTCCTGCAGCTCGCTCTCATCATTACTTTTGGCAACAATGCCGGCGCCTGCCTGGTAAAACAGCGTATTGCCCCTGCTGACAAAGGTCCGGATAGTGATGGCCTGGTTGAGGTCGCCGTTGAATCCGATAAAACCTATGCATCCGCCATAGGCGCCACGGTTATGGGGTTCCAGCTCAGAAATGAGCTGCATGGCCCTTACTTTGGGCGCACCGCTCAGCGTCCCTGCCGGGAAGGTGTCGGCAAAAGTTTTGATGGGATTACAGCCTGGTTGAATGGTTCCGCTTACCCGGGAAACCAGGTGAATCACATGAGAATAATAATGCACCTCTTTGTAGAAGTCAATGCCGACATTGTAGCAGTTGCGGCTAAGGTCATTGCGGGCAAGGTCAACCAGCATCACATGTTCCGCATTCTCTTTCGGGTCTTTCAGGAGCGCGTCGCTGAGGGCCTTGTCCTGCACGACGTCACCGGTACGGCGCATGGTGCCTGCTATCGGATCGATGGTGGCTTTTCCGTTGGTGATTTTACAATGGGTTTCGGGCGAGGAGCCGAAGATCCTGAAACCGCCGAAATCAAAATAGAAGAGATAAGGCGAGGGATTCACGCTGCGCAGTGCCCTGTAGACTTTAAAATCATCACCAAGGTATGGCTGCTCAAATCTTCTGGAGAGAACCACCTGGAATACATCGCCTCTCAGGCAGTGGGAAATACCGCTGCGAACCATCTCTTTGTATTTATCGTCGGTTATCGGCGATTTTTCTTTCCCGTTAAGCCGAAAATCGTACGAGGCATAATTGCGGTTGGCAATCAGTAATTCGAGCTCCCCCAGGTCGGGTGATTCTCCCTCTTCAGTGAGTTCAATCAAGGTCAGCTCATCTTTGTAATGGTTGAATACCAGAATGTATTTGTACAGGATATAAAGCAAATCCGGTGCATCATTTTCTGCCTGGTGGTTCTCGATGACGGCTATTTTTTCAAGATAGCGTACTGCATCAAAGGCAGTGTAGCCAAAAACTCCGCAAAAGGAGGCATGTTCGCCGGTCACCTCAAATCTGCCCATAAAATCGTTAAGCGCTTCTGCCACACCATAGGTTTCGGAGATGGCATTTTCGGAGGAAGTCCCGTCAGGAAACCGGGAGGTGCATATGCCGCTGTTGACTCCAACACGCGCAACGGGCCGCAACGCAATAAAGGAGAGGCTGTTTTCACTTGCGTGGAAGTCTGAACTCTCCAGCAGTACCGACTCAGGGTAGACATCTCTTACCTTCAGATAAATACTGACCGGTGTATGCAGATCGCCAAGCACCTGTTTGCTGCACGCCGCGTATTTGTATTTTTTTGAATTCATCGTCTATTCAATTATGTTGTTTCTAATCCTTTTGATGCGTTGCTTCTTTCAATATTTTGTCAATTCCGTCCAAAACAATCTTGTTGCTTCTTTTATTATGCTACCGTGGACGGCGGATTCCCAACATTCCATTTCCCCCGGTTTAAACCGGGGGCTACAAAATCGGTCGCCGCTACGCGGCTAAACCCCGGATATGTGCAATAACGTCATTTGTTATACCGCGTAGCGGTTAAAGTATTGTAGTAAAGCGTATCAATAAGCCCATTTACCGCGTAGCGGTTAAAGAATGTTATTGTTAATTGAAATTCCATTGTCTTATTTTTTGTTTAACCACTACGTGGTAAAAATTCATTACATTCATTATTTTCTACAATACTGCAACCGCTACACGGTAGCGCCACATGAGTGCCTCGTCCTGTCCCGCTTCCCCTGTCTCGCTTCTCGTTTTTTACATCTCATAACTCATATCTCATGTCTCATATCTCATGTCTCATATCTTTATACATTACCCGAAACAATTAAGCTAAAAATTCTTTCACCTTTTCTTCTGCTTCCTGCAGCGCATGTTCCAGGGTGTCGTTAATAATGATTACATCGAATTGGGGTGCGTAGGCCATTTCCCGTTCTGCTTTCTCCACTCTTTTACGGATTACCTCTTTATCATCAGTGGAGCGGGCAATCAGTCGTTTTTCGAGTTCTGTTATTGAGGGGGGCTGGATAAAGAATGCCAACGCCCGGTCGCCGTAATATTTTTTGATGTTGCTGCCGCCAACTACATCCACGTCAAACAGGATATTTTTTCCGCTGCCGAGAATCCTTTCTACTTCACTTTTCAGGGAACCGTAAAAATTGTCGGGGTAAACCTCCTGCCACTCCAGGAATTCATCGTTGGCAATTTTGGTTTTGAATGCTTCGGCCGTCATGAAATAGTAGTCGACCCCGTCCACTTCACTGCCCCGTGGTTTCCGGCTTGTAGCGGAGACAGAAAAATTAAAGTTGTGATCCGTCGAAAGCAGGTGTCTGACGATGGTTGTTTTACCGGCGCCCGAAGGAGCGGAGAAAATGATGATTTTACCTTCCTTCATGCCTTTCAACACTATTATAAAACATTGAGTAACTGTTCTTTTATTCTTTCAAGAGCGTCTTTCATCCGGATCACCAGTTTCTGCATCTCGGTATGGTTGGCTTTGGAGCCGAGCGTGTTTACTTCCCGACCGATCTCCTGCGCAATGAAACCAAGTTTTTTACCGACCGATTCATCCAGTTCGAGTGTTTCCAGGAAATAATTGCAATGGTTAAGTAACCTTACTTTTTCCTCGTTGACATCCATCTTTTCAAGGTAGAAAATCATCTCCTGTTCCAGCCTGTTTTCGTTGACCTGCTCGATGGAAATATCCTTGAGCCCGTCGTATATTTTCTCCTTGATGCGGGTCACACGTTCTACTTCATATTGATCGACCTCAGAAAGCAGGGAAGTTATGGACTGAACATTGTACACAAGATCCTGTTTGAGGATTGCACCCTCCTGGATACGAAACTGATCGACGGCATCAACGGCCTCGGCTATTTTGGCCAGAATGGATTTCCATTCCTGGTCATTGAGCTCTTCCCGTTCATTTTTTACTACTTCCGGCAGCGTGAGGATTGTCTGTAAGATTGTGCTGTTCAGCGGAATATTCAGATCTGCAGAAATCTGTTCCATCTGTCTATAGTAACTTTTAACAATTCCGGCATTGATTTTGGTCGCCGATTCATCGCCCAACGACTCCGTATACAGGATGAAATCTACTTTGCCGCGTACCAGTTTGTCAGACAGCTCCCGGCGTATCTCCAGATCCTTCTCCCGAAAAATTTGAGAGATCCGGGTATTGAGATCCATTTGCTTGCTGTTCAGAGATTTAATCTCAATGGTTACTTTTTTGTGTGAGAATTCACATTCTGCCTTGCCGTAACCGGTCATTGATTTTACCATACCAACTTGCTTTTGGGCAAAGGTAACTAAATGTGATGATGTGACAATTCGGTATTTTGTCAATTTGACGATGTGCCAATTTGAAAATATGGCGATTCGGAATAAGTAGATGTTTTTTCACCACATAGGCACATAGTTCACATTAGGATCTATTGTGAGCTATGTGCCTATTGTGGTGTATTCCAAAATCGAAAATTGAACCCTTCGATTAGGCTCTGGGACCGAATCGATAATTGCCGTCACGAAGGATTGACTGGTTTGTTATTTTTTATGGCTGCTCCAAGGTAGGCTCCTGCAAACCCAAAGAGGGTAACCAGCAGCATTTTGAAGTCGCCACTCAGAACGATGGCATGCATCGGAATCCATAGCCCGATTGTTAAGGCCCAGATCCAAGGCCATTTGGAATAAAGATAGCCGAAAAGCGCAGCAGTCAGGACAATCAACCCGGCGGTAATGCCTGTATCATCCCAGCCGGGTCGGGCATCATTCCAGGAGATCAGGAATCCTGCAAAGAGAGACAGGATCAGAAATGTCGTGAATTTGTAATCTAATTTCACTTCGGCTATATTTTTTCAACTACCACTGCTGTTCCGTATGCCAGAACTTCTGTCAGTCCGGTCATTACATCGTTGGCATCATAGCGCATGCTGATGATGGCATTGGCACCGATTATTCTGGCGTGCTGAATCATTAACTGCAGCGCCTCTTCCCTGGCATTTTCGCATAATTCGGTGTAAATGACATTCCTGCCTCCGAAAATGGTCATGAAACTTCCGGCAAATGAGCCGAAAATGTTTCTGGAACGAACGGTGATGCCCCGTACCAGTCCCAATTGTCTGATAATCCGGTAACCCTCCAGAGAGGTACTGGTAGTAATTAAAGTGTCGTCTGTCATTGTTTAAAATTTATCAAATTTATGTATTTTTTACGAAATGCTATTCCGCACTTATGATATATGAAAAAGTTTTGCTGTACGTATTTTTATCGAAAACAACAGGAATAATATAGTTAACTGAAACGGCCCTGCCATTTAAAACCCCGGGAATCCACTTGTCAGGAAGGGTTTTAACGACCCTCAGCGCTTCGAGGTTACAACGTGTTCCTATTCCTCTCAGGACATGGTGGTTGGATGTCATTCCGGTACTGTCAACAGTAAATTCAATGAATACTGTTCCCTCGACCCTCTCGTTTGTTTTGTGCAAAGGAGGGAGAATTTCATTGGCGATAAATTCCTTGATTATGGTGGATCCACCAAGATAGAGCGGTGGTCTGTCAAGCATAGAGAAAATTGAATCATTGCCTGACATTACCCTGAAGATATGTCCGGTTAGCTTCGACCGGTAGAGTCTGATCTGGTTATTGGTGAAATCAACCTTCTGCTCAGGTTCACCGTTTTCGTCATAAAACTCCCACACTCCTATCCGTTTATCTTCCGTGTAATAACCTCTAAACCTCAATATTTTTTTTTGTTATACTGCGTCCAGAGGCTGTCCTTTAATCCCATTTTATAGTAACCCTGAACCAGGATTTTTCCGTTTGCAACTATCCTGTATGATCCATTCCTGACAGTTGTGTCCGATTTTAGCACATAAAAGATCTCCTTGAATGAAGGATAAAAATATTCAATGGTAATTTTTTTTGTCTCTTTTCCGTACAGGACAGTCGGAATCAGGAAAAGCAGAAGCAGAATTAACTTTCTCATATCAGGTTTTAACCAAAAAAATCAGTCATCCGTCTTTTTCTGTTTGCTCACCATCTCCGAAAAGCTCCTGGCAGCATTGGTAAATTCTGACGGCATCAGGATCACGGTAGTGGTATTAAATAGGTTAAATTTTCGATTTTCGGTTTTCGATTTTGGAATGGCGCTCTGTCAATCAGTTGCATATATGCCAATTTTCTATCTTTAGATTTAGTAATATAAAAAGGAGGATGTTTTGCCTTTAAAGATTAGCTATATCAAAGATAAATAAAGGATTGCTCTTTTTACAAAAAAAGTCTAAATATTCCTTTATTTTAGTTTTCTGCAAAACGAGGTGTTTTGGTTTTTGCGTTAATCAGGGGAGTAATACCATTCACTATCAGGAGGGCAACGAAAATTTCCCCGGGATATGCTCCGAAATTGCGTATTGTTATGATAATCAAACCCATGCCGATGCCTGCCAAAAGTTTTCCCCCGGGTGTTAAAGGTGAAGTTGCCGGATCAGTAGCCATAAAGAATGCCATCAACATTACACCTCCTGTTATCAGGTGAAACAGGGGATCCATGAATTGGCCCGGCGCAAGTACCCAAAGCGCACCCTGAAAGAGAAAAACCGAACCAAGAAGTGCCGCAGGCATATGCCAGGTGATAATTTTTTTTGAAACCAGGTAAAGACCGCCCATTAACAGAGCGATAACCGATATTTCGCCAAGTGGTCCGTTCACGTTTCCCCAAAACAGGTCGAAGTAGGGAGAAAATTCGGTCCCTGAGGTGATTTGGCCAATTGTTTTCCCGTTTTTTAAACCTTCATTCAATATTTCGAGGGGAGTTAATCCGGTGAGCGAATCGGTTTTGGTGACAACCGCAGGCCAGGTGGTCATTTGCACCGGAAAGAAAATACGCAGTAAAAGCCGGCTTACCAGAACTGCATTAAATGGCATACGCCAAAATTTGCCCGATGAATTTGCAGAGATTCCTATAGCTACCAGTGATCCTGCCACAATCAACCCGACCGGTAATGCTGCCGGCAGGTTGAAAGCCAGCAAAACACCTGTAATTACTGCCGATCCGTTGGGAATGGTTGCCGGAATTTTCAGCAGGTATTTCCTGATAAGATATTCGAAAAGCAGACAGGAGAGCACGGCTGAGGCCAATACTTTCAGGCTGCCAAGGCCGAAAAAAATGACCGACATGATCATGGCCGGTAACAGGGCTGCAAAAACAATCCTGTTGATGTTCGGAGAAGCTTCATCTGCCTGATTGAAGACTGGGGGAGAAATGGTTTTTGTATTGCTCATTTGTTTGATCAAAATTAAACACTTTTCCCAAACAGAAAATGGATAGCGAATAATGAAAAGTGAAAAAGAGAGATCTTAGCCGGAAAGACTTTAGCAAATTATGATCAGCGCCTTACTTTATCCTTTATCCTTTATCCTTTATCCTTTCTCCTATCTCCTTTCATTTCTATGAAAATTGGTATATCCAGTACAATTTAGCTTATGGCTCCCCAGTTCAAATGGTTTTTCCGCAGGGCCAGCAGTTGCCTGATCAGAATGTCGTTTTCGGGATGGTGCAAAAGCGGATCGGCAGCCAGTATCTCTTCTGCTTTGTCTCTTGCGTACTGGAGTATCTGACCGTCTTTCGCCAGGTTGGAGATGCGCAGGTCGAAGGCAAGTCCGCTTTGCTGTGTGCCCTCCAGGTCGCCGGGTCCGCGAAGGCGCATGTCGGCCTCGGCAATTTCGAAACCGTCGTTGGTAGCTACCATGGTTTCGATCCGTTGCCTGCTCTCGTGACTCAGCTTGACACTGCTCATCAGAATGCAGTAAGACTGATCGGCTCCCCTGCCTACCCTACCGCGAAGCTGGTGGAGCTGTGACAGGCCAAATCTCTCGGCACTTTCAATCACCATAACTGAGGCATTGGGGACATCGACCCCGACTTCAATCACGGTAGTTGCCACCAGAATTTGTGTTTCCTTATTTTTAAACCGCTGCATCTCCGTCTCTTTTTCTTTGGCTTTCATCTTGCCGTGCACCATGCTGATGCTGTAGTCAGGCAAAGGGAAAGTGACCCTCAGGTGTTCAAACCCCTCTTCCAGGTTTTTAAAATCAAGCTTTTCTGACTCTTTTATCAGCGGAAAGACAATGTAAATCTGGCGACCAAGGGCAATTTCCTTTCTGATAAACTGGTTCAATTCGGCCCTGTGGTTGTCGAAATAATGGAAGGTTCGTATAGGTTTCCTTCCGGGGGGAAGCTCATCAATGACCGATACGTCCAGGTCACCGTAGACGGTCATGGCCAGCGTGCGGGGGATGGGTGTAGCGGTCATTACCAAAACATGCGGGGGGATGAAGTTTTTGCGCCACATCTTGGCACGCTGCATCACACCGAACCGGTGCTGCTCATCAATGACCACCATCCCCAGATTTTTGAATTCAACGATATCCTCAAGCAGCGCGTGGGTGCCGATCAGCAGATTAAGTGTGCCGTCCAGCAGTTGTTGGTGGATGACCAGCCGTTCCGATTTTTTTGTCGAACCGGTTAACAACCTGACTTCGACACGCAGGTCACCGATTAGCTTCCTCACCGACTGATAATGCTGCACGGCCAGGATTTCTGTCGGGGCCATCATGCACGACTGGAAACCGTTGTCCATGGCAATCAGCGAGATCATCAGGGCAACCATGGTTTTGCCGCTGCCGACATCGCCCTGCAAAAGCCGGTTCATCTGTTTCCCCGCCAGGGTATCTTTCCGGATCTCTTTGATGACGCGTTTCTGGGCTCCGGTTAATTCGAAGGGGAGGTGATGGTAGAAAAATTTATTGAAATGATCACCTACCTCTTTGAAAATCTGCCCCTTAAACTTGTTTTGCCGTTCGTGTTTGAGGTGCAGCAGTTTGAGCTGGATGTAAAAAAGTTCTTCGAATTTCAGCCGGTATTCTGCACGGCGGAGGGTGGGAGGGTCGACCGGGAAGTGGATGTTGATCAGGGCAGTTTCAAGCGGCATCAGTTTAAGCTGGTCGATCAGCCAGTCGGGCATAGTCTCGGTAATTTTGCCTTTGCAAAGCTGCAGGGCCGTGTGCTGAAGCTTCAGGATGGCCCTGGAAACGAGAAAACTGGTTTTCATTTTCTCGCTGGTGTTGTAAAAAGGCTGGATGTAACCCCCTGTTTTCCCGGATTCACTGCCGGCTTCCTCCAATTCAGGATGGACAAGTTTCCATTTGCCGTTGAATTCGGTTGGTTTTCCAAAGATAATATAGGGGAGATTTTTCCTGAGGGTACCTTTCACAAACTTGATGCCCCTGAACCAGACCAGCTCCATCGAATTTTCGCCGTCGTAAAAATTGGCCACCATCCGTTGTGCCCTGCCTTCGCCTATGGTATCCATCGTAGTAATCACTCCCTGGATTTGTATGAACGGAAGGGTTTCGTTGATCTCTCTGATTTTGTAAAACTTGGTGCGGTCGATGTATTTGTAAGGGAAATAATAGAGCAGCTCAGCCACCGTGGTGATTTTCAGTTCCTGCGTCAGGATTACCGCTTTTTTGGGACCGACCCCCGGAAGGAATTTTATTTCCTGTTCTAAGATGCTTGTCATAAGAAGTGACTAAAGTGAGCTAAAGTGAACTAAAGTGAACTAAAGTTTTTGAGAAGTGACTAAAGTGAACTAAAGTGAACTAAAGTGACTAAAGTACTTTGCCTGATCGAAAATAGCAATTATTAATTGAAGAAACTCAATCACTATTTTCTCAACTTAACTCACATTTGTCACTTTTGCCACTTTCTTCTTAACTTTAGTCACTTTAGTCACTTTAGCTCACTTTAGCTCACTTTAG
>JBBQHB010000083.1:0-23083 GCA_038323575.1 Bacteroidales bacterium | reverse complement strand
ATGGCCTATATTTTTGAAAATGGAGCCTATGAAGATGTGATCGGCATCAAGCATTCAAGGGTTTTTGAAATGATCAAAACAGAAGGCTGGATTAAAAATCTGATCCTTGGAGCCAACCTTGATACTATTCCAAAAGAGGTCAACAATGGGGCGTCTTCGAGCACATATTGTACTGACTACTTATACAATTCGATTACACCAGGCATCCCAGGCTACTTCGAAGCCTGCCGGAGCGTAAGATTTTTCTTCTTTCAAAGCAAAACTTACCAGTAGCCTGTATTCGACACCTGGTTGAACGGCCGGTTTTTGCCAGGGAATTTTAATTTTGACTTTCTCCAACGCGGCCAGAGACAAATTTAAATCACCCTTTTGTAAAATTTCGCCGTCGGCCTGCAATTGCCATGTTGTTTTCAGGTCGCGGAGGTTGGTAAAGGAGAAGCGGTTGGTGATTTCCACCGTTCCGTCGGCCGGATTGACCAGCTCAACATGGACAGGCTGTGCCGATTTCTTTACCTGGTACAATTCGGGCTGCGGGGTGCGGTCGGGCCAGATCAGGCCATAGGTACGGCCGCCGATGCCCATGCTGTAAAATTCGCCTTTTTCCTGAATTTCGTCGAAATCGAGCCACAACAGTGCTTCTTCTTTCAGCCCGGGTGAGGGGTTCATCAGTTGCGTTGCCGGCACTGCCCTGTTAAAGACGGAAACCCTGTCGAACAGCGCATTGCTTAGTTTATCGGGATATTCCTGGCCTTCGATGTCTGAGAACCTGCCGATGTTGACCGGGAAAGGTTTGTTTGTAATGGATCCTGAAAAGGGTTTGCTGCCCGATTTTATGCCGTCGATGTAAATTTCCATGTTTTTTCCGTCGCAGATTCCGGCAACATGGTGCCAGTTGTTCTCCCAGTTTCCCGGCAGGGCGGTTTTCAAAACCTTCTTGTCGTTGTCGGAAACAAAAAACTCCAGCGAATCCTTTTTAAACTGGTTTAGTCCGAACTGGTAGCTTCCCTTGGTGATCATCTGTCCGTTGCCGTTCCATTTGCGCGGGAAGAGCCAGAGCGAAAGGGTCAGCTGTTTGCCTGTGATGTCCAGGGCCGGATCGCGGTAAACATCGATCCACTGGTCATGTCCGGTTAAGGCAACTGCCTTGCCATATTTGCCATCAACCAGTTGGCCCCTGCCTTTCAGCGCGACAGAGATATGGTTTGGGGAATCGTCGGTCAGCAGCCTGATTTTTTCGTGGATACCCGGACTGACCCAGTCCCAGATGGCGCCGCCGGAGATGCGCGGATAGTTCCAGATCACCTCCCAGTATTCATCGAAACCCCCGCCGCCATTGCCTTCTACGGATATATACTCATCCATAAAGGAGGGCCGTGGATCCTGCGATTCAGGTACCTGCGCGATCCGGGTACGCAATTCGTAAGGTGTGGCATACCTTGGACCGATGATATCCTCGCAAGGCACTTCGTTCTTCCAGGCCACATCGTTGGAATTGCCGCCGTACATGAATAGTCGGGTTGGATCAAGTGCTTTCCCGGTTTTGATCACCTCGCAGATGTTGTTGCCGAAGCCGCTTTCATTGCCAGCACTCCAGAAGATAACGGAAGGGTGGTTGCGGTCGCGTACGACCATCCCGGTAACCCGGTCGACGTAGGCATTCTTCCATTCAGGAAGGTTCGAGACATATTCGGTGGCATGGGATTCGTCGCCGGTTTCATCCACGATGTAAATACCCATTTCATCTGCCAGGTCGAGGTAGGCGATGTTGGGCGGATAATGGCTCGTGCGGACGCAGTTGATGTTGAACTGTTTCATCAGGATCAGGTCTTTGCGGATGGTCTCCAGGTCCATGGTATGGCCCAGGTCCGGGTGCTGCATGTGGGAGTTGGTGCCGTTCAGCTTGACCGGCACCCCGTTAACCATCAATACCTGGTGTTTGACCTCCACCTTTTTGAAGCCGATCCTGCTGCTAAGGACTTCGGTCACTTTTCCGGCAGGGTCGATCAATTCGAAGGTAACGGAGTACAAATTCGGAAATTCAGAAGACCACTTGTCGGGATGCTCAACTTTTGCCGACAACTTCATGGTAATGTTTTCACTGTCCTTCAGTGATACTTTACCGGACACGAGCGCTGTACCGACCTGTTTCCGGGTTTTGTCGAACAAGGTAGCTTTGACGGAATATCCGTTGGCGGAATTTGAAGTGTAATTTTTCAGGTCTACAGCGATGTTTAATTGCGCATCACGGTAATCCTTGTCCAGATCGGTTGTAACGAAATAGTCGCGGATATGGACAGTCGGTACTGCCAGCAGGTAAACATCCCTGAAAATGCCCGACAAACGCCAGAAATCCTGGTCCTCGAGGTAGGTTCCGGCCGAATATTTGGTGACGAAGACAGCCAGTGTGTTGGTTCCTTTTTTCAGTAGTTTGGTGATGTTGTATTCGGCGGGTTCGTTGGCGCCTTCGTTAAATCCAAGCTGTTCACCGTTGATCCAGATAAAGGAGGCAGAGGTTACGGCCTCCATCCGCAGGAATACCTCCTTGCCGTCCCAGTTTCCGGGCAGGGTAAAAGTACGGCGGTAGCATCCGGTAGGGTTGTAATCGTGTGGAATAAACGGAGGATTTGACCGGAAAGGCTGTGATACATTGCGGAACATCGGGTCGCCGAAACCCTGCATCTCCCAGTTTCCGGGTACGGTGATGTTGTCCCAGGCCTGGTCTTTGAATTTTTCGAGGAAAAAATCCTTGGGTGCAAGGTCAGGGGTTTCCTGCCATTTGAATTTCCAGAGGCCGTTGAGGGAAAGGTAGCCGGAGGAGTGGTTCCAGTTGTTATTTAGGGCTTCTTCTCTTGTGACAAATGGGACTAAAGAGACATGTGGGGGGGACTGGTTGATGGAGAAGAGGCCGGGATCTTCGATGTAGGTGTAGATGTTCTCCAGAAATTTTTTCTGCTGGGAGAAGGAGCTGGCGGAAATGCAGATTAGGGTGAAAAGGATTATTTTTTTCATGTTGAAAGTTATTTTTTAACCACAAAGGACCCAAAATAAATGACTTGTCAATCCTTCTTTGTGTCCTTCGCGGTGAATTCTTTCTTTTGTCCTCCGTTGATCATGCCGGATACGATACCTTTTGCTTTTCCGAGGTCGATTAAGATGACACCGACCAGGTGAAAGAAAACGAAGGCATATATGACATACTGGATAAAAGCATGAATTTCTTTGACCAAATGCCTGGCCTGACTTGTCAACCCCATCTCTGCGCCAAAAGCAATGGTCAGCCCGGTTGCCACCATCAGCATCAGTAATCCGTAAAAAAGGAGGTAACTGTATTTGACGATCAGGTAGTGCCTGAGCTCTTTCTTCTCCGTTTTCTTACTTGTATTGAAAAATGAGCGGAGCGCTTTTTTAATTCGGGCAGTGTTCTTTTCCTCCTCCGACTGCCTGAATTCTATCCCCACTCTGGCCAGAAACAGGAATGTCAGGGTGTACCCCAGTAACTTATGAAGATCCCACATTTTATCGTCGTACATGTGCGCCACAGCAAACGACTGGTTGTTGTCAACTGTGATGCCCTTCTCCTTCAGGATATTTTGAATTACCGGGACGTTTTTTCTCGGGTTCAGAACAGTGGATGCCATCAGAACAGTGAGGATTAAGGAGGTTACTACCAGAAAGGTGAGCCAATGCCAGATACGGATGGCTGCTGAATTTTTCTGGATGAAGAGGGGGGTTTCTTCTTTAGTGGCGGAGGGGTTTTTTTCCATATGTTTATTTTATTTCAATTTCCATTCAGGAACCCATTTGATTACAGGTTTTTCCTGTTCGAATTCAATTGGCAGCCAGATGTAACGGCCGTCGATGGCATTGGAGGGCCGCCAACGGTCGGCCATAAAAATGAAATGACCGGACTTCTTCGGGTTTTCAAGGATGAAGGTGCTTTGTGATTCGAAAGTGGTGCTTATTTCCTTTTCGGTTCCCCTGCAGGGATTGCCCAGCTCGGTCCATGGTCCGAAGATATGATCGGCCGAAAATGAACGTGCAGCATTGGGCGTCCAGCCGGTGCAACCGGAAGTGATCAGCCAGTATTTGCCTTTGTATTTAAAAATTGCAGGCGCTTCGTTGTGCCCGGCCGGTGCGGCGGTGACATACTTATCCGTAAAGTCTGTGTATTCTGCGTTCAATTCTGAGATATGCAGCGTCAGGTTTTCTTCGGAAGCATGGATGTGGTATGCCTTCCCGTCGTCATCCACAAAAAGTGCCATGTCGCGCGCCATCTGGCCTTTTTCAAAGTCACGTTTGACAAACATTCCTTTGGCAACTGCAGTTTTCCATTCCTCAGACCAGTCCTTGAGTTTTTCGGTGAACTGCATGTTTTGCTGCTCTTCGGTAAAATTCTGTGGCCACTGTCCGACATTCGGATTGACTGCTTTCAAATAATTGAAGGGTCCGACGGGGGTGTCTGAATCTGCCACACCTGTTTTGGCGGCTTTGTATCCCTGGCCTTTCAGTTCCAGGTGGAACCACATCACGTACTTTTTGGTCTTTTTGTTGAAGATGACCTTGGGGCGTTCGATCACGCAGCCACGTACAATCTCGCTTTTCGGGTCGTCGGAGACAGGCAGGGCTATCCCTTCATCGGTCCAGTTGTAAAGATCTTTGGAGGAATAGCAGTGAACGCCGACCTGGGCCATGTTTCCACCCTTACCTTCGGTTTTGTGCTCGCCGTACCAGTAATATGTCTTCCCGGATTTGAGTAGGCCGCCTCCGTGGGCGTTGATATGGATTCCTTTGTTGTCGGGCCATATTTCGCCGGGGGTAAATTTATCCTGAGAATGCTGTGCGGCGGCAATTCCTGCTGAAGCAAGAAACAGGATTGAAAGAGCTGAAAGGTTTTTTGGCTTTCTCATCACTTTGAATTTGGCTCGTTTTGTATTGTTACACAGTGTTTCACGGAGAAGCACAGCGTTCCACAGCGGTAATTATTCTTTTGCCTCTGTGAAACTTATTCATTACATTTGTTAGAATTGACTTCAATTTTGAATAAAAATTTCAAAACAAAAATTTTATATCATATGCCATTCATCAGAAAATTACGAATAGAGAAAGAAGATTTTGATAATTTTATTTCAAATAGCCCTCACAATGTTACACAACCCCATTCAATACTTTCTGACTTGAAGGGCGTTCTTGCAAGAAAAGAATATAAAATTATATTGACTTCTGAAGGGAATGATATAGTTGAACTAAAATTGGATGAAAATAGTGAATTGTATTTAAAGGTAATAGAGTAAGAAACTGTTTATATTTAGATTGATCTTTGCTATTTCTTTATCGGACTGATTTTGAATGAGTAGCTGTAATTTTTGTAATTCAAAAGGTACTGTTCCAGCGGCCAGGTGCCCCAGCTGTTGATGCCGCCGACACCTTCCTGTTTGTAGTCGATGTGCAATTGTGTTTGTTTGCGGGGAACCAGTTCGCCTGAATGCCGCTGGTGCTTTCGATCTCCTTCGTCAAGGTCGGCGTCAAAGAAGTGCAATGCACTCATGCTCAGCAGCGAATCTGACTCGATTTTCAACCCGTATCCTTTTGAATTGTAGATTTTGAACCAACGGATATCGGTATGGTTCCCATTTTCCTGCGGACGGATGTAAGGGTAGAACTGGCTTTTCACGCTTTGTTTGTAAATACTGACATGGGCGGCATCATTACGGTCCTGGTAGTTTTCGACGGGACCACGGCCGTAATATTCGATGGTTTCAAACCCTTCCGGCAGGATCCAGTTGAAGCCGAACCGCGGCAGCATCGGAACTGTTTTCGAATTATCTGTTGTCATTCGCTGATCGACAACCAATTCCCCGTTTGCCTGTATCGTATATGTCACACTAAGTTTGGCAAAAACACCCGGCATAGAATAGTTTGAGTTAACTTTTACAAGGTCATCTGAAGCTTCCGCGGTGATTTTCTCCAGTTTCATGTCAGATTGCGCAACCTTCCACTCTTTCAGTTTTATCTGAAGTCCGGCGCCCATGTCATTGTCTGTAGGGGCACGCCAGAAGGCAGGCCGGGTTCCCGTCACCCCGTCGATATAGTTGTGTTTGCTGACTTCGTATTTGGTAATCAAACCGGTGGTTTTGCTGAATTCCAGGGCTAAACCGGAGGCGCTGATTGTCCAGGAGGATGGTGATTCTGCCAGTTTGACCTTCCCGGCAGGCGTGATTTTGGCCGCTGAAATGTATTTTCCTGACAGAGGCATTTGCTCATCAGCTACCGTGAAGCCGGCAGGGACGAGCAGGCGGTCAGATTTCTGCTTGTAAGCTACATTCAGGAAGACTTCACCTTCCGGCCGGGCATTTACCGGCAGTTTTATTTCTGCCTTTGAACGGGCTTTAACATCCAGCTTTTCGATTTTACCCGACTGTTTCACCTGGCCGTTGACGGTGACATTCCACTCAAGTCCGATATTTGACAAGTCAGAGAAAAAATTTTCGTTGTAAACTGAAATGGTCGTCGGGTTGACCAACGTGGTGAGGATGTTCTGGTATACCTTTTTCATCTCCCAGGCATGCGGATTCGGATTGCGGTTGGGGTAAAAGATTCCGTTGCACAAGAAGTTGTTGTCGGAGGGGAGATCTTTCCCGTAATCGCCGCCATAAGTATAAATGGTATCGCCTTTGTCTGTGATTTTTTGCAGGCCCTGGTCTAAGAAGTCCCAGATAAAACCACCCTGGAAGTGTTTCGGGTTCCCGCGGATGATATCCCAGTAATCTTTGAAGTTTCCCATCGAATTTCCCATGGCATGCGCGTATTCGCACATGATGAAAGGTTTCACGGGAGCCGGGTTGTTTTTTACATATTCAACCATACTCGCCGGAGAAGGGTACATTGGATTTACAATGTCGGTATTGAACTCTGTGGTATAGTTTCTGGAAAGAGCTCTTTCGTACTGGACTGGTCGGGAATGATCAAACTTTTTCAGCCACAAATAACATTCGTAGAAGTTGTAACCGTTGCCGGCTTCATTGCCAAGGCTCCAAATGACCACGGATGCATGGTTTTTGTCCCGTTCGTACATCCGTTGAACCCGCATCATGTGGGCATCTTTCCAGGAAGGTATATTGGCAAGCGTTTTGGTAATGTCATAACCGATCCCGTGTGATTCGTTGTTGGCTTCGTCGACCACATAAATTCCATATTGGTCACAAAGTTGGTACCAGTATTCGTCGTTTGGATAGTGACTGGTACGGACGGCATTGATGTTGAACTGTTTCATCAGTTTGACATCGAGCAGCATGGCTTCTTTGGAAATCGTCTGTCCGGTTACCGGATCTGTTTCGTGGCGGTCGGCACCTTTGATGAGGACTGGTTTCCCGTTTACGAGAAACAGGCCGTCTTTAATTTCAACTTCCCTGAAGCCCACCTGCTGCGGAATTGACTCAATTACTTTCCCTGAATTGTCGGAGAGCGTAAGGAGCAATCGATAGAGGTTAGGTTCTTCTGCCGACCAGAGTTTTGGAGCAGCAACAGGAATGGAGACCGATTTTTCGGCTTCGTTGCTGAACACGATTTCAGAATTGGAAACAAACTTGTCTCCATCCATCAGCATTGCTGTTATTTTGGCTGCTGCCGGATTGCTCAGTTTGATGTTCAAATCGAGGCTGGCATTTTTGTATTCCGCATCTAACCAGGTGTTCAGGGCAAAATCGCTGATATGTGTTGTTTCGCGTTTAACAAGGTAACAATCGCGTGTGATGCCACTCAAGCGCCAGAAATCCTGGCCTTCAAGATATGTTCCGTCGCACCAGCGCATCACTTTCATCACGATCAGGTTTTTGCCTGCTACCAGTACTGGTGAAAGGTCGAATTCGGAAGGCAGTTTGCCGTCCTCGCCGTAGCCGATGTATTTACCGTTGACCCAAACCATCAGGTTCGATTTGGCCGCTCCGATGTGCAGGGTGATATTCTTGCCGATCCAGTTTTGGGGAAGGTCAATCTCGCGCCTGTAAATCCCGGTAGGGTCGAAACTCATAGGAACCATTGGCGGATTTGGTTTCTGAAGATAGGAGAATTCATAACCGACATTGACATAGATAGGATCTCCATAATTATTGACCTCCCAGTTGGCAGGGATTTGGAAATTGGTCCAATCGGCATCTTTGAATGCCGGGGAAGCAACATCTCCGGGTACGTCGCCAGGTTTTTCGAACCATTTGAATTTCCAGGTACCGTTTAAGCTGAAGTTGTTTTCAGAATTTTCCCATTTGTCCTTCAATGCCTCTTTTTCGTTGGGGTAAACAGAAAAACTTGCGTGCATGGGCAGCCGGTCCTCCTCATTTTTTGTTTCGTCCAGCCAGAAGGGCTTGTCGTTTTGTTTCTGGGCCTTGGCCAACGGGTTTGAAATGAGGCTTATTGCAATCATCAAGCCGCATATCATTAAAAGTTTAGTCATTTTGTCCATTTTTATTCGGGTCAATTATCGATCATAACAATAGCTAAAAAATTTAACCCCAATTCCGAATGTACGGGATTGGGGTTAAAATTAAACAATTTCAGGTAAAAGGTATGGCGCTCTGTAATCGCGTGTCAGCATATTATTTGCATCGACATCGCCATCTCCGATAAAGCGCTCGGCAACAGGATCGAAATCGAGCTGACGTCCCAGGCGGTAAGAGATATTGCCAAGATGCGCCAATGATGAAGACAAAGCTCCGGTTTGAACCGGACCATTCTGAATACTCATGTCGCGGGCACGAATAGCATCAAACCAGTTTTGAAAATGGAGGGTTAGTTCTCCGTCCTCAGAACGGCTTGGCCCTTTTTCGCGTTTTTCGCCCAAAAAGGATTCATAAGTTCCATAGCCTTTCACGACCAGATAGCCTTTATCCCCGTAGAAAATATTCCCCACTCCGGCGCCATCTTCGAGGTTGGTACACCAGTTGCGGACTTCAAACTGGATCATTTTCTTCTCTTTGGGGTAGTGATAAATTGAAGTTTGGATTTCAGGAACTTCCTTGCAGTCGTCCCACAGGAACTTGCCGCCCATTGAAGTGATTCGTTCAGGCAAGCTATTTACGCCCAAACCCCACATGCAAAGGTCGGTTTCGTGAATTCCCTGGTTGCCTACATCGCCGTTGCCGTAATTCCAATGCCAATGCCAGTTGTAATGTACCAGATTTTTTGTGAATGGGCGCATTGGAGCGGGACCGCACCATAAATCGTAGTTCAGTCCGGCCGGAGTCTGTGAAATTCCCTGGTCGCCAATATTCGGGCGCCAGCGATAAACCAATCCTCTCGACATGTAAACACGTCCAATCAGTCCGTCTTTCAGGTGCTGAACTGCTTCGCGTATTGCCACTGAGCTGCGCAACTGTACGCCGTGCTGCACAATCCGGTTGTATTTGTAGGCAGCTTCAATCAATTTTCTCCCTTCGTGGATGTTGTGGGTGGCAGGCTTTTCAACGTATACATCTTTCCCGGCCTGACAGGCCCATATTGCCATCAGTGCATGCCAGTGGTTTGGGGTTGCAAGTGTTACTGCGTCGATAGACTTATCATCATATGCTCTGCGAAAATCTTGTTCGATGGCCACTTTTTTACCGTACTTTTTTTCGAAAGCGTTAGCCCTATCCTGTAAAATATTCATGTCGGGATCGCAAAGTACAACAACTTCAACGTTTGCTTTTCCCGAAAGGCCCATAACTTCTTCAATATGAGATTTTCCACGACCGTTAACACCTAAAACTGCGACTCTGATACGATCGTTGGCTCCTTTGGCGCTTGCCGGAACAATCACCGGTTTTTTCACCTGGGCAGATGCAGTGGAAGGTAAAATTGCAGCACCAAGAACTCCTGTTGTAGCAGTTCTAAGAAAGGTTCTTCTCGGATTCTTTTCTTCTTTTTCCATTTTTAAAAATTTGTATTGGTTATTTAAAATTTTTTGACAGCATATTAAGTTCCGAATCACTCAGATCACCGCCAATTACAATTTTGTGTTTAAAAACGATGGTTTCACCTGGTTTAAGTACAACCTTCACTTCCGATGCACTCTTATCAACAGCACGACCAGCCAAATTGTTGGTTGCGAAAAGTCCGTATCCCCGTGCATGTGACCAGGCCGGATAATTGACATTATTTTTGTTGTCGATTATGGCAATGGTGATCACTTCGCCTCCTTTATCAGCACGCAGGGCAACCCATGGACTACGTTTGCTCCAAACATTTCCACCCGTAACTCCTTCTGCATTTCGGTAAACACCATTAACTCCCACGTTATTCATAATAGGGACTTCTGTAATATTTCCGTTTGCATCAAGGAATTTATCTGGTTTTGTTGATGGTTCTTCAAACGCCCTGTCGAGACGCAGACCAAGGATTCCTTCTTTATTTTCTGTAAAGGTAACGGTCTGCTTTGCGGTTAATTTGGTCGTCCGCTCAATGCTGCGAAAATTAGCAGAACCTTCAAATACGAAGGTAGACTCCTCATTTAGCAGAACCTTGTTCTCAAAATCAACCCATTCTGAATTTGTCACGAGTATTCCTTTGGCCGGGTTCTCGCTTACGATTTTAAGAAACTTGATGGTGCCATATTTGGGCTTGTCAGCAGGCTTAATTGCAAAAGAGTTGTTCCAGAAATCCAGGCCGTTCACATCGCCAAAATTGAACCACAACCCGACATGGTGCGGATGATCGGTCCGCTCAAACGGACGCGGATCCAAAGGATAGCCACGGGTAATCAGTTTTCCTGATGCACTGGCAATAGGATAAAGCGATTGCTTTTCCATGTTGTCGGGATAAATGTAGGCAGTGAAAAATTTCCCGTCAACAAAGACCTCCACCTTTTTCCCTTTGTCGTTGTTTTTGAACTCAACTTTTGCTTTTGGCGCAGATAGTACACTACCGGCTGAAACAATTAGGACAAGGATTGTAATTAAAAGTGTTTTCATACTTAATACTTTAGTTTCTTTACTGTTTGTACCTACAATTTTACGATTTTTATTTTTGGAAATTCTTTAAATATCCAACATTTTATTAGATTTCCTGACGATATAGTGGATTCTGTAACAATTGAGGTGCTTTCTGACGTTCTGTTGTAGTAATAGGCATCCAGTAAGTAGCTTTAATCATAATATTATTCGGCATTGCCTGATTGTATTTCCAGGTAGTAGTAACTTTTGCCGGGGTAACTTTCTTGTCTATCGTTTCAGTAATGTCAACACCATACTGTGGCAAAGTCATTACTTCATCCATTATTACCCATCTTCTGATATCGAACCACCTTGATTCCTCACCATAAAGCTCGATTTTCCTTTCGTGCCTTAATGCATTTCTTAAATCTGCATCTGATGCGGTTGTATTTGGAAGAAGAACCCGATTCCTAAAGAAATTCACCCAAGTTCTCGCTACTCCTGTTTCACCCAGTTCAAGGCAAGCTTCTGCATAACCAAGAACTACTTCAGTATAACGCAGATATGGCCAGATATTTGAATTATAACCTGTACTGCCGGTTACACCCTGTTGAACCCATTTCATTGTTAAATATCCCACGTAATTCCCATTACCAGCTACAATCGGTCCATTACGTGTATCCAGACCATAAAGCGTAGTTTTTGTTCCGTCAGCATTAAGTGTTATACGTGTACGTCTGTCATAAATTCCAAGCGGATCACGAAGAATCAAGCTGGATGGTCTTGGCTCAATGTTGTATATAGCGCTATCGCATAATACATTGGCATAGAATCTTGGTTCACGGTTATAATAAGGACTTGGATTATCAAATCCGGTAGTTTCCGGCCTGTTTTTCATGTAACGGCCTGTGCTTGTTCCTTCAGCAACCGCATCGATATAATAGTGTTTGAAGAAACTTGTACCATCCTGCATTTCATATTCGTCGACCATTCTTTGCAATGGGGCATTTCTGCCATACAGTCCATCGTAACCGTTCGGGCCGTCTACCTGATTAGTCCGATGTCTGGTACCCAACGCCTGATCAAACATTTTCGCAAAAATAAATTCACCATTCGCAGGAGTAATGCTATTACCAGTCAGCGCTCTGTAATTTTGCGCTACAGTTGCCTTGTTACCTGTAGAAGCACCAAAATCAGCTAATGCCAGTGTCGAACCCTGAAGGTCCATCAGTGCTTTCGCAGCATTTTTCGCTGCTGTCCAAAGTGCCGCTCTGTTTGGGTTCACATAATGAACAAGTGCATTGTCATTTGCTATACCGATACTTGTTACATCTCCTGCAGTAAGATTACTGGCAGCGAATAATAATATTCTGGCCTTAACAGCTAAAGCAGCTTCTTTACAAGCTCTTCCCAATTCTTGTTTTGATTTTAATGGCAGCAGAGCAGCGGCAGCATCGCAATCGGCAACAATAAAATTGACAGTCTTTTCGAAAGTTGCTCTCGTAACGGCTTGGAAGTCCTGGTTTAACACATTGGCATGTTCCAATATTGGTAATCCGCCATAGGTACGTGCAAGGTTAGTGTAAAAGTAAGCCCTAAGGAAAATAGCTTCGCCTTTTAAAACATCTGTTTTGACCTTAATTGCAGCTTGTTGTTCCTTTGGATAGGTAAGAGGAATATTATCAACATTATCAATGAATTTATTGACTCGTTGAATATAAGCGAATTTCGCCCATTGGTATGCAGCCACAAAATGCTCAGATTCCTTTGCATCCGGAGACATTGTCCCGTTAAGCAGCGTCGTTGTACTGGCACCTCTGCCAAAGATTGCTTCGTCAGTAAAGTTGCTGCCCTTGACACTTTGAAATCCATGGCCAAGGCCATCGTAACAATAGTTCAGGTATGAACTCGCGAGTTCAGGATTTGACCATACCGTAAGGTCGGAATATTGGTCCAATGGCGTTTTATCCAATATGTCGTTACATGAGTTGGAAAAGACCAGCAGGACAAGTAAAATTAAACCAGTTGAATATTTTTTCATCACTTAAATTTTAGAATTTAGTTAAAAAGAGATCCTTGCACCTAATGCAATTATCCTTGTAGTTGGATAAGTAGAAACAGAAGTTACTTCCGGATCAGTTCCGACAGCATTTTTGTTATACAGGAAGAAAAGGTTTTTACCTGTGACATATAAACTAGCTCCTTTCAATTTAATCGTGCTTAACATATTCTTCGGAAATGTATAGGATAGTTCAACGTTTTTTAGTCTGGCAAAAGCCATGTTGTAATAGTCGAAGCTGCATAGATAAGCATCCTTTCTCCAGTATTCTTCTACCCTTTCAAAAGACCTGTGCATGGTTGCATTCGTGTTATCAACAGTCCACCGGTTATCGGCATAATACTGAAAGTAATTACCAAAAATACCCATATAAATAAAGTCACCTTCTGTTTCAGCAATCCTCTTCCAGCTGTTTCCAACACCTTGTACCAATGCCTGTAGCTGCCAATTTTTATATTTTACGGAAAGGTTAACACCAAAAGTAACCTCAGGTGCTCCTTCTCCTTTATCATAAATAATCTTGTCTGCTTCAGTAATTTTACCATCCTGATTGAAGTCCTCTAAGATTACGTCGCCAGGTCTTGCTCCGGGAACATGCGGGGTTGCTGCAACCTGGGCTGCATCTGCATAGATACCGGTGGCTTTATATTGAAGAAACGCTGATGTTGGATGACCTGTAAGTTTCTGCCATTCGTAGGATACAGCAGGTTCATCATATTCTAAAATTTTGTTACGTGCAAACGAGAAATTACCTGTTATTCCATAACTGAATTTGCCAACTGTATTGTTATATCCCAATGATGCTTCAAATCCTTTACTTGAAACAATACCAAAGTTTTCGTCAGGTAATGACAATCCTGTAAATGAAGGGACAGATGCATTTCTGGCAACGAGGATATCTGTTCTTTTTTGGTAGAAAGCGTCAATGTCAAATTTGATCTTATTGTTAAACATATACGATTCAAATCCTACATTAAAGACGTCTGCAACCTCCCATGTGATAGCCGGATTGGGTTCTCCTACCTGATAAAGACTTGATTCATAGCTTCTGCCTGATCCAAATACTGCTCCAGAGGTGGAAGATGTAAACATAGCCAAATATTGGAATGGTAAAACAGCGTCGTTTCCTAATCTACCCCATGAAGCTTTAAGTTTCAAATAATTAATCGATTTAATATTATTCTTCCAAAAGTCTTCGTTGGAAATCCTCCAGCCTAATAGAACACTCGGGAAATTACCCCAGCGACCGGATTCCTGTGAGAACCTCAAAGATCCGTCGCGACGAAGGGTGAACTCGAAAAGATATTTTTCGTCGTAGTTATAGGCAAACCGTCCGAAATAATTCAACCTGGCGTCATTAGAAACTAATGAACTATTGCTCATTTCGGTAGTACTTCCAAAATTCATGTAGGGCAATGAAACTGTTTGGAACCCTCTGCGATAAGCCGTTATACCCTTGTTAAGATAGTCCATACTTTCTACGGCAACAAATGTGCTTATGTTATGTTTCCCGAAAGTTTTGTCGTAGTTAACCTTCAGACTACTCGTAACTGTCTTCGAATCATTATAGGAATCTTCTACCCTTGGGTCTGCAATTTCAGCCCGTATCTGAGGTTTAAGAAATGCCTGTCCATTCTGGCTGCCATCATTGCCGGCTGCCAGATAAGCCGCTTTATCCAAAAAATACAATGTTGCCAGGTCCCTTACATATTTCTGTACACCAAAAAGCATATCGTATGAATAGTTCCCAATTACTGACAATCCTGTAACCCAAGGAATTTTTACTGTAGCGGTCAACATATTCTCACTTCTGTAGCGTCTGTTATCCGTATAACCTGTCTTACTGGCATCCGTATCTGTTACGGGTTGCTGGGCTTTTTCAATGTCCGGACCAGGTTCGCCTGTTGGCCAAATAGCCGTTGATACCGGTAAATTACGAATGATACTTCCGAAACTTGTATTGTACGGACTCATAACATCAGTTTCAGAGGCACCCATGTTAAGATTAAGGCTTACATACTCGTTTAATGTTACATCCAGATTAACTTTATAGTTAAATCTTTTATAAGACGAGGATCCGGATTTATAAATTCCATCGTCGGTCTGTGTACCGAAAGCTCCGTAATATTTAACCATTTTGCTACCGCCGGATACTCTGAATGTTTTATGATTGCTTTGTGAAAAATCTTTTATTACAGCACTAAACCAGTCGGTGTTGGGGTTAGTCCATGGATACTTACCGGAGGCAAATTTTTCAACATCGGTTTTTGAGTAAGCCATATTTGCTTCTGTGATGCCTCTGTAAGACTGCAATTCACGAATCATTGTTGCATAGGTCGCTGCATCAGTCATTTTAGGGAGTACAGATGCTGAAGACCATCCCTGATACAAATCCAATTCAAATCTAGGAGGACTTTCTTTCCCTCTTTTTGTAGTTACAAGAATAACGCCATTTGCGGCACGAGACCCGTATATACCGGCCGAAGCATCCTTTAATACGGAAAGACTTTCGATATCGCCGGGTTCTATAGAGTTTAGATCACGGCCAGGGATACCATCCACAACAACTAATACAGAGGTATTTCCTGATTTATTCGCAATTGTTGCGGTTCCGCGGATTGTCAATATTGCGGCGTCAGCGCCAGGACGACCGCTTGACTGAGCGACAAAAAGTCCGGGTAAACGGCCACTCAAAGCGCTCGATACGTTTGTTGCAGGAGCCGCAGTAATTATGTCGGATGAAATAGTGGCAATAGAACCAATTACGTTGACTTTTTTCTGAACGCCATAACCTACAGCTACAATTTCCTCTATATCAACCGATTCGTCCGACAAGGCAACATTTATTGTGGTTTGGTTTCCTACTTTAATTTCCTGCCCTTTCATTCCGACGAAAGTGAATTGCAAAGTAGCATTATCAGGAACACCTGTAAGTGCATATTTCCCATCCGAATCAGTGATGATTCCGATAGTAGTACCTTTAACAACGACGGATACTCCGGGAAGAGTTGCACCCGAAGAATCGGTTACTTTACCACTAACTTTTTTGCTGATCTGCTGTTCAGCGGATAAATAAGCAGGGGCAAGAATAATCTTTCTGTCCAGAATTGAGAACCCTACATCTGTGCCCGAAAAAAGAGCAGCAAGTAACTCTTCAATTTTTTCATCTTTGGCATCGATAGATACCTTGCGATTGGCATCTATCAGCTTCTCATTGTAGAGAAAATAAAATTCGCTCAGGTTCTCTATTTTCTCGAGAACTTTAACTAACTCAGTGTTAGAGAAATTAACAGAAAGTTTAGTTTTCTGCGAATAGGCATCATTTGCGCGGGTTTGCAAAAACCCGACTAGCAAAAGAATTACGGCAATGCGCACAATTAGGAGGTTTTTTTTTAGGGAATAACCTACCAATTCCCAAATTGGTTCTTTTTTTTTCATAATTTTGTCATGTTAATTTTTAAAAGATTCCTTTAGAATGATTTTAGGGAAATCGTTGGTGCGATTTCCTTTTTTCATTTAATTAAAAGTGGTTTGGGGTCTGATCGTATTTTTTAAATTGTTTATTTGGCAATATCAATATTGGATATCAGAATAACAACGTTTTTATCATTGTTCCGAACCTAACCTAAACGTGCTTGCATTTCTTCGCTAAAATCCTTGCTTGACCTGGCCCAAAACGGTCTCTAAATATAGCAAAAAGTTGGTCTTCGTTCAAACGCATAGATAAATCTGCCAACATTTTTTCCTGGGCATGAAAAGCCCGGAGCGTTATCTCTTCAGGATCAACCTGCGCGTACAGGATTTTTTTCAGTTCGGCCTGAATATCTGATGTTTCCGGTTTGTCGATAAGGTTGTTAAATTCACCCGGATCCTGAGCTACATTAAAGAGCAGATCATCGTACCATGAGAAATGGATATATTTCCAATCCCCTTTACGGATCATAAATGAACCAGTGCAGTTACCTTCAGAGTGAGATTCACTGTAGGCGAATTCTGGCTGGCTTGCGGATTTCCCCTGTAAAAATGGCACAAGCGAATGCCCGCGCAACTTGTCAAGAGCCGTAGATCCTGCTAAATCAAGCATGGTTGCTACTATATCCACATGAGCTACAGGGGTTTCAATTTTAACATTTTGTGGTAGCCCCGCACCAGCCATGACCAGCGGGATCCGTGCTGCCACATCGTACAAATTATTTTTATGCCAAAGACCATGCTCGCCCAGAGATTCCCCATGATCAGAGGTATAAATAAAAAGTGTATTCTTTAATTCACCTGATCGTTCTAATTCGTCATATATTTTTCCAATGTACTCGTCTAATTCCGTGATCATACCAAAATAGGCAGCACGAGCCTTCCGGATACGGGCTTCAGGAATAGGGGAAGCAATTCGCTTAAAATGGCGCAGTTCCTGAAATACAAGATGCAGTTCATCTAAATGTCCGGGCGGAATATTTGGCATATTCACACTGTATTCCGGGTACATTTTGTAATATTTCTCCAGTGCAACAAATTTTGGATGAGGTTCAGTTAATCCCAAAAAAAGAGCCCAGGGTTTCTTGATATTTGATGATTCCTCTTTAAGAAATTTAAGTCCCAGTTCGGTTTTTGCTGCGTCTCCATGCCTTTCTTGCCGCGACCCACCATTGACATTTTGAAGTTCATTGGCACGGTAGGCAATTGGCCGTCGGAACAGGGAGGTTATGTCAGGATCAGGCCTGTGCCCATGACTCGTTTCCACTTCATCAAAACCTGTATCAAAATCACTGTTCAGATCCATTTTGCCTGTTGCCCGGCAATAATACCCTGCATTTTTTAAATAGGTACCCCATACCGGATGGCTACCATCCCATACTGTGGAATTACAAAATGAGTTACAATCTGAGGCATACATTCCAGTCATCATGCTGGTTCTGCCTGGAACACAAACAGGATTTCCCGAATAAGCATCTAAAAAAACCACTCCCTGACTAGCTATACGGTCCAGATTGGGCGTTTTCACCACATTATGCCCTGCATATCCGGTGTACCTGGAACTGTGCTGGTCTGAGCAAATAAAAACAATGTTGGGCTTTTTTTTAATGGAGGAAATTTGCATTTCTTTTGCTGATAAATCGCTAAAGGGATTTATTACAGCAGCACCTAAGCCGGCAGTTATTGTTTTGGAAAAACTTCTTCTTGATATATTTCCCGTTGTCATCTTTTTAATTTTATTCTTTAGCCGCTTTGATCACTTTGGATAAGTCAAAGGATGAATTAAACTGCATATCTTTTTTTAGTTCCTGAACTTTTTCTAAATTTTCTTTGGAAACATCTTTTGTTTCATAAGGATCAATTTGAAGATTATATAATTCGTCAGTTCCTTCTTTAAGCGTTTTTCCATTGTGGATTAATTTCCAGTCACCTTTTTTCAACGCATATCTATTATTAGATTTCCAGTACATGATTCGGTCTTTTGGCTTAGCTTCCCCATTAATCGCATACATAAAACTTTTCCCGTCAAGATTCAGGTCTTTAGAAATTTTTGCTCCCGCCAGGGAAGCCAAAGTAGGATATACATCTGCGACATATATTTCGTCTTCAATTTTCATGTGCTTAAATTTGCCAGGCCAAACCATTACTGCAGGAACCCTTAGCGCTCCATCATAAAGGGAACCTTTCCAGTCACGTAAAGGAAGGTTATTTCCCAGGACATCGTGTGGCTTAAATTTCCCACCATATTCCGTCTCTGAGGACCAATTAATCTGGGCTCCGTTATCACTTAGAAACATTACAATCGTATTTCCCTCAATTCCTCTCTCTTTAATGGCATCCAGAATTTTCCCGATTCCGTTATCCATGTGTGAAACAGCGGCAGCATAATTGCGACGAGACAGGTTACTTATTGACTGAGCGTACATATCAGTCCATTGTTTAGGTTCTTCAAGCGGTGTATGAGGCACACTGAATGCGACATACAGAAAAAATGGGGTACCCTTATCCCTCGGTTTAGCAATAAACCTGGTTGCATTTTCCGCTATAAGATCAGTAGCATGACCCTCTTCATCCATTAATATATCATTCCGATGCCAGGTTTTACTACCATCTTTATACAAATGTGTATATGGATCGATCTGGCCACGTAAGTACCCATAAGAGGTATTGAAACCATAGTTCATCGGACGTGCTTCGGCGACAGTTCCGAGATGCCATTTTCCGGAAATTTCCGTATCATAACCGTTCTTTTTTAAAAGTCCGGCAATTGTTACAGTCCCGGCAGGCAATCCCGCTTCATCGCCAAGTGGTGACAAAATACCATATCTACTTGGATATCTTCCGGTTAATAAAGAAGCACGTGTAGGTGAACACACGGAACAAACATAAAACCGGTTGAGTTCGATTCCTTGCTGAATCATTTTGTCGACGTTGGGGGTTTTTATTTCTGAACCATGGTATCCAACATCTTTCCAACCCAGATCATCTGCGATGATTACAACGATATTTGGTTGACTTTTTTCATGTTCACTGGTAATTTTTTCATTGCCCGATAAAATCGTCGGAAGCAGTAACCCGGATAATCCGAAAACTGAATATCCAAAGAAACGATGTTGATAGTTTGATATTCTAAATACAAGGTGGTTTTTCATCCGTAAAGATTTATATGTTTATAGCATTCTAAAACCAATTGGCATTTATTTAGAGGTAGCCCTTAAAGGATAATCTTCGTTTTCGGTATGAGCATCTTTAAACAATTTTAATCCTTGTTTGACTAATGCCGGTTTTAAAGATGAGATATCTTTGCTCTCACCCGGATCAGACAATAGATTATAAACTTCAACAGCAGGATTGTTATTACCTGAGCGTATCACTTTGTAATCCCCAATTCGCACAGCTTGAGCGACCCCACTTTTACTAGTAAATTCCCAATACAAATAATCATGTTTTTTTTGTTGCACTGGCTTGCCTAAAAGTATTGGCAAATAAGATATACCATCAATTTTGCTATTGTGACTTACTCCTGCTATTTCGGCAAAAGTAGGCAAGAAATCCCAAAAGGCAGATATGTGATCGGTAACTGATCCTGGTTGAATTTTGGATTTCCATCGTGCTATCATTGGAGTATGGATTCCCCCTTCGTAAAGATCCCCTTTGTATCCTCTATAAATACTATGTGAATCGAAATAATCAACTTTCAAACTGTGAAGAGTTGCCCCATTGTCACTACTAAAAATAACCAACGTTTTCTCGTCTATTCCCAAATACTCCAAGAGTGACATTATTTCGCCAATTTGACGGTCAAGGCGTGTTATCATACCTGTATAAATCGAACGTACCGAATCCAGCTCTGCATGTCCATCATTTACAAACTTACCCATAAAAGGCACTCTGTCCTCCATCGGAACCTGCATCAACGCGTGTGGAATTGTATAGGCAAGATATAGAAAGAAAGGATCATCCTTGTTTGCCTTTATGAAACTTTTTGCTTTTCCGGTAAATATATCATTGGAATACTCACCCTTCTTACCGTTATTATTGGCCTCAATTGTGGTCACACCACGATTTAGGTCTAGTTCATTAGTATAATAAAACTCGGCATGATCTTGGTTTAAATACCCCATCCAATCGTCAAATCCTACTTCATTAGGAATTCCACTAGTATTTGGTTCGGCAAGACCCCATTTCCCGTATATAGCTGTCTTGTATCCAGCCTGTTTAGCAATCATGGCAACTGTTGTATCGTTAGGCGTAATACTGACACGTCCATTTGATATTGCCGAGTGGTTTTGTCGTATCCTTGAATGTCCAGTATGTTTTCCAGTCATCAGACAACAACGTGAGGGAGCAGAAACAGGACCTCCTGTGTAATGGTTGGCAAATTTCATTCCCTGTTGAGCAAGTCTGTCGATATTTGGAGTTTGTATGATTTTTGATCCGTAACAACTGACATCACCTATTCCCATGTCATCGGCTAAAATAAATATAACGTTGGGCTTTGTTTCCTGTTTCTCCTTTTGTGCAAAAGCAAAGGTTACTCCCAACATAGCAAGTCCAAAGGTAAATCCAGATTTTATTTGTGTATTTCTCATGAGAGTGATATTATTTTTAATATTTTGTGATTTTACTAATTAAATTTGATTGGGTTCTTAACTACATCGTCATGCAAGATTACTTTTTGATGAGGTAAGACAGAATTTTAGATCGTGATATTATCCGATCGTCCTCCTGCAACTTCCATAATTAATTTTACTTTTTCAGGTACAGTTAACCTTTTGATTTTTACATCTTTGCAATCCATAAATCTCAGTGCCGTGCTGTCTGTTGTGCTTATGTTGAAATTATCAATTGTTAATCCCTCAATTTGTTTAAAAATAGCTCCGCTCTTTGCCTGAATATTTATATTATTCATTGTTACATTTTGAAGCCTCATTTCAGGAAGGCCTACTACACTTATTGCCTGACCAGCATTGTGACAGGTTACATCCTGAATAATGATATTCCTAAATATAGGCGTACCTTCATTAACCGCTAATAATTTCATTTTAGAGAATTCATTTGTTTTGTGTTTTGCTTCATCAGGTGATTGGTTCTGGTAATAGAAATCAATCAATATAGCTTCTCTTTTAATATCTGACATATTGATATTACTGATTTTGATATTCTCAACAATACCACCTCTGCCACGTGTGCTTTTAAATCTAATTCCTGAATCTGCTCCTGAGAAGCTGCAGTGATCAACAAAAATATCTCTTACCCCGCCTGACATTTCACTGCCTATTACTACACCTCCGTGACCGTTCAAAACAGTACAATTACGTATGACAATTTTCTCTGAAGCCAGGCCCAGCTTACGTCCGTATTCATCCCTTCCTGACTTAATACAAATTGCATCATCACCAGCATCAAATTGACTATCTTCTATTAAAACATATCGACATGATTCAATATCAATAGCATCACCATTGAGTGCCCACACAGGATTTTTCACAGTTACATTTCTAACAACAAGATTATTTACTGCTAATGGATGTAAACACCAAGCCGGAGAATTTCTAAATGTAGGACCATCAATAAGAACACGATTGCTGTATGATAAATAGAACATTACGGGACGAAGAAACTGCTTAATCTCTTCAGCAACTTTTTGATAATCGAAAATCCCATTTTCTTTCATGTAATATCCTTTTTTGCTCGACTCGCTAGGAAACCAGATTTTCTCATCCTTTCCATAAACTCCTCCAGAGGAGATTACTTCATCCCAAATATCAGGTGGGGTTTTATTTTTTTTCACAGGACGCCATTTGTCACCTGAACCATCGAAGACTCCTCCTCCAGTTATGGCGACGTTCTCCAACTCTACTCCATATATTGGCGACATACAGCGAATAACATCACGACCTTCGTAAGATACTCTAATTAATGGATACAGATTTATATTGGATGAAAATACAACTATTGCCTGATTGTCGAGGTGAAGTTCTATATTGCTTTTAAGTTGAATAGGACCTGTAACCCAGGTTCCAAAAGGAATATTTACTACACCTCCGCCCAAAGAGGCACAATGCGAAATTGCAGCATTAATTGCACTGGTATTGTCGGTAATTCCATCACCCTTTGCACCAAACTTTTCAATAGATATTTCTCGATTAGGAATTGTCGGTAGCTCGATGGCTGGCATTGTGAAAGGTAATCCCGTAAGAGTAATGTTCCTCAATTTAGCTTCTGCGCCTATATTTATTAATAAAGGTGCAAGTACAAGTACCCACTTATATAAAATCATATTTGTTTTCACATTCTTCATTTAGTTTTATCATTTTGCACAGCGGGAAAACTTCGAATTTCACTGAATCTAGGGTAAGTTTCCCATATTTCAGGATTGCTACCTGTAACACGACTATCTCCAGAGCGAACCAACTCCTTATCCAATATTCCACGCAACTCTTTCATTATATTAGAATTGGAAGATTTCTTTGAAATATCATTCATACAGCCAGGATCAGTTTTTATATTATACCTAAATTGAGCGATTCATAATTTCAGTTAGTCCCTATTTCCACTTTTGCACAATTTTCAGTGAGTTGTGCTTCTGATTTTCTGGTTTAGTATAGCTTTCGTGCCAAAATTAACCCCGGGTGCAGCCGGATAGACA
>JBBQHB010000082.1:0-23626 GCA_038323575.1 Bacteroidales bacterium | reverse complement strand
ATGTTCAACGAACAAATCATGTAGAGACGTTGCATGCAACGTCTCTGCCACCCACAACGTCTCTGCCAGCAACCACGTTTCAATTACCTGCAATCCCTTTACAATCCATGCAAACATATGACAGTAAACATGTTGATAAATTGCCTGAATTAACGCAGGAGGGGTTATTGAATATTGGTTCAGAGACGTTGCAAGAGACGTTGCATGCAACGTCTCTACATGGTATGCACCCAATACCGTCACCCATCAAAAACAAACAAATGTCATCCATATCACCAAAATGTGGATCGCTGGGCACAATCATCCGTTCATACAAATCAGCGGTGTCAAAAACTGCGCATTTGATCAACCCCAATTTCGAATGGCAGGCCCGTTTTCATGATCACATAATCCGGGATAAACAAGAATACCTCAAAATTTCTGCATATATCCAAACCAATGTTTCAAAATGGGAAGAGGACAAATTGTACCGACGAGACTATTGTCTAAATCCAAATTTCAATTCTTTTCTTAAATTCGTGAACCATTAAATAATGTTCAAATGAATATCAGGCAATTAATCTGTGTCTTCCTGCTTTTACCATTAGGAAATCCGACCGCATGGTCACAAGAACATGCGGTTGCTGCTGCTCCGCTAAGGATATGGTATGCCCATCCTGCTGATGCAACCGTTGAGGATGAAAAAAAGGGATCAAATAACGATGCAGAATGGTTAAAAGCTATCCCGGTAGGTAACGGATTCCTCGGCGCAATGGTTTTCGGAGATGTAAACAGGGAACGGATTCAGTTGAACGAAAAAAGCCTTTGGTCGGGCAGTCCGGAAAACGGAAACAACCCCGATGCATTCCCTGCATTGGCCAAGATCAGGCAGCTGCTTTGGGACGGCAAATACAAAGAGGCAACAGCCCTCACGGTAAAGACGCAAATCTGCAAGGGAGCAGGCTCAGGGAGAGGAAACGGGGCAGGCGTGCCATTTGGCTGCTTTCAGACGCTGGGCGACTGGTGGCTCGATTTCGGGTCTTCCGCAGGTTATTCTGCCTATACCCGTGAACTGGATATGAACAGGGGCGTAGTTCGTGTTACCTATCTTCAAAACGGCATCCGCTTTTCCCGGGAGATATTTGCAAGTTATCCCGACAGGGCGCTGGTCATGCGCATCTCATCCGACCGGAAAGGGGCCGTCAACTTCACGTCAACCATGACCCGTCCGGAAAAGTACAAGACTTTTTCAGCCAAAGACCACCTGGTGATGTCGGGTGTGATGGATGACGGGAAAGGGGGGCAGGGTATGACCTGGGCCGTCCGTTTAAAAGCCATGGCCAAAGTAGGAAGTGTTGTTTGTGAACAAGGGAAGCTGACGGTAAAAAACGCGGATGAAGTCACCCTGGTGTTAACAGCATCCACTGACTATAAATTGTCCTATCCTTTGTACAAAGGTGCAGATCCGATGGTTACAACCCTTAATCAGCTTGCAAAAGCCACCTCTAAAACTTACGGTTCACTGCTGAAAAGACATGTTGCGGATTATTCTTCCCTTTTCGGGAAAGTGAATTTGCGGCTTTCGGACAATGAACCCGACACCATCCCTACAGATAACCGCTTAAGAAACCAGAAATACCATCCGGATGACCTGCATCTGCAGGAGCTTTACTTCCAGTTTGGCAGGTACCTGCTGATCTCTTCCTCCCGTGAAGGATCGCTTCCGGCCAATCTCCAGGGCATCTGGGCCAATAAAATCCAGACTCCGTGGAACGGCGATTACCATACCGATATCAATATCCAGATGAACTACTGGCAGGCCGATGTTGCCAACCTGCCCGAGTGTCATTCCCCGCTGACTAACCTGATAGAATCGCTGGTCCGGCCGGGTGAACTGACGGCTGCAGAACAGTACCACAACAAAGGTTGGTGCGTGCATCCCATCACCAATGTATGGGGCTTTACAGCTCCGGGCGAACAACCGGGATGGGGAATGCATGCCGGTGCGGGTGGCTGGCTGTGCGAGCATCTTTGGGATCACTATACTTTCACACTCGACCGGAAATACCTCGAAAGGGTTTATCCCATCATGCAGAAATCTGCCCAATTTTACCTCGGCTGGCTGGTAAAAGATCCCGTAACCGGGAAGTTGGTCTCCGGACCTGCCGCCTCACCGGAAAATACCTTCAAGGCGCCAGACGGCTCCAACTGCCAGATCAGCATGGGGCCTTCGCATGACCAGCAGATTATTCACGAGCTTTTCACCAATGTGCTGGAAGCTGCTGAAGTACTGAACATCCACGAGCCCCTTGCCGAAAAAATAAGGTCGGCGCTTAACAATCTTGCGCTACCGCAGATTGCCCCCGACGGCCGTTTGATGGAATGGGCGAAAGTCTACCCCGAAGCAGATCCAACTCACAGGCACCTTTCTCACCTTTACCTGCTTTATCCCGGTACGGGACTTGATATCCGGAAAGAACCCGAAATGGCAGACGCAGTGAAAAAAAGTCTTGAGGTGAGGGGAGACGGCGGAACCGGCTGGTCGCTTGCCTGGAAAATCAACTTTTGGGCCAGACTGCAGGATGGAGACCATGCTTACCTGATGCTGAAAAATCTTCTGCGGCCGGCCGGCAACCTGGGTACTGATTACAACAATGCCGGCGGTACCTTCTACAATCTTTTCTGCGCGCATCCGCCTTTTCAGATTGACGGTAATTTCGGAGCCACGGCAGGAATTGCGGAGATGCTGCTGCAGAGCCACAACGGCTTTATCAACCTGTTGCCTGCCTTGCCAAAAGCATGGGGTAAAGGCAGTGTCGGCGGATTGGTTGCGAGAGGCGGGTTCGAAGTCACCATGGAGTGGCAAAACAACCGGCTGACATCCGGTGAGCTGAAATCACTTTGCGGTGGAGTTTGTAACATTGAATCTGATGTTCCGCTTCGTCTCGTTGGATATACTTTGTTGTCGGTGAAAACAGCAGGAGGTTATCAATTGACATTTAATACCATTAAAGGGGAAAAATATCGGTTACTGGCAGACAATTGAATCAATATAAATTTTGTTTTCGCTATTGCCTGATTGGAAAATAAATCTTTTCTTTGCATCGCGAAAATCGAAGGTGTTTGTTGAAGGATGAATGATCGGTTTTTGAGGGTTTTTAGCTCTTTTAATCATAAAAAGAGATCCGGACGGTCTGTTCATCTAAGGGTTAGGATTCAAGATTTTCATTCTTGCCATAGGGGTTCGAATCCCCTACAGACTACTTTCACAATTTAGATCCGTTTTTTGCGGCAAAATTGTGTCGTAACAAAAAAAGTATTAATTTTACGACCCCAAACAGGGAAGTTCCAGATGGTCTGTTCATCTAAGGGTTAGGATTCAAGATTTTCATTCTTGCCATAGGGGTTCGAATCCCCTACAGACTACAATAATTTATTTTGACAAAGAAATTTTTATACAATGGCAAACCATAAGTCGTCGATCAAAAGAGCAAAACAGAGTGAAGTTCACCGTATTCACAACAAATACTATTCAAAAACAACCCGTAACGCAGTTCGTGAACTGCGCTCAACTACCGAGAAAGAAAAAGCCACAGAGCTTCTTCCTAAAGTAGTCGGTATGTTGGATAAATTGGCCAAAACCAATGTAATCCACAAAAACAAAGCGTCAAACCTGAAGTCAAGTCTGACACTGCACGTTAACGCACTTTAATTAGTTCAAGCAATATTTTGTAAGAAGGTGCCCAAATTGGGTGCCTTTTTTTGTGCTATACTTTCGTCTTTCTCGTGAATTTGTTGTAACTTGAGGTAAACAGTTGAGCCGATCAACCTTCCGGCCAGCTTACAAGGCGTATGAGCAATTACTTCAAGCCAGGGATCAAGACATGGGCTGTTGAGGACAGGCCCAGGGAAAAGCTGATCAGCAGGGGAATCTCCTCCTTGACAGACAGTGAGCTGATCGCCATTCTTATTTCAAGCGGCAACAGCAATGAGTCGGCAGTTGAGTTGTCGCGCCGGATCATGGACTCTATCCACAACAACCTGCATGAGCTGGGAAAATTAAATTGCGATGAGCTGAAGCGTTTCAGGGGGATCGGAGATGCAAAGGCACTGACACTTATTGCTGCCATGGAGCTTGGCAGACGGAGAAATCAGTCGGAAGCGCTGGAGAAAGAACAGATTAAAGGAAGCAGGGATGCCGCCAATTACCTCCGGCCCGAAATCGGGGATCTCTCGCACGAAGAGTTCTGGGTGCTTTTTCTCAACCGCCAGAACAAAGTTATTGATAAACAAAAACTAAGTCAGGGGGGGATGACAGGTACGGTGATCGATGTGCGGCTGGTACTGAAATCCGCCCTTGAAAAGCATGCTACCTCCCTGATATTTTGCCATAACCATCCATCCGGAAACCTTGAGCCGAGCGATGCTGACAGGAAAATTACCCGTCAGCTGAAGGAAGCTGCTACATTGATGGAAATTCCCGTGATCGACCACCTGATCATCACCCAATCGGGGTTTTTTAGTTTTGCCGATGAAGGGATGTTGTGAATTATTTTCTGGATCCCTGCCAGATCATTACCCCGCCAACAGCCATTACTGCCACACCAATCAATGGTGACCAGTTAACATTGTGGGGTTTATCCCGTGAGATTTCGATCGCACCCAGATCAACTACTTTTTCTTTGGTGAAAAAACTAAGGGAAGTGAAGATGGTTAATCCTACTCCAAGGATAAATAGGGCAATTCCTGCTGTTTTCATGCTGTATTTAATTTGAGATTATTATTTATTTGTCTGATCCTGATCATTGTTGTGCATTATCCGGTTGCCTATGTCTGAAATAATATTTGCGGCATTTTTGTCAATCAGCGAAGTAGCGACATTTTCCATAAGTATGGAACTCAATAAGCCTCTGACACTTTTGTATTTGCCAAAAACACGGTCGATAAGGAAATGTGCTCCTACGATTAAACCAACTTTGCCCACTTCAACAAGCAACGCTTTCTCCTTTGTAAGTTTGAATATTGAAGTTTTCAGGATTGAAATGGGATTGAATGAATCAACCAGGATATTGAAGTGATATTTAAGATCCTCCTCCTGATAGGAACGCTCTTCCTTTAATTGAAGGATCAGAAATTCAAGGTCTGTGTAATTTGCCACTTTAGAGGTATCCATTTGTATAATTATGGTCGGATCTTTCATTGTGGTTTTGAATTAAGCGTTTCTCGTATGATTTTGTCACGAATAGGTCTTTGAATCAATTTTTTCCTGCCAAGGATTAAAACAATACCGACCAGGAAATAAAAACCTGCTACATAGATGAATCCGGAGTAGTTGTCGCCGTAATGTGCGGAAACGAATAAGCCGGCCCATAAGCTGATGAAGAAAAGAAACAGAAAAATCACCAGGGTGATGATCAGTTTACTGATCAATCCTGAACCGATGATTGATGAGCGTCCGATTACCTCCAGTTTGTGTATTTCATAACTCGTACTAATATAACTTTTCAGGTTATCAGTGAGTTCTTGAATTATTCCGGGATTTGACATCTTACAATGAATTACTGTTGATTGTTATTTTTGGTACTGATCTAAAAAAATCGGTCAACATAATAAGCAAAAAGCTAATCCTGTTGACCGATTTTTACAGTTATATTGCAGCGTGTCTATTTTTTATTGACACGGTTCACCACTTCGTGAACCTTTTCTTCCGCAAGATTTTCCATTTCTTCTGCCCTGTGGCGTAAGTCGTTTGCTTTTTCTTTCATTTTGGACTTTATCTCCTCAGCCATTTCTTTGGCGCCGTCTGTCAGTAATTTGCGCGTTCTGCTTCCTTTGTGCGGAGCAAAAAGGAGTCCAAGAGCAGCTCCGATAAGTCCTCCGACAACCAGTGCTCCTACTACTTTACCTGAATCATTAAAATTTGACATTTTTGTTTGTTTTTAAATTGTTGATACTAAAAAGCGTTTCGGCCTCTTATGAGGCGCAGCAAGACTGCGATAATTGCGATGATCAGCAGAATATGTATGATATTACCTGTGTCGTAGGCGAAGTAACCGACTGCCCACATGACTAGAAGAATAATTGCGATGATGTAAAGTAGATTACTCATAATGTTGTTTTGTTAAAAAGACGTTGTAAATCTTATAATACAAATTTGATGAATTGGCTGTTGGTTTGTGTTACAGAATTCCGTGAATAAGTTACATGATTCCCACATGGATGTCTGACGACGGGCATCTGAAGGTCCGCCTTAGGCCTCATTAGGCCTGGTGTTCTTTGATTGGTATGATCAGCAGGGAGACCTTGGTCTTACGTAGTTGTCTACTGGTACAGCAGTTTGTAGAGTTCATTCAGGTCGGGCGAGAGGATTACTTCAGTCCTGCGGTTTCCGGCCCTGCCTTCGGTGGTTTCGTTGGTTTGAACAGGGTGGAATGGCCCTTTGCCTGATGCGGTAATCCGGTTGGCATCGAATCCGTAATCAACGGTCATAAGCCGCACGATAGAAGTTGCCCTTGCCGTGCTCAAATCCCAATTGTCCTTGAATATTTTGGTTTTGATCGGGACATTGTCGGTATGTCCTTCAATCATTACCGAAATGTCTTTGGTGCTGTTAAGTACCTGTGCAAGTGATTTTAGCGCTTCTTTGCCTTTCGGGTCAACAACATCGCTTCCTGATTTGAACAAAAGTTTTTCCTGGAGCGAAACATAAACGTTTCCATCTTTAATGTACACAGACAGTTCGTCGGCTTTGTATTTGATCAATGCATCAGCAATTGTGTTCTTCAGCTTGTACATGACATCCCTTTGTGACTGAATGATATTCTGCAGGTTTCTTAGCCGCATGGCCTGCTCTGCAATGGTCATTTTTGACTCGGCGGAAAGCGCTTTCAAATCATTCAGGATTAAAGCATTCTCTTTTTCAAGTGACGTTTTCTCTGCGTTTGTTTTCATTACGTTGGCATTACAGGCATCCAACTGGGTTTGCGTACCTACTTGTTCTTGCCTGTACTTTTCTGCTTTGGCTTCAGAAGCCATAAATTTTTTGTTAGATACGCAGGAGCCAAAAATCAGGCTTGCTGCGATTGCAAGGAGTGCAATAGATTTAATTTGTTTTTTCATTTTTGATTTTTTGGTGTGAATAAATATTTTTTGTTGGCGTATCAAAGTTGGCTTCATTCAGGTAAAATTATTTTACACAATTACCTGAATGATTTATATATATCACACATTCTTTAAAAGGATAAAGGATAAAGGAGAAAGGATAAAGGAGAAAGGATAAAGGAGAAAGGATAAAGGATAAAGGAGAACGGAGAAAGGGGAAGTTTAGAACTTACTGATTCGGCTTCTTACCTGTCAATGGCTAAAGCGTTGAAATAATCTTGTCTAATTCTTCTTTGGTCTGAAAAAGACTGATTTGATATTTCCCGGTCATTTCCTCTTTTCTGCCTTCTTCAAACATCAGGTAATCCTCCATGATGGTTGCGAATTTTTGTTTGAGCTTACCCTTTTCCTCAATTACATTTACTTTAATTTTAGCGGTGCCCATATTTTAAGATCTTAATGGTGAGAACATTTTCACCTCACAAAGTTGACGCCTTCATTGCTCATTACCATTATATAATTACAGAAAAAAGTTACATTATTCACAGTTTTAGGGAATTCTTCAGCACATCCAGCAGTTCCCTGAGATTAACAGTAGCGTATGATGATGAATGATCTGACATTGCATAGGCAATAATCAGATCGTCATTGTGAATAATTGAACCGCAGGAATAAATCACATTCGGTACATAACCTTCTCTTTCTGATTCATTTGGCCTCATCAGCGGGCGGATTAGCCTTCCGATTTCAATCTCAGGGTTATCCAGTTCAAACAAAGCGGCACCAAGTGTATATTCCCTCATCGGACCAACTGCATGGGTAATAACCAGCCAACCTTCTTCTGTTTCGATCGGTGATCCGGCATTGCCGATTTGAACCAATTCCCATGGATATTTTGGCCGCTGAATAATTTTTGCTTCTCTCCAGAGGTTGATGCTTTCGGAATATGCGATGTAATTATTAACCCCGTCTATCCTGCACAGCATGGCATACTTTCCCCTGATTTTCCTTGGAAACAAGGCCATTCCCTTGTTTTGGGCAATCTCGCCATTGATAGGCAATATTTTAAAATTATAAAAGTCTTTGGTGCTGATCAACTTGGGCAGGATGGTCATTCCATCGTAAGCGGTATAAGTGGCATAATAGGTTATTTCGCCATTATCGTCCGTAAATTTAACGAACCGGGCATCTTCAAGACCTTTCTGCTCGGTTGCAGATACCGGGAAAATTACCCTTTCTGAAATAGCCGAATCAATGGAGAAATTAATTTCGTAATGCGATGAAGCCAACCATAGCATTTGGTTGATTATTTTAATCTGATCTTCCTGAAGATCAGGGTCTTTTATTGCGATCGCTAGGTTTTTCATCAATTCACCATAGGTAAAAACTTCCCCTAATTTATCGAGGATAAAATCAGGGGAAATAACCTTTCGGGGGTCCTTCACTTTTTCATTTTTATCCAATACCGCTAAAGGAATAACATTTACGGGGTTTTGTATTTCCGCCAGATTATCGACGACCACAGGAGTAATGGCATTTATGTTGTCCTGCATCCCGTCCAGTTTCACTTTGAAACTTTTTTTATTGTAGGTATTCCTTATAATTTTATCTGCTTCGGCCAACATTTTGCCGACAGGTTCAACGATCAAATTATTATTTCGGTCCAGAACTCCTGACCGGAAAACGATGGATGAAATATGACCTTCCCCGGTGGCCCGGAAGCTAAATATAACCCTTACTTCTTCTGCTCTTAATCCGGATTGATCCGGATCTTCCATAATCGACGGATTAAAAAAAGCAGCGGATTCAATTGAATATTCCATCGTAAAATAAGAACCAATCAAAGCTTTCTGGGTGACGCTAAGATCCTCTTCATTTACTTCAATTTTATCAAATATCGGGGCCATACGCGCAAAATTATTCTCAAATATGCGCGAAATATTCCGATGGCGCCTTGCAAACCCCCGGAGCAACTGGCTCATGGCAATATTTACATCGTTCTCGGGCATGGCCAATACCTGCCTGATTATGTCAGCCGCCCTTTCATCATTTACCTGCAGAAAACGGGCGATGACTCTGGAAGGATCGGGGGAAAAAATAAATTTTTTTCTGATTACAGTTACCGGCATGAATTTCTGTCTAAGTAATAGGTTAAATTTGTTCTTGCGAATGTACTCATTCCCCGCAAAACAAACGCTAACCTTTTTCTTCTGTATCAATTCTATGCATCAGGTCTTTTCCATTTTTAAATTGTATTCCCCGCGTCGTGCAGCGCCGTTGCATTTAGCCCTGTGATACAGCGCCTGTTGCGCCTCTGTCGCATGGATTTCCTCCCCGTTCCAAATCTGCATGGCCGGCTGTTGGATGGCCCGGGCAAAGGAAAAGGAGAGCTCCCATGGTGCTTGTACTTTGTATTTTACATTCATTGCATTCAATCGTTCGGAAGCTGATTCGCTTGTTTGTCCGCCGGATAAGAATACGATCCCGGGTACTGCGGAAGGAACTGTCTTAAGCAGACAATTCACGGTAGCATCGACTACCACATCCAGTGCCGACTGATCCGGACAATCCAGTCCGGGAAGAACCATATTTGGCTTTAAGAGCATCCCTTGCAGTAATACACGTTGTCTGCCTAGTTGTTCAAAAACCGCTGCCAGCACTTCTTCCGTTACCTTCCGGCAACGTTCAAGTGTATGGATGCCATCCATCAGTACTTCAGGTTCAACAATGGGAACCAGTCCGGCTTCCTGACACAAGGCGGCATAACGAGCCAGGGCATGTGCGTTGGCTTCGATGCATCCCTTTTTCGGAATTGAGTCTCCGATTGCAATGACAGCCCTCCATTTGGCAAACCGGGCGCCCAATGCGACGTATTCAGTCAGCCTTTCCCTTAATCCGTCCAACCCCTCAGAGACTTTTTCACCGGGGAATCCGGCCAGATCCTTAGCGCCGGCGTCGACTTTGATGCCGGGAATCATTCCGGCATCAGTTACTGCCTGGGCAAACGGCGTCCCATCATTTTTTGTCTGCCGGATGGTTTCGTCACAAAGAATTGTTCCGCTGATAAACTCATTCAGACCCGGAGTGGTGATAAGCAGTTCCCGGTATTCCCGTCTTTTTTCAACAGTTTGCGGAATACCTAGTTTGGCAAACCGTTTGTTGCAGGTAGGCGTACTTTCGTCCATGGCCAGGATGCCTTTGCCGTCTGCAACCAATGCCAAAGCTGTCTCAATAAGTAGTTTTGTTTTCATTTATTTTTTAACTATAAAAATGAGAGACTTAAAGCTGAAGAGTATTATATAAGTTAGGAATAAAGTTACATCTTTCACATATATAAAGCATAACAGGAACGAATTTATTAGCTGTATCTGTAGTAAAGATAGCGGCCATTGTTATTTCCGGGTCGGTTAGAGCAAAAAAAATCCCGCTTTTGGCGGGATTTAGAAGTTGCAATGTTTATAGCTGGTTTCTAAGCAAGTTTAACATTTACGGCATTTAATCCTTTGTTTCCTTCCTGCAGGTCAAAAGTTACCGCATCGTTTTCTTTGATGCTGTCTTTTAAGCCTGAAGAATGTACAAAGTACTCTTTTGTTGAATTTGCGTCTTTAATGAATCCGAATCCCTTCGTGTCATTGAAAAATTTTACTGTTCCGTTGTTCATAATAAATTTAAATAATATTTCGGCAAGATAAGTATAATAATTGGGATATACTATTTATTTGATTTTTATTATTTTATACTACCTTTGTGGTATGAAAAAACTACTATTTTATCTGTTATTGCTTTTATTCCCTGCCATGAACAATGCGCGGGCAGTAGAACCTTATGCCGATAAATTTTACATTAGTGAGATATTTTCTGTCATCAACCTGGCTGAAACCGGCCTGACGAGGGAGGTATTCAATCTTGCCATCAAAGGTTGGGAAAAACTTAGCAAGTCCGGTAAATTGCAGAATTCCGGAATTGTAACCATAGCCGACTATTCCCAATCCAGCAACAAGAAGAGATTGTATGTGATTGACCTGAAAAACAAGAAACTTTTGTTTAATACCTATGTTGCACATGGAAGGAATACCGGGGAAGAATTTGCCCGCTCTTTTTCTAACAAAGTGGGATCATTTAAAAGCAGCCTGGGGTTTTATGTTACTGAAAATCCCATCATCGGATCTCATACCGGTTTTGCTTTGACGATAAACGGGGTAGAGAAAGGGTTCAATGACAATGCTGAAAAACGTGCGATCATCATTCATGCAGCAGATTATGCTACTGAAGATTTTATCAGGAAAAACGGCCGGCTTGGCAGAAGCCAGGGTTGCCCGGCACTCCCTCCCGCTTTAAACAAATCAATCATTGAAGCGATCAAAGGAGGCACCTGCCTGTTTTTGTATAATCCCGACAATACCTATCTGCACGGATCCTCTTTACTTAATTAAACCGTAGACATCTTTGAGAAATGTCACTTTATTATTTGCCACCACCAGCGGCAAATAGATGATGAAAGTCTGTACTTTTTCGGGCAGCATTAGCGTGCTGGATTCGCTGTCTTTTTTTCCTATTTTTAACAGTGTTGTATCTAGCTTGCCTCTGAGCAACGCATCCGCCAGTTCAAACGACTTTTCCAAACGGACACATCCGTGACTCAGAAACCTGTATTCTTTCAGGAAAGCACCCTGCCAGCTCGTCGCATGCAGAAAAATGCTGAATGGATCCTGCAGATTGAATTTTATGACTCCGAGAGAATTTCCTGTACCAGTGGACTGCCTGAAAAAGTAAGGAAAATTCTTTGCACTATAGGACTTCCAGTTCAATCCATCATCATCTATTACATTTCCTTTTGCGTCTACGACATCAAAGTTATTCTGTTCCAGGTAGTTCGAATTCTTCTTTATTTTAGGCAACATCTCTTTTACTGCAATGTCGAAAGGGACATTCCAGGCGGGAAATGTAACAATGCTTGTAATATGGGATGAAATGGTAGGCGTAGGCCTGGTTTTTTTACCAGGTACCGTGCGCATCGTAATTGTTGCCGAATCGTTTTTGTAATAGATTGCCTCTGCGGTAGGAATATTGACTAAAATACATTCAGGTTCTTGGTTGACTGACATATACCTCCTGTAGTTCATTGCGAGAATCACAGTTTTGAATTTGAAATTATTTTGGCGACTTACAGAATCACTCAAATATTTTTTCAAAACAAGATATTCAGGATCCTTACAGTCCATATCAGCAATAATATTCGAGACTTTTCCCTCTTTTTTTGAATCCATAAGCTGGGAAATATAGACAGAATCCTTATTTATATTGACCTCATCATAATCGAATTGTACGTTACCCTCATGCATCGTTTTGATGAACCCAAGGACCATTTCTGTTATTTGTCTGTCTGTTTTTTCTTGAACGGCATTTGATAACTTTTTGGTGCCAGTCAGAATAATCCGGATTTGGGCAATCTGTGTGACGTTTGGAATAATACCATACGGACTTGCCGTCTCCATTGCATCCAACCATTCGATTGCCCTCTGGCTGTTTTTCAGGGAATCAAGCCAGTAAAGAGATTGGTTGTTGATGTTGTAAAATTTTTGAACCACTGACAGATTTTTTAGGGTCTTCCTGCTTGCAAAACTATTGCAAATCAGACTACTGAATATAATTAGTGTGAGCATTCCCTGAATCAAGACAGGGTATTTCCGGCTTGTATTGTTGAACATGATGTTGTGAAATAATGAGATTTATACGTTTAAATTATGTTTGGGATAAGGCTGTAATGAGTTCCACCTGTTTTTCCGATAAGTGGGTAGGTATCTTGATGTAGTAGGTTACCTGCAAATCGCCAAATACACCCTCCTTCCTGTATACCGGGAAGCCTTTCCCTTTTAGGTTTATTTTGCTGCCGTTTTGTGTTTCCGGCTTTACATTTATTTTAACCTGACCTTTCAGGGTTTCCAGGATAATATCGCCTCCCAGGATGGCGGTGTATAAATTGAGGTCAACATCGGTAAAAAGGTTGTTGCCCTGCCTTTCAAATTTCGGATGATCGGCAATGGAGAAATGAATCAACAGATCACCCTTTGGCCCTCCGTTATACCCATCTCCTCCATGTCCTTTGATTTCCTTTGCTACAAAATTGTCTGCATTCTCCACGGTAAGTGTTACACTATTATCGGAAAGAGTTATATCAATCACACTTTTCTGATCTCATCAAAAAAAGGTGTTCGTCTTTCTTCCACACATTTAGCGGCATAAAGGTAGAGCGCTGCCGACCAGGTTTGCCAATCCTGCCCCATAGGCTTTCCTGTTTGGGCTTTTATCCATTCATTAAAACCAAAATCGACATTTTCAAAGTTGGCTAATTTTACCAGAGAAGTGAGTGCCATCAATTTTTCCTCTGCAAGGTGAAATCTTTTGGCCGCCACCAGGGCGGCTACGTACAGACCGGCGACAAATGGCCAAATACCCCCGTTGTGGTATTCCCCCGGATTGTTGTAAATTGAATATCTGGGCATCCAGTCAGGATCAGAAGGTTGAATAAACGGGAAGAAATTGGGTGGAAGATCAACGGCCAGTTCCCCATTTTTTTTCATGGCTGTACATTCTTCTTCAATCCAGGAAATCATATCATCGGCTCTGCTCTGCGAAGCTATCCCTGAAAGTATGGCCAAACTGTTCCCGAGCAAATCAAACCGCTCACTGCTGAAAATTTTATAGGCCCAAAAAGCATAATAAGGTTTGTGTTTGACCACCAGACCTTCATGAACATGATGGTGCATTTTACCTGCAGAAATTGTAAACCTGGCCATTTCCTTCCGCATTTTGTCTGCTCTTTCGAATTTTCCAAAAATCCTGAGATAGCTGTAAGTCAGTGTGTTAACAAACAGACCGTATCCGGGCACCCATTGTTCATCGCGCCAGTCGCTGGTAGGTTGCTGTGCGATCAGGTACCGGTCGGAAGGACTTTGATATTCCATCCACAACAAAGCTTTGTCTACGGCTTCTGACAGAAAACCGGGATTACCAATCACTTTTCTGAAAATGCCCACTCCCAGCAGGAACAAAGGAGTAGTATCGCTCGCTCCGCGATCTTCTTTGTCGTGAACCAAAGATGGGATATGGCCGTGTTCAGTCTGATTTTTTGCCAGTGTTTCCAGTACAGTTTGCACACTGTCGGTGAGTTTTTTATTCCCGGAAACTGCAATTCCAAGAATGGAAAACATCATGTCCCTTGTGTACGGTTCGGGATAACCCCAGCCTGCAGTGCGCGGAAGGTTGTGAAAAGGACCATGAGCATTGTGAAGCAGCACTTCCAATGCTGATTTCTTTGCTTCGTCCACCAATTGCAAGTTTTTTGGAGTCATGGCTATTAATATATTCCCAGTTTATCATTCATTATTTGGACAAAGCGTTTTGCGACAACGCGGTAATCAAAATTTTCTACCACCCGCTGCCTGCCGGCTTTGCCCAATTTTTCGCGCAAGGCAGGATCAGTCATCAGATCCAGCAGATATTTGGCAATATCATCCACACTTGCCCTGTAGTCGACTGTTCTTGGCTGAGTAAATACTATTTTGTGCTGATCCTCAAAGCCTGATTCGCTGCCGAGAATCACTTCATTCACAACAATTTTCTGCGCAACTCTTGCCAGTAAAGCAGTTTCACCGTGAACAAGGGTATCGAGCATACCCATGGCGCTGATGCTCAGGACAGGTTTTTCGCATGCACCGGCTTCCACCTGGGGCATTCCAAATCCTTCGAGACGTGATGGCGCCGCATAGATATCGCATGCGCCAATCAGGTATGGCATAAAATTCCGGGAGATGGTATTGGTCGCATAGGTTACCTTTTTATCGATACCCAGGTGTGCTGCCATTTCCAGGTCTGCCAGGTTTTGCATTTTCGTTCTTGGCTGAGGCCAGACTTTGCACACATATTTCCAGTCGGGGGCCTTGCAGTCAATGATGGCAAGCGCCTGCATCACCTCCTGTGCTCCTTTGGATGCGGCATCGCCTCCCACCGTAAGTATCATCAGCTGCTCCGGAGATATTCCAAGCGCTTCGCGCACGGCTAAAATTTTGGGGTCATTTTTATCATGAGGGCAAAAAGAAACCGTATCACAGCCAACAGGCAGAACCTCTATCCTGGCCCCGTTAATGCCGTCTCTAACATACATCTCTTTTACCCAGTTGGATGTAACAAGAATAAGCGGCAAACTGTTAAGTATCTCCTGGTAATTGGCTATATAACCGTCCGCCACAAGCCATGGAACAGGTTGAATGCCATATCGCTGAGGGTGAAGTACCAGTTGGGGTGTGTGTCCCCAGTATCCAACTCCGACAACAACATCGGGGTTAAACCAATGGTAGTACCATTCTTTTTCCTGTGCAGATTCGAAATGAACAGCATGTGCATCTACACCCATCTCCATCAATCCCTTGTACAGAAGATCACCCTGTGTAGCCAGTCCTCCGGGGGAGGGTGGATAATCATACAATACCAGTACTTTCATTTTGATTTTTTTTAAAGCACACTTTAGTCGGCCAATACACCACCTTTATCCAACCATTTCAGGGCATCTTTTTTATCCGTGAACTGCCAAAATGCCTCGCTTTTGGGTGTTACCACGGCTTCATAGCTTTCTTTATCAAAACCATAGTTTTCGGTAATGATTTGGTATTTGTGTTCCCAGATGTTATCGGGCAGGACGAAAAACTGAGAAGCTTTTGTAATTGCTTTTGGCAGGTATTTTTTGCCGCCGTCTTCATAAGCAAAGGTCCAAAGTTCTTTGGTGGAGATTGTATCTTGCTGCCAAAGCCGGATAACAGCCCTGCCTACCTCCTCGTGCCTGAGATGCCTGGTATATTCTCCTGTAATATTATGTGTGATAATCAGATCGTATTTCTTTTGTGGTAACTGTTTCAGAATTGCCAGTTCAATCTCCTTGATATCCAGGGGATTTTGTTCCGGACCATCATCTAAATCTCCCATATTTCCGACAACACCCAAATGGTTGAGTGTTCGGGAATAATTGGCAGAGCGTTCAGCATCACCGCTTCTGCTAAGGCAAACTACAAACCAATTCCATGTTGGATGCAGCAAAATAGTACCACCTGCCCATAATGTTTCATCATCAGGATGGGCAACAATTACAGCAACGTTTATTTTTGTACTCATTTTGTTTATGGGGAAAATAAAAAATCGAAATACAATGATAATTAATTGAGGAGTAGGATATTAATCTTGCTTTGTTATTCAGAAAAGGTGGCCATTTCCCTTTTTCTTCGGTTGGATCTGATCAGGTTTAACAATTGAATCCTGGCAGACTCTTTTCTGTATCTGTAAGTTTCAACAGTTAAACGTGCCATCAAATAGCTTATTGTAGATTCAGCCCCCTGGTTGAGATTAATGTTGTGTTCTTCCAGACCGTCGTAACAACCCCCGGTGCATGGATTGTAAATTATTTGTTTTAATCGGTTGTTCCCTAAAAACCAGTTGAAAGCGATATCCATTTTGTCCAGATATACTTCTTTTTGGAATACTTCGTGGAATATGCTTAACGTCAGGATAGTATAGGCGACATCGATCGGCTGCTCACCGAATTGACCGGTTGGCTCACCTTTTTTCATCCAGGTTTTATTAGAGATCACCTCTATCCCGTTTTCGTTAAATATCTTGGATAACAGGAAATTAAAGGAGGAAAGTGCAATTTTTTTGTACGTTGTATCACCTGTCAGTAAATAGGCATAGAGTAAGGATTCCGGCAGGATACTATTTGCATAGGTAAGGTAGCTCTCAAACCAGTTCCATTCTTCGGTCGATTCATGTCTGAACATTTCTACCAACCTTTTAGCCAGTGTCTGTATTAACGACACCTGCCCGGATAGGTTGTAGCCGGCGTGGTAACAGAAAAGTCCTTTTATGGCAAATGCAAGTGCCCTGGGTGAGTGCACAAGAGCAATCCGGGGCAATGCTTTGTCAATAACTGCTGAAGCTTCAACAATCATTTTGGCGGGTATAATTTCTGTGAGGGAGGTTAAATAACCCAATGCCCAAATAGCTCTTCCGTTTGCGTCATCCAGGTTGGTGGCATTCATTGCCGTAAACCTTTTGTCTTTGTCGACATAATTCAGGAAGTTGCCTTCTTCTTGCTGGCAGTATTTAATAAAGTTAAAATAGGTGTGAATATAGGCGAGATCACTTGCATCTCCTGTTTGTTTGTAGTGCATGCACATGGAGACTAAAGCCCGAGCATTATCATCAAGTGTATAGCCGGAATAAATATCTGGCTGATTTATTTTTGAAAACTGAATGATTCCAAGGTCCGTTGTTAAATGGATTAAATGATCCAGGTTGATTTCCGGTAATTTGAATTTCAGTAGTATTTGGCTTTGTGCTATTTTCTCAAAAAGCAGAGCATGTGCAACTGCCGAATTTTCCCAAGCGGTAAATACAATTTTCTGCAAGGTGTTGGTGCTGATATTTTTGCGTAACTTGTCGTCATTCAATAACCGGTTAACTGCTGCAGCCAGCTGCCCTGAATTATTAAAATCAAAGATTATTCCGGTGTCCGTTGTCAGTAGTTCTTTGGCATGAGGAATAGGCGTTGAGACAATAGGGCATGAGCAGCTCATGGCATAGGCAAAGGTTCCGCTTACAGCCTGGTTCTGATCGTCGGAGGTAAAGAGATAGATGTCGGTAAGCTGCAGGTATTCGAGTAGTTCAGTTAATTCAAGGTACTTGTTGATAAACCTGACATGTTCTGTCAATTCCAGGGTTTTAACTTTTTCTTCGAGCATGGTGCGGTAAATTTCACCATCATTTTTTACCACCTCAGGATGGGTTTTACCAATAATTAAAAACAGAACATCCGGATTGCTTTTTATTATCTCCGGCATTGCATCCAACGTGGTTTCAAGGCTTTTACCGGCACTCAGCAAACCAAAAGTAGTTAGTACTTTACGGTTTTTTAATCCATATTTCTGTTTCAGAAATGACTCACTTAAGTGGGGAACCAGATGGGTGCCATGTGCAATTACCGATATTTTGGCTTGTGGAATATCATATTCGTTGGTTAAAATCTTTGCAGAGGACTTTGTCATGACGACAATCGATCTGCAACTGCCTGCAATTTTTTGAACCCTTGTCTTGAGCAGTACATCGGGCGTTGGAAGAACAGTATGAAAAACAATTGCAACCGGTTTAAGGAGTTCATCAATAAATTCCTGAAATGATTCCGCCTGCTGGTGGTAAAATCCGAATTCATGCTGAATCAACACCAATCCGATTTGTGCTTCCTTATTAATTAACCGCGCAATTTCGTGGTAACTCATTGCATCAGAAGTATCAAGGACATATTTTACCTCTTCAGGGTACCCGAGGCATTGTTTGCCGGATTCGAGCGCACAAATTTTTATTGAAAAGGAATTTTCAAATTTATTGTCGAGTGACCTGATCAAATCCTGTGAATAAGTTGCAATTCCGCATTCACGCGGCGGATAGGAGGTGATTACCATTATTTCAGTTACTTCACTTGCCTGATTGGTGAGATCTCCGTATTTGTTGTAAACGGTCTTATTTTTCATCTTTCCTGGTGTATATTAACAATTCGGTAAGGATTCCTTTCCTGGAAGGATAGACGGATCGCTAAAAGGCAGATTCATAACATACTGATGCCGCTTTAGAATTTAAACGACAACCCAAATTTGCCCCCTGAAAATGCATTTCCGCCTCCGAATTCAAGATTTATGCCAATGGTGTCGGTAAAATAATACCTGCCTCCGACCTGGGCGCCCAAACCTAAACCTGACTGATGTGAGCCGTTGTAAGTGTCAGGTGATGACCATACGTAGAATCCAATATTCAGACCGGCATAGAAGTCCCAGGTTTGAGGTATATTCAAGACGGTGTTAAAGTGGTAATTACCGTTTCCGGAAAATCCCATGATGTTGTGGTGATACGTATAACTATTGTATTTCTCATTGAAAGACCTGTAAGAAAATTCAGCTCCGATGGTAATATCCTGGTGGACGCTATGGTCTATCCCGATGTAAAATGGAACGCCGTATTCGGATAATCCGACTCCGAAATTCAATTGGTTTCTGCCGAGTGGTAGCGGACTTTGGGCGAAAGAGAATCCGGAAATAAGTGCAAAGGCAGCTGCAAGGAATAATTTTTTCATAATTTTTTAAATAATTTGTTTGCTTTAAATAATAGTATAAAGGTGATTCAATAAACCCTCCGGTTTGTTACATATTTTAAGGGAAAGTTTACATCATTCACACATCATTTATCGGGGGTGTCCTGAAGAAATAATGTTGCACAGCAAAGTAGGAGAGTACAAAAACGATGGTCCAGAAAACGATACTTCCTATTTTCCCGCTAAAATCGATTCTGTCAATTGCGATAGCCTATTTTTACGCTGCGGTTATTTACTTTTTTTTATTCTCTTCATTAACTTTTATTGCATCCTCCTTTTTTTGTTCGGCCTCTTTTTCCTTCTTCTTAAAATAGCCTTTCAACAGAAAATTGCTTTTTGCCGCATTCATATTTTCGTCCAGCCCTTTGGTGCTCTTTTTAAGGTTGATGATGGTCTGGTTGATGTTTGCAGAGATAGTTGTATCCTGGATAAGTCTTCCAAGTGTTCCCTTGCCAGAATTTATTTGCGTCATAATTTCAGCAAGTTGTTCTGTAATTACCTCAGCATTTAAAGCAGTTGTGTGAAGGCTTTTTATGATGGCGTCTGTTTCAACCGGTTCCTGCGACGTAAGAGTCTGTCCGTCTTTTACAGATTCTGCAGAAGAGGTTCCCTGCGTAATGACCAATATCCGATCACCGATTATTCCTTCAGAACCAATTGCTGCCTGGCAATCCGTTTTGATAAATTGCCGGACATGTTTCTGTACGATCAGGTCAACACTAATTGTTGTGTCATTGATGATTTTTATATTGTCGACTGTTCCGACATTGATTCCTGAAAAGCGGACGTTGTTACCGACTTGTAATCCGCTCACATTGTAAAAATTCGTAGTAAGCTTAAACACCGGATTGAACAGGTTTTTCTGTTTCCCTATTAAAAAAATGGCTAAGGCAAATAGTAAAAATCCGCCTGCAACAAACAGGCCTAACCTTACTTTGAACTGCGGTGTATGTGTATCCATGATGGTGAATTCTAGGTTTTAATTAAAATTGATTATTTAAAAAATGATTTTATAAGAGGGTCAGTTGATTGATCAAAATCATCCATCTTTCCCTCAGCATATACTTCTCCGTCCTGAAGCATGATAACGCGGTCGGCCGTAGCCCTGGCGCATTCGATGTCATGTGTGATGATGATGGAAGATGTTTTGTATTTCTTCTTGATTTCATTGATGAGCGAACTTATTTCATCGGATGTGACAGGATCAAGTCCGGTGGTCGGTTCGTCGTACAGCATGATCAGCGGATCTACTACAATTGTTCTTGCCAGGCTTATTCTTTTGCGCATCCCGCCTGATAATTGTGACGGCATTTTATCTAAGGCACTGGCCAGCCCTACATTCTCAAGCGCTTCATTGATTTTTTCGTTAATTTCTGTCTCCGTCAGCTCTTTTCTGATTCTTCGCAACGGAAATTCAAGATTTTGTTTAACCGTCATTGAATCGTACAAGGCGCCGCTTTGAAAAAGAAAACCGATTTTTTTTCTTATTTCGTTTAATTCTTTCAGGTTCAGTGAATCAACCTTATTGCCAAGTACGTCAATGGTTCCGCTGTCGGCCTTCAACAAACGGACGATGCATTTAATCAAAACGGATTTGCCGGATCCCGATTTGCCCAGGACAACCAGGTTTTCGCCGCTGTAAAGTTTTAGGGAGATGTTTTTTAATACCTCCTGATCGCCAAAGCTTTTTTTAAGGTTGTTAATTTCTATCATCGTTTCAGATGATCCTTTTTTGGCCGGGCCAATGTTAATATGATCAGTTTGGGTGTTTTTCATAGCAGCATGTCGGTTATCTGTACAGCAATCATATCAACTACAATGACCAAAAGAGAAGATAAAACCACGGCAGAGTTGGCAGCTATACCGACACTTTCGGTGCCTCTTCCGGCAGTGAAGCCCTTGTAGCATCCAACCATGCCGATCACAGTTCCAAAAAATACAGTTTTGATGAGCGCCGGGAAGAAATCCAAAAAATCAATTACGCCAAATGCCTGAAAAAAGAACAACGAAAAATTTACATCCCCTTTTATATTTATACCAATCCAACTACCCAAAAGCCCGAATGCATCAGCAAACAGTACAAGGATGGGCAGCATCAGTGTTGCGGCAAGGACCCTGGTTACCACGAGGTATTTCATGGGATTGGTGGCGGAAACTTCCATGGCATCAATCTGCTCGGTAACTTTCATCGAACCCAGTTCGGCTCCCATACCCGAACCGATTTTCCCGGCGCAGATTAATGCCGTTATGATCGGGCCTATTTCCCTGATAAAGGAGACCGCTACCATTCCGGGAAGCATAGTGACTGCCCCGAATGTTTCAAGGGCAGGCCGCGATTGAATCGTAAATACCAAACCCATGATGGCTCCGGTAACGGCAATTAATGGCAATGATTTGTTGCCTATCTCGTAACACTGGCGCAAAAACTCCTTGAATTCAAAACCACGGGAGAATGTTTCCCTGAAGGTTTGTCTGATGAACAAAGAGGCATTCCCTATGTCTGACAAAAATATGCTTGCCTTGTCTCTTCTTTCAAGCGTTTTTTCCGTTAACCTGATGGATTGTCCGACAGCGAAATCTTTAACTTCTTTTATATGGATTAGTGGCTTCATTTTGTCAGTTTTGCTGCAACTTCTTTTATTATTTTGAGTTTAAATATGGCCATTTCAGGCATGGTGTCGCCAAGCAGAAACCCCCATGGCTTCAATTCTTCAATATGATCACAGATGACCTTCAGGATTGCAACAAGCGGAATGGATAAAAACATGCCGGGTATTCCCCAGATTGCGCCAAATGCCAGTACAACTATGATCGAAATAAGTGCGTTGATTTTCACCTTGGAGGCAACAATTTTTGGAACAATGTAGTTGTTGTCGATCAACTGAATGATGTAAAATATGATTAGTACATAAACGGCATACATGGGCGTGGACTTTGTGACGAGGGCAATCATCATCGGCAATGCAACCGCTACGAGTCCTCCGATATAAGGAATAACATTGAGCAGGGCGCCGATAATTCCAAGGAGGATAGCATAGTCAATTCCAAGTGCCAGAAGACCGACCGCATTTAGTACTGACATGATGGCCGCTTCGATCAGCAAACCTATAAGATATCGTTGAATAACCGTTTTTGTCTGGGTGATAACTTCGCTTACCTGACTGCGGTTATCTGTACCAAAAAGCCTTCTGAAAAACTCAATCAGGAGCGGTTGGTATAATAATATCATGAAAATGTAGACAGGAATTAAAAAAATCAGGAATAATAAATTCCCTACATTGATAAGCGTCTGTCCGATTGCATCACTGCTGTTGGCAAAGAATTCTCCTTTAGTTTTAGCGATCCACGCATCGATGTTTTTCGGACTTATATCAAAATAATGAGAAATCCATGCAGTTGTCTGGTTCAGTATATCCGAAAATTTATCCACCAATTGAGGCCAGGAGTCACTTAACTTAATGACCTGGGAAATGACAAAAAGACCAAAAGCGTTAATGGCTAAAAAAGTTAGCGTTATAGCTATCAGAATTGACACCACCCGGTTAATTTTCAATCTTACAAAGAAGTTAACAACCGGGTGAAGTACAATCGCGATAATAACGGAGAAAACGATAGGGATGATGATCCCCCGTGCAATAACTAAAACCGAAACGAACGCATATAATCCAATGAATATGAGTGATGCCTTCGCATAAAAAGGAAACGCCAGTACTTTATCTTTTATCGACAGCATTTGCATGGGTTATTTAATGTCATTAAAGACTGCGGCCCTGAATAACCCTTACAAGGATAGCGATGATTGCGATAACCAAAAGGATATGAATGAAACCTCCGATATGAAATCCAACCATTCCGATAAGCCAGAGAATAATCAGGATTACTGCAACTGTGTAAAGTAAATTTCCCATGACATGTGTTTTTTTTTCGTTTAAATTCTTGAATTGTATATGGTAAAGGTGTATCTCTTTACCCGAAAATGTATTACACAATTCAGGGAATAAATTACAAGAATCACACATTCAACTTTTAAAAAGGGGATACTTACGCTCTCCCGTGAATAGGGTCCAAAATATTGTACACTTCCTTTTTCATCCCTGATCTCCAAAAACCATAACAAGAATGCTTCATTTCCCGGTAACAGGACTTATGACTATCTTTTAATATATACCCAACCGCGTTTTTCTATATTGCTATATTTGATGATATAATAATAAGTGTCGTCGGGCAAGTCTTCACCGTTCATGTTTTTGCCTGTCCAGACAATGTCATTGTTGTTATAATTGATCCCTTTCCATATCTCACTGCCCCATCTGTTTATAATCAGGACAGTGTTTGTCGGATAATAGTTAAGTATAGGGA
>JBBQHB010000081.1:0-24146 GCA_038323575.1 Bacteroidales bacterium | reverse complement strand
GCCCCGGAAGGGTACGGGAACATATCGAGACAGTAAAATTTCGGTTTGGAGAAGTCATCGTAAGTCTTGAAACTCTTGTGATCTGCCCAGTATTGCTGCCATTTGGCTTCAATCTCTTTGAAGTTATAATCCATCGGTTTTTAACTTTTTGTGCTTTTGGAATTGCGTGCAAAAATAGGGTTTTATCCTTCGATTAAGGATTCATAAGGGATCTTTAATTTCTCGTGGAGGTTTCTGATCATTTTTAAAGTCAAATTCCTTTTACGACCAAGAATTTCAGAGACCCTGCTTTTGTATCCAATAATTGCAGCTAAATCTTTTTTATCCATATTCATCTGCTCCATTCTAAATTTTATGGCTTCAATAGGGTCGGGAGCATCGATTGGATAATACTCGTTTTCATATTTCTCAATTAATATCGTCAGCAATTCGGCTTCATCTCCCGCTTTTGAATCTTCAGGTGCATCAAAGATGACTTCTACCCTTTTTAATGCCTGATTATAATCTGCTTCAGTTTTTAATACCTTAATTTTCATGACCTTGTATAAATCGAATGCAAATTTAAGCAAAAGTTACCACGTTGGTAATTGTGAGGGGTGAAAAAATAAGTTTGATGAACCTCTCCCCAATTACGAAACTCAAAAAGCTATTCAGGATACAGAGGCAGGTAAGGGGACCAAGGCAAAAAACGCAGAAGATTTGTTCAGAAAACTTGGAATTTTATTATTCAATTGCTTGTAATTTCAAGGAATGAAACAATTCATTAAGTTTGATTTGCAAAAGAGAATTTTTAAAATTTCCAAAGTGCATAAATTGTTAGTATCTTTGCTTAAAGGCATTAATTATGAGAGCGCTGGAATTTAAGACAAAAATTAAAAATAACCAGATTCAGATTCCTGTTGGAATTCAATCTGAGTTAAACACAAATAAGGATAAAGACATTCGGGTAATCGTCTTAATCGAAGATTCTATCAACCAAGATGAGTCTATTTTTCAGAGAACAACAAATACACAGTTTTTGAACGGGTACTCGGATTCAGATTCGGTATATGATAATTACTAATCATGAATAAATTGAATCGTTAAAGAAAAAAATCAAAGCTATATTGGCAAATTTGACCGATTAAAGACACACATTTTTCATTTCACTTCCCTATCATTTTGTTATTCCACACAAAAACATGGTTTCATCTTTCAATATGAAATCTAAATCCAACCATTTAATTCAAAATCCGACAAAATCCGAATCCGCTACTAATACTTTGATTCACTAAGAATTGATGACAAAATTCACATAAAACCATGGATAATGCAATATAAAATCAACTATTTTTGTGGATTGATTATTCAAAATGTAACCATCTAAAAAAGAGAAGAGATGAACGCAGGGATCGATAAGTTTATGGAGGAGCTGAAAACCCGCACCCCGGGCGAAAATGAGTTCCATCAGGCCGTAAGGGAAGTGATAGAAACAGTATGGGATGTATACGATGCAAATCCGCGTTACAAACAAGCCAAAATCCTGGAACGCATGGTTGAACCTGAACGCACCATTATGTTCCGGGTACCCTGGATGAATGATCTGGGGGAAGTGGAGATCAACCGTGGCTACCGGGTTGAGTTCAGCAGTACCCTTGGCCCTTACAAAGGCGGATTGCGGTTCCACAAAAGTGTCAACCTGAGTATCCTTAAATTTCTCGGTTTCGAGCAAACTTTCAAAAACAGCCTGACGACGCTTCCGATGGGGGGAGGCAAGGGAGGTTCCGATTTCAGCGCCAAAGGCCGCAGCGACAACGAGATCATGCGTTTCTGCCAATCCTTCATGACAGAGCTCTTCCGTCACATCGGACCGAATACGGATGTTCCTGCAGGCGATATCGGTGTTGGAGGTCGTGAGATTGGCTACCTTTTCGGACAATACAAGCGCATTCGCAATGAATTTACCGGCGTACTGACCGGCAAAGGACTGGGCTGGGGCGGTTCACTCATCCGCCCGGAAGCAACAGGATTCGGAGCTGTCTATTTTGTTCAGCACATGCTCAAAGATATGGGCAAAGAATTGAAGGGCAAGACTGTTTCAGTATCAGGGTTCGGTAACGTGGCCTGGGGCGCAATCACCAAAATCGACGAACTTGGCGGGAAAGTGGTCACTATTTCCGGTCCCGACGGTTATATCTATGACCCTGCCGGGATTACGGGTCACAAAATTGATTACCTGCTCGATCTCCGCGCTTCCAACAACGACGTGGTTGCACCCTATGCGGAAGTGTTCACCGGATGTCAGTTTTTCCCGGACACCAAGCCATGGGAACAGAAGGTCGATATCGCTCTTCCCTGCGCATGTGAAAACGAGCTGGATGAAGCTGATGCCAGGAAACTGGTTGCCAACGGATGCTTCCTGATCGGGGAGGTCTCCAACATGGGTTGTACGGCCGGTGCCGTAACCTATTTCCTCGACAATAAAATCCACTATGCACCCGGCAAAGCTGTTAATGCAGGAGGTGTTGCCGTCTCCGGACTGGAGATGTCGCAAAACAGCATGCGCTACAACTGGACCAGCGAAGAGGTTGACAAGCGGCTGCACCTGATCATGCACGACATCCATGAGACTTGTCAGAAACATGGCCGTGACGGCAATTACATCAACTATGTGAAAGGCGCCAATGTTGGCGGATTCGTTAAGGTGGCTGATGCGATGCTCGCTCAGGGACTGGTTTAAATAGTTATGAATTATGAATTATGAGTTATGAGTTATGAGTTATGATGGCGTTTGTGCAATTATTTATTGCCCGGTTTGGATTTTGAGGTTAGTATAGCACTTCGGATCATTTTGAGTAATTCGTTCGCCTCGGTATGATGAGTAGCGAATTCATTCTCAGTTAAATAATCGGCTTCTCCCAATAACTCCAGCCAATAAAGAGATTCATCGCATTCTTTTTGGGCTATGCCTAATTTGTGTTCAAAATCTGCTTTGCTTTCAGCATTTTGTGCTTCTCTGACCATTGCACCTATAGATGTCCTGCTCCTTAACAATTGCTTGCTCAATACAAACTCTTTTCTGTTAGTTTTTAGAACAGAGTACAATCTGATTATTTTAATTGCAAAAGAAAAACTCCTTTTTTTAATTGTATTTTCATTCATAATATTTATTATTTATTATTTTTCTCTATTCAAGTTACATCATTATTTCCACTTTCACGAATCATTCAACTCATAATTCATAATTCATAACTTATAACTTTATCTTAGATATAACATTCCCTTAACCTAACTGATTGTCAGCTTGCTTACTTTTGATGAAAATTTGACCACATGTTTGTTGACAGTCATTCGCATATCTATTCATCTGATTTTAGCCTGGACCGTGATGAGGTGATCACCCGGGCGTTAGAGGCAGGTGTTGAGCGCATTGTCCTTCCAAACATTGACAGTTCATCTGTCAAACCATTGCTTGACCTGACCGATACCCTTCCGGGACTTTTTTTCCCGTTGTTAGGTTTGCATCCGACATCCGTGAAGGAAGATTTCCGCAAAGAGTTACTGATCCTGGAATACTGGCTGGGTAAAAGGAAATTTTACGGCATTGGCGAGATTGGTATTGACCTTTTTTGGGACAAATCGTTCCTGGAAGAGCAAATTGAAGCTTTTACCACACAGATCGGTTGGGCCAAAAGCAGAAATTTACCCATCGTCATTCATGTAAGAGACTCCTTCATTGAAGTGATGGAGCAGCTTAGAAAAGTTTATACGCCTGATTTACATGGGGTTTTCCACAGTTTCACAGGCAACCTTGAGCAGGCAGAACAAATCATAGAATTAGGGTTTAAGATCGGGATCAACGGTATCATCACCTTTAAAAATTCCGATCTGGGTGAAACGGTTCAGAAGATTGATCCCCGTCATTTGCTGATCGAAACCGACTCTCCGTGGCTGGCTCCTGTTCCAAACAGGGGAAAACGCAACGAATGTTCCTATATCGTAACCGTTGCTGCAAAAATTGCAGAACTTCACAATTCTCCCATTCAAAGGATTGCAGATATTACCACACAGAACGCCCAGGAATTATTTGGATTCTGAGGAAAGACGAAAAGCGGAGATTGGGAGTATAGAAAGGAAATCGATTCCATCCATCCGATTTTCGCAGAAAAGAAACCTTATTTTATCCGGCAACCTTAGTAGTCCCTCAGTATTTGAAAAATAAGGTTTATATCATCAGAATTTTATCGTTACTTATGACTCATATCTTAAAAGTCTGTGGCTTTATCTTAAGTTTTCGCTACATTTGTTAATCGTTTCCCAATCAAGAATACAATTCAGATGTCGACCACCGAAAAAGCAGCCATACTCATCATCTATACCGGCGGAACCATCGGTATGCGGGAAGATCCCGTCACCAAAACACTGGCTCCCATGAAGTTCGGAATGCTGATGGACGAAATTCCCGAATTGAACAAACTGGGTTATGACATCTCCTCCATCACTTTTAATCCCCCCATCGATTCGTCCAACATGACGCCGGCAATCTGGACACAGTTGGCACGCACCATTCAGAAAAATTATACCAAATACGACGGATTTGTGATCCTTCACGGCACAGATACCATGTCGTACACTGCCTCCGCCCTCAGTTACATGTTTGAAAATCTCGACAAGGCAGTGATTATGACCGGTTCACAACTGCCGATAGGTATATTGCGCACCGATGGGAAAGAGAATCTTATCACGGCAGTTCAGCTTGCGGCCGCAAAGAAAGACGGCCGCTCAGTTGTTCCGGAAGTTTGCATCTATTTCGATTCGCAGCTTTTTCGTGGTAACCGCACGACAAAAAAAGATTCAGCGCAGTTCAGCGCCTTTGCTTCACACAACTATCCCGCACTGGCCAAAGCCGGCGTTGACATCGTTTTCAATTACGATAAAATCAATTACCCCAAGAATAAAGGAGTCCTGAAGATCAACACCACCGTGGATGACCGGGTGATGATCATCAAAATATTCCCGGGACTCAACCGGCACTATTTTGAGTCTATCCTGCAGATGCCTGACTTAAAAGGTGTTGTGCTGGAATCTTACGGCTCAGGGAACATGCCTACCTCCGGCTGGCTGATCAATGCCATCAAAAAGGCAACAAAAAAGGGAATTATCCTGATGAATGTCTCCCAATGCCCCGGCGGGAAAGTAGTAATGGGCCATTATGAAACCAGCCTGGAACTTCAGAAGGCCGGGGTGATCAGCGGTGGAGACAGTACCGTGGAAGCAGCCGTTACCAAACTGATGTTCCTGCTCGGACAAAACCTCACGTCCGAGGAAACCAGGTATTACCTCAGGAATAACCTCAAGGGCGAAATAGAGATCTAAAGAGTTTTTACCAGTTTCAGGTATAACTCATCCAGTTGATTCTGGGCAATCGGTGATGGTGAGTCGTTCATCACATCCCTTCCTGAATTGTTTTTAGGGAAGGCGATGACATCGCGGATCGAATCAAGACCTGCAAACATGGAGACCAGGCGGTCGAATCCAAATGCGATACCTGCATGAGGCGGCGCCCCGAATTTGAATGCATTCATCAGGAAGCCAAACTGGTCTTCGGCAGCTTCCCTGGTAAAGCCCAAAATCTTAAACATTTTAGCCTGCAAAGGACTGTCAAAAATACGAACAGATCCTCCGCCTATTTCTACGCCATTGATAACCAAATCGTAAGCATTGGCTCTTACTTTACCCGGATCGGTGTCAAGCAGCGCAATATCTTCCGGTTTCGGTGAAGTGAAAGGATGGTGCATGGCGAAGAAGCGTTGTGTCTCTTCGTTCCATTCGAGCAAAGGGAAATCTACGACCCAGAGTGGCCGGAAGATTTCTTTGTCAAGCAGTCCGCACTGGCGTCCCATTTCCAACCGAAGGGAGGAGATAACAGGCAGTGTCTTTTCTTTGGTTCCGAACATAATCAGCAGTAAATCCCCGGCTTTTGCCTCCAGCCTGTCGGCCCATTTTTGCAATTCTTCGGGAGAATAAAATTTATCTACCGATGATTTGACCGAGCCGTCGCTGTTTACTTTGGCATACACCAATCCGGTTCCGCCAATCTGTGACTTTTTGATGAATTCGGTCAGGCTGTCCAGCTGTTTACGGGTGTATTCCCCGCAACCCGTTGCACAGATTCCACCGACATAAGCAGCATCATCGAAAAGTTTAAAATCTTTCCCTTTCACCAAATCGGTGAGTTCATGAATCATCATGCCGAAACGAAGATCCGGTTTATCGTTGCCGTACTTTTCGAAGGCATCTGCATAAGTCATCCTCGGAAAATCAACAATATCGATGCCTTTGATCTCTTTGAAAATATTTTTGGTCAATCCTTCGAACATGTTCAGGACATCCTCCTGGTGGACGTACGACATCTCGCAGTCAATCTGTGTAAACTCGGGCTGACGGTCGGCCCTTAAATCTTCGTCCCTGAAGCATTTGACGATCTGGTAGTAACGGTCAAAACCTGCTACCATCAGCAACTGTTTGAAGAGTTGGGGTGATTGCGGCAAGGCATAAAACTGGTTGGGGTTCATCCGGGAAGGGACGACAAAATCCCTGGCTCCTTCAGGTGTAGATTTAATTAATACCGGCGTTTCAGTTTCGATAAAATCCTGTGCGGCGAGGTAAATCCTGACCACATGGGCCATTTTCGCCCTTAACTCAAGATTTTTCCGAACAGCTTCGCGGCGCAGGTCGAGGTAACGGTATTTCATGCGGAGTTCATCCCCGCCGTCAGTGTCATCCTGGATGGTAAAAGGCGGCGTAGCGGAGGCGTTGAGCACTTTTAGCTCCGTGATATGCATTTCAACATCTCCGGTAGCCATTTTAGCATTCTTGCTGGAACGTTCCCTGACGATCCCCCGTGCCTGCACCACAAACTCGCGGCCCAAAGCGGAAGCGATATTTTTCACCTCATCGGAAGATTGATCATCCACCACCAGCTGTGTCAGACCGTAGCGGTCCCGCAGATCGATAAATGTCATTCCACCCAAATTTCTGACCCGTTGAACCCATCCTGCAAGCAGTACTTCCTGACCGGTATTTTCCATGCGTATTTCGCCGCAAGTATGATTTCTGTACATTTGTGAGCTATTTATTTTTTAAGGTCGCTAAATTACAAAACAAAAAGATGATTCATCCTTTCGACGACGAATATTTCATGAAGAGAGCACTGGCAGAGGCTGAACAGGCTTTTAAAGAAGGCGAAATCCCGGTAGGGGCAGTCGTGGTTTGCCAAAACCAAATCATCACACGCGCTTACAACCAGACTGAAACATTATCGGATGTAACGGCACATGCTGAGATGCTGGCCATCACTTCGGCAACCGGCTGGCTGGGAGGAAAATACCTGACCGGCTGCACATTATTTGTGACGTTGGAGCCCTGCGTAATGTGTGCCGGTGCGCTCGGATGGGCCCAACCCGACCGGATTGTTTGGGGAGCCCCCGATCCCAAAAGAGGTTTCCTGAAATTTGCATCCGAAGCTTTGCATCCCAAAACGCAGGTGTCGGGCGGAATACTGGCGAAAGAAAGTGAAGCTTTGCTGAAGCGGTTCTTTGAAGCAAGAAGATAAATTTTAACAAATTTATCCCCTGTTTCTTCTTTTTTCTCCCCAAAACAGTGTAACTTGTTATAAACATTCCGAATGGTCCGGCAGGCAGGTTGTTCCCTGGTCCAAGCAAGACAGAATTATTCTCCGCACCGACTCTTCTCATCAGATCGATGACAGGAATAGCCCCTGACCTGAAACAGGAATCTCCTCCGGTTCTACCCATACAAAATTGGCTGCCGAAAAAATCAATTTTCCGGCAGCAGGAAATCTTTTGCCCAAAATTTATCTGCCATGCATAAAATCACCATCATGAGCACCTGTCTTTTTCTTTTGGTTAAAACTGCTTCCGGAGTTGGTTCTTCTGATAAAAATATTCCTTTCAATCTGGCACAAACGCACCTTCCGGGTTTGGTCAATCCATTGAAAATTGTTGTTCAACCGGTTGACCAGACAGATTGCAAAGGGAACAAGGTCACCTTTTCAGTAGCCGCGGAGGGGGGAGCCGGGACTATCCATTACCAGTGGGAAAGAAAAAGAGCTTCTGATGCATCATTTACCACTTTCGGGGCAAGGGATTCGACAAAATTGCCGGTATATAATATAGGTATAGGCAACGAAGCGCCTGACGGGACCCTGTACCGGGTCACGGTAACGGATGAAACCAGTCTGGTAATTTCTGTTTCTGCCATACTCAAGGTCAACCAGATTAACGGTATAGCGCCGGTAGGTGTGGCAAATTACACGGTAAATGAAGGAACGGATCTCCGGTTTACTGTGCTGACTACTGGGAATTCTCCTTCATCGTTTCAGTGGATCAAAAAATTTGGAAACAACGACTGGCGTGACCTTACCGATAACCCGACAGTATCAGGAAGCAGAAGTGTGCAGCTCAGTTTCACCAAAATAACCCTTGCCGATTCCGGTATATACAAAGTCAGGGTAACCTTCCCGACCATGAACAGCAACCAGTGTACCGAAACTTCTGCAATTTCCAGGACAATCCATGTTATACCTGCCCCTGACACCGATCCTCCCACTTTCGTTAACCTGAGCAACGGGAACAGAACTTTCTGCCCTGAGAATCTTGAGCAGGCTATGTGGAACGAGTCACAGGCGGATATCCTGCCTGACAGAATAAGATTTTACAGGCTGCACAAAAACAGCACACTTTTAGATCTCCCTCTGTCCTGCTTCACAGACAATGTAACACCCGCAGCAGAACTGGTTCTGCACTGGGGTATCTACTCAAACAGCGCTCCCTTCGATCCGGTCACAGATAATGCAGGGAATCTTCTTGATAACAGGACCGGTCAAATCTCAATGCATCCGGATGACATAGATCTTGAAGGCCTTGAAACCGGAAGCCGGACCTATCTGGCCATTTTCTGGTTGGAGGATAAGGCCGGCAACCTGACTCCCCCGGAATTACGGCACAAAATAGTAGTGACAGTTTCGTTGCGGCCCGAAATAATCAGTGATTTCTGAATTACACCAGTCAAGTATCCATATGATCAATAATTTATTATGAATCAGAAATTTTATAACCCCTTAAATTTTTTTACCATGAAAAACTCATTTTACTTACCAGGAAAGCTTTTTCACAGTTTGCTTTCCTCCTGTTTTGTTTTAGTTCTTCATTGCGGATTTTGCATGACTGTCACCGGCCAGACCATCCCCCGCATGCCCAACTGTACGGATACGCCTTTGCAGCCAATGGCAGGGAAGTCGTATACTTATGCCGTAACAATACCGGCGCCTTACACAACGCCGCAAAGTTTCGACTGGTATGTTACGGATAATCCGGGATTCATTGCCGGGTCAACCCTGATAACCACAGGCATCATCCCCAATGACAAAGAATACATAGATGCCGGGGTTGGTTACCACAATACGGCTGCCGGCAGCAATTCGATTACAATCAGGTGGACAGGGAAAGCGGTTATCAGCGCTAAAACTAAACCCTGGTTTCTGGTTATACACTACAAAGGGACCAACGGAACGCTTTGTGAAGCGATGAACCTGAGAGCCTACAAGGTGGTCCCTTTCAATGCATTCACCCTGGACCTGACCAACGTAAACGGAACATCAGATCTCGGGCTGAACGGTTCGAACCTGGCAGTAACGCATAACCTGTGTGCCGGGGACATCGCATCCGTCAGTTTTGACGGAACGAAAATGGTGTACGACTATGGTGACAATAAACTCATTTTCAAGGTGGTTGCTGCCAATTTCACGGGAGGCTGGAAGCCTACGGTAAAGATTAACGGAATTGCAGGAGCACAGACAATTGTTTCGGTTGAATGGTCAGAGACGACAACCTTCTCCGGAACCAATCCGTTTGCACAAAACGGGGATAGTTGGACACCGGCCAACAAAGTACCGGCTCCTGCCGATAATCAAACGGACGACGGTGAGATCATTTACATTCGGGTTGTAGTGAAAAACAACGACTTTGAAGGGACAGCCGATACGCCGGTTACCCTGGCTGTCAATGGTATTTCAGATGACGGTGATGAAGATGTTCATTATGCAGACTGCCAGCCTGACGGTTTTACCAATGATGCGGCCACCCAGGTAATTCTTGCCCGTCCAATGATCACCAGCAATACAGGGTCTCCGGTACAATCTTTCCTTCCATAAAAGGGAAACTCCTACAGCGTTTATGTTTTCAGCCCATTTGCCTTCCTCCGGTTGAAACCGGAGGTTATTCACAGGCAACTCCGACGGAGTTATGCTAAAATGTTTCTTATAGTTGATATAATACAGGCATAACTGAACACCAAAGTGCCCAATCTATTATGGCCTTCCTGTCAGTTCCTGAATATACCCATGTGTTACGCAGCAGCACCACATTGTTGTCGCTACTGATGTTAATGGTGCAGGGTTCTGCCCAAATCGCGAATTGCTTCCCTGTTGAGGAATCGGTCCGGTTTGAGGTAAAACCGGCATCCGGGATCTCTTATTGCTGGAAGGTGACGGAAAAATTGGATATGAAAAAGAGTGCAGAAACGGATAAAGTGATCTGGCTCTCATCAAAATGTGATTCTGTTATTCAACTAAAATGGCAAAAAGCCGGCACCTATTTTATTACCTTATCAGGATTTGACCAAAAAGGCTGTTCAAACATGAAGGTTTACCCGGTTATTGTGGCAGAAAACCACATCCCGGTTGCTGTTGACGATTATGCCTCAACCGACTGGATGAAAAATATCCGGATCGATTTATTGAAAAATGATCACGATGCAGGCAATGATCTGGATACTTCAAGCCTGAAAATCCTGACCAACCCTGAATATGGCCGCATTTCTCCCGGACTGAAAGGTGAGATAATTTATGTGCCGTTGGGAAATCATCCTGCAAGAGACCGGTTCTACTATAAGATCTGCGACTTGAAGAACCAATGTGACTCTGCCATAGTAACTGTCGATTTGAAAGATCCGCCGCTTTACCTGCCCCAGGGAATATCCCCGAACGGAGACGGGATAAATGACTGCTTTACTATCGGAGGTTTAGCAGCCTATCCAAAATCATCCCTGACTATTTTCAGCCGGGAGGGTGTGATCATCTTCCACAGCGATGACTATCAAAATGACTGGACCGGTTTGCAGAATATTCCCGGGTTCGGTAACTACCTGGTTCCTCCAGGTACCTATTATTACGTGTTAAAACCGGGGTTAACAGACAGGGTCCTCAAAGGGTTCATATTCATCGCAAGATAAACTCTTTTTCAGCAAGCTGACTGATTTCATCACTATATGCCATTTCTCTTTTCTATTAGTACATAAGGTAGACAAATCCCTTAATGTATCTGTCGGTTCCACCCAAATGAAGCACATAATAATAGGTTCCTGTGGGTAAAGTTGTTTCATCTTTAATCGTTGAGTTAAGTGTTTTTCCTGACCAATCATTTTGATAATCCATTGATTTATAAATTAATTGGCCGGCGCGTGTATAGATAGTTAATGTAGAATTTTTGTAATCCTGCAATCCGCGGATGACAAAAGTCTCATTTTGACCGTCCCCGTTGGGGGAAATTGCCTCAGGTATCCAGACCGGACCCTCAAAAATGTCGACAGTTACCAAGGCAGTACTGCACAAATCGGCAGAGTCACAAATCTGGTAGGTAAACTGGTCGATTCCTGATTTGCGTGTGCCAGGGGAATAGATAATTGTTCCGTCCAACATTACTTTGGTCGATCCGAAATTTGGAAATTTAACTACCGTGAGCGTTCTTTTGTCGATGCTCTTTCTGGAATCATAATCATTGTTCAGCACATGGATGTGGATCGAATCCACCCAGGAAGTTCTGACATAGTCGGCATTGGCGATCAAATCGTTGTGTTCAACCGGATATTGGATACTTTTCAGCGCCGTACATCCAAATGCATCAGTTACCTCGAGTGAGTAAATCCCGGCACCTTTGATCAGTACTTTAGCTTTGTAAGCATCACCGACAATTGCCCCGGCGATTGACGACCAATGGTATTTAAGGCCCAGCCCTGTTGAGGCAGTTCCGTCTATCAGCATGGAGCCATCCTTGTTGGGACTGGTAGGGAAGACGATTCCGACTGTGGGTGCAGTACTAAATGTAACGGCAACAGTATCTTTTGCGGATTCGCCAAATTTATTTGTAACAGTAAGCATGATTCTGAACCTGGCCGGCAATGTTCCAACGTAGCCTGGTGACAGTGAAAAGTTACTCTTTGCAGTATTGACGGATGAAAGTATCCCACCGGGGTCAAGAAGATCCCACCTGAAGCTTAACCCGTCACCTTTTGAATTCGAAGCATCCAACAGATAGTAACTGCATAAGCCGATTGTTGTGTCTTTTCCTGCAACTGCGGACAACAGAGGTGAAATTACTTTGATCAAACCCACTTTCATGTTCTTGCACCCTGTCGAACTAAATACGGTAACAGCATAATAGTAATCTCCCTGTTTTTTCCACAATACCGGTAAAACCGCCTGTGTGCTGCCAACCACATATTCAACCTCAGTCTGATCGGCAAGATCAGCACGCTGGAGCGTTGGTTTGTTGTAAATACTCCAGGCATAGGTATCTCCTGCATTTGGGATGATTGCCAGACTCTTTTGCTGTCCTGCCGTAACGACAAAACCCGCCTGTGCCACGGAATTTTCCGCAACAAACAGTGCAGGCAACAATGCAAGCAAAGCAAGTCTGAAGGTGATGTAAAACTTCATTTAGCTAAACATCTATCATGTTAATTATGAACTATTTGATCATAACTTTTATCCCTATTATGTAATTACAAACTTGAGCAGGTTACCATTTTGATCAGGTATCTGTATAAAAAATCAATTGCTGCAAACGAATTTGACCATCGTTTACAGGCAAACTACTCAAGCTGGCAGTTGAAACAATACAGAGGAAGAATGAATATAATTCTCCCATACCTCATAAAATGAAGTAAACCTCTTAAACTGGAGTATGTGTGAGATTAATGACTAAGGCAATGTCTGTACAATGAAAGTACCTGTTGCAGCACTCGGAGTAACAGTAGGTCTCATGTTCAGGGTTTGTACAGCCGTATCTTCGTAAGTTGAAGCAGGAGCTGCACAAGTAGCATTGTCGATATCAGCTTCACCTGCTGCATTGACTCCTTCAACTGCCATGGTGATGTTGTCATCTGATAATCCTTCATAAAGACCGTTTGTAACAGTTACTTTCACATAGACTGAAACGCCCAATGTAGTATTTGGTACGGTTGTATTGACCGCAGTTCCTGCAAAGCTCAAGTCTGCACCGTTTGTTGCATTTTGTGCAGCACCCAGGGCAGTCAAGCCACTGGCAAAAGTCTTGTCAACTGTCCATTCCACCAACGCAGATTGTCCTGTTTTTAAGCCTGAAATTTTAAATGAAGGGGTGAAAGATCCCGTAAAATTGGCAGCTATCACCTCAAAGTAGAGTTTGTTCACTCCGTAATCATAGACCATTTTACTGGTTGGCACATCAAATCTTGCAGAGGCAATGTCTGCAAAACATTGGGTGTCATTTGTACCATATGCCAAAGGGGTTAAGCCGTTGTTTTTAATGTTCAGAATGTCAACCGTAAAAGCATTTTTCGGTAAAATCTGGTATACTTTCAAGTTGTTTGAACAGGTAGGTCCTTTGTATTCCAGCACCATAAAAAGCGGATTTGCTGATGCATCAACACCTTTAAGACCTGCTGAAGTCCAGGTAAGGTTTGTTTTGGTAGGTGAAGCGGCGCTTGCTCCGGAAGTCCGGTAGTTGGTAGCTCCGGCCAGAATTGAAACACCGTCGGCAGGAATTTCAGTTGCAACCCTAGCCCCGGCAGTTACAAAAGTAGTGGATTTTGTTGCATACCAAAAAGAGGTACCTCCGGTCGGATTAATAATCGCCGAATAATCATAAGGTTTACCGGCAATAGGGTGCAATGGGTCATCAGTACATGTAGTAGTCTGAGGTGCAGAGCCTGTAACAGCAAAAGGTTGACCATAAGCAGTTGCGGCAACCATCCCGGTTACCAGCAATAAAAGCATTAAATGTTTCATAAATAAAATAATTAAGGGAGTAAAAATTTTGATAATTGAGATTGGCCTTTCGGACCATTTTTTCGGATTGTTGTGATTGCTTTCTTTTGAATCAAATTGATTCAAAACGTCTTGTTGGGGGTTTGTTTTCATGATTTCGGGTTTTTGTGCAGTAATAAATAATAGTATCAAGTAAAAATTTATGGTCTTGGTAAGACACAACCGGTCTTGGATGAATAGTAATTGTAACAGTTTTGTGAACCGATTCATTTCCGGACATGTCGACTACCCAATAGGTAATGGTATGATTGATGTCCAAAAAAGTTACCCCGTCTCCCGGGAAAATAATGTCACTTGTATAAGCAGAAGGCTGCCCTGTTCCGGAGATTGAAGGGGGTGGTACCGCACCTGAAAAATCAATTCTCCAGTGCAGCACCAGTTGATTTGCAGGGGTGCAATTGTCTGAGAAATCAGCCGGGTTCAAATCCATGGCAGTATTGCCCTTAACAAAAAGGAAATAATCAGGAATTGGATTAATCTTCAGCGCATTGAAGACGATGCCGGCAGAAATAACATTTTCCACACAAAAATTAAATGAAGCTGGCACCACCAAAGTTGGCAGAGTATTGTCAGCTATGTTGATGGTCTGAGCACAACTGCTTTTATTACCGGCTAAATCAGTTGCACTGTAAATACGGGTAACAACAACCGGGTTAGTCCCGGATTTGGAGTCCTGGTAGGTGATAGAAGCAATGGCACAATTATCTGAGGCACTGCCTCCGGCAAGGGTTAATTGGGACAAAGGAATAGTTAATTCTGCCGCTGAGTAAGGATTCACACTGATCACCGATTCATTGCACCCCGTTAAATTGAGGGTGGAAGGGCAGTTAATCACCGGTGGGATCAGATCCTGAATAAGCACTGATTTAGTAACGGTAGAATCACAGAGATTTATTGTATTTATCGACTTCAAAGAGATAATTCCGTTTCCCGAGGCAGGCCATTTTATTTCAATTGTATCATTTACAGCAGAGCCCACAATGATACCACCAGTTATTGTCCAACTGCTTGAAACGTTGGCTTGCTGGGTTGTCCAGTATTTTTCCTGGGCCAAAGGACAGACAGTTCCGCTGCCGCTGATTGAAGTGATCAGGGGATTCGGAGTGGGCAGTATCGTTGCAATGGTTGTACCAACCACCGGATCACACCCATATCCGTCAACCACGGAAAGTGTATAGGAGCCCGAATTTAGAACAGATGCATTTGGAATGATCGGATCTTTTATGGTTGAGGTAAATCCGTTCGATGATGTCCAGGTGTACGTAATCGGGGCTCTTCCACCGACGATGTTCGATTTCAGGTACATGGTTTTACCTGAACAGGCTGTTGCAGTAGGGTTGACAGTAGGGGCAATTACGAATGGGATTGGAGCCAGGGTACCAAAAGAAACATCATCCAGGCCAAAGTCATTTCCTGCCTGAACTGCAATAAGGTTTGCGATTTGAATAACAGCTGTTGTTGCTGAACCTGAATTCCAGTTGCCATAAAATCTTATCCAATTGAATGGAGGATTATTATTCTGTAGCCTGGGAGCAAGTGGCGCTGTAGTTCCAACCAAATTGCCGTTCACTTTGAATTGCAGATTGGCATAGTTACCTGCAGAATTCAAACTGATGGCCCAAGCAGAAAAATAATAATCAGTATTTGGCAATACAGTAACAGTTTGCTCCCAAATTCTGAGTGTATTGCCATGCCCATTTACCAGCATGAAATTTCTTGGCCCAGTTGCATTACCCGTATGATCAATTCCCCAAAAATTAGGATGATAATTTTGCCCGTTGGTTCCAACTCCATAGCCATCTGTACCGGTATCCGGCACTAATTCATTGTTTACAGATGGTATATCAGGGTAATAGGTATAGTCGCTAATGTATCCTGTATTTCCATTTGTAAAATCACCATTTGTCACCAATTCTGTCGAAACAGGTAGTGAAGCCGTCCCCGTACAGCCAAAAGCATTGGTAGATGATACTGAATAGTTATCAGCAATATCGACAAATATAGGATTGGTTGTTTCTCCGGTGCTCCAGATATAGGAAGTTCCGCCCGAGGCAGTCAAACGGATATGACCTGGTACTGCACAGTAGTTTGGCTGGATGGTAACAACCGGTTTCGGATTTACCGTTACCATTGTTGAGGCACTGTTACTACAATTGGTCGATGTGTTGGTATAAGTCACGGTATAAGTCGTGGAAACATTCGGGTTTACCGTCGGCGGATTTGCCTGGGTGGAACTGAAGCCTGCCGGATTTGAACTCCAGGAAATAATTGGGCCACTTGCAGTTGGCGTCCCTGACAGTGTTACATTATCAATGGCCCAATACCTGGCCCTAGCATCAGAATAGTAATAAAACCTTACATAAAGTGATGGTTTGTTGATGTATGCATTAAGAATGATCGTTTGATTCGAGAATGAATTGGAAGATCCAATTGTTGAGGTAAAGGTTGCTACTGTTGTCCATATAGAACCATCCGTAGATACCTGAACCGTTGCAGATTCATTGGTGGAACTATTGTACCTGAAATAATGCCAGAAATTTAACGACAAGGTTGAAAATCCTACGGAATTGAATGATTGAGTTTTCAAAATAGTCTCAGTTTTTGTGCCATTCTGTGAGCGACTATCTGACAAATAGAACGATGAATTATCATTTGAATTGAAAGTTAATCCATTGGTAGAGTATCCGTCAGGTTGCACAGTCCAGGCAGCATTGGCAGGAGTGCCACCTGTAGAGTTATTGGTGGTTGTAAAAATTGGCGATGGCAGTGACGACAGAGCTGGAATATCAGAAGACGAAGTCAGCGTTACAGGTCCACCTTCACAAATCGAACTTATGGATGAACTGGCGGTCACAATTGGCGCGGCATTGACATTTACTAATACTGAACTAACCGCTGTACAACCGTTTGCATCCGTTACGGTTACCATATAACTTCCGGAAGCGGCCACTGCCGGATTTGCAATAGAGGGCGATTGATTCGTGCTTGTAAAAGCATTGGGCCCCGTCCAACTGTAGGAATATGGAGCTGTTCCGCCTGAACTGTTAGCGGACAGGTTTAAAATAGCATTAGCGCAAACCGGAGTGTTTGAGGAAGCCGCAACACTCAATGCAGCAGCAGGTTCAGTAATCGTAACAGGCTGATCGGTAATGCATCCGTTTGCATCCTTTACACGAATCGTATAGGAACCGACATTCAGTGCAGAAAAAATTCCGCTGGCCTGATAAGTTGCTCCGCCGTTAATGCTGTAGGTATAACCAGATGTACCACCACTTCCTGCAATTGTAACAGATCCCGTTGCGCCTCCCTTGCATGACACATTGGTTTGTGAAGTAACCACAGAACTTAGCGCTACAGCTGGTTCAGTGATGGTAACTATCTGAATTTTAGTACATCCGCTTGCGTCTTTAACAATCACATTATAGGGACCTGCAGCCAATGCGCCAAACGTACCGCTCACCTGCCAGGTTGAACCTCCGTTAATACTGAAAACATAACCACCTGCACCGCCGCTTCCTGCAACAGTAACAGATCCGGTAATATTGCCTTTGCACAGTACATTGGTTTGAAACGAAACAGAAATGCCCAATACAACTGCCGGCTCGGTAATTGTTACAACCTGGTTCTTCAGACAACTATTTGCATCCCTTACCATCACGGTATAGGCGCCTGCAATAAGTGAGCCAAAAGTACCACTCGCCTGCCAGATCATACCTCCGTCAATACTGTAAACATAAACGCCTGTACCTCCGCTTCCTAAAACAGTAACCGACCCGGTTGCATTTCCTTTGCACAAAACATTTGTTTGAGCGGTAATTGATGAGCCCAAAACAGTGGCAGGCTCTGTGATAGTAACCGGTTGGTTTTTAATACATCCGTTGGCATCTTTTACTATCACAGTATACGCTCCGGAAGCCAGCGTGCCAAAGGTACCGCCTGCCTGCCAGGTGGCGCCTGCGTCTTTGCTGTAAGTATATCCTCCTGTTCCCCCGCTACCGGCAACAGTAACAGATCCGGTCGTACCTCCCTTACAGGATACATTGATTTGAGAGACGACTGTAGCGTTCAAAACAGTAGCCGGACCAGTGATCAGAACAGCCTGGTTTTGGATACACCCGGCGGCATCTCTGACCTTTATCGTATATGGTCCTACCGTCAACGAACCAAACATACTGCTTGCTTGCCAGGTTGCACCGCCGTCAATGCTGTAGACATAACCGGCTGTACCGCCGCTACCTGCTACAGTAACCGATCCGGTAGAATTACCAAAGCACAATACGTCAGTCTGAGAAACAATTAAGGAACTTAAAACAGAAGCCGGTTCAGTTATCGTTACAGGCTGACTTTGGGTACACCAGTTGGCGTCTTTTATCATCACTGTATAAACTCCTGCCGCCAGGGAACCAAAAGCAGCGCCTGCCTGATAGGTTAAACCGCCGTCAATACTGTAAACATAACCCGGGGTACCGCCGCTACCCGCTAAAGTAACCGAACCGGTTGAGCCTCCCTTGCAAAGCACATTAGTATGAGATGTTATGGAAGAACCTAAAATTAGGGGTTCATTGATAGTTACTGAAGCTGTTGCTATAATGCCACCGTCATCCGCACTAACCGTATAATTTCCGGGTGAAAGATTGGTGAAGGCTCCGGTTGTATTGGTGACAGATCCAGGGGTCAAAGTATAATTCACTGCTCCGCCCGAATCACCTGTAATTGCTGATGTGATTGACCCATTGTTCAGGCCGTTGCAGGTTACGTCGTTTTTTGACAGTGTCAGGGTTAGGCTGTTTCCTGCAAATGTGTTTTTTGCAAAAGTAGTACACGGGGATACGGCCAGGGGAAAAAAAAGAGCCAGGGGAAAAATTACTTTAACAAGCATACTTGCAGCTCTTTCAAAAGAAATCTTTTGAATGGACTGCAAACTTACGGAGCGGTTCTCAGAACTGCGTACCGTGTAAAAGCCGCTACAGATCAGTTTGCATGACCTGCTAAAGAGTAAGTATAACATCCGTGGCTATCTAAGGGAAATATCCAAGTGCTTTGTTAATACTAAAAACAGTAAAATTGTAACCTGGAAAAAAAAATTGGCTAGATTTATTATCTCGTTAAATAATTAAATACTAACTATTTAAAAATTATTCTTCCACGCTATTTAAAACAATTAAAAGAGCAAAATTCCCTAGAAAAAGTCGATTATTTTTGTGTCCTTTTAATCACATTGGCCAATAACTAAACAATGTTGAATTTCATTATGATAATTAAATCAAATCAGACCATTATAATTCGATTTGATATAGCATGTATTAGTTGGTTTTATCCTAAAGAACCATCATTCTTTATTGTTAAATATTATCTTTATTTAAACTATATATAAATTGAGTTCCGGCATAAAAAACACCCTCAAAACAGACAAAAAGATAGCCTGAACCACCACGGCAAAAAAGTATCCCTGATAAGGTTTTACAAACATCTGTATTTTCAATACGAGAGATATACAAATCCCTTTATATATCTGTTGGTTCCCCCCAGGTGAAGCACATAATAATAGGTGTCTACAGGTAATCTGGTACCATCTGATACAGCTGAATTCTTAGCATCTCCAGCCCAGTCGTTACGGTATTCCATTGATTTATAGACTATTTGTCCTGATCTTGAATAAATTATCAAAGATGAATTTACATAAGATTCAAGTCCGTGAATGAAAAAGCGCTCATTAGATCCGTCACCATTGGGAGATATCGCTTCAGGTATCCAAATCTGTCCTTCAATGATGTCTATGATTACCTTGGCAGTATCACATACGCCAGCCGAGTCACAAATCTGGTAAACAAACATATCCATACCGGGTTTGCGCATTGTTGGTGAATAGGTGATACTTCCGTCCTTATTGATAAAGGTTGTTCCGCTGCCTGACATTCTCAGGATGGAAAGCGTACTTTTGTCCATATCATTTCCGGAATCGTAGTCATTGTTTAATACATGAATGCGGATTGAATCCACCCAGGAAGTCCTGACGTAGTCCGCGTTAGCAATCAAGTAGTTGAGTGGAAACGGAAACTGAAAGCTCTTCATGGATTTACATCCGAATACATCAGTTACCTCCAGTGAATATATTCCGGCGCCTTTGATTAATACCTGAGGTTTGTTCGGGTCTCCTACAATTTCACCTTTGGCTGTCGACCACAGGTAGGTAAGTCCCTCGCCTTTTGAAGCCGTACCGTCAATGACCATAGATCCATCTTTATTCGGACTGTTCTGATGCAGGATTCCGGCTACAGGTCCGGTCCCGACAGTGACTACAATTGTATCAGTGGCGGTAATACTGTATTTGTTCGTCACGCTAAGCATGATTCTGAAGCTGGCAGGCAGCGTTCCGTTATAGCCGGGAGCAAGAGAGAAATAGGAACTGATGGTTTTATCCGATGAGAGTGTCCCGCCCGGGTCAAGCAGATCCCAACGGTAAGTTAGTCCTTCCCCTGCAGATTTTGAAGCATCAAGCACCAGTTTACTGCAGACACTAATCATGGAGTCTTTCCCGGCATATGCATAAACCGGAGGCGAGATAACTTTAACATTACCTGCTTTCATGTTTTTACAACCTTTCGAATTAAATACTGTCACTATGTAATAATAATCCCCCTGCCTTTTCCACAATACCGGCAAAACAGGCAGGGCAGCGCCAACATCATATTCAACTTCAGACTGACCCGCCAAGTCGGCTGACAGGAAGGTTGGCTTTTTGTAAATACGCCAGACATAGGTATCTCCGGCATTCGGGATAACTGCAAGGCTCTTTTGCTGCCCCTCCACAACGACAAAACCCGCCTGTGCTACGGAATATTCCGCAACAAACAGTGCAGGCAACAATGCAAGCAAAGCAAGTCTGATTTGAATGTGAAGCTTCATATAGCTAAACATCTATCATTTTAATCATGAACTAATTGATCATAATTATTATCCCTAAATTGTAATTACAACTCTTAGTATTTCCCCTTTTGATCAGGTACTTAACTAAAAATTCAAACCCTGCAAACAATTTATTCAGTTGTTTACAGGTCAAACTATACAGGCAGGTAAGCTTAAAAAGACTATCGAACTCCGAAGAACAGGATCGGGTATAATTTCTCCATACCTCAAAAATTGAAGTGAAAATTTTTACCTGCTTATTGATGGAATCAATTGTTACGGCAATTTTTGCGGTACCAATGTTCCTGTAGCTGCATCTGCTTTAACATCCGGACGTAAATTCAATGTTTGTGTGGCTACATCTTCAAAGGTTGTTACAGGGGGTGCACAGGTGGCATTGTCAATATCAGCATCACCTGCTGCGTTGACTGCTTCGACGGCCATGGCAAGAGCATCATCAGTCAAACCTTCATAAAGACCGTTGGTTACAGTGACCCTCAGGTAAATTGATACACCCTTGGACAAGTCGGTAACAGATGCATCCGGCGTTACTGCGGTTCCGGTAAAATTCAGCGGAGTTCCAGTCGCTGCATTTTGTGCGGCTCCCAGAGAGGCAAATCCCCCTGCAAAAGTTTTGTCAACTGTCCATTCAACCAATGCTGATTGTCCGGTTTTTAAGCCTGAAAGTTTGAAGGATGGGGTAAAAGACCCTGTAAAATTGGCAGCTACTACCTCAAAGTAGATTTTATTTACGCCATAATCAAAGATCATCTGACTTGTTGCAGCATCATACCTTGCATCTGCAACGTCAGCATAACACTGGTTATCGGCAGTTCCGTAAGCCAGTGTTGAAAAGGCTCCAGCATTGTCTTTGACATTCGTAATATCAACCGTAAATGCATTTTTTGGTAAAATCTGATACATTTTCGTGTTGTTGGCGCAGGTCGGTCCCTTGTATTCAAGAACCATAAAGAGCGGATTGGCCGCATCAACACCTTTTAACACCTCAGATGCCCAGGTCACTTTGGTGGTAGTTGGAGTGGTGGCGCCCGCTGAAGTCATCATGTAATTGGTAGCTGAAGGCAGAATTGTGGTCGGACTTGTCGCAATTTCATTAGCCACTCTGGCGCCTGCAGTTACAAACGTAGTCGATTTGGTCGCATACCAATAAGTAGAACCTCCTGCCGGAGCAAGGACCGCCGAGTAATCATAAGGTTTACCGGCGATTGGGTGTAACGGATCATCAGTACAGGAAACCGGTTGGGGAGCAAATCCTGTAACCGCCTGACCGAAAGCAGAAGTGGCAACCATCCCGGTTACCAACAACAAAAGCATTAATTGTTTCATAATTCTAAAAATTAAAGGGGTTAATAATTCTAAAAATTTTAATTGTTCTTTTAGACCATTTTTGAAAATTTAATTGGATATTTTGTTTCTATGTTGTTCATTATGTGATAGTTTTATCTTTTTAGTTTAATTTATTGAATATTTCAGGAGACTTTCGGCCTGGGATGAATGGTAATCGTAACAGTTTTGTGATCAGATTCATTCCCGGTCGGATCAGTTACCCAGTAGGTAATTGAATGGGTTACATCCTGGTAAGAGACGCCATCTCCGGGGAAAATGATATCCCCAGTGGCAGATGGTTGCCCGGTTCTTGAGATCGAAAGAGGCGGTGAAGCGCCTGAAAAAACAATCTTCCAGTGCAATACCAACTGATTTGCAGGGGCACAGTTGTCTGAAAAATCAGCAGGGTTCACATCCAGCGCATCATTTCCCTTTTTCAGAAAGAAATTATCAGGAATAGGATTGAGCTGCAACATACCCGACACCACTGTCACTGAAGTGAGGTCTCCTACACAGAAATTAAATGGATCAGGGGCTTTAAAAGTCGGCCGATCCTTGTCCACTACCTCTATTACCTGGCTGCACATGTCCGAACCGGATACATTGGTTGCCGTCCAGGTAATAGTGGTAGTTCCTACATTAAATGTGTAGGGATTGGGTGTTATTGCACCGTTACCGGAAGCAGTACCTGAAGCCGGTGTGGCACCTGTCATAGACCATGAGTAGGTGATAGGCTCTCCGCCTGCCAGTTTAACGGGAAATCCCGGATCAAACGAAGCAGAGCAGAAACCCGGATCGTTGTTTTTTGTGAGATCCGGCTGGCAGTCAATATCGGGTTTTGATAATATCGTTACTACAAACTGACAGTTAACCGGGTGACCGTTTGCATCGGTCAGGGAATACGCAATGGTTGTGATGCCCTGGTTAAAAGTATACGGGGAAGGGAAGAGATTCACTCCGGTGGCAGGTGAACTCCCGGTAGTCGCTCCGGTCATGTTCCAGGTCAGGATTAAGCCCGGACAGTCGTCACCGTAAAGCGGCGAAGCAACCGTCACATTCGTGGCAAAAAGTTGTTCAAAATCTGACATGCCGTTGATATCTGCCGGACATGTCAAGGTTGGAACCCGGTCGTTGACCGTAATATTTTGAATGCAGACAGTGCTGTTTCCGGAAGCATCGGTAATGGTCCAGGTAACGACAGTAGTTCCGACCGGGTAGGTGCCGCTGGCATTGTTGGTGCCGTTGAAACTATTGACAATGGTAAAACCTTCGTTGCACGGATCAGTAACTGCCGGCACAGGGATGGTTACTACTGCCGTACATAGTCCCGGATCGGTTGTCTGGGTGACATCAGCCGGACATCCGGAGGCTAATACCGGTTTGACCAGGTCCTTGATCCATACGTCAAAAGAACAGGATGCACTATTCCCGGCAGCATCAGCCACGGTATAGGTGACGGTGGTTACTCCGACATTAAAGGTTTGGCCGCTGACAGAATTGATGCCTGCAGCAGGGCTGCTGCCCGTCGTGGCACCGCTCATCGTCCAGGTCTGGGTGACAACTGCGCAGTTATCCGCAGCGGTCGGATCCGGAATAATGACATTGGCCAGTGAGCAGTTTCCCGGCAGGGCCGTCTGGGTCACATTGGCAGGACAGGTGATGGTTGGCGTCTGGAGATCATTTATGGTCACTTTCTGCGTGCAGGTTGTGACGTTCCCCGAAACATCCGTGATGATCCAGGTAACAT
>JBBQHB010000080.1:0-24611 GCA_038323575.1 Bacteroidales bacterium | reverse complement strand
CTATCCCGGACATATCCTTTTTAATGATCCATTTAAACTACGGTCAAAAGGAGGTATTGAATGGTGGAATAAAGGAATAGGTGATCTCTGGTGGGGATATGATTATACGGATCCCGGATTTATTCAACACATGAAAGAGGTGTATGAGAACTTGAAAAATGCCGGGGTAAAAGGGGTCAAGTTTGATTATCCGGAAGTAGGCTGGGCATATGATGGCGGGTTCGAAGATAAATATGCGACTACTGCTTCTGCTTATCGCAATATCTATAAGCTTGCATATGAAGGCTTGGGTGAAGGTTGCGACGTCCATGAAAGGCTTCCTCGTAATGGAGATATTAACTTAGGCGTGGCAACGACCTTTCGGGCAATTGCAGACAACGACCTTTTGATTCCTCCTTTTGCCTCAAAAACCGGGTTACGCTGGTACAAAAACCGTGTTGCAATTAATTACGATATTGACGCAAAGAATCCATTCGACGCTGTCCCGTCAGGGTCCAGGGATGGTGTTCAGGCAATGTATACAATGACTTACATAACCTCAGGAAAACTTGAAATAAGTAAGTATTTTGGAAAGATGACTCCTGAACAATTATTCGATTTATCACGGGTTACCCCTTTGTATTCAGTACCCAAAAGTGCGAGGCCAATAGATGCCTTTAGCGGCATTGAATACCCACAGATATACGACTTTGAGGTAAACCCTGAGTGGCATTTATTAACATTTTATAATACGATGGCAACACAAGCAAAATGGCCTGATAAATGGCCTGAATGGCTTGAACCATTGAAAAGTATACCGGTAAGTTCAGCGGTAAGTGTTAACTTGGGCACTGCCACTGATGATGGTGGTTTAGGACTTGATAATAATAAAAAATATTACATCTGGGATTTCTGGAATTGGCAATTCATTGGAAAATTTTCAGGTACTGACGAATTGAAACAAACCCTCCGTCCCGGAGAAGCTCGGATGTTTGCTATACATGAAATAAAACCTTTTCCTCAGTTTATTTCGACAAATCGTCATATCATGCAAGGATACACAGATATGGTGAAATTACCGGAATGGAACAATTTAAATCACGAGTTATCAGGTATTTCAAAAGTAATTGGAGGTGAAGAATATAAAGTAATTATTGCCTGCAATAAATTGCATTATGTAGATTGCTCAGCTAAGGATGCGATTTTCGAAATAAAAATAGTTGATGAAAAAAAAGGTCTTTTAGCATTAATATTAAATTCGACTGAAAATAGAAATGTTGAGTGGAAAATAAAATTTAAAACAAACTCTTCTAATTAAAATGAATGGTAACAAAGTGCGGGTTGAAGTCCGGAACCTTGATGCCAACAGGATAATCTGGATGGATCGGAATAAAGTTCCCTGGTAAAAATTCTTTTCGTTGATGCAGCATACAAGAATTTTAATGCTTCTGGTGGAATCCTGTGTCATCAGGGCTTATTGGTCCTGACCTGTTAAAGAAATTCGATCATGGTAAAGTTGTGGAAGATGAGTTGAATGTTTGCCCTGTTCTTCCCCGAAATCAGCCAATATATGAAGTCATGAATGTCGTCTTTAATAAATTAATATAATACAAACTAATATGCAAAGTACACTTAAATTTTCAGTTTTAATTTTAGTATTCCCTTGGATCTTATTAATTGCTTCCTGTAAAAAGGATAAGCCCGCAACGTCTCAGGTTCTGACAACATCAGGAGTCTACGGCATTACTGAAACAACGGCAACGTCGGGAGGAAGTATTACGGGTGAGGGAAAGTCGGCAATTACCGCAAGAGGTATCTGCTGGGGAACGACAAGCAGTCCAGTTGTAACCGGAAATAAAACAACTGATGGTTCAGGTAGTGGTACCTTTGTAAGTTATCTTGCAGGGTTGCAGCCTGGAACAACCTACTACATCAGATCGTATGGAACAAGTAATGAGGGATCTTCCTACGGAAACGAAAAAAGTTTTACGACACATTCAGTTGTAACAAACAGCAAATTAAATGTTTACCCTGCTCTTCCAGGAAACAAGTTTATGTCTGACCGTTATGAAGTGAGCGTTGGCTCAAATAATGAATTTCAGTCCTCTTATGTTTATAAAGACCCGAATAACGATTTTCGCTGGTTTACCTTGTGGCCATCTAGAGGAGTCTATCTTACCAAGGAGAATCACTTCACTACCTTTTCATTCACCGGTGAGATGACCGTAAAAATAAAACTTCCCTTGCGCCCAAATATTTCGACGGTAGTTGTGCGTCCGCTTTCAAAAAATCTGAGCGCCACAATAAGCGGAAATACAATCTCTGTTTCATTAAGTGCTCCAGCGAATTTTTACGTGGAGATTGATGGAGAAGAGAAGTATCCGCTGTTTATCTTTGCCAATCCTCTTGAGTTACTTGTGCCTAGCCCAACCGATCCGAATGTTATTTATTTTGCCCCCGGAATTCATGAAATAGGAATTTCGGGTGGTCCGATGCAAAATATCCCGGCGGGAAAAACTGTTTACCTCGCAGGCGGAGCCTATGTCAAAGGGGTTCTGAAAACGAACGGTGCAACCGCAACTACTTCATTTCGTGGACGTGGTATTTTGTCTGGAATCGACATTCCGGGATATTCGGCCTATAACCCGATGATTGGCGCAGGGGGTGGAACAGTAAGGGTAGAAGGGATAATCATAGATGATGCACCTCAAGGCTATCAGGGGATCATTGCTTACGGAACCGGTTGTGTACTCGAGAATGTTAAGATGATATCCTGGGCGATGGAATCTGATGCAGGGTCACTGGGACCCAACTCCCTGATAAAAAATTGCTTTTACAAGATTAATGATGACATAATAAAAGCCACCCAACCAGGAATGTTGTATAAGGATAATATTATATGGCAGCAGATGAACGGTACGGTAATTTGCTTGGGATGGATGAGTATCACACAGGGAATAAATAACACTGTTTCAGGCCTTGATATCATTGGATGTGATGTTGCACAAATTACAAGTCCAACAGCACAGGTTATGGGAATCATAAAGCTGGTAAACAGCAATGGAGCTACCTATAAAAATATGACATTCGAAAATATAAGAATAGAGAAAGGGCCATATATGCTGATTGGTATTTCAATAAAACAAACAGATCCCGGCTGGACTGACAATGTAAATTACAATAAAGGTCTTGGATCGATTGATGGGATACTATTTCGCAATATATCTATGCCAGCGATACCTATCCGTAAAAGCTACTTCAATGGAAACGGATATGTCACACCTTCAAGCACCGGTGATATAAAGAACATCACATTTGAAAACGTCTCATTTGGCGGAACCCGGTTGACTGAACTAAATTCAACTGACTTTATTATAAGGACCGGTAATACTTTCAATTTTACTTATAAGTAGGAAGATGAACAATTCATATTTCAATTTTCTAGTTTAAAAAACTGTAAAAAATGAGGATTATAAAATTTTATTTGAGTATAATAATCATATTTGGACTTATTTCATGTAAAAGCGAAAACGACCAAAAATCCCATAAAGGATCTGATTCAATCTGTTCCGGTTCATTCAGGTTTTAAAATGAATGGTTTCTGGGTTTGGTGCGGTTCGGTCATAAAAGTTGATTCCACGTATCATATGTTTGCTTCCAGATGGCCGAAAGATCATGAGTTTCCTGTCGATTATTTTCATTCATCAGAAATAGTCAGGGCAACTTCAAAATCAATTGTTGGTCCATATGACTTTCCGGAAGTGATTATCGGAGAACGTGATTCGTCATTTTGGGATGCTAATATGGCGCATAATCCTACAATATATAAAATTGGGAAAGAGTATGTACTGTTTTATATTGGTTCAGATTTTACAACGATGAGAACGGGAAGTAACAGATTTCTCAGGAGAGTGGGATATGCAACTGCAACGAAAATTGAAGACCCATGGATAAGAGCCGATAAGCCAATCGTTAATCGGGAATCAAATAATCCTTCAGTACTTGTTGAAAATCATCATATTAAGTTATTATATCGGGATGAAGAATTGAGGGTGATATTAGCTGATGCTAAAAATTTTAGAGGGCCATTTAAAATAGTAAATGACAATGTCTGGCCTGAAAGCAAAATTGAAGACTTTTACTTATTCAAAATGGACAATCTGTGCCATATTATTTGTGAGGATAATGCCGGAGCCGTTACCGGACATGTAAGGTGGGGAGCAAATATCTATTCCGAAGATGGAATTCACAACTGGAAAAGATATCAGGATATGATTGCTTATAATCACGATATAAAGTACAATAATGATTCAATATTAAAATGTACAAGGCGTGAAAGACCACAGTTATTGATTGAAAACAATAAGATTACAGCTCTTATAACAGCCGTATACGACGGAAAAGACAGCTGGTGTCAGCCTGCCAAATTGTATCCCCCGTTAGAATTGAACAATAAATAAAAGGATTATGAAGTATTTTAAAAATCCTATAAATATCAGGGTGATACTCTAAAAATGGTATCAATTACACCATACAATCATTGAAGCCAGCGAAAATTGCACCATTTCTGATCCGTTATAGTGAATCAACCAGGCACGACTACATGTTTCTGAAAGATGCTTTATTGATAAATGGATATGTTCCCAAGCTGAAAATGGTTGGTTTGCGCCTAGGTACTGACAGACCCGATCAATTTGATGAGGAACGGGGAGAATGGACCCTTGAAAGCTATTTTAAAGTAACAAAAGGGTACACAGTGCTTAGAACGTGTTTTGGCAACCGCAAGGTAATGATTGCTAATGGGGATCAACCAGTTTCTGGAAGATGGCAAATGATTTTCGTAAAAAGCTGAATTTTAAGCCTGTTACGAACAAGAATTGGGACTTCTGTGATTCTTACAATGTCAGCAGATTCGATTCTGTGAGTTTTAGGTTTGATGAAAATACGAGTTTCCAGATGAATCCCGGAATAACATCATTAACACTTTTGACTGACAACAGTGGCTTGCTCCTTCAAACAGGTGTAGTTCATAATAGACACCCGACTGCTTCATTTTCTTTTTAAATTCTTCCGCGGTCTGAACTGTTATCAGCGGATCTGAAGCACCCAGAATAAAAAGAGTGGGAGGAGCAGAACAAATTATGTTATGCAAAGGCGAAATCTGCTTATATCTGCTTTTCATTTCATCCGATCCGAATCCTGTCATACTATTGTCAATCGCCGGATAATAAAGCGAAGGACGGTATTTTGGGCTGACCGGGTCTCCGCTGAAATTTCGGTACTTTCCATGTTATGGAAAATTACGACGATGCAATGCTATAATATTCTTATACATCCAACTATGCAAGTTAGTTCGGTGATTGCAAATGTATTTGAAAAGAATCTACATAATTTTCATTTGGATTTGTCCGGCATTGGTGATATAGATGCCGCATTGTTCGTCGTCTTCTCTGATGGGTGAGATATTTTTAATCCCTCATTATTGTAATGTCATTTTATGCAGTAATTATATCATTTTATGCACCAATATCCCGATGTCGTTAATATATCTTTACCACGATTTAATATTTGTTCTGACCGGCGAAATCAATGAAATAATACAATATCTGAAAGCAGTAGCGGAGTCACGTTTTGAAAAAATGTAGAGGGTGATTTCACGAAAAAAAAAATTAATTACCTAATAACAATAATTTATTAATAACTAAAATTAGATAGAATGCTTACGGGATGATAAATTTTAAAAAAGACCGATGAATGAGATAATATTCACCGATCGGAACTTAGGAGATTAAAATTCACATAATACCTTAATCAGTTCAAATGTATGAAAAAAAATTGTAATGAAAATTGCGACCTAAACTGTCGCATGAAAAACCTGTTATTTATAATGAAATTAATGATTTTAACCTTTTTTTTAGGGTTAACAAATCTGTCTGCTTCAATAATTACACCTGTCCTGGCAAGTCCATCTATTAAAAATGGAACGAAATCCGAAGAGGGGATCCAACAGCCCCTTAAAAAGGAGATTAAGGGTAAGGTGACGGACGCGAAAGGGGCGCCGATGACAGGCGCCACCGTTGTAGTGAAAGGTACAACTGTCGGCACTGTAACTGATCCTGACGGGAATTTTTCATTGTCAGTCCCTTCCGAAATTAAAAGCTTACTCATTTCTTTCATTGGGTACGAATCTAAAGTAATCCAGATTGGGAGTCAGTCAACTTACTCAGTCAGGTTGGAAGAGTCGATTGTAGGGATGAGTGACGTTGTAGTAATTGGTTATGGTGTTCAGAAAAAAGCAAGTGTGGTAGCAGCCATTTCCACTACAACGAATAAAGAATTAAAAGCCAGGGGAGCTGTAACTAATCTGGCAACTGCGATGGCAGGACAATTGCCCGGGGTGGCAATTATGGAGCGGTCCGGGGAACCGGGAAAAGAAGATCCTGTGATTCTTATTCGTGGGCTATCAACATGGAATGGTGGGAGCCCTTTGGTTCTTGTTGACGGAATTGAACGCAGGATGAACGACGTGAATGTCAATGAAGTTCAAAGTGTATCAGTTCTTAAGGATGCATCTGCCACTGCCGTATTTGGTGTAAAGGGTGCCAATGGGGTTATCCTCATAACTACCAAACGTGGAGAACTGGGTAAAGCCAAATTATCCATCTCATTTAGCAATACCATAAAAGCACCGTCCAAATTAACAGGTCCAATGGAATCATTTAGCGCAAGAAGCTGGAAAAATGTAGCCATAGAGCATGAAGTTGCCACAAGAGAAGATGCCTGGGGATATTATACACCGCAGTCAACATTACTCCGCTATAAAAAACCACAGACCGAAGAATATCGTTATTTGTATCCGAATGAAAATTGGCAGGATTTAATGCTCAAAAAATTTGCTACCGACCAGAATATTAATATTAATGTAACAGGAGGAACCAAGGATACCAAATATTTTGCCTCAGTATCGTATCTTCATCAAGGAGATATTCTCAATTCCAAAGGTAATGACAGAGGATATAATCCGGAATTTTCCTATAATCGTCTTAATTTTCGTGGTAACCTTGATTTCCAATTGACGCCAACGACAACATTATCCTCAAGCTTAAATGGATATTTGGCGCAAAAGAAAGAAACAATGATATACAGTAACGTCTGGATATTACACGGAATATTCAGAACCCCGCCTGATGCTTTTATTTCACAATATCCCGATGGTTCTTTTGGCAGAAATCCAAAGGACATTGATGGAAGCATGTGGAATCCGCTGGTCGACTTAAATTACGCCGGCCTTAAACGATCGAACACTTTATTTATTGGTAATGATTTCAAACTGGATCAGAAACTTGATTTTATAACTAAAGGATTATCTGCCTCAGGAACGTTATCATTCGACAATACTTTCCAGTCATCCGGTCCAAATATTCGGGACGGGTATGATCAGGGACAGGTCATCTATAAATACATCGACCCCTCAATCCTGGATGCAAAGAATAAAGCTGATTCTACTGCGGCTGTAGTTTATATTCCTTCAGCTGGTGGTTCTGGTTCAACATCCATTACCCAGGGATATGACTATCTTATCAAGCCGTGGACAATTGCCAACGAAGCAGTTTCAAATGGCGGATTATTAAGAGCTTTGTATTATCGGCTTTCGCTTAATTATGCAAGAAGTTTTGAGAAACATGATGTATCGGCTCTATTTTTGTTCAGCAGGCGGAAGGTTTCAATGGGTGGAGATTTCCCTTCTTTTCAGGAAGACTGGGTAGGCCGTGTCACCTATGCTTACAATGATAAATATTTTGTTGAGGCCAATGGCGCCTATAACGGTTCGGAGAAATTTGGTCCCGGATATCGGTTTGGTTTCTTCCCTTCCATAGGGGCGGGATGGTTGCTTTCAAAAGAATCGTTTCTGGAATATGATTGGCTCGACAAATTAAAAATACGGGTCAATATAGGTAAGGTTGGTAATGATGGCGGTATTCCCCGCTGGGGTTATGCCCCCAGTTATACTACGGGTAATGGTGGAAATGCAACCTTTGGAAATGCCAATGGCGACATCACGACAGCTTCGATGCTTAGCCCATATACCACCTATGCCGAAGGAATAATTGCGAACCCCATTATAAATTGGGAAACTGCTGTTAAAAAGAATATTGGCTTAGAACTTTCAATATTTCAAAGTAAATTTACCTTAGACGCTGATTACTTTCAGGATAACAGGAGAAATATTTTTATGGCTGCTGACAAACGGAATGTTCCTATATATTTTGGAGCACCGGCAGTTCCAATCAATCTTGGGGAAACTGAAACGAAAGGATTTGAATTGGATGTGGTATACAGAAACAGGTTGGCTAACGGATTGGGCTATTATATACGATCTTACGTAACCAGAGCAAAGGATATTGTTATAAAAGCTGAAGACCCTGAATTGCAGCCCGATTATATGAAATCTGTCGGATTTCAGATAGGCCAGACAAAAACACAACAAGTAGCATCGGTAGGTAACACGTGGAATGACGTTTATGCGCAGACAGGCTTATCAAATAATATTTATAAATTACCTGGCGATTATGATATAAAGGATTATAATGGCGATGGATTAATTGATAATTTTGATAATATGGCCTATGGATTTCCAGACAGCCGTCCGATGAACACCTATAGTACCTTCTTCGGTCTGGATTTTAAGAATTTCACTTTTATGATTCAGTTTTATGGTGTGACAAATGTAACGCAGGCTTTTTATCTTAATTCACCTCAGGCCAGGTTAAGAACTGAAGTTTCCCCTCTTTATAATGATTATTGGACACCTGAGCATACAGACGCTGCATTTAGATCGCCCAGGTTTCTTACCAATAGTTACTCTCCGCTTGGAGAGCTTGGAGGATATAAACAATTTGACGGATCATACCTGAGGTTAAAAACATTGGAAATTACCTACCAGATACCGGAGAAAGTTGTTAAACGCATAGGAGCATCAGGCGTTAAGTTGTCCGTTAGTGGAAATAATCTTTACACATGGTCAGAAGTACCGCTGGATTCGGAATTCGGAAACTATAGCTGGAACAACATAAATGCATATCCCATGTTAAAGCAGATCAATTTTGGTATTGATGTACAATTTTAATAATAAAATTCTTTTACTATGAAATTATATAGAAAAATGACAATTACAAAATCTATTCCTTTGGCATTGTGTATTTCCTGTTTTTTTATGTTTTCCTGCCAGGCTTATCTCGACAAAACAGTAAGTGCGGATATAACTGAAAAAAGTGTATTTACCACATTCCCGACTTTCCAGGGATTTATTGAAAAATTACATTGCGATATTATTGAATTTTCAAGTCAATCGCGCGGTTCCTGGAATTATAGCGACGATATTGTTGGAGCTGGTGCCGTTACAGGACAGGTATATGACGAGATGGCAGATGGCGAATACTGGAATATTGCAAATGGAACTTTGAACTCGCCCTATAATAAGGCGAAAATGTTGAGGGGTTGTGGAACAGTCGGTTCATCTGACGGTAAGTCAATATGGACCAATGGTTGGGTTGCTATAAGGGATGCTAACAATGCATTATCGCATCTGGATAATCTTGTAGACGCGACGCAGGAAGAAAGAAATGTCCTTGAAGGGCAGGCACGATTTTTCAGAGCCTATTTTCACTGGCAAATTATGAAGCAATGGGGAGCTATCCCATATAGCGAAACTCTATTTGCGCCTTCCGACATAATGAATATACCTCAATTGAGCTTGTATGCAACTGCCGAAAAGGTTCTGGCGGATTTTCAAAAGGCTGCTGATTTACTGCCTGTAGACTGGGATGCAGTTACTGTAGGACAGGCTACCTTGGGAATAAACAGGGGAAGGCTTACCAAAGGTATGGCTTATGGGTTCATGGCAGAAGTCCAGTTATATTGTGGCAGCCCTTTATTTAACGGAACGGAAACAGGCAGTTACACTTACAATACTGATTATTGCAAAAAAGCAGCTGCCTCAGCGGGGAAAGTTATTGCATTAGCCAATCAGGGTGTTTATGCGCTTGAACCATGGGCAACTTACAATAGTTTATTTAAAACTGATAATGCAACTGAACCGGGGATGTCTAAAGAGGTTATTTTTAAAGCTCCACTGGATATATTCAGCAGATATAAAATTAATGCATGGGTTGTACAAGCAGTGAGTGATGGTGGCGGATATGTATGCCCTACTCAAAATAATGTTGAAAACTTTGAAATGAATAACGGTCTGCCAATTAATGATCCTGCCGCACAGTTTAATCCATTGGATCCCTGGACGAACCGTGACCCGCGATTCAGAAACAGTATATTGGTTGATCAGGATCGAATTGTTGAAAACAGAAATGATCTCCTTGCATTTGCCCAATTCTATACCGGAGCAAGAGATAGAACTACAGGTTATTGTGTAACCGGATTTGGCACGAAGAAGTTTACTTTTACAGGCTGGAACAGGTATGATGTTAAATGGGGTAGCAATGGTTATATATGCGTTCCTATACTTAGGATGGCTGATATCTATCTTTTTTATGCCGAAGCAGCAAATGAAGGATACGGAGGTCCGACAGGGAAAGATCCGAACACAAATCTAACAGCATTAGGCGCAGTGAATATTGTGAGAGCAAGGGCAAATATGCCCGGTGTAGCATCCAAATTCTCTACACAAACTAGTTTTCGCGATCGTGTGTGGAACGAACGCGCGGTAGAATTCGTTTTTGAAGGAAAACGAAGGGATGATTTACGTCGCTGGCATGTTGCTCATCTTGATAAATATAAAGTTCTGTATTCCTGCGAATTTAATCAGAGTCATACGCAATTTCAAAATCAATTCGTTCGAACACTTGTTTTTCAGTCGAAGCATTATTGGTTTCCCTTTCCACCTAATCAGGTTTTATTGTACAAGGAATGGAAACAAAATGCCGGCTGGTAGTCAACTAACTTTTTAACTCGAAAAATAAAACAAATAATATGTATAAAATAATTATACTGATGTTATTTATGCAATGGTTCATATCTGTTGATATGCTCCATGCAAAAGACATTGCGAATCAAAAAACGGTGGTTGAATCTAATATTATACCACGGAACGATTTTCTTTTACCTGTCGCCCAATTAGCACAGGAAGACAGTATGGCTACTGATACTTTGGAAATCAAGAATTTAGTGAATGTTCCTTTCCGAAAAGTTTCAGAAAAACATCTTACCGGAGCAATAACGGTAATTAATCCTGAGGATATATTAAAGTATGATAATGTTACTTCGGTTTCAGAGGTTATAAGCGGACGTGTTCCGGGAATTATCGGAGGATTGAATGTCCATGGGTTGGGAAATGCCCTTGTTGTTATTGATGGAATACCACGTCCTATTAATTCTGTCGCCATCGAGGAAGTGGAACAGATTACTATCATTAAAGATGCTAATGCTGCAATACTTTATGGTGTTCAGGGAAGAAACGGAGTTATATTGATTACCACCAAACGGGGTAAAATAAATAGCCGTAAAATAACTGCTAATGTGATGCAGGGATTTTCTAATCCGATAAGGTTCCCAAAATACCTGGGTTCAGCCGAATATATGGAATTGTATAATGAAGCCAGGGCAAATGACGGTATGGGGCAACAATATGCTCAAAATTTGATTGATGGAACCAGAGCTGGGACAAAACCACAGGTTTATCCTGATGTAAATTACTACAATTCAGAGTTTCTGAAAAGCATGAAACCTAACACACGTGCAGTGATGGAATTTTCAGGGGGAAACAAGAATGCCCAGTATTACCTGAATGTGGGATGGAGCCAGACAGGAACATTGCTGAACATGGGACAGGGGAAAGACGATAAAGACACTAGACTAAACGTCAGATCAAATATTAATTTCCGGATAAATGATTTAATAACCTCTTATGTTGACATTGTCGCAGCTTACGATATTAGCCGACGTGCCAATGGCGATTACTGGTCAGATGCTTCCACCCTGCTTCCAAATTTATTCGTTCCTCTCATTGATACAGCATTGATTGCAAATAAAAAATATGTCAATACAGCACAAATAATCGACGGACGATACTTGTTAGGCGGCAAATCAGGATACCTGAATAATGTATGGGGAAACCTGAATTTAGCTGGGTATTCCAACCGTTATAACTCTACAGTTCAATTTAATCAGGGAATTAATGTTGATTTGGACGCCATAACAAAAGGGCTTAGTATGAAGACTTTTATCGGCATTGATTTTTACAACCAATACCAGGAGAGCCAGAGCAATACCTATGCTGTATATCAACCTGTGATGGGCGGTGTGAATAACGAAGATATTCTGTCGGTTACAAAAATAGGCATTGATAAATTTGAAGGTACACAGGGAATTGCAAATACAAGTATATCGCGTAATTTTGGAGCCTACCTGATGCTTAATTATAACCGTGTTTTCGGGCAAAAACACGCATTTGGAGCATCCGTTATGGGTTATGGCGAATTATACAATGTTTCAGGCATTTCGCAACGCGACAAGAATAATCATTTAGGAGCAAATTTTAATTATGCTTATGATAATAAATACCTGCTTGATTTGAATGCTGCCTTAGTAACTTCTGCAAAGTTGGCTCCTTCAAACCGTTTAGGATTTTCCCCATCAATTGGGTTAGGCTGGGTAATGAGTGAAGAGAACTTTCTAAAAGGTAGTTCTGTAATCAATTACCTTAAGCTGAAAGCAACCGCAAGCCGATTAAATACCGATCTGACCATACCAGGTTATAATTTATATGAAGGGCAATATGTTGGCGGCACAATGTTTTATGTTAATGAAGTCAGATCTGTGGGGTCCACCAGATATAATAATGTTAAAAACTATAATTTGTTTTACGAAGTCAGAAATAACATTAATCTGGGGGTAGAGGCAGTTTTGTTCAATAAATCTTTATGGTTAGATGCAAATATTTTCCGGGAACATATAACAGGGATGGTTGCAAAGCTGGTTAATCCTGTTCCAGCCTATTTAGGCGGGTTTTATTCGTACACAAACAATGATGAAAATATGTATAAGGGCGCTGAATTAGGTGCGACCTGGAGAAAACAACTCACCAATGATTTTAGTTTTGAAATAGGGGCTAATATGACGTACCTGCAGACTGAAGTTATTAAAAAGGAAGAAAATTATGAGTTTGACTATCTTTACAGACAAGGCAAACCAGTCAGTGCTATGTTTGGATTGGAAGCCCTGGGGTTGTTTAAAGACCCACAGGATATTGCCGACAGCCCGGTACAATCTTTTGGTGTAGTTAAACCAGGAGACATCAAGTATAAAGATCAAAATGGTGATCTAATCATTGATGGTCAGGACGAGATTGTGATTGGAAACTATACTGCAAGATTGTCTGGTTCACTAAACCTCCTGCTGAGATACAAAAACTTGTCTTTCTTTGCTCTGGCATCAGGTTCCGAAGGGTCGGAATCAATTTCCAGTAACTCCTACTACTGGGTTAATTCCGCACTAAAGTATTCAGAGGTTGTTCTTAACCGATGGACTCCAGCCACAGCTGCCACAGCTACTTACCCCAGACTGACATCACAAGGGAGTAGCAATAATTACAGGGCATCTACCTACTGGATGTATGATAATTCAAGGATTACAATCAATCGAATACAATTGTCATATAATACGCCTAAAGCGTTTTCCTCGAAGCTCTCATTGAAAAATCTTAACATTTTTGTAAGGGCAAGTAATATTGCATCATTTGCAAAAAATGTTGATAAAATGGAATTAAGCATAGGCGGTGAACCGCAATACAGGTATTTTGCTGTGGGACTGAAAGCTGATTTTTAACTTTAAAAAAACTTAATAAATGCAACGATATAAGTTACTCGCAATTTTAATTATTATTTCAGGTATTATTTTCACATCCTGTGATAGTTTGTTAAATCCTGACCCTGAGAATTTCTATACTGAATCGAGGTTCGAGAAGGATGCGCTTTTTGCAGAGGGAGTACTCGATAATGCCTATGTTCCGCTTGCCTCTGCTTATGCACTTGATGAGACAGCCACCGATGATGCGGTTTCCAATCTTACAACAAGTCCATACCGTCGTATGTCAAACGGTGAATGGTCCTCGCAGTTTGATCCGATGTCTTCCTGGAATGTGGCCTATAAAGCAATTTATAACATTAACTATTTTCTCACCTTTGTTGAAAAGGTAGAATGGAGTTGGACTAGTCCTGTAAAGAATAAATATTTTAAACAACGCTCAACAGGTGAAGCATATGGAATGAGGGCCTGGTGGAATTTTGAACTGTTAAAACGACACGGTGGCAAAGCTGATGATGGCAGTTTACTTGGTATTATTCTTATGGATAAACCAATGGATTATAATTCTGACTGGCAGTCGTTGAAACGCAGCACTTATGCTGAATGTGTTCAGGCGATTTATGATGATATTACTAAAGCCGATTTATTATTGCCACTAGATTATGTAAACTCACTGGATTTAGAGTACAATGCTGTATTTAATGTAGACAATAAGGGTCGGATGAGCGGTAGGATTCTCAAAGCACTTAAATCAAGAGTATCTCTTCACGTTGCCAGCCAGGCCTTTGGTTCTAAGGATGCAAAGTGGATTGCTGCCGCCGATGCTGCTGCTGCTTCACTTAAAGATATTGGAGGTGTTGCCGGCCTTTCCGGGTCAGGACGTAGTTTTTATCTCAATAAATCAGATGCTGATATTATTTGGAGAGCTTATATTCAAAGCATCAATACATGGGAAAAAGATAACTTTCCACCTTCTCTATATGGAAGTGGAAGAACAAATCCAACACAGAATTTGGTGGATGCTTTTCCGGCGCTGAATGGTTATCCTATTTCCGCTGCTGCGAGCTTATACAATCCGCAAAATCCTTATTTTTCACGCGACCCACGGTTAAAGGATTATATTGTTTATAAGGGTAATACAATTGGTACTACCGTTATTAATACGAATACGGAAGACGCCGCAAACGGAATTAACCGGGTAGTATTGGCCACACGCACAGGGTATTATCTTAAGAAATTGTTGCGGGAAAACGTAAACCTTGCTCCTGGGTCTACTAATAATCAACAACATTTTTATACGCATATGCGATATACGGAGGTATTTCTTAATTATGCGGAGGCCGCTAACGAAGCATGGGGACCCGCTGGCGATCCAAATTCAAACGGATTTACAGCTACTTCTATAATTGGCGCTATCCGGAAAAGAGCAAAATTAGCACAACCTGACCTCTATCTGATTACCATTACATCCAAGGAAGCGATGAGAGAACTGATACGCAACGAAAGACGTATTGAATTATGCTTTGAAGGTTTCAGGTTTTGGGATCTTCGCAGATGGAATCTTGATCTTACTGAATCTGCCAAAGGAATACAAATTTCAAATAATGTTTATACTGTATTGCCAGAGGTTGAGACCCGGGTATATGCGCCTTACAAAACTTATGGTCCGCTTCCCTATGCAGATTTGTTAAGGAATAAACAGATGATTCAAAATGCCGGATGGTAGAAAAAATATATTTAAAAATAATTTAAGATGAAAAAAATATCATTGCTGTTTATGACAGTTTCATTATTAGGAATCATTTCCTGCCATAATGAATCCTGGGATTTTCCTGATTTTGCTTATAAAACAGTGTATTTCCCTTACCAAACACCTGTAAGAACATTGGTCTTGGGTGATTCTGAGTACAATAATGAAAATCAAGATGATAATAATCTGAATTTTGTGATTTCAGCACATATGGGTGGAGTATATGAGAATAAGGATAATCAGACAGTTAATTTTGTCATTGATCCAAATCTTGTTAAGAATCTCAAGACGGCTACTGGTGAAATCCTCGAGGTTCTACCCTCCAGTTATTACACAATTAACCCCGCAAGTCAGATTGTTATTCCCAAAGGTGAGCTTTATGCAGGATTTGAGGTTCAGTTAACAGATCAGTTTTTGAATGATCCGCTGGCTTTTAAAACTCACTATGTTATACCTTACATAATCACCACAAGTTCGCTGGATACGATTCTTTCCGGAAAACCCCTGGTAGCTAATCCGGATCGGAGGATCAAATCAGACTGGATCATAGTTCCAAAAGATTACACCTTATTCGGGATTAAATATGTTAATGCTTACCATGGTAAATATTTGACAAGAGGAAGGTCTGTCAGAAAAGACGCCATCACATCGACTCCTATCGATACAGTGATCTATCGTCCGAGATATGTTGAGAACAGCGAAATATGGTCGCTTAAAACAACTGCAAGGAACAAAGTTAATGTCACAGGAACCGTAAAGGCTAAAGTTGGTTCGCCTGGTGCATTAAACATGGATCTTGTATTTGACAATAGCGGCAATTGCGTGATAACAAACAATCCTGCTTCTGCATTTGTAATAACAGGCACTGGAAAATTAGTTAAAGAGGGTGATGAATGGGGTGGTAAAAAAAGGAATGCCATCTACTTATCTTATCAAATAAATGTTCCACCAACCAAGCACATAGTTAATGATACGCTTGTAATCAGGGATCGGGATGTTCGTTTTGAAACATTTGACCCTGTAGTTTTTTAATCAGGCACATCCTGAATGTATGGATATCAATCTATACATTCGACTCACTTAAAATTAACCCTGGTCTTTACGTGTGCGGTCATAGTCTTAGCGTACACAAAGGTCCGGGGTTATTTTTCGGAGGACTGTGAGGTAAGAGGATTAGTTAGTTTTTTTTTATTTTGAATTTTCACCCTTGCTTGTTTAATTGATAAACCTTTATAATATTGAATATGGAGAGAACTTTATTCCCCAAGACAGCCAAACTCTCGCAGATGATGTTTTTCCAATATATGATGTTTGCTGTTTGGTGGGTTCCATTGGCTGCTTATCTTACAAATATGGGTATTGGAGGTGTGCAGAAAGCATTAATACTTAGCTCCATGGCTATCGGCTGTATGGCTTCGCCAATGATAGGTATGGTTGCTGACCGTTATTTTGACGGACAGAAAGTTTTGGCGACGCTGAACCTTTTTAGTGCGGTTATGCTATTACTTGCAGGGTTAACAAACAATCCGGATTGGCTGTTTGTTTTTTTATTGCTGGCTATGCTTTTTTACATGCCTACCTGGGGTCTGACCAGTTCCATAGCTATGACCCATTCTCAATCCGATCAATTTTCAAGAATTCGTGTTTTCGGCTCTGTGGGCTGGGTGGTTTCCGGTATATTTAGCCTTGTTATTGTTAAATTTTTTAATATGCATTTTGACGGGACAAATATTCCCTTCTTCTTTGCTTCGGCAATTGGCCTTGTGGCTGTTATATTCAATCTATTTCTCCCGGTCACCCCGTCTTCAGCAAAAGGTAAAAAATCATCTGTGATTGATGCACTTGGTCTTCGGTCATTACGCCTGATGAAAGACCGCAATTTTGCTGTTTTTATCATTCTTTCATTTTTATCTATGATCCCTTTTTCGATGTACTGGTCGTATTGTTCCGAATTTTTGCTCGACCGAAAATTTGAATACATCAGTATTACCATGAATATTGGTCAACTGGCAGAAATGCTTTTCTTACTCACTGTCCCTTTCTCAATCCGTAAAATCGGCTTGCGGAATACCATGATCCTTGGCCTTGTTGCCCTGTTGATCAGGTATGTGGCTTTTTATACAGGTTCTGCAACAGACACGACAGTTTTCTATCTGGTAGGAATACTGGTACATGGCCTCATTTTCGGTTACTTTTACCTGGGGGGGGGCAGATTTATATCGATCAAAAAGCACCTGCAGATCTGAAAGCTCAGGCACAGGGGTTTATTTTCTTTGTGACATTCGGGTTGGGACTACTTGTCGGCAATTTCATCAGCGGTCAAATTATTGATCATTTTTCGGGAACTGTTAATGATGTCAGGACTTATGATTGGAACAGTATCTGGGGAATTACTTCGGGTATGTCGTTTGCCCTTTTGCTGTCATTCGCAATCCTTTTTAAAAATGAAAGAAAAGCTGTAGTCAACATAGGCTCTGTCTCAAAAAAACAAGCCGAAAGAAGAGATATTTCAAAAAGAGAATTACAGGAAACAAATTAGATAGCGCATTAATCATCATGAATCAGCAGACGAAATTAACACGCCGCCGTTTTATCGCCCTTTCTGTTTTAGGGGCAGGCGGGATGTGTTTACTCAGCCGGTGCACCAATCCTCCCTTGTCAAGATGGCAATTTCTCACGGAACAGGAATCTAACCTGCTTGATGCGCTGGCAGAGCAGATCATTCCTACCGATGAATGGCCTGGTGGAAGAGATGCCGGGGTCACTAATTTCATAGATAAACAACTGGTAGGGCCTTATACCAGGTTCCAGGAAATTTATCGTAAAGGGTTAATGGCAGTCAGTGAAACCTGCAAAACCAAATTTCAGAAGCGGTTCGAAGAATTATCCTGGAACGAGCAGACCCAATTCCTGGAAAGCATCGAAGCGGGAAAGCTGGGAGGAGCATCATGGGAAAAGGGATTCGACCGCCAATTCTTCAAGCTGATCCGTGAGCACTCATTGCAGGGCTTCTATGGCAGTCCGCGTCACGGAGGCAACAAAAACAATGTTAGCTATAAAATGCTGAAACTCGACTATCCTGTTATTATCGGTCAAAATCGTTACAACAGCTAACTTATGAAAAATAAACATGTCAATGCCATCGTTGTCGGTGCCGGCGCCGGAGGTGGTATAGTTGCCAAAGAGTTGAGTGTTTCCGGGCTCTCTGTTGTCCTTTTCGAACGAGGAGGTTGGGTCACTTTCGATAATACCAATACAGACGAATTGAACTCTCAGCGAACTACTGTTCTCGGCAATGCACATGGGCCGGATGATCAGCGCTATAAGCGTGTTGTTGCAGGCAGTGATGGCAGAACGAGTATTATTTTACCAAGCGAAGGGGGTTATAACAATAACGCTGCCTGTGTAGGTTCTGGTACTGTTAGTTATGGAGCCATGGCCTGGCGGTTTATGCAGGAAGATTTTAAATTAAAAACAATATATGGGCACGTTGAAGGATCAACCCTTGATGACTGGCCAATTACGTATGAAGACCTTGAGCCATGCTACGAAAAGGCAGAATGGGAAATTGGCGTTTCAGGAGATGACAGTCAGAACCCGTTTGCACCGCCACGCAGAAAACCACAACCTATGCCCCCTTTTTCGGATAATAAAGAGGCAAAATTGATGTTGGATGCTGCTAAAAGGCTGGGATATCACCCGTTTCCAATTCCCATGTTGCGTAATTCCATTCCTTATGGCAGCCGTCCGGCCTGTATCCGAATGCGCACATGTGCAGGTTATGCCTGTCCGGTAAATGCCAAATGCGGAACCCAAAATACGGTGATCCCAATTGCGCTCGAAAGCGGCAATTGTGAATTGCGCACCAATTCGGTAGTTAGTGAGATATTGGTTAACGATCAGGGGAAGATAACGGGAGTTAGTTATTTCGATGAAAAAAATAAAAAGCAAACCCAAACAGCTGACATTGTAATAGTTTCAGCATCTGCAACAGAGACTGCCCGGCTGCTTCTTAATTCGAAATCGAAATTCTTCCCCAACGGAATCGGAAACGAGAATGATTGGGTAGGTCGCAACCTTCAGGGACATGCATATACGGGGGCATATGGTATTTTTGCCGATGAGATCTACGACGACCTGGGTCCGGGAGCTTCGGTGGCTATATGCGATTTCAGTCATCACAACCCCGGGATTATGGGCGGGGGAATGTTAGCCAACGAATTTATCCGGATGCCCTATGCTTTTACAAGCATCCGCCCTAGGGGCGCTGCCGGGTGGGGCAAGGAGCATAAAGCGTTTCAGCGCAACAACTATAAAAGGGTGGCACAGGCAGTGGGACCCTACCAAGAGATCCCAAATTTCGAGGCCCGTGCCGGTGTCGATCCTGTCGTAAAAGATTTCTGGGGTATCCCTGTTGTCAGGTTATCAGGCGCACGGCATCACAAAGATATCGATGGAGGAAGGTTTTTGGCCGAAAAGGCGGAAAACTGGCTAAAAGAGGCAGGAGCGATTCAGACCTGGCAATCTGTCGGCGGTGGAGGAGGACTAAGCGGGGGACAGCATCAGGCTGGAACCTGCCGGATGGGAAATGATCCTAAAACCTCAGTCACGGACAAGTACGGCAGAGTTCATGATGTTCCCAACCTCTTTGTAGCCGACGGCAGTCTGCACGTTAACAATGGCGGATTCAATCCTGCACTGACAATCATGGCTTTAGGGTTCCGCGTTGGCGGATACATTGCCGGCGAATGGTCGAAAGGAAACCGATTTAAATAAACCATCAACAATGACAAGAAAAAGAATTCTTAATACAATCCTGGTGGTTATACCAATAACGCTGATCGTTATCGTCATCGCTTTTGGTTCCTTTTACACCTACTGGAATACAGCTTCACCCGCAAAAACCTGTGCATCCTGTCATGAAATCGGGAAATCAGTCAATTCAATGGCGCTATCTGTACATCGAAACTTGCATTGCAAGGAATGTCATGGTACGGCGTTGAGCAATGGAATCCACAGCATGAAAGAAAAAGGGATGATGGTGGTCAACCACATCAAAGTAAAAAAAGTAGAAAACATAAAATTAAGTGAGCTCCAACTGTTGGAAGTGATGAATAATTGCCAACGATGTCACTCATCAGAATTTGCAAAATGGTCAGCCGGCGGTCATTCTGTTGACTATCAGCATGTATTTTTAAATACTAAACACAATACTACGGAACAAATCAGCTTCGATTGCCTGAGGTGTCACGGGATGTTTTTTGAAGGAACTGTTAATGATGTAGTTGAACCCTTGAAAATCACAGGTCCATGGAAACTAAAAGATGAGAAAATGTCAACAAGGCCGACTATTCCGTGTATGGCCTGCCATCAGATTCATCAGAAGGGATCGCCGGTTACCAAACCTGACTACGCGGATCCTAAAACCATTTATTATCAACAGAAAGATACTGTTTCAATGGTAAGTTTTTACGACCGTCATGAAAAAAACTACTTCCCGGTTGCTGATTTACCAAAACTAAATTTATGGCAGGGTGAACGGGTCATTAAAGTTTCAGATGATCTACGAATGCGTAATTGTGTTCAGTGCCATGCTCCAAATAAAAATCATCAGGCGGGAACTTCTGATGACCGGACGCCACGGGGCGTTCACGAAGGGTTAAGCTGTATCGCCTGTCATGAACCGCACAGCAATACGGCAAAAAACAGATGTATTACATGCCATCCTGCAATTTCGAACTGCAAACTCGATGTGATGAAAATGAATACCAGTTTTGCGGATGCAAAAAGCGCCAACAATATCCATTGGGTATCTTGTACTGACTGCCACAAGAAGAAAAATTAAAAAAATGGAATTCATCTATACTGAAGCCGGTAAAAGGGAAGATTTAAAAATTAAAATATTGATATTAAGATATATAATACTATATTTAGGACATTAAATCTCATATTGAATAGTTCAATGAGCAATAAATATAAACCACCTGGCAAAAAGGATTATTCGGTGAGCAATTTGCCAAATGATAAGCATGGGTATGAATAAAACAAACGTGCAGATGAGAATCTTACAAATAAATATTATAAGATATTAAACACAGTTATGTATGTTATTAAGTTAAAACAACTCTAAATGAAAGTACTTTATTTTACAGTTTTTGCACTGATGGTATCCGTAAGTTGCATTGGGTCTTCTCCCAAAGGGAATGTTAAATTTAAAAATGATAAGAAAAGCAAAAGAGTCGAAGTATTAGTAGACGGAAAGTTTTTTACTGCCTTCATTTATCCTGACAACATGGAGAAGCAATCGCTATATCCTATTTTAAGTGCGTCCGGGAAATCAATTACCCGCGGGTATCCTTTGAATCCAAGGCCATTTGAACGTACCGATCACCCACATCATGTTGGATTGTGGTTCAATTTTGGTGATGTCAACGGGCTAGACTTCTGGAACAATTCATTTGCAATAAAGCCGGCGGATAAACCCAAATACGGTTCAATTGTCTTCAGCAGAATAGTATCGGAAAATCCCCAAAAAGGAGAATTGGTTACCAGTTCCAATTGGGTTGATGTAAACAACACAGTTCTGCTTAACGAAGAATCGACCTTTGTTTTTTCCGGAAAGGGAAATCTTCGCACCATCCAAAGAACAACAAAACTAACCGCTGTTCAAGAGGTATCTTTTACCGAGAACAAGGAAGGTTTACTTGGCTTACGAGTCGACAGGGCATTTGAAGAACCTGCAACAAAACCGGAAGAATTTTTGGATGCCAATGGAATTGTAACAAAAGTTCCTGTGTTGAATAATGATGGTGTTAATGGTGTTTACCGAAATGCTGATGGCATAAAAGGAGGCGATATTTGGGGAAAAAGAAGCCCCTGGGTTGCACTTCGGGCAGTCAAGGAAGGTGAAGTAATTACAATCGTAATACTTGATCATCCGAAAAATACAAACTATCCGGCATGGTCTCATGCACGTGGATATGGGTTGTTTGCTTCCAACAATCTTGGCGGTCGCATTTTTGATAAAAATGCCAAAGGAGTAAAAGTGATTTTAAAACCGGGAGAAAGCGTTGTTTTTAAATACCAGGTGGCAATTGGTGGCGACCTTTCGAATGATGATATTAATGGTATGGCCAAGAATTTTAATTAAAAAGAGATTAACTTATGAAGGGTCTTAAATGCTAAAATCTAAATTTTAAAATGATGGAAAATAACGGGAACAATTCAAGAAGGTCTTTTCTGAAAACCGCTACAGCAGGCACTGTGCTTGCTGTTTCTCCGGCTATTCTGATTGGAAAAACAGTAATACCAACTATTCTTCCGGCTGGTGCAAAAGGTGCAAATGATCGTATTCGTGTGGCAGTTCTGGGAGTTAATGGTCGTGGAATGACCCATATTGAAGAAATTATGGGTCTGGCAGAAAAGTCCAATGTTGAGGTTGCAGTTCTTTGCGATCCCGATTTGGATATTCTACAAGTCCGTGCCAAAGAATTTGAAAAGAAATATGGCAAAAAGGTAACCATTGAACAGGATTTCCGAAGAACTTATGAAGATAAATCCATTGATGCGGTAACTCTGGCAACACCCAATCACTGGCATGCCCTGCAAACTATCTGGGCCTGTCAGGCAGGAAAAGATGTTTATGTTGAAAAACCTGCCACCCACAACATCTACGAGGGGAAGAAAATGATTGAAGCAGCTTATAAATACAATCGTATTGTTCAGCATGGTGTGCAATTGCGGAGTTCGGTAGCGATAAGGGAAGCTGTAAAGCACCTGGAGGAAGGACTGATCGGACGGGTATATATGTCGCGTGGATTGGTTTATCGCTGGCGTCCGGATATTGGGGATAAAGGTATTTCACAAACCCCTGCAAATTTAAATTATGACTTGTGGTGCGGACCGGCACCGATGCGTCCGTTCAGTAAAAATCTGGTTCACTACAACTGGCATTGGCATTGGAATTACGGCAATGGAGACGTGGGTAACCAGGGTATTCATGAAACCGATCTTTGTATGTGGGGATTGGGTGTCAAAAGTTTACCCGAACACATTACGTCGATGGGCGGGAAATTTCTGTGGGATGACTGCAAGGAAGTTCCAGAAGTGCAGACTTCGATTTATCATTATCCGAAAGAAAAGAAAATGATCCAGTTTGAAGTCCGTAACTGGTGCACTAACCTGGAAGATGGGGCAGGAGTGGGAAATATTTTCTACGGAGATAAAGGTTATATGGTCGTGAAAGGTTACGACACATATGAAACCTTTCTGGGTGAAAAACGCGAAAAAGGGCCTAGCCGATCAGAAAAGGGTGAACTTACCCTGCATTTCCAAAACTGGTTCGATGCTATCCGTGCCCGCGATATGAGTATCCAGAACGGACCGGTTCAAACTGGTCATTTGGCTTCCTCGCTTGCTCATTTAGGTAATATTTCATATCGTTTGGGTCGTCAGCTTGAATTTGATTCTGTAGCAGAACGTTTTATAGGTGAAGGTGAAAGTGAAGCAAATAGCATGCTCAGCCGCGATTACCGCGCGCCATATTTGTTACCAGAAATTGTATAGATTATTGTTTGTCAATAAAGTAAATATTATAGGGTCATAGCCGAAATTTTAAATGGTCTTGGAAAAGCTTTACCCGGAGGGTGAACCTTATTTCCAATGCTACATGACATACTCTTTGGTTTAAGCCGAAGAGGGTGTCATGTTTCAATGTTTTATTAATGAGTAATATAAAGATGCAAGAGCGTATCCTGTGCAGCAAACAAAGCGTCATAATTTGGGCTCTTCAAAAGTAGATGTCGAAAAAAGGAATTAGTTAACCTATTTTCAAAAGATAAATTAGCAACAACCGAACTAACAATTGGTTTTGATTTTAATATCATATACCGGGGAAAAATAATTATACACAAAACAATAAATATATGCGTTTACTAAAAATTATTTTCGCTATTTCTTTTGTTATCATGATGGCGAGGACCAATGTTCTGGCCCAGGATGAACTTGATGTGGTAAGAAATAATTGGGTTTTATTCAGCGATGCCCCCAATTCACTGAATCACTA